>CAZCTC010000062.1:0-44899 GCA_964501335.1 uncultured Anaerolineales bacterium | reverse complement strand
TTTGTCGTTTGCTGTGCTCATCGCTCACCGGACGCAGCGATGGGTCGGCCGGAGCCTCGCCATCACTCGTTTTCACGTTAGGATCGGGGGTAGCTAGGCCGCCGGTCGGTTCGTTACAACGCTACGACGCCGGGCTTAGTTGCGGGAACCAGCCCTGCACAGACCGATATTATAATAACACGCATGGATAAAATTACCACGGCTCAACTTGAAGAGGTTACCCAGTTATTGACCCGTGCCTATCGTTTGGTAGCGCGGGGCCACTCCCGCCGCCGGCCGCCGGAGCGGATCGAGAATTTTCGCTGGACTGCCAGCCACTATGTACACGCCATTCACCAGCACTATAAACCGTCGGCCAGAGCCTATGCCTGGCCGACGGTCTTTATGGGGCTGCGCGATGTCCTGGCGCTGCTGGTGGAGCATTACGAAGACCCACCGGAGCGCCCGGGCCCGGACTTGCCGGTTGTGCCGTTGCCGGTGCCGCCGCTGGCCGTAGATCGTGCCGAAGTGCAGGCGTTGCAGGCCAGGGTCGTGGCTTTGCAAGAGGAACTGGCCGGCAGCCGGGCGGAGCTGGAGCGGCTCACGGCGGAGAACGAAGCGTTACAGCGGAAGATCCAGGCCGGCCGGCGGGCGGAGGCGCGGAAGCCCACCGGGGCGACCACTTTGGAAATTCCCGGGACGCAGATTCAGGTGGCCGGCGGTGTCAGCCAGGCGGTGTTGCATCTCATGGGCTCCGAGGGGGCGGGGCGCTCCTGGCGCATCATCCAGCAGCTCATGGACGACGGCCTGACCCGGAACGAGAACACGGTGCGCAATGTCTTCAAGGCGTTGATCGACGATGAGCTGATCAAGGATTTCAAGGATACCAAGACCAACGAGCCGATCACCTGGTCGACGACGGTGGGGGGAGCGCGCCGGCTGGTCATGTTGACCAAGCAGGGGCGGGCGTGGTATGAGCAAGCCTACGGCCGGCCGCCGGTGGAGTCGGAGCTGCTGGTCATGGCGAAGCAGCACAAGAGCGTCCTGCATGGGGTAGCGATCCTGGAGACCCGCGATCACCTGCGGGCGCAGGGCTATGAAGTGGACGCGGAGCCGGCCCCAGTGCTCAAGGGGGATAATCCCCAGGGCATCCGCACTGAACCGGATCTGGTGGCCACTATCGACGGCCGGCGGTGGGCGGTGGAGGTACAGCGAGAGGTCAATGAACGGCTGCTGGATAAGTGGCTCAAGTCGCTGGAGCTGATGGGGGCGTTGGCGCTGGTGTTGGTCAGTGAAAGCGATCGGAGCCGGCAACAACGCATCCTGGACAAGGCCCACTTCAAAGGGGCGGTCAGGCTCATCAGCATCGAAGCGATGGACAAGGGGGACTGGCAATGGTCATTCATTCATTGTGAACGATGAGGGAAGCAGAGTAGGCCGGGGACTTGCCCGCTGAAACTGTGTTCCTGTTTGTGTATTTGTCTTTGGGTAATATAATAACGACAATCCTTTAAAGAGGTGACGAGGATTACGATGGAGATTTTGTTGAAAGGCAGGTGAGAAGCTTAGTAGTTAGAAATTAGTTTGAAAAATAATGCTTTTTGTTGCTACTTCATAACAAAAGAGTTACAAAGATGTTAACTGCATTGATTTTAAGATTTCATCTTTTAAAATAATAAAGTTGTTTCTGTACCGTTTGAGTTGTTACATCTGTACCATACTAGAAACTCAGGAGTCGATTATGCGGTTATGTGAAGCGTTAAGCGCTCTGCTGAAATCCAAAACCACGTTGGGGAGATCACCACGGACCATCGAACGGTACTATGAGACAGTGTTGGCGTTCGCATCGCAGATAAACAACCCCCACATTGAGGATCTTTCAGAGGAGCACATTTTGAAATACCTGGAGTACAAGCGCAAAAACGGCGCGAAGCCCGGGTCGATTGTTACGTATTACAACACGCTGTCCGCGTTTTTCAACTGGTGTAATACGAAATATCGGATCGAATCGCCGATGAAGGGGATGGAGTCTCCTTCGCAGAAAAAGCGGTTGCCGGATTTCTTGAAGGACCATGAAGTGAAGGCGATGTTGGCGGCCTCCAAGACCCTGGACCAGGGGGAGAAAAGCTATGCCGTCCTCACGCTGTTGCTGGGATCGGGGATCCGGGCCGGCGAGCTGGTCAGCTTGCCGCGGGAGAAAGTGGACCTCAGTGAGTTGCATATCCGGGTGTTGGGCAAGGATCAGGAAGAGCGGTGCGTGCCGTTGGAACCGCTGGTGGTTCAGGCGATTGTGAACTACTGGGAAGCGGATCATATCCACGGCACCTGGGCCTTTCCGGGCATCGGCACGGATCAGTTTACCACGTCGGGACTGCGGCAGTTGGTGAAACGCTGTGGCCGGCAGGCCCAGGTCAAGCGGAACGTTGGTCCGCAGCTTTTCCGGCATACCTTTGGGCATAATTGGATGCGGAACGGCGGCGACTTAGTGACCTTGAAAACCGTGATGGGCCATAGTCGAATATCCACGACCATGCGGTACGTCAATACGACCCCGGAGGATGTGCGCGAAGTACAGGCGCGCATTTCACCTGTGGGGCGTCTCTTGAGATGACGGCGGGGAAACCCACCGAGAAGATCATCAGGCAGATCATAGCCCTGGCCGGCGGCGACGTGAATGCGCCGCTGCCGGCCTTGAAGCGGGATCTGCACATCCTGGCTTTTCGAGAGGCCGATCTGCGGGTGTTGGTGGTGGTCCCGGCGGGCCGGGAGCCTCAAGGGAGCCTGGTCACTTTGTGGGGCGTGGTGGTAGCGATGGATTTGAATCAGCGGTTGATCGACATCCAGACGGAGGTAGGGGCGCCGCTGGTCACTGTGCACGGGCCGGCCGGACGCGTGGCCCAGATCGTGAAGGGGAATCGCGTGTTGGTGCAGGGCCGGTTATGGGGGAGCCTGGTTGAAGCCACGGTGTTGACCGTGGTATCTATCGAGGAGCGAACAACATGAAAAAGTGTATTTACTGCGGGAAGCCGGCACGGCACGCCGTAACCTTGATTCTGCAATTGACGGATCGCATTCCAGGGACGACGATCCTGCCGAAGTATGAGCGGGTAGGGGGCGTGGTCTATGTGTGCGCCGAACATGTGCAACGGATGGGCGTGTTTGTGGACCGGGCCGAAGGGCGACATGCCGCCGCCAAGCCGGCCCAGGATAACAGCGGTGGGGAGGGCCGGCCTTTGGTAGCTTAAAGGATTTGCTAAATCCTTAAAAAATGATACAATCTTAAGGCGATTAACTGGTTTTAATGCTGCAATTTGGGCGGTTAGCTCAGTCGGTTAGAGCGCCTCTCTTACACAGAGGAGGTCGTAGGTTCGAGCCCTATACCGCCCACTTCGTTGCCATCAATTTACAAGGATAGTGTCCGACGTTACCCCTTCATCCTGCAAGATGTAGGTGTAACGCTAAACAGGCCGAGACAATTGAGTGTCTCAATTATGTTATAATCAGATATTCAATTGTTAAGGTTCCACACGGGCGGGGAACGTTTTGCTTTGTGAGTACGACGTTCCCCAAACGCTTTTTAGGCGCCCTCACTTACCAGATTCATCTGAGATCTTTTGGACGTAATCTCGACGAGTAAACCGATGTTCTGACAACCAACGCTGAGCTTCCTCGTCATCAATCAACCAATCCCGTCCTATTTTCTCACACTTAATGTTTCCGGCTCGTATTTCTTGACGAACATAGATGCTCGTCACCCGGGCGGCTTCGGCCAGCTGTTTAGTGGTCCAAGCCATGGTGTGCCTCCTAAGCGTTGCGTGTAAAAATTATACATCGTTTAAGATAGTTGTCAACGAGTAAAGGACCGGGTAGATCCGGTCCTTTTTCATAAATTCTATATCAGGAAAGGATCCTATGGCATTCCAAACCGTCTATGATATCAAGAATCAATATGATCGAATTGTGCCTTATATAATCAAAGGCGAGACGTTGTATGCCGTTTATGACTGCAAGGGTGGTGGCACCGGGTTTGTCGGGATCTCGGATCAACGGATCATTTTTTATGATCAGGGTGTAATTACGAAAAAGAAGTCGATGGTATCACTTCCTTACAACCAGGTTATCGCAGTTGCTTCGGCCGACGAAGGGATTGTTTTCCAAACCAGCGAAATAACCTTATTGACTGCGGCCGGAAAGTTTACATTTGAGTTCCGAGGAGCTGATAAAGCACATTGGGCCTATGGATTTATTATGAACCAGATTCTTAATCAGGCTCATCCGCAATTACCAGACAAGCAACAGGAAAAGCAACAGGCTCAAACGGGGGAATTTTCGGGCGGTCCAAGCGGGGTTCCAAACATAAAATAAGAAACGCCGGGATGGTCACCATCCCGGCGTTTCTTATTAGTCCGCTTGGGGTACGGCCGTGGGATGGTCACCAGCCCGCGGCCGATCTGTCCACACAAACACGGCCAAGAGCGGCGCGTGTTCATCGCAAACCCATACCACCCCGCCGGCTCGTTCAAAACGGGGCAAAGCCCCCACGCGGCGCGCTGCCGTTTTTATAATGAGGCTAACGCCCTGGGTCGCAGGGCGCGAACAATAAATGCAGTTATGCTCAGTTTTCAATGTATCCTCCCATAAATGAATACCTGTTATAGCATTTACTGCATAAAAGCCAACGTTAACGAATTCGTAACACAATTGTAGCTTGACAGATTAACCTCTTTTTTGTATCTCGTTATAATTGAGTTATTACACGGTTGGGGTTTGGATAAATCATGGCGCTAACACAAGAAGCAATTCAAGAAATAGAACGGGATTTTAACGCCGTCTGCGAAGAGAGCGGCGGCTTTGGAGAAGTCGTGTTGGTGATCCAGGATGGTGAATTAGTTCGTATCCGCCGCGAGTATGACCGCAAGCTCCCACCGAAGGCGCGGTGCCGGGCCGGACCCCCAGGGCGCCGGCAGGCATACCCGTAAGCGGTTCGTCAGCGGCTTTAAGTACCGGGACCACGTTCGTAAACGTGGCCCCGGTTTTTTTTTATTTCAATCAAGGGGGTTTTCGATGAAGGCGAAGAGTTTTGCAGTTGCCGGGCTGGTTGTTTTGATGACGTTGGTTTTGGTAGGTGGGGTGATGGCTCAGGGAGAGCCTCCGGCCGGTGACGGGTCCGCACCGGTGGGCCTTCCGGGGCTGCGGGATCTCATCCTGTTGTTGGGCACGGCTGCCGGCGGTGGCGTCGTCGCGGCATTTCTGGCGGAAAAACAGGCCTGGTTCCAGCGGTTGCCGTCGGATATCAAAGGCATCGTCTTTCCTGTGTTGATTATCGGCGTTCCTGTCATTGCGCGGCTGCTTATGCAGTTCATTCCGGCGGACGCCTGGCCCGTCATTGAAGCCTACTGGGCGCCGATCGCCGGCGGCCTGATAGCATGTGGTTTCGGAACGGCCACCTACCACGCGATCATTAAACCTCAGCAGCTGGCTGCAAAGCAGCTGCAGCGCGTCATGGCGCGTCCGGTTGTCACTCCTCCCCAGGTTATCATTCCCCAGGGCGACAAAAAATGACTCCGCAGACCAGCCGTTCAGTACCAGACCAGGAAGTGAGCGTGAGCACGCAGATCGCGCTGCTCAATGAGTCCGTTAAGGGACTCCGGGAGGATCTCACGGCCTGGATTTCTCGCATCGATACTGCCAACGCAGAACAGCGAGCCCGCCTGGAAACCCTGCGGGATGAATGGATGCAATCCGACCTCAAAGGTAAAGTTGACGGGTTGGACAAACGGGTCGTAGCCCTTGAGAAAACAATTCCCGAGATCAAGCCGGCCATCGACAGCCTAAAGTGGGTCGCCACCGTTGTGGGGGCCCTCATCGTTGGATTACTTTGGGCTGTGGTCACGGGGCAGGCGCGGGTGATGTTTGGATCATGAGCGCTGAACGTTGGCCAACAGATCCCGACCTGTTTGACTTTGTGTTGATCGTCATCTGGACGTTGCTACTGTTGGCCGTTATATCCGGTTTGGAACAGGCGGGTGGATCATGGTGAAGCGAAATACCCCAAAAACATGTAAGAACTGTGGCCGGACGTATGCCGGCCCCTACTGCCGTAAGTGCCACCCAGGTCGTCCAGGCCGGCGTGGCCTGGGTGGTTCCTGGAGTGGAGGATCTGGGGGCAGAGGCCGGGGACGGCACTGGAATGCTTCTCTATCCCTGGGCCACGAGGCATTGCCGGTCACCCCTTCGGCGGCGGCCTGCAACCAGGATCTCGGAGATGCTGATAAGGCCATGTTTGAGATTCTATCAGGACGAGGGTTGCCAATCCCCATTGTTCCCAGTGCAGTTCCGTTTTGGATTGTTGGCAAGTGGTGCGGAGAAGGTGAACAATGGGAATTCATGGGGTTCTTCGAGACGGAGTCAATGGCCGTCGAGGCCTGCAAGGGAAACCCCAATATGTTCGTCGCGCCGGCAACGCTGAACGAAGCCCTTCCCTGGGAACGCGACAACTGGCCGGGCCTCTACTATCCAGCGTTCAAAGGCGCCGATGAATACGCAGGTAATTAAAGCCCCGATGGTGACGATGATGCAATCGCCTAATATGTTTTCTTCTTCTGAAGAATGGGATGCTTTTAATGCATTTTTGGCCAATGCTTTGAAAGAAGCAAGACTCGCATTAAGGGAAGAAGAGTCTGTTGTACGGAAAGGCGCACCGGTGCTGCGCTACTCTAAGCGGCCGCAGGTGGCAATGAGGCCTATCCGACGGCATGAGGTAGATCCCGCGCAGCGCAGGAAGGGACGAAGATGAACAGCGTTAACTATCGAGAGAAACTTCAATCCGAGTTGGTCGACAATGTGAACCGATTGGTAACAATGCGGGAATTGTTGGTGCATGCAGAATTTGAGCTGAAGCGGTTACGCAAGCTCAGTTTCAAGATGTGCCTTACCTATCCCATCCTTTTTTTCTTTTATGGCCTCGTGGAAAAGAATCGTCTTTCGCAACATTCCCATGTTGAAGTCGAGTGCTTAAAAGAAATCTACAAAGCAATGCCTATCAAATTGAAGGACGCAACCAGATCCGTTCACGATTTGCGGGCAGAGATCGAGCGTCTTACGGCGCATATCGCAGTGTTGGAATTCGAGTTGGACCATGCCTCTTAAGCCTTGCTCGTCACCAGGCTGCTCAGCCTTAGTAGAACGTGGCTACTGCGCAAAGCACGCAGCGGCCGCATCGCAGCGCCAGACGAGACAGACGCGGGAAGACAAGATCAAGCACCGGCTCTACGGACGATCGTGGCAGAAGCGTCGGAAGGCTCATCTTGAGGCTAATCCATGGTGCGCCGATTGTTTGGCGAAGGGTCTTTACGTCGCGGCGACCGACGTGCACCACCAGGTGCGGCACCGCGGGGACCCTGCCCTGTTTGTATCGAGCCCGTTGCTTTCTTTGTGCCACGAGTGCCACTCGCGGCGCACAAGAGAAGAGGTAAGGCAGGGATAACCCCCTCGGAAAGTTTTGGTGGGGGATTGTCGAGCGCAAGCGGGGACGAACGCGAGATTTTTTCCCAATGTGGAGATTTTTGCAATGCCAGCTAAAAAGCCGTCTGATTTAGTAGTACGGCATGAAACAAAAGAGGAAATCGCCCGACGGGAGCAGGCCGAAGAGGCGTTGACGCCGACTCGCGATTTACCGGTAAAAGCCCCTGCGTCTATTTCTTCAGATCCGGTGGCCTCCTCCCATTGGCGCCGATTAAGGCGTTTGTTTTCCAGCGTGAAGGCGGAGATTGTCACGGCGCTGGACTTTGATTTGATGGTCGATTACTGCCTGGCAATGTCGCAACTGGCAGATTTGGACGATATGAGATCGGCGGCTCACTCGGCCTGGCGCACGATGGATAAGACGTTCAAGGAACTCCCTGATGATTGCGATGTGGAGCTGCGGGCAGATATTTTCTCGAAACTTCTGAAGGCACAAAACCAACTACGAGTTATCGACGCCCGTTGCGATTCAAAACGGAAATTTCTGCTGCTCCTGCGGCAATCACTTTACATGACACCACGAGCACGGGCCGGCACTGCTCCTGAGGAAAAGGATAAAACATCCAAGAATAAGACAGTAGATCCGATGGAAGCCTTGCTGAATAGAGTTTCGAGGAATGAAGAATGAAACGAGTCCTTTACGGGATGATTTTTATCTTTGTTTTTCTTTTAACGGTGAGGGATTATATGCCGTTCGATGAAAGCAAAGCCCAGAATGTCATCACGTTTTTTGAGGCGTTGGTGCCGCCGTCCGGACGACATAAAGACAAGCCTTTCACCTTGTTAAAGTGGCAGAGAGATACGCTTTGGGATGTTTATGGCACGGTTGATGAAGATGGGTTCCGACAATATCAATACGTTTGGATTGAACTGCCCAAAAAGAACGGGAAAAGTACCCTCGCTTCCGGGATTGCTCTTTACCACTTACATGCCGATGGGGAACCATCGGCCGAAGTTTACGGTTGCGCTGGAGATAAGGATCAGGCCAAGATAGTTTTCAAAGGCGCCAAGGTAATGACTCAAAAATGCAAAGCCTTGAGCCGACGTAGCCGAATTGTTGCTTCAGAGAACACTATTTATGCCGGCGACTCCTATTACATGGCGCTCAGTTCAGATGTCCCGACCAAGCATGGCTTGAATCCGTCGGCCATTATTTTCGACGAGATTCATACCCAACCGGATAGGCATTTGTGGGACGTGATGACCTTTGGGTCTGGATCGGCGCGCGACCAGCCCATCGTATGGGTCATTACGACCGCCGGCGATGATCCGGACAGAAATTCTATTGCATGGGAATTGCATGACTATGCCATGCGCGTTGCTTCGGGAGACATTATCGATCCTACCTGGTATGTCGTCATTTTTGCATATGACGGAGATGACATCTACAACGAGGAGAACTGGTATAAAGCCAATCCCTCGCTGGGACACACCATCAAGATTGATGCAATTCGTAAATTAGCTCACAAGGCTCAGCAGAATGCAGCCAATGAAAAATTATTCCGTTGGCTGGTGTTGAACCAGTGGGTTTCAACAAAACTAACGGGGTGGTTACCCCTGGAACTTTTTGACAATACTGTGGGCGATTGGGATATGGAAAGCCTGCTGGGGAAGGAGTGCTACATCGGTTTGGACCTTTCCAGCACTACCGATCTGACAGCGATATCGGCTATTTTTCCTCCTCAGGGAGCGCAACTGGATTGGCGGGTTATCTGGTTAGGCTTCATTCCCGAAGAGAACATGCGTGAGCGGATTGAAAAAGATCACGTTCCCTACGATCAATGGGTAGAGAAGGGATATATCATCGCCACTCCTGGAACTGTGGTCGATTACACCATCGTTAAGCAAACGATTTTATTGTGGTGTGCACTTTACAAAGTGAAGGAAATCGACGCGGATCGGGCTTTTGCGGCCATGTTGCTCCAGGAACTGGAAAAGGATTATCAGTTGGTTTGCGTTCATGTTCCCCAAACCATGGTGGGCCTGACCAACGCGATGAATCAGATTGAGGTCGAATTGAAAGCCGGCACAATGACGCACCAAGATAACCTTACTGCCCGTTGGTGCTTTGGTAATACATCTATCGCTGTCAATGGGTCCGGTTTGAAGAAGTACGTCAAGGAAACAAAGGGACGCGGGACCATTACAACGAAACGGATTGATTTTACTGCCGCTATGGTAATTGCTGAGGCCCGGGCAATCTTTTACGAGGGCACGGTGGATCTCGACGAACTGATCCGGACCGGGCAATGGGGGATGTGATGAAAATTTTCCGTTATTTGGATGATCTGATGATCCTGGCCGGCGCCGGCCTGATCACGTATGGCGCCTATTTGTGTCATCCGATCGCCGGCATTTTTATGGCAGGGGGCCTTCTGATTGTGGGAGGCGTTGCCGTTGGGTTGGGGAACGATGGAGGAAACGATGCTGATCAGTCGGCTGAAAAGGGCTCTTAGAACAAATCTGGTCACGCCGACCTGGACCCGCCCTGAACTGGTCGGGGGTGGATATTCATTGACGGCCGGATCCGGGCAATCTATAACACCTGACAGCGTGAAACGGATTGCTACAGCTTACCGATGTGGGGCGGTGTTGAGCGACGATATTGCAAAGCTTCCGTTGCAGCTGTTCCTGGCCCGGGGAGATGGGAATATTCAACGCATCCGCCCGGATGGACGGAACAGGAATATGGCCTATGTGGTGGAGATCCAGCCCAACCGCTACCAGACCGCCTTCTACCTAAAAAAAACGGCGGTGATGTGGTTGCTTTACTGGGGGAACGCTTACATATGGATGCCTCCAGGCCGGCAGCGGGAGTTATTCCTCCTGGCCGCCAATGCGACCCTGCCCTATATCGCCGAGGATGGGCAATTGTGGTATCGGACAACGTTCTCTAACGGACAAACCGAGGAACTGCCGTCAGTTGAGGTTCTGCACCTGATGATCAACTCGGAGGATGGTTTCCTGGGGCGCAGCGTGATCGCCTTTGCGCGGGATACCTTGGGGAGGCGGCAGGGGGCCGGAGAAACTCAGGATATGCTGTACTCGCAAGGGTTAATGCCGGCGGCGATCATGAAATTTAACGGGGCCTTGTCGCCGGAGTCTCGTCAAAAGATCCGAGAGGAGTATGAGTCTTCGATGAGTGGAAGCGCGAACGCTTACCGGCTGGCCATCCTGGATAACAAGGTCGAAGACTACAAGGCCGTTCAGATCAGTCCCGTCGATGCCCAGTTCCTTCAGTCCATCGAGGCTACGGATCTCGATATTGCAAATTTCTTCGGTTTGCCCTTGTACAAGCTGAACATGGGCAAACAGAGTTATTCCAGCAATGAGCAGCAGGCCCTGGATTATCTGGCCACTACTCTCGACCCTTATCTGGTGGCTTGGGAGCAGGCCGCACAGCTGCACTGGCTGACGTTGGAAGAGCAATCCTCGTATTACTGGCGCTTCAATCGTGACGCTCTGATGCGGACGGATTCTAAAACGCGGGGCGAATATCTCTCGAAGAAGGTTTTATCCGGCCTGATGACCATCAATGAAGCCCGGGCGATTGAAGACAACCCGTCGTTCCCCGGTGGGGATAGTCATTATGTCCCTGCGAATATGGCCGTAGTCCTTCCAGACGGAAGGCTCCAGACGGTTGTGAAATCGGCGACTGAACGAACTGAACGAAAGGAGGAAGAGCATTGATGGGGGAGCCTATTCGCTGTTTCGACGGGACGAAAAAACCTCATGAGGCATTCTGGAGATTCCGGGATGCTGTGGAAAGCGAAGGGGGAGATCCGGAGCTGGAGTTCTATGGGTATATCTCTGAATATAGCTGGTACGAAGACGATATTACCCCTGGGAAATTCAAGAAAGATCTTCACGACCGCGGTGCCGGTGGGCCGATTACCATCAGATTGAACTCTGGGGGCGGGGATGTGATTGCGGCGTCGGTAATCCGCGCCATCCTGAAGGATTACCCGGGAAAAATCACGGTGAAAATCGACGGCATGGCCGCTTCGGCTGCGGTAATCGTGGCCATGGCGGGGGATCGGGTTTTGATTCAAGACTCCGCCTACATGATGATCCACGATCCTGCGGTCGTTGTTTGGTTGGCGTCGCTCAATATTACGACCCTAGAAGGTTTATTGAGTGAGCTGAAAACGATTCGGAACGGGATTGTGGAGACCTACGCGGCGCGTACCGGGATGAGCGTGGACCGGTTGACGCGGATGATGGCAGCGGAAACCTGGATGACGGCCAACGAGGCCGTTACGATGGGCTTTGCCGATGAAGTGATCGGGGGAAACAAAGCGGCGCCGGCGGCGGCGATCGCGGTTACCAACGCGCTCCGAAACTATGCGAACGTTCCGGCTTCTCTGCGGGATCAGTTTATGCAGGAGCCGGCTACGGCGGTCATCGCGCCGGAGGTAAAGCGCCTCCGCGATGAAGTAAAACTCTTACGGTGAAGGAGACCTATGAATCTGAAACCCTACTACGATGCGGTTCAGACGGCGGAGGCGCGCGTGCGGGAAATCGCCGGGCGCATGGATGACCTGTTCACTCAGGAGAAGACCGATGAGGCTATGAAAATCCTCCCGGACCTGGATAAGGCCCGCGCCCAGGCCGATAATGCCAACAAGCTCTATCTGTCGATGCGTGGGGCCAGCGGCGAGGGGACGGCTCCGGCCGGCGGCGATCCGGGCCGGCTTTTTGTGCCCGGGCGCGCCGATCAGGATCTGCAGATCGGGATGTCTAATCAGGAGATCCGGAAATACAGCCTGATCCGGGCCATTAACGCGGCGGCCGAAGCCCACACCAACCCTCGGGCCTGGGACAATGCGGGACTGGAACTGGATGCCAGCCGGGCGATGGCTGAAAAATTGGGACGCACTCCGCAGGGGTTCTTCGTCCCGTTCGATATCCAGCAGGCTCCAGTTCATCCGGTGAAAGGACGGCGGGTTGTCGATACCAACATGGCGGGAGATCCGGCCCTGGGCGGGTATACCATCGCTACCGAACTGGCGTCGGCGTCCTTCGTGGACCTGCTCCGCAACAAGATGGTGTTGCGCACTGCCGGCGCGGTGACGTTGACCGGCCTGGTCGGTAATTTGGACATCCCGACCAAAACCGCCGGTGCCCGGGCCTACTGGATTGGAGAAGGGAACGCCCCGACCAAGAGCACCCTGGGCTTTGGGCAGATTGCGGTGCGCCCGCGGACGGTAGCGGCCTATCTCGAATTCACGCGGCGGATGCTCCAGCAATCCAGCATCGATGTGGAGATGCTGGCGCGGGATGATCTGGCCGAGTCGCTGGCCCTGGAGTCCGACTTTGTGGGCATCCATGGCCTCGGCAGTGAGAACCAGCCGTTGGGCGTTCTCAACGCCGGCATTGAGATTGTCGAAGGCGGTACCAATGGGGCTGCCCCTACGTGGGCTCATATGGTCGGCCTGGAGAGCAAAGTTGCCGTGGCCAATGCCGACATCGGGCGGACGGCGTACATCACCAATGCCCTGGTGCGGGGAAAGTTGAAGCAGACCACTAAGGTCACCAACCAAAACGGCTTCATCTGGGAGAACAACCAGGTTAACGGGTACGACGCCTACGCGACCAATCAGATCCGGTCTGACCTGGTGAAGGGTAATGCGTCCACGTGCTCGGCGATGATTTTCGGGAACTGGGCCGACCTGACGTTCGCCTACTGGGGCGGCCTGGATCTGATCGTGGACCCCTACAGCAACAGCACGTCGGGCAAGGTGTTGATCACTGCCATGCAGGATGTGGACACGGTGATCCGGCGTAAAGCCAGTTTTGCGGCCATGGTCGATATCCTGACGGCGTAAAGGGGGAATGGATCAATGTTCAGCATTTTCAGAGACAGCAAGGTTTCGGTGCAGGCGCTGAAAAGCGCCGACAATGAGTCCCTTACTGGGACGGGCGTCGATATGAAGGGCTTCGACAGCGTGACCTTTGTCGTCTGCGCCCTGGAGGGGGAAGCTCTTGATTTCAGCATCAAGGCGCAGCAGGCTGCGGTGTCTGACTTTACCGGGGCGGCCGACCTGGCCGGCACGGCCAAGGCTTTCTCGACTACGATTTCGGCCAAAGGTTTGGCCGTACTGGAGATCGTGCAACCGCTGGAGCGCTATGTTCGACCCGTTATCACGGTGCCCAACGCCAACACTGCCACGCCTACCTGTTGCCTGGCGTTCCAATTCAACGCGAAAGAACTCCCGCAGACCAATGTCGGGGAACTGCATGTTTCGCCTGCTGAGGGTACCGCGTAAGCGGGAGCCATGGGACGGGCGCTGAGGATTAATGACCTTGATCGAAAGCGGGTTGCCGGACTACAGCTGGAGATCGTCAACGGCGACGGCACCTTCTCCGCGCCCGTGCTGGCCACGGATGCGGAGGCAGTAGCCAAATCATCCCAAGCCGCCCTACTCACCCCCGCCAATCTGCCCGCCGTGCTGGATGCAACCGCAGCCAGCACGACGGCGGCCGGCCTGGTGGAGCTGGCGACGGATGCAGAGGCCCAGGCCGAAACGCTGGGGACGCGGGCCCTGACACCGGCCAATCTGCGGCAGGGTGCGCCTGCGCTGAATGCCGGAACGCTGCAGGCAATGTTCGCCCAGCGGTACACTCTGGCGCCGGCGGCGGTATCGGCCGTCGCTGTGCTGCCGGCCACCAATCTGGGGGGGAGCCCCCAGGAGATTACGGAGGGCCTGACGGCGCCGGATTTCCCCCGCACGGTCACGATAAAGGGCAATGTGGCAGGGATTGTGGGGAACGTAGTTGTGACGGGGACCAATGTCGCCGGCACAACGATCGAGGATACGATTACACTCAATGGGTCGGCGGAGGTAGAGGGCGTCGAAGCCTTCGCTTCGGTCGACCAGGTGGACCTGCCGGCGCAGACCCACGCCCCGGCGTACCAAATCGAGACGGCCACGGCGGCCGGCACGATCACCTCCAGCGGCGACGCTCAGGTCATTGTGACGGCTGCCGGCATGACGGGGAATCCCAAGACCCTGGCGGTGGCCGTGCTAGAAAACGACACGGCGGCGCAGTGGGCGGAAAAGATCCGGACTGCACTGACCGACGACGCTGCGATCACCGCTATGTTTACTGTGGGCGGAGCTGACGCCAGCATCATCTTAACGCGAAAGGTGTATGCCGCCGACGATGGCACGTTGAATGTCGCGCTTGCCGACGGCACTTGTGTGGGGATCACGGCGGCGCCGGCCAGCGCCAACACTCAGGCCGGGGTGCCGGTAGATACGGTTTCGGTTGGAATTGCCAAGAAACTTGGGCTTCCTCACATAGTGGAAAACGCGGCCATGTTGCTAGTCAAGCTTTTCAATGGCAGTGCCGACGGCGGTAGTCTGGCCGTCAGCGCCGATCTGGAGCGCAATCTGTACAGCCTCAGCGGGACTCCTGACGGGTCCAAAGAGGTAACTCTGGTGTACCTGGTTTAGGAGGCCCTATGGCTAATATCCTGACAGCGGCGGAGGGGGCGAATGTTTTAAGAACGTCAAGCACCGATGCCACGATGTTGTTTCTGATGCCGTTGGTGGACGCGCACATCAAGAGGGCCACCGGTCGGGATTGGGCCGCAGATAATCCGGTGCGGGATGAGGCCAAGGCGGCCGCCATGATGCTGTTGACCTTGTGGTATGAGAATCCCGCGATGGCGGCCAGCGGCATGACGACGTTGGACTATGGCCTGACTGCGGTATTGCTCCAGCTAGAGGTCCTGGCACTGGAACTGGAGGCGGGATCATGAACATAGGGGGAAAGACGTTCAATCCGGGCGATTTACGCACGCCTATCACGTTGCTGCAGCCGGTGGAGTCTGCCAACGCCGGCGGCTTTAAAACGCCCACCTACACGGCGGCGACGAACGGGGCCGTGATGGCCGACTGGAAAAACGCGCACGGGGCGGAGGCCTGGGCCGCCGCCGCTATCCAGGCGACCCGGGCCGCCACAGTGCGCATCCGGTACAGGGCCGACCTGGGCCTGACATGGAGGGTACAGAAGGGGAGCGAGGTCTTTGAAATCGTCTCGATAGACAACATTGGTGAAAGATCAGAGATCCTGGAGCTCAAGGTCCGGGCCGTGGTAGGTGGATGATGGCAAACCGGGCATACCTTAGCACGCGGGGCTTTGATGCGTTTCTGGAGGAACTGGCGGCGATCGGCGCCAATATTGATGAGGCCGTGGCGGATGCTCTCAATGTGGGGGCCGATGTCTTGCTGGAGGGCATGCAAGAGAGAGTAAAAGTCCTTACTGGAAATTTGAAGTCCAAGCTTCGGAAATCCGATGTAAAACGGGACGGGAACTTTTATTACATAGAGGTGGGCTTGTTGCGCGGGACTGATGCAGACTCAGCTCGATATGGTAATTCTCAGGAGTACGGCACCAGCTCAATGCCGGCACATCCATATATCCGCCCGACCTTCGACGAAGATGGAACAAAGGCCCGTCGGGCGATGAAAGACTATCTCCGGGAGAAATTCCGATGACCACGATTTGGGAGCGCGTCAAATCGGCGCTGACGCCGCTGGGACTCCCCCTGGCGGCCAATACCTACATCGTTGAATCGGGCACCAGTCTACCCGACACCTATATCGTTTACCAGATGATCTCCAGCCCGCCCCTGCAGCACGCTGACGATGGCGAAGTTTCGCGCCGGCGCACCATGCAGGTTACGTTTTGGAGCCGGGCCGGGCTGAATTCTGTTCCTGACATTGCGGGGGCAATGATAGTGGCCGGATTTACGCATGGTCCGGACACCGAACAGCCCTTTTCTCTCCAAAGCCGCCATTATGGATTGGCGATGGAATTTTCTTACCTCGAAGGAGGGTAAAGGCGATGACTCCTGTTAATGCAAATCCCGGGGAATATAAATCCCCGATCGGCCTTGATTCCATCTACATTGCCCTGATCACGCAGGACGATGCGGCTGGTTATGTTGCGGAAACTCCACAGTGGTTCGCGCCGGCGGCTGAGGCCAGCCAGGAACCGAGTAGCTCGTTTGAGATCCAGTTTGCCGACGACGGTCCTTTCGATGTGATGACCGCCGAAGGTGAAACTAAGATCACCCTGACGGTAACCGGCCTGCCGCTGGAGCTCCAGGCCCTGATTAATGGCCGTGTCTTCGATTCTGCTACTGGACGAATTTTCGACCAGGCCGGCGTCGCGCCTTATTTCGCCCTGGGTTTTCGCTCCCTTCGTTCCAGCGGTGGATATCGGTATTTCTGGTATCTGAAAGGGAAATTCGACAGCATCAAAGAGGAGGCGACGACTAAAAAGGCCCAGCCGGAGCCTAAAACTATCCAGGTCACCTTCACGGCTATCAAAACTACCTACAAGTGGACCCTGGCTGATTCCAGCGTCAACACCTTAAAGCGCGTGGTTGGTGACGACGACGTGACGAATTTCAGCGCTACGGGTTGGTTCAGTGCCGTGCAGGTTCCTGGTTCCAGCGCGCCGTCGGCGTTGGCACTTTCCAGCAGCTCTCCGGTTGACAATGCGACTGGTGTGCTGGTCGGGGCGGACCTCACATTGACCTTCAACAACGCGCTGGTCAATGCGGCGATCAACAATGTGGCCTTGATTAAGGCGAGCGACGCCAGTGTTTTCACTACTGTGCGATCCTTGAACGCTGGAAAGACGATTATGACCGTTAATCCAACCGGAAACCTGGCGGCAGCGACCGAGTATTACATCATGATCAATGGTGTCGCCGATGTGTACGGCCAAACCCTGACGACTGTCGTCAGTTTTACGACGGCATAGGAGGTAATCAATGCATACTCCTCTTCCTCCCCCGCCCATCATTCTGACGTTCTATGATCCTGACACTGGGGAAGTGGTCGCGGAGCATAGCCGCGCCTTTATTCAGTGGAAGATCCTCAAAGAGTTGACCAAACTCCTGAAACACATCGATCTGGAACATCCCGAAAATCTTTCGGAGGAATCCCTGAACGCTATCGATGTGTTGATTGTGGCGATTTTCGGCAACAAATTTACCACGGAAGATCTGGGGAATTATTCCAGCATCGAAGAGGTTACGACCGTGTTGAAAGCGATCATGGCCCGCGCCCGCGGCGCGGTTCCGGCGCGAAACCCTACGCCGGCGGGGGATTAACCCCGCCGGCCAGCAACTCACTGGATATCGATGACCTGGTGGCCACGGAGATATCGTTGATCCGGGCCTATGGCTGGCCCCCATCGTTGATTGACGAGACGGATGTGGACACGCTGCTGAGGATCGTTTTTGCGCTGGCCGGTGACCAGGCCGGGCCAGCTGGGCGTACATATTGCGACCAGGTTGACTGGCTGTAGGAGGAACATGGGCGACGAAGCGGTACGAGATTTATTCGGTAAGTTGGGACTAGACACGACAGACCTCAAAACCGGACTCACGGCAGCAAACCGGGAACTTCGGGTATTGGAGTCGGGATTTCGTGCCGCTTCGGCCACGATGGGGGATTGGGCTAAGAGCGCCGATGGATTGACGCTGCGTGCCCAGTCCCTGACTCGGCAAATCGAGGTGCAACAGGTAAAAGCAGGTGCCCTGCGCCTGGAATATGAGCGGGTGGCGGCGGAGCAGGGAGCGAATAGTCGAGCCGCCCAGGAGCTGCAGATCAAGCTCAATCGAGAAACAGAAACGCTGAATAAAATGCAGCGTGAGCTATCAAAAACGAACGACGCCCTGGGCGAGATGGCCAGCGCCGCCGACGACGCCGAAAACAGCGTCCAGAATTTGGAGAATGCAGAAACTGACGCCACTCAGGCGACAAAAGGACTGGGAAGCGCGCTTTCAGGGCTGGCCCGGGCGGCGGTCTCTGGGATTTCTGGATTGAAAGGGCTTGGCAGCGCAGCCGCCGGCGCCGCTCAATCCGTAAAATCTGCGGTGGGCGGCGTTCTGGAAGATGTGGCGGCGATCGGCGTGGGAGTGGCTACTACACTGACGACGGTTGCCCTGGCTGGGACTGTGGCCCTGGTCGGATTTTTCGGCACTACCATCGGCCCGGCCAGCGACTTGGCCGAAACAGCCAACAAAATCAATACGTTGTTCGGGGAAAGCGCCGTCACGATAAATGAGTTCGCGGCTGACGCGGCGTTTTCGTTGGGACAATCAAAGCAGCAGGCGCTGGACGCCGCTGCGACCTTTGCAACCTTCGGGAAAGCCGCGGGCCTCACCGGTGGGGCCCTGGTTGATTTCAGCACAGACTTGGTGAGCGTGGCGTCTGATTTTGCGTCGTTTTTCAATGACACTCCCAAGGGCGCTATTGAGGCCATTACTGCCGCTCTGCGGGGGGAAACTGAGGGGGTGCGCAAGTACGGCATCATGTTGGACGACGCTACCTTGAGGCAGAAGGCGTTCCAACTGGGGATAACCAGCAGCACAACAGAAGCGCTTACGCCGCAACAGAAAACCCTGGCCGCGTACAATTTGATCCTGGAGCAGGGCGGGGCTGCGTTGGGGGATTTCAGCCGTACCAGCGACGGCCTGGCCAACCAGCAGCGCATCCTGGCAGCCCAGTGGGCAAACTTGAAGGCAGAGCTCGGGACTGGTCTACTGCCGGCAGTGCAGCTCGTATTCCAATCGCTCACTGGATTCCTGGGCAGCGCCGAAGTGCGGGACGGCATTACTACCCTGTCGGCCGGCCTGGCTGGCCTGGCTCAGGCGTTCACATCAATCGTATCTGAGGATACCGCAGGGGCATATCAGGGTGTGGCGGCCGCCGTCTCGTCATTGGGAAAATTATTTGGATTGACCAGCGACCAGGCGTCAGCGTTTGGCGGCGAGGCTGGACAGGCCGCCATGGGAGTCGTTGCGGCGCTGAAAGAGGGGTTTGATCCGAAAGCCGGGCTACTGGGCAACGTTCAGACATTCCTCGCCCGGGTCGGTGAGCTGAGTCCCGTTCTTGAGCCCCTGGCCGGGATTATATCCACCGTGGTAGGCTATGTGCAGGAATTTATCAGGGTTATTACCACGGCTGACGGTGATATGTCGAAATTGGGGCAGGGGCTCGGCGCTCTGGTGTCCAATATCCTGAAAAATATGATCTCTGGGCGGGGGCAAATTATCGCCCTGGCGTTGGATGTTTTAACGGGAATTACAACGGCACTGGTCGCAGCAATCCCGGAATTGCTACCAGTAGCCACCCAGATCCTCACGTCGTTGGTCCAATTTATCACTCAGGCCCTGCCGCAGCTGGCCCGGGCTGCGGTTGATATCATTACGATGCTGGTGAAATTCCTGGGGGATAATTTCCCCCTGATCGCCGACGCCGCAATCCAGGTTATCTTGACGCTAGTAAACGGGATTGTGCCGCAGCTGCCGATGTTGATTGAAACCGCGCTGAAAATGATCATCACGCTGGCCACTGGGCTGGCGGAGGCATTGCCGGAATTGATCCCCACCATTCTGACGATTATCCCGCAGATTGTTTTGATCTTGTTGGAAAATCTTCCGCAGCTAATCGATGCAGCCCTTCAGATCATCATTGCTCTAATCCAGGGCCTGGCTGAGGCATTGCCGATGCTGATCGAATATGTTCCGGAAATTGTCAGGGCATTCCTGGATGCATTTATCGAACTATATCCAATGCTATTAGATGCAGCTGTAGATATTGTGGGAGTACTGATAACTGGAATTATTGAGGCCCTTCCCTCCGTGGGAGAAGCCGCCATTGACATCGTGAGACAAATTATCGATGCATGTGTTGATGGTGGACCGGGATTTAGCCAAGCAGGAAGAGATATCGTCTCGAAAATTTGGGATGGAATTTCCGGAAGCGGATCATGGCTGCTCGAAAATCTATCAGGTTTTGTTCAGGGGATTATTGATAGCGCCGTGGCTGGATTTAATGGGCAGGATGTGGGCGGAGTTCCAACGGTTGAGCGGGTTGGCGGGGCAGTGGACACTGCTGGAATTAGAGCCGCTGCGGCAGCGGCCGGTGCGCGATCGCCGACACCTGGAACGTCATTTGGGGCATTGCCACCACAAGGGCAGTCATCACCGACTGTAATCGTCAATGCCACCGTCGCCAACGATGTGGACATGTACACGCTGGCCAATCGAGTGGCCGACGAAATGAGGAAAGCCCGATGATGCAACTTACAATTCAGGGTGATACAACGCTCGACTTACAGACTAGCGGATACCGGGTCGCTGATGGTTTCACCCCGGAAACTCCCGCGGATGGTGCAAAGTACATTACGGAAGCAATTTCTATTTTTATCGCGGGCACGTCGGCCAGCGATCTCCGCGCAAAACTCGCGGCGCTGCAACGCCTGGCCGACTACGCTACAAGGTACGGTAAATCACTCAACAAAAAATCGTACCTGAATTTCTCCCCAGATTCTGCGACACCGTGGCGGTCCCGGATCCGGACGATGACCGTATTGCATGATCCGGTGGCCACCAGGCGCTGGCTATCCAACAATGCCCGCGTCAAAATCGTCGTTGAGCATGATCCCTGGTGGGAAGGGCCGTTGACGGCCGTTCCCCTGAGTAATCGCAACGGGACGGCGACGACTGACCCTCTGTTGGTTTATCTCATTACGGACTCGCAGTCCGGACGTGACGGCTTCGTCGATATCGACGGCGCCAGCATTGAGGGCGATCTTCCGGCTCCTATAAAGTTCCTCTATAAAAATACGTACAACAACGTGACCTTTACGACACAGAACATTTTTTTGATGCTCAATGTGCACAGCTCACCCAGCGATCTGAATTGCATGTTAGAGGGTGAGGCGGCAGTGGGGGGCGGCAGCGTGCTACCTGTGAGTCCGAGTTATGGATCTTACAGCAACGGACAATATATTCAGGGCAGCGTCGCGGTCACTGAATCGCGTGCAATGGCCTGGATTTTGACAGGAGAAACGTTGGAACTGATCGGCAGCAATATTATGCAGATTGCCGGGCGTTTTTCTATCGGGGGAATGTGGGCGAAGCTGAAGTTGTCATTCAGCCTGGTTACGATAGTGGGAGAAACCCCGTGGGTCTGGATCACTGGAAACAATAACCTGGAGTCGCTGGGGGTCCTGCGTTTGCCACCGTATTTGGTCACAGATACCGGCCCGACGGCAAACCTCTACCTCGAGCTATGGACGAAGCGCCCCTCCGGCGCAGCAACAGTATCTATTGATTATCTCCAGCTCTGCCCGCTGGACTCCTGGCGGAATATTGTACATGCCGGGTATGGGATTCCGTACAACGACACCCTGGAGGACGATCAGATCGAGGACACAATTCACACTCAACTGGGTGGATATTCGGTGGCGTATGGGGGGAAGATCGAGCTGCATCCAGGGAGAGATCAGCGGCTCTATATCACCGCGGATGGAACGAGCTATCCGTCCCGAACTGGAACGGTGCAAATATTCTACAGGCCACGCCGGAGATCGCTATGAGCCTGCGGGTTATGTTTTTCAATCGGAATTTTACGACTCGCGTTTCGCAGCCGCTGGCCGAATTGACAGTTCAGGAATTGCGCTGGTCGGCTATGGGAGGATCGAAACTGGGAATGGTCAGCGCCTCCAGTGACAATGCCGCTGAAATATGGTCACTCATTGATCTGTTGCGGTGCCCTGTAGAAGTCTGGGATGATTACAACCCGATCTGGTGGGGATTCGTCTCAGCGGCCAATGTTGCCGCAGGAATGGCAAAAGTCGGGGTCTCGATTGACAGTATGACCAATCGTATCCAGGTGACATATGCCAATGTTACGGCCGCCGGCACGGTTGGGGACCGGGCCAGCACTGCCTGGGTCCAGGATGATTTAAGCGTGGCAGATTATGGGACCAAAGAGGGACGCAAATCAATATCACAGGCCACCGAGTCCCAGGCCCTGGCGGCAGTGGCGACACTGCTGGCAAAATGGGCCTATCCAGCGCCTACCGTCGAACTTCAGGCAGATCCGGCAGCGCGTCCGACTGCAGAGATTGAATTATCGGGGTGGTGGTCGTCCCTGGGATGGAAATTCTACGCAAATTCATCCGGCCGGGCTTCCAATGAGGTTTCGGGGGATGCCGATCAGATCATTGGAAGTTTGTCAACTAACCAGCGCGCCGCGCAATCGTTTGCGATTTCCGGTGCCGGCTGGAGTGCGCAGACGGTGAAGGTCCGGGTGCGCCGGGTCGGGTCGCCGGCGGACAATTTGACGCTGGCCATTCACTCCGACAATGCTGGTGAGCCGGGAACGCTGCTGGCCTCTGCCACGATCGCCATGAGCAGCATAGCGACGACGGCCGGATGGATCGAAGGGACGTTGAATTCCCGCGTCGCTATCACGCCAGGCGTAACTTACTGGCTTGTGGTGGCGCGATCGGGAAGCTACGACGCCTCAAATTATGCAATTTTATCGGTTGATACGGCGCTTTCGTATCCTGACGGAAGCCTGCTTATTTACAACGGAAGCACCTGGGGGGCGCGTTCTCCGGCAGCCGATATGAGTTTTGTGGTTGGGGGAGTCGTCGAAACCACTACGCAGTTGCAGACAATTATTGCCGCCGGGCAGTTTGTGACCAGCGTTTCGCTCGAAGTTGCATCAGGAGTTTACTCGTGCCCGTATCAGGACGGCGACTACAGCGCCCTCGATGTGGTTTCAGAGTTGGCCCGGGCTGGCACATCGACGGGCACGCGGATACTGGCCACGGTAACCCGCGACCGGGCAGTGCGCATCTATGCCCAGCCGGAAAAAACAGCGACCAGCGGAGTGTTCATTAAACCTGACGGGAGCTTCACTGATCTGATGGACAACGAACTCCCGACCATCGTGCCGGCCGGAGTGTGGGGGCGGCTGAAAGATGCGCTTCCGGCCGGAATGCGGGTCGGTGGGCAGGCCGACCCTACTGTGTTTTTCATCGAAGACGTGGTTTACAACGCCCGATCGGGGCGAATTCACGTCAAAGAAGAGAGGATCAGGAACGAACTATGACAGTTGAAGAAATTCTTCAGGCAATAAAGCCATATGTGATTGGCTGGCAGCGGCAGGCAATTACGGAATCCAGCGACGCGGCGCACGCGCTAAATGGACCATTGCACACAGGCCAGCTGGCCGACGATCAGGCCCCGCAGTTCCTGCTGCGGGATGGGTCTCGATCGCTGACTGGAAATTTGACGGTAGTGGATGGCGTAACGATCGATGGCGTCGATGTGTCGGCGTTTAAATCGACCTATGACGCCCACCTGCTGGCCGACTCGCATACGATCTATGCCAGCGCCGACGGCGCCGGAACGCGCAGCGCCTACATGGCGGAACGTCTCAACCGGTCGATCCTGGCCGGCTCCGGCCTCACCGGCGGCGGATTGCTCACGGCCGACCGGACCCTGGCGGTAGATTTTGCAGCTGCATCGCCGTTGTCGGTGAGCCTGACCGCGGCCGCCGTCGGCGTGGCCACGAAATCGGCGCGTGAGGATCATCGGCACGCGCTGGATGTGAGCATCAGCCCCACATGGTCAGGCGACCATGTTTTCAACGGTGCGGTGACGTTCAACGGAACGATCACTGGAATTTCGCTGGATGAGATAGCAGCGCCGGCGGCGAGTAAAACGTTCAATATGGCGAATAAATCGCTGGCCTTCAGCTATACAAACCCCAGTGGAGCCCCCACGTATGATGGAGCCTTTGAGATAGAAGCCACCGGCGCATTCGTGGGGGACCTGGTGCATATTCACCAGCACACTGGTAACCCAGGTGCAACGGACCTGTTGCACCTGGAGTCAGTTGACCCCGACGTGCTCCCGCTCAAGATCAACGGCACGGCTGCCACCATCACTGAGTGGTACAACGGGGCCAGCCTACTGGCCAGCATGAGCAACGCCGGGTTGCTAAAAACGGGGCATCATTATCCGATGGCGACGGATACCTATGATCTGGGCAGCGCGTCTTTACTATGGAGAAAAGTCTACGCTTCGGAGTTCGACACGGTTTTGTTCGCGGCTAATACGGTAACGCTCCTGGGCGGGTGGCTCATCGTGGGCAAAGATGAGGGCGTTTTGCCGGCGGCGCTGGCTGCGGCTGCGACCACCATCAATTTCGGGAAGGCCGTCGCGTTGAACAGCTTTGTGGTTTTTCGCGGGTTGGGGCAGGTCGAGTATGTAAAAGTCCTTAGCCTGGTCAGTGGGACCACGTACAACGTGACCAGGAACCTCGACGGGTCGGGGGCCAACGATTGGCCCGCCGGCGCGCCGTTCTGGGTGATCGGTGTGGCTGGTGACGGGTGGATCGAGGCGAACGCCTACGATACACCCAGGATCAACATTTGGACCCAGGGGGCCACTTACAATACAAAGACCGAGTTGATGAGACTCGGGGATCTGAACGGGAACTGGGGATATGCCGCGCCTACATATGGGGCCGCGTTCGGAGAGTATGCGACGGGAAAAGGGTCGATGACCTGGGACCCGACCAACGGATTGCGCTTACTTTCTGGGGCTACCACGGTCATCCAATTGGACCAGGCCGGTAATGCCGATATCCTCGGCAAATTGCGGTTGCCCGGAACTGGGAGCGCGCTGGCGATCGGCGCGACTCCGCCGACGGCGAGCGCCTCCGGCACCGGTTTCTGGATGGACCGGACCGGGTTTTACTCGCTACTGTCAAACGTCTATCAGGTAAAAATAGACGCGACGGACGGGAAACTATACGCCGGCGCTGGAGTCGTGATTTTAGATGTCGATGGAGCCACCATCGTTCCCAGTACGACGTATGCAGCCTCTCGGGCTTTAAAATTCTCCACCGGTGGAACCACCTACGGCCAGCTTTATTCCGTGTTGACGGCATCGGAGAATGGACTGTTCGCAACGGCGGCCTCAGCGAACGCGCACGACACCCGGATCTCGATGACCGCGACTGGATATACCGGGCGGGCCAGTACAGTCGAGCTGGTCGCTGTTGAAAATTCTGTAGAGGCGCGCATTAACATTCTCAGTTCCTCAGTTAAACGAGCCATAGAATTGAACGCGGCAACCTATGTTTCTACGTCGCACGATCTACGAGTAGGACGGGGTTTGTATGTTGGTGGAACAGGAACTATACCCGGCGACAACAATGTTGAATATGAGGGCGACCTGAGGAAAATGCAGGATGGGGCATTGAGAACAGGGTATATCTTTGTCCCGCTCACCACGCCAAAAACGTCTACCGATTGGGATAGCGACGCGAAAAATATCGGGACCTACGACATTGACACTTCGGCCAGCCCCTGGAGTCTTCCGGTCGGGGTCAAGGCAATTTTAATCCGGCTGGCGGCCAATTGGGGCGCAACAAATACCGGATATTACGCCGGTTTACGTCCAAATGGAGCGACGGAGTTCACAGCCATTGTAAAATCGTATCTTTCCGGGTACGTTGAAATGACGGCGGTTGTACCGGTGGACTCCAACGGGGATTTCGAGGTTGTAATCGGTGGCGCCAATGCCACCGGGGTTTATTTGCAGTTGTGGGGATACTATGTCTAAACAAAACAGAACTCGAAAGGTAGAAAAAGCGATGGAAAACAAAATCATTTTGACCGATGGCCAATCTTTACCCGTGATGATGTTGGCCCAGGATCGGGCTCAGTTGCTACAAAAGGTCGGCCTGGTTGAAAACAGCCTCCAGGCGCTGGCTACTGCCTACGCCGGCGCTGCCGGCCAGGATGGGCAGTGGGATTTCCAGCAGGTTGAGGGGGGAAAGCTGGCGTTGGTGCGCATCGACCCGCAGCCGGCGTCGGCCGCTCCTCCCGACGTGACGGAATAGCGATTACGCACGTATTCAAAGCCGGCCCAGGTCCACCACCCGGGCCGGCTTGCCTTGTCCCTCTCCCGCAGCTCCGACCTCCCGTGGCAATCCGGCATTCCGTCCCACTGCCGATCCTCCGCCCTGACCGTTGTGAATTCCTCCATACCCCGTTGTTCCCCCCACTGCCGGCATTGCGTCCTGCCGTCGGGCGGTGGCCACGGCGCCCGGGCCGGTGATGGGGCTGCTGGCCAGCGGGTCCGGATCTGCTGCCGCAGCTGCGCTCTATCCACGTCCACCGGTGGACATTGCCTCGATTCATTCATCGATGAACCGATGAACGGACCCGGGTAGTCACGGCGTTGTAAATATCTACTACCTGGTGTACCCGGTGTACCTGGGGAATTTATTTGGAACGATCGAGAGCACCGGTGATTATTGTTTTGCAATAGTTATCCACAGGTTGGGATAAACTGGGGATATGTTCGCCATTGAGAACATGCCGGCACCAGGGTCCACCGGTCGTAAACCCTGCGCCTAAAACGCAACAAAAAAGGGGGGCCACCGGTGTGGCCCCCCTTTGGTTCAGTCGTCGTCAAGATCAAGCTGTTCATCCGGATCATCCGGCCCCCCATCGTCCGGCAACCAGCCTTTCCCAGGATTCAAGGTAGAGCGCAAGTCCTCAATCTCTTCGATCATCCCATTGAGGGATTCTTCGGTTCTTTCTTTGGAAACAGAAGTGTCTCCAAATACTGCATAGATAGCCTCAATGGCCTTTTTGTAAAGGGCTTCGTGTTGGTCCATGATGATTTTCCTTTCTACAGACTGATGATGATTGAAATTGCTACCACTACGACCAAAAGCCAAAATGCTCCAACGATAACCGGTACATTCTTTCCCACCGTATTTCCCCTTTCCAGCGGCCCGGCCGGTTCCCCGATCGGGCCGCTGATAATGTTGATTATCGGAACCAAAAGGCCTATAGAATTACTCCTCGTCCTTGAAAGCAAATCCGCAATGGGCCTTATAGTGGATGATGACCTTCTCCATGTCTTTCGGCAACGTATCGTGAAAAGCAATAGCTTCATTCTCAGTAGAAAACGGCCCAGCCGGTTCCCATGAACCATCTACAGCGCGTTTCAACACCACGCAAAAACAGGGCATGCTGGAGATGTTAAGAATCGTAATGTCACGGTCTTCGTTTTTCATTTTGCCACCCACTCAACAACCTCTGACGCCTCATACGACGGCTCCAGCCATGATTCAACTTCGATCCGTTTGATTGCCCCATCAATCCCCAGTCGAACAAAAACAGTGCGCGTACCCTCAAACCACCCGTCAATGTCTGAACGCTCGCAAAACTTGACGGCAGCGGAGCCAGCGCTTTTGGCGTTGATCTTGTCGGAGTCGTGCTCCCAGTCTTCAATCGTTTCCGGCTCATCAATCGTGCAGTAGAACTCCTTGCACTTGCAGGGGCCGTAGCTATATTCACCACAAAGTTTGCAATACTGCGATTTTTCAAAAAGTGACATTTTTCACCACCCATGCTTTGCATCAGCGCGAACTCTGACCCCTGTGGTCTCGGTCCATTGATGGATTTCTACCGGGGTTTGAATTTCAGGGAGCCGGCTCTCGTTGTTTTTGATCTCGTATGCATTGCTGAACATCCGCAGAATCACATATCCCGGCGCTGCCGCCTCTACGTCGAAACCGATTTCAGGGAACTGGCAAACCATCCGCGCCAGATAATAACAATTCAGATACCCGTTGACCATTACAAACACGGCATCATCCCTGAAATAGGTAACCGTGTATCCATTGGTATGCTCGTGAAAAACGGTTTCGAACGCTTGCAGCATATGCTTCACAACAGGACTGAATTCGTTTTTCCTCATCCAACCACATCGCTTTCCCATAGGTCTCCTTTCTTTCTGTCAGTTGCCGATAACGCCGATTATCGGAACCGATTTGATACGTATCTATGCCTCAAAAGAGCTTTTCCTGCGTAGCGCCGGCGGCGGGGGCCTGGTGGGGACATTTGAAGAAACCCGGCTCTTTGCAGACTTTTTCCTGGTAATCCTGATCGCTGACTCGTTCAACGATCAGGCCGCTGGTGATGAAATCAGAGATGTTTTTCGCGGTGCGCTTATCGCCGTTATCGACACATACGGCGACGCAACACCGGCAATCCGGCATCCGCCCGATGTAGTTGTAACCGCTGTTTTTCATGGCTATTCCTCCAGGATCTCTTCCAGGATCTGCTCAACGCGGCCCAGGGCGCGCTCACGGGACGCTGACAGCGCGTCGTGCAGCCTGGCGTATATGTGCTGCAATTCGTCATTGAGCGCTTTAATGCCGGCGATCGCCGCGGCCTCCCGCTGCAGCGCCTGGTTGCGCTCCTCCGCTACCCGTTCGGCGGCCTGGTTTGTCGTCTCGTCCCAGGTTGCCCCCAGGGCCTCTCGCAGCTGCTCGGTAAGGCTGCGTTTGACGTACCGGGCGACCGGGCTGAGTTCGTCGTGTATTTCTGTCGGATCAATGGGGATGTTCATTGCTCATCCGCCAGGTCGTCTTTGAGCACATCGACGCCATAGTGGGCATTGAACATCTCGATAGCCTCAGAAAGGCCCGGGTGGCGGAAATACAGATCCCCCTCGCGGGTCCGGTGGGCGAAGACCAAGCGCAAATGACGGGGACTCGCTGGCTCGATCGATACCCTGACGCTCAGAAGGTGAGCCATGAGCACCAGCTGCGTGAGCTGATCGCCGTCGAAGGTTGCCAGCCCATGGCTTTTATAGACAACGATGGTAATAAAATCCGGATTGCTCCAATTGACCTTCTGGGCCTGATCCTCTATGTGGTAGATTCCCTGATAGAGATCTCCCAGAATGGTGGCGGCTTTCCGGCCGATAGGCGACAAAGGCCCCTTGTAACGACCATGTTCAATCTGACCTTGAATCCAGCTTGCTCCCGCGTAGTGGTTCATTCTATTGCTCCTTTGCCGGATCTGCATGAGGGATAATTTCCAGGACGGCGGCTGCGTCTCGGATATCGGCCATGGTTTCAAGGCCATAGCCCCAGGGATCTCCATTATGGAAAAACTTCGGCCAGGGACCAAAATGCAAACGGTCAACTAGGTCACCTGTTGCAATGTGATCCCAAAGATCCTTTACCAAAAAAAATATCTGTTCTTCTTCACTGAAATGGTTCCAGCTTTCGAGGTAGCGCACTGCGGTTGTGCGTTCCAGCGTTCCCTCATCGAGCCACGATATTTTCCCATCCTCATCGATTTCAAAATGGGACACTTTGTTGTTGTGCTCAAAGAAGTGTTGTCCACGTTCCGCTATGAAACAAAGCAAGGAATTCACGTTACTGGCCCGGAGATGGCGGGCATCGATGGTTTTGGCGTTCATCGCAGCACCTCAAGGGCTTCGCAGTCTTTGGTATGCTCTCCCCGGGCGTGACCGCACCAGGGGCAGATGTAACTTCGGTCGGCAACATCACTGATCAGTCCCTTGAGCCGTTCGTTTTGTTTGATGATGGTATCGATATCCTGGTTCATTGTGGACTGCTTTCGCAATGTGTTCAGCGCTTCTTCCAGCGGGATCTCGCGGCGGATCGTTCCCTCGCCTTCGCACGTAGAGCAGATAGTGTCTTCTTCCCGTAACGAGCTGCTATCGTGCCCGCAGGACATAATATGCAAGCCGGGTTTAATATCATCGGAAGTTAATGTTGAATCACAGACCTCGCAATATAGGCGCGTTCCGGTAAATTGCTCCCCATGGCATTCCGGGCATTTCCCGGCCTCAACAACATAGAATTTAGTGCTCATCGGTTCCTCCGCTTGAATTACCTGACTGGATAATGCCGCCCTCAGATTTAAGATGGCGATTTGTGCGTTTGATAAGGCGTTCCGTTGGGATTGTGCATGGCTGGCCGTGAAGGTCTACGATGTAGGCCCGCGTTCCGTCCAGCGATAGATAGGAGATTTTTCCAGCCCCGGACTCTCCCCAAAGGACCTGGTCACCCGGGCGAAATTCGGACTCGTCGTTATCGCTCATTGACCCACTCCGGCCAGGTGGCCATGACGATCGCGGCAAAATCGAATGCCGGAATGATGCCGATTTTTTCCTTCCGGGTTTCATCTATGTAGGTGGCGGCCGCAATCCTGATGTTAACGAAGTCCAGGTTTGTGGGTTTCTTTCCAGACAGAACGAGTTCGGCGACTACTTGGTTACCGTAAACCGTTTGCATTGATGGCATTTGAATTCCTCCGTTTGGAGTTTTCTGTGTTTGTGTTTCGGGTTGAGACGTAAAGAAAGAAGATCAGATATTAAGATAAATATCAATACTTATGTTTCTGAATGTTATCTTTATCTTGTCCCTTCCTGGTCGGTGTATTTACACAACCGTGTTGTGTAAATACACAAGGCCCTTGTGTATTGTGGTGCAGAATACATAAGCCCGTTGTGTTTTGCGTTGCAGAGTACACACTTAACGTTCCGATTAAAAAAACCGGCCGGGCCGGTTATGTTTTGGTTGTGTATTTACACAACCGGAGTTATGCATTTACACAACGCTGGTTATGTATTTGCATAACAATGGTTGTGCTTTTACACAACCATTTTCCAATCCTCAGCCGGGATATCATGCTCCTCCAGGAACTTGGAGTGCTCCGCCTGGAGTGATGCCGGCAACGTTGCCGCTTGGCCGGGAGAGAGCAGTGGGAGCGAGACTTTAACCGAGATCCAGTAGGTGGTGTGGCGGCCGCTGCCCCGGATATCGACGGTGGCCAGCCCGTAGTCATGTAGCACATCCAGCGCCCCAGGCCGGTAGGCCATCCATACTGCTTTTTCGGCCTGGTTCCCGTCCAGATCCTCCGGATGGACCAGCACGGCGCCCTGGGCGTCTTCTGCGCAGCGCCGGCTGACTCCGGTGATGGACTGGCGTCCACATCCGGCCGCCCGGGCAAGCTCTTCGATCGCCCAGAGTTTCGGCGTTGTCCACTCTCCGTCGGCGGATTTGTAGGCCGATCTGACGACCAGGTAGACAGAGAAGGTGGCGCGGATCTGGCGGTTCATCACGGGCTGCCAGAATTTGTAGGCGTAGTTGGCGACCTGGGTGTATCCCCAGGTCTTCGGGTCGATGCCGCCATATTTCTGGATCCACGAGTATGTGGGCTGCTCCGGCGCTGCGCCAGCTCCTCCGGCCAGCCTGGCGATCTGTCCCTCGATTACCTCCCGGGCGGCCGGGTCGGTGATCTGCTCCAGCAGCCGGCGCAGCGTTTCGGCAGTGTCGTCAGGTTGCTCTGGCGTGGGCTGTGAAGGGGCTGTGGTGGGCTTTGCAGCGGCGATCGCCGGCGCGCCTGGTTCCTGGACGATATATTCAATGGGGATCTCTTGCCCGGCCAGCCGGTTTACAGTCCTGGCCACGACGGAGGCCAGCCGGTTGTTCAGCCATTCCACCGCATAGGTATTCAAAACTGCGACGTGCAATTTCCCGTCCGATATATCAATCCCCTGGGTGTTTCGCAGCCAGGTGTCAAAGGTTGCCCGGGTCATTTGTAACTCTAATTCGCCCAGGGCCTGGTTCCAAAGTTGTCGGGGATCTATCGAGACCATTGTGCTATTCATACTGCCCTCCGGGTTGATGTTTTCAGACCAATTTCACGTTGATGGTGGGTGGAGGCGGTGGCGGTGGAGGGGGAGATGTCCAGGCGTCGATGATGAAGTAGATCCCCATCGAGATAATCAAAAGCATAAACGTCGCTCCTGCATTCATCCTGCTCCTTTCGTTACAACAACACAACAAAGACAACAACAACAACCCTACAACACTCAGCCGTTGTGTTGTTGTTGTAAGATGTCTCGCACTCGATCTATGTAGTGCGAATTTCCATATCCGAACACAGCCCGGGCAATGGCCGTGTCTGAGGATCCTGCATTGTGCATTGCCCAGACCCGCCGGGCGGTTTCGTCTATGACCGGGGCAGGAGTGGGGGCCGGGGTCGGAGCCGGGCGACGTGGGCCTCCGTCTGAAAGAACCATTGCCAGATCGGATTTGGAAACGTAGGGACCCTGAATTTCCATGCGGGGCATTCCGAACAGTTGCGCGATGGCCCGGCCCTTTATTCCGATCCGCGCTGCAGATCGATCATCGACGACGACCCGGCTAGAGCTCGGCTCGGCATGAAAGCAAAGCCGGGTGGAAAACTGACCGCGGGTTTGCGTGTCGATGACCGACGAAACGACCGACTGCCCGGAAACGACCATGAAAAGCCCATACTGGCGGGCAGTTTGGACCGTTTCACGGAAAGGGCGGATGACGCCGCCCTGGTTCATCAAGTTTGTGAGCTCATCGGCAAAGCAGATCCAGGGGGCAAGTTTTTCACCGGTCAATTCGTTGTACTCTGGGAGGCTGCTGGCCAGGGGAACTTTTTCCCAAAGGGCCTTTCGCCGCCCGATCTCGTTTCTGATTTGGTCCAGTAATCCTTCGGCCTCATCTGTTGTCCGGGCTACCGGGTACCGCAAGCGATCCCACTGGTGGAGGATATTGAATTCCGATCCTGAGATATCAATGGCCATAACCTCAACCGGTTCAGGCACCTGGGCCAGTTGCCAGATCAAGCTGCGCAGCCAGGTAGACTTCCCCCACCCGCTGGCCCCCACAGCCAGCATATGCATTAGATCATGTAGGGGGAGCGAAACTGGCCCGGAATTCCCAACCCCAATAACCAGGCTTTCCAGGCTTGGATTTTTTCCGATGAAAAGATCGGGAAGATTTACCAGGGATGGAATTCCCGGAAGATCTACAATCGGCTCCGCCGCCGGCAGTGCCTGGTCGGCCTGGTCCCGGAAGGCCGGGGCGTCTATGCGGAGTTCTGATCCGCTGGTGGCCAGCGCGGCGGCTTTCTGCACTTCCAGGGCCCCGGCTACCGACCACGGAGACGCCAGAGATTCCACGATGTGCCCGTCGGCGGTGATGCGGAGGATGGCGCCGGCGGCGCGGTTGGGATCGTACAGCGTTTCGCCCGGCCGGAGCCGGAGGAGCGGAAACAATCCGCCGGCTGCATAGACCTGGCGGGAGCGCCGCTCCAGCCAAAACAACCCGATTATGATGCTCCCCACCAGACCCCCGGCCAGGGCCGACTCGGTGACTGCGGTGGTGGCCACGCGCAGCCCCTGCAGCGCCTGATCGCGCTCCAGGCCCAGGGCACGCTGGTCGGAGTCCAGCCAGCGCGCCCCGCCGCCGATCGCAACGGCCACCAGCAGCCCGATCACGATACCGGCCACAAGCAAACCTCCGGCAAGGTATAATGCCACCTGCTGAGTGGTCCGCTCTTTCATATTTCCCTCCGCGTGCTATAATCTTGGTGGGCAGAGAAGACTTGACCCCTCCTGCCCTGCGGCCCTCCCCGGCAGGAGAGCCGCTTTTTTTTGTGATGCACTAAACCCGCGCTGGGTTTAGTGCATCACAAAACGAACTGATCTAACAGGGCCTCCATATCGTCATCTTCGGAGTTTTCGTAGCTGGCGATATTTCCCGACCGCATGGCCGACTTGACCGCTGCCGCTTTGCCGCCCTCGGTAAGCCCCGCAAAAAATTCGATGAGATCATCATCCTGCCCAGGAACGAGCCAAAGCTTGACCTGGTGGACGACGATGTTGGATGCGCGGCGCGGGCGACCCATTTTTACTTCCCCTTCATCAAGGCCAGTTTGAAGAGCCCGCGGGAGACGGCCAGGATCGGGTCGTCGGGGAAGAAGCTCTTGCCGTTGAAAAGTTTGACGAGCTCCTCACGAAGAAGAACGGCGCCTCCTCCCACGATCACAATGGCGGCGAAGCGACGGTGGTCGCGCCCCCAGATCCGTTCGACATGCCCGGCCACCTCTGCCCCCCAGATGGGAAGCGCGGGCTTCACGTCGAGCTTTTTTGCCTGGAGCATGGTGTCGAGTTCGCCCCTGGAGTACATTCCCCGGGGATCGACCAGTTCCAGTAGCCTCCGCACGCCGGCTGTAACGCTCCCGGAGAAGCGCCCCACCGATTCCCCCCCATTTACTACCAGGAATTCGATGGTATTCATCCCGATCGAGATTACCCCGATCTCTTCCCGGAACCGGGCCTTCCGTTCGGGGAGAAACTTTCCGTCCTGGTCGAGCAGGTAATCGAACATCCCGCCGGCTGCCTGGCTGGAGATCGTCACCTTTTGCACGTCGATGGCGCGTTCGGTATCATTGACCGTCCAGGTGTGCGTTCCCGTCAGCCAGTCCCGCAGCCCTTCCGTCGTTGTCCTGGCCTGAGCCCCGGCCAGGGTGGTCTGGGGCAGTCCTACGATGATGTTGATTTGGGACTGGGTGAGGCTGGAGAGCGCGGAGTAGGTGAGCGCCCGTAATTCCGGTGTCCCGGCCGCGAACCGTCCGTCGTCGAGGTTTTCGACGGGCCGGCCGAAGGCGTGAGCATTGCGGCCAACGTAAAACCGATACCCGTTTATCGAGATCCGGGTGGATCCGGCCACGCTGCGAACTCCCGCCACTTCTCCGATTTGATCGCCGGAGAACGCTGCCACGTGCGAAGGGATAACGACGCCTCCATCAGGGCCGAACATCTTAAAATTCCCTGCCCCGAAGTCCAGGGCTACCGTTTGAATCGGTGATTTCATACGAGACCTCCTATAATTGATCCAGATGCTTACGGGCGGGTGCCGGCCTGGTTGAAGGGGGGCGTGTTGAGAATGGCCCGTTCGCGGGAGAAGCGCCGGCGATCGCCGCGGGGGGGGAACGTGATGTAGATCCACCCGGAGTCGGTGGGGAGCAATTTCCCGTAACCCCGCTTAATGGCCAGATAAACCGAGCTGGTGAGCTGGATGGCGTTTTTCCGGGAGAGGGTGTAGGTTTGCTGCGTTTCGGCTCCGTCCGGGTCTCGGCGGAAAATAACTGCGCTGTGCAGCCGGTTCCCCGGGGTGTAGATTATTTTCGTTACGAAGTTACCCATGCTGATCCTCCTGTTTCTCGGGTTCAGAGTTTGCCAGCGCCCTGGCCAGGGACGAAAGAGGGCAGTCGCGGCAGATGGCCCCTTTGTTGTCTACCGACATTCCGCATTTTTCGCAAATGGGGATTATCGCTTCGACGACCTCCGCATGCCGATCGGAGAGTACGACTCCGCTCACGGCCAGGGCCGGGGCGATGGTGGACATGGGAGATTGCGGCGCTTTTTTATTGGGCCGGCGCTGAAACGGATGGGCGTGAAGAAGCCGGGTGCAGATGGTGATGATCGACGATGCCGGAAGTTTTCCCGCAACCGCCCGGCGGGCGATGGTGATCTGCTGGTCCTCAGTGAGCTCTCGCAACCTGCGGAGCATTTTGTAATCCAGAGGAATTTTCTTGCGGTTGATGTAATCGAGGACTTCTTCGGCCAATTCCCCCTCGTCGATGAGCCTCAGCTTGTGGCTGATATTTGAGACAGAATAGCCGAGCGTTTGGGCAATCTCACTGAGCGTCATGGTTTCTCGCAACTTTGCGAACGCCCTGGCCTCGTCTACCGGCCCCATCTCTGCCCGATGGATGTTTCCTATCAAGGCCAAAATCAGGCGCCTGGTTTTTTCGTCGCCGTCGGCGAGCGGCCGCACCGTGGCCTCGATGGTTTCCCACCCCAACCGGCGCGCCGCCCTGATCCGACGTTCGCCATCCAGCGTGATGTAATAGGCCCGGTCGAGACCTTCATAGGGCCCTTCCAAGCTTACGGAGTTTAGCAACCCATGAGCCTCCAGGGAATCGGCCAGGGCTCCCAATTCTTCCTCGTCGAAATACTGGCGAGGGTTTTGCGGATTTGAGAGGATCTGCGCCAGGCTAATTTGCATATCGCACCTCTACGGCTCTGGTTACCAGCTCTGACGGGAGCATCCCCAAGAGAGCCGCTGTTTCGTCCCTGAACATGGCTGCGTCACCCGGAGTTATCAGGCCCCGCATGACGGCAACGGCCGCGGCCTGGAGCGCGTCGTTCGCCCATTTCAGTCCCATCAACCCATCCTTTCGGAACAACATAGATCCTTCCTGGTAAATCCTCATTGCCTCCAGCGGGGTTTGCAGAGGGATGAGATTTTCTTCCGCTGCGAGGTAACTGTCCATCCATTCCAGGCCGAAGGACTCGACGCATCGATGGCAGATGTAACTCGGGTCAGATCCGGCATTTCTGACCCCTACAACGTTGCGGCAGTGAGAGCAAACCAATGCTTCTACGGCCATGACCCCTCCTGTATTTATTGGGATTCTTCCTTGTTGGATTCCGCAATTTGTTCCAGGGCGTGAATGAGCTGGATTGCGGATGTGATTGTCTGCGCCATTTGGAGGGCGCAGGCCAGGACGACGACGGGTGATATTGGATACCGTTGAACGGCGGTGGAGATTTCATCGAGCAATCTGCGTTGCTCTGCCATCATCAGGAGTAGGGCGCTAGTTTTCTTCCTCCAAACATATCCCCCTACTTGCTGCCGAACTTTAGCCATGCCGTGCACCTCCCATCATGTACCCGTGGCGCCGGCGGCGGGGGAGAGTGTTTGCTTTCCGGGCCAGGTCGAGCAATCGTTCCTCTTCGCTTTCCCGGCTCTTGAAAAATCGGGAGACTCCGCCCGCCAACAGGGGAGCGCCGGAGCAGATGAAGAGCAATCCGATGACGATCACTGTTTCCCATCCCACCACAAAGCCGCCCAAAAAGAGGGTGTAGAAGACGCCGACCACCACCATGAGCGAATAGAGCGTGACGGGGAACCCGCGCCGCTCCAGATATCCCGCCAGACGGTTGTAGAAGAGCGAGATCACAAAAAGGATTGCTCCAGACACCCAAAATTCGAGTTTCAACATTTTTATTGCATATCTCCTGCATTTTGTTGATTTATCAATTCATTGCGATTACCATCAGAGTGTGGGATCTGATATAATGAAATCGCTTCTTTCACACCCGCCGGGGAGTGGTTCCCGCCGCTCCCCGGCATGGCTTCCACCCCAGATCCCTCCAGGGAAAGCCACAAGGATTTGCCAAAAAAGGGCAAATTCAACGTGGAGGCATACGTATGGACTTCAGATTAACCCAATCTCAGGCGGCCCGGCTGCCGAGACTCCTTTACATGGAGTACACGCTTCAGGAGTTGTCCGACGAGCTGGATGTTGAGGCTCGTCACTTACGGCACGCCTTGGAGGTCGGTGCGCCCCATCGGGAAACGAGGCAGGCCGTCTTTATCATCGGAGAAGAATTTCGGAACTGGTATGAAACCAACCGAAGATCAAAGAAACAACCCCTGGCAGAAGGGGAGTTCTACTGTCTGAAGTGCCGTAAGGGGGTCCGGCCTGATCCGGACTCTGTAAGCCGAACGGCGTTGAAAAATCTCGTGATCCAGGAGCGGGCGAAGTGTCCCAACTGCGGCGGGAGAGTCAACCGGTTTGTGTCGGGGGAGGAGCTATGAAACGCCATCCCGACGCCCTCATCAACCGTCGCAACTGGCAGGACACCCGCCTTTATCTCAAGTACCACCGCACCATCCTGCAGAACAAAATCCGCAGCGTTGAATCGATCCGGGGGGCGATGGATGAGCTGCTGGAGTGGGCCACCGATATTCCCCTGACCAATTCCACGGACATCAACCCTACCCTGGTGGAGTATCTGAACGGGAAGGAGATGACAGCCTCGTATCGGGCGAAGCTGCTGGAATTCATCCGCGGCTTCTATGAGTGGGCCAGGGACGAAATCCCCGACCGCTACGGCTCATTCAAGAAGAGCTGGATCGACTCGTTGAAGTCGAAGATCAAAGATACCGGCCTGGTCGAAGAGAAGCCCATCTTTACTCTGTCGATGGTCCGGGAGATCACGGCGCTCAAGCCCCGCTCCCTGGTGGAGGAACGGGATATTGCGGCCGTCGCTTTTCTCTTTCTTTCCGGGATGCGCGACGGGGCCTTCTGCTCTTTGCCCATCCGGTCGGTCGATATCACGCGCGACCCGATCATGGTGCGGCAGTGGCCTCAGTGGGGAGTTCGCACCAAAGGAGACAAAGCCGCCAACACGTATTTATTGCCCAACCCGGATCTGGAGGACTTACGAGAGATTGTGCGGGCCTGGCACCGGAAGATTGCCCCGATCGTCGGGGAAAAGGGGATGTGGTTCACGATCTTCGACGCCGGCACCGGAAATCCGGCCGCCAATCAGGTTCCCGGCCTCAGCCGATCCGGCGACCTGGGCGACCGGTTGAAGCTGCTCTGTGCCCGGGCCGGCATCGAGTATGCCTCGCCCCACCGGATCCGGCATGGGCATGTTGTGCATGCTATGAGCTATTGCCGCAGCATGGACGAGCTGAAAGCGGTGTCGCAAAACGTCATGCACAACAGCATTACGACAACCGAAAGCATTTACGGCGATCTGCCCTCCGATTCCATCGCCGCTACCCTGATGGTGATGAGCCAGCGGGAGAGCGACCCTGAGAATGGGATGCGCCTGACCAGCTCGTTGTTCAAGCGTTCGTTAGATCGTCGCCGGTAAATTGTCCTGCCGGATGCGCCGGCAGGTCTAAACCTCTGCTATTCGTGATGTTAAGGTGCAGCCTGGTCTGGATTGTGATAAAATGGGGTATCCAGGCTTCTCGACCTTAGTCTGGTGCGGCCGCCGATCTCAAGTCGGCGGCTTTTTCTATGCCTCGACGGCCTGCCGTTTTTGGATTGCTTTTCGATAGTTATTTCGGATTAAGGACCGAATAACGGCACTCATAGATCGGTTATAGATTTTCGAAATCTCTTCGAGCATCATTTTTTCTTCTGTTCCGAGCTTAACCGTGAAGGGCTTAAGCTCAGTTCTTTGGTTTTCGGAATTCATTTTGCCCTCCAGCTTTTGAAGTCGTTGTGTAAGCAATTGAAACCAGTATATACCTTGTATTTACATTGTCAATACTAGAATCCAAAACGGTGACCATTGCCACCATGCCGTAAGTAAACTTTTAGTTACAGAATGGTGGCAATTTAAAAATGAACGAAAACTTGATCTTGTGGATTACTGAGGAATTAAACCAGAGAGGGTGGTCAATTCGAGAACTCGCAAAAAGGTCCGGGATCTCCCATACAACAATATCTAACGTTCTTTCTCGTACCAGGAACCCCGGACATGAGTTTTGTATGGCCATAGCACGCGGATTCAACATTCCAGCAGAAGAGGTATTTAGAAAGGCTGGAATGATTCCGCTTGTCTCGCAGCAAAGTGAACGCCAAGAACTTGAAAGCTATCTAAACATTCTTTCCCCAGAAGATATAAATACAATTTTGAGGCTGGCAAAGAGCCTTGCTAATGAAAGTAAACGGGCAGCTTCAAAGGAGGCATAGCGAATGACAATTTGTAAATGGTGTAAGAAAGAAGTGGAAATCTTAAATTATTACGAATTGTGCGCAGAATGTGTAACCGTCATTAATTCTGAGGTTTCGAAAAAGCAAAAGGAAATTTATGAGGAGCTTAATGCTTTTAATCGGTGTCGTAATCCGGAGGCAAAAAAGTTACATGCAGATTCTGCAATCTCTTCCGCTGAATCATTGCTTCAATTTGAACAATTACAAATTGTTGTAATTAAGCCCTCAGCAGGCGATGTTATTCAGTCAATAAAGGACGCATTAGAAAATCAAAAAGTTGAGGTTAAGAAGCCGAAAACTATTGATATCTTACCGCCCAATAGACCTAAGAAAAAAGAAAAACGTAAAATTCCAACAACGGTTCAGGGGGTTTCTTTTAAATGCCCAAATACAAATATGGATCGTCAGTTAATTATAGAAGCCTATTTATCTCCAAAAGATAAACTAATTCCTCGACCGGAACCTTATAACACTCACAGCGATCATGCCGTTGGTCTATGGTTTTACAGTGAGCAGAAATGGTTCCATCTTGGATATCTTGAAGATTATCTTGGTGCAGAACTTACGCCAGTGATTCTTGAAGGTCGAGAGGTTGATGTTACGATTAAGAAAATTACGGGTGGAACTGCATTAAAGGAACATCGAGGATTGAGCATTGTAATTTCGTATTGGGATTAAATTAACCTTTGAGCAAAAGGAGGAGCCTCTTCGGGGCTCCTCCTTTTAATTTCCAAAATGGCCTATTTCGAAAGCGATTTAGGCGTTACACCTACCTCCAGCTAGTTGTAGGTTCGAGCCTAACCGCATGACGAGGAGGTCGTAGGTTCGAGCCCTATACCGCCCACTCCCTTTTTCCCCTTTGTATTCAATATTCCTCAAAAAATAGATAGCTTCGTAACCTGTACAGTTAGCTTCGGAAAAAAGCACCCAAAAAAACTCGCTTTTACCCTCTCCGGGGCCGTACCTGACTGCGTTGCCATTCCTGTTTGTTGAGCCCGTCGATCCAGTTGGGATTGTCGCTTTCGGAGTCTGTATAGAATTCCTGACCGTCCGGCGTCGTCCACCGATATTGCCATTGATTGGAGCCGGTTTGGATTTCGTCGGGATTGTAGGGATTGACGTATTCTTCTTGATTGGTCATCCAGAGGTAAGAGTCATTGCGGATCTCGGCATTGACGTCGCGCCGGTGGTCGGCGATTTCTTGAGCGGTTTGTTGGAGGTAACGTTGCGTCTCCAGCCGCGCCTGCATTCGTTGCTGTTCGGCGCGCTGGGCCATGCCGGCCATCTGGGCCAGCTGTTGTTGGAGTGCGCCTTCCTGGATTGCCCACTGGCGGTTGACCTGGATCGAACTGCGCATATGTTCCAACACGCCTTCCCAGGCGGCGAATTCTTCAACGGGGGCGCGGTAGTACCAGGTGTTGCGGCTCCACCAGGCGCCAACCCCCAGTTGCCCCATATTTTCAATGACCGTATGGGCCCGTTCCTGGAAATGGCGGCCGTTCTCTACATAGGTATAGGTCGCAATGGCGGCGTCGTAGGTGTTGGTTGGCAGGACGCCGCCCGCATCGCGTTGATATTGTTGGATCAGTTCCGGCGCCGGTTTTTGCTCGCGTAGTTGGGCCTGTTGTGCGTAAGGATGGGCCCAGGGGAAGACCATCTGGACCAGGTAGGCGACCGCTGGCAGCAACATTTGCACCAGCGCCCCGTTGACCACTCCGCCCATCGGCGGCATGACCAGCCAGCGGGGATCGACATACAGGATGTCGGGGCATAAGCGCAGCATGATGCTCCCTGCGGCATCCGATTGCGCTCCGAAGTCCAGTTTGGCGGCGATGGTCTGTGGCGTGACTGGTTGATGCATCAGATCGGCCCGGAAAATCCCTCCGGCCAGTTGCCAGCCTTGCGGCACCAGCAACGTGAAGGCCTGTTCCCGGGGTTCCGGCTGCCGTTGAAAAAACATTTTTTCAGGTTTGAGCGCCATTCTGGACCTCCTTTTCTCTTTTGTTGCTTTTGTTGCTAATGAAAGATCAGCAATCCTACGGCGATCAGGGTAATGGTTCCCATGACCACCATCACGATCCCTGCAATTCTTGATTGGACGGTCTGATCTTCCAGGTAACTGATATATCCTTTTCGGTCTCCCCCGTAAATCTGACCGGGCCTCACGCCCGTGGCGGTTTTGACGCCAATAATGGTGACTTTATCTCCGGCCTGGAACCCGGATTGGCGAATGGTGCCTTCGATGATGCCGTCGGCCGATTCGCCGGAAGCAGGTACATATTCATTGGCTTTGTGTAAAGCGCTGTCGATTTGCACCTGATTGTTGGCTTCCAGCGGGATATTGGTGCCCCCCAGAGACAGGGCACAGTTGACCATTTTATTTCCCTGATAGATCCACGTTCCTTCATATTCGGTTCTTCTGGAGCTACCGCTTGAGCTTCGGCGTGTGCGTTGGGTGACCGACCATTTGTTTCTTTCGTAAATGACCAGCCCCGTGGATTGGAGTTCTCCATTCGGCCCGACCAGAATGCCCGTGAGAGCGACCGTTTTGCCGGCTGCGCTTTGCTGGAAAGCAGCGGCGTCAAGTTCGGGCAGTTTTTTGATATCGGCGACATTGCGGGAGATTTTAGCGGATTGGACGAAGCCGATGTACAGGCCGGTTCCAATACATCCCAAACCGGCGAGCCCAAATAGAATGGCTACGATAATGCGTGAAATACCTTTCATGTTTTTTCCCCTCGTTTTTTGATTTGTCCTGCCCTGCGAAAAACTGTCCAACTGCGCGGTTACCCCGGAAAAGTTGCGAAGATCCAAACCAAAATTTTCTCTCCTATCCGGGGCGTGTCGCCTTCTAAAGGAATATGGTCAGTCCCGCAACGATCAGCAATATCGTTCCGAAGACGATCAACATACCGCCGGTTACTCTATAGTAATTGATCTGACCTTCCAGATAACTGATATATTCTGCCCGGGTGCCGCCGAAGATTTGTTTCGGTTGTACGCCGTCGGCGGTTTTGACTCCGATGACGGTGATGTTGTCCCCGGCGCGAAACCCTTCCTGGCGAATGGTGCCGTCTACGATGCCCTCGTCAGATTCACCGGAAGTGGCGGTGTATTCTTCGATTTCATGCAAGGGTTCCTCTAATCGCATTGCATTTGTACTCTTGAGGGGGATGTTCCCGCCCGGCACGGCTAAGGCACAGTTGATCATGACCGTGCCCAGATAATCCCAGTTTCCCTCTATTTCTCTGGTCGTGCGGCGATTTCTTCCGCTGCCGGTGTGGCTGGTGCTTACCGAGACGTCCCATTCTTTTCTTTCATAGATAACCAATCCATTCGATTGAGTTTCCCCATTGGGACCGGTCAGGATACCTGTGAGGCCTACCGTTTTGTTTACCGGAGTTTGTTGGAAAGTGGTGGCGTTGAGTTCCGGCAATTTTTTTATTTGGGCGATGTTTTTGGTCGTGTCGTTGACTTGCAGGATGGCGATTTTCATGCCCAATCCCAGGCAGCACAGGCTCATAATTCCCAAAAGGACTCCCACTACGATGCGATTGATGCTTTTCATGTTTTTCCCCCGTTTTTCAAAACCGACAGCGATGTGAAAAACTCGTTCCTTTCCTTAGAATTTTTACAAAACTTACAGAGACCATTGTAATTCAATTTCGTATTAATGCATAATTCAAATACAAAAGAAGCATGTAAGTGTGGTGTTTGTCTAATTTCTTGAAGAATGCTATCATTTCATATCGCTTCCTTTCTTTACTATCAGGTCATCCTATCCATCCTGCCTTGATTGTCTTTCCGATCGGTTTTTTCTATGTTTTCGCATGCATTTCTATGCGTGCGAAAACAAAAACAAAACTCTTCCTTGATATTTTTCCTTTAATGGTTAAAATATAATTTATTTTTAACTATTAAGGAGATTTCAATGGCCGGTCTGGTTTTTCAATCTACAAATTTGTCTACGATCAAACTTCGTAACCGGATTTTCCGTTCTGCTACTCATGAGGGGCTGGCCGATGAGTTGGGTGTGCCGACGGAAGCATTGACTCAATTGTATGTCCGTCTTGCCAAAGGCGGCGTGGGGGCTATCATCACCGGATATGCCGGGATTCAACAAAATGGCCGCTCCAATTATCCCGGAATGATGATGATCGATCGCGATGAACTGATCCCGGTGTACAAAAAGATGGTCGCGGCTGTGCATGAGGCCGGCGCTCCCCTCATTTTGCAGATTGCTCATTGCGGACGACAGACGCGTTCGAAGGTCACCGGAGAGGCGACGGTTGCTCCTTCTCCTATCAAGGATAAATATTTTCCTGAGGATTTGCCCCATGAAATGACGGAGGCTGAGATCGAGGAGACCATCGAGCGCTTTGTGGCCGGCATTGTGCGGGCCAGGGCGGCCGGCTTTGATGGGGTGCAGCTGCACATCGCTCACGGTTATCTGCTTTCGGAATTCTTTTCTCCGGCCGCCAATCAGCGGCAGGATCGGTGGGGCGGGAGTGTTGAAAACCGTTTCCGGATTGTTGGGGAAATCTTCAAGCGCGCCCGGGTCCGGGTCGGCACCGACTATCCTGTTTTGGTCAAGATGAACGGCCATGAGGGCCATAAGCAGGGGTTGCGGATTGCAGAGGCGGTCAATTTTGCGAAATTGCTGGAAGCGGCAGGGTGCAGTGCTATTGAAGTTTCCTGTGGTCTGTTGGGAGACGGTTTGTATACGGTGCGCGGCCCGAATGTTCCGGTGGATGCTTTCTTTACTTTTACGGAGAGCTATCGAAATATGGCTCCTGTTTTGAAAACTTTGATGAAGCCGGTGATCCCTCTGCTGGTCAATCGGCCTGAGCCCATTGAGCTTTATAATGTGGATGCCGCGCAGGCGATCAAACAAGCGGTTTCCATTCCGGTGATCGTGGTGGGGGGCGTTCACAGATTGGACAATATGGAGAAAATTCTGAAAGAGCAGCAGGCCGACTTTATTTCGCTGAGCCGCCCTTTCATTATTGAGCCCAATCTGTTGCAAAAATTCCAGACGGGAAAACAGGAAGCCTCTCGTTGTATCAAGTGTAACTATTGTGTGTTGGGCCTGGAGGTAGCTCCCTTGCGTTGTTATTACGGAAAGGTTCCTGCCCGATAGCGGCGATACCCCCAAGGATGCAAATTCAGTGGAAGTAGACAGCATTAAGTAGACAATAGACAGCCCATGTCGCCAGGGCGGCTCTGGAAAAGGCCCAAGAAAGTAGACAGCGGCAAGTAGACAGTAGACAGCCTGCGCCGCCGGGGCGGCTCTGGAAAAGCC
>CAZCTC010000061.1:0-46599 GCA_964501335.1 uncultured Anaerolineales bacterium | reverse complement strand
CTTCCTGGGCCGCCCGTTGGATCGGCATCCGGGAGACTTCTTCCTCTTCCTGGGCCGCCCGTTGGATCGGCATCCGGGAGACTTCTTCCTCTTCCTGGGCCGCCCGTTGGATCGGCATCCGGGAGACTTCTTCCTCTTCCTGGGCCGCCCGTTGGATCGGCATCCGGGAGACTTCTTCCTCTTCCTGCGCCGCCCGGCTGATCACCGAAGGTACAGGAGTCGGAACCGCAGAAGGAGTCGCCATCCGCTGAACCACAGGAGCACTGCTATTCCCCGTCGGAGCGCTCTCCGCCGGGGTCGAGAAATTCTCTGCGAAAGGGGCCGCATCTTCAACCGCCCGCTGCACCGCAGGTGAAGAAGGACTCTCCACAGCGGCCCGCTGAACTGACGGTGCAGCAGAAACCTGCGCGGCAGGCGCAGAAGCCGAAGTCGGCTCCGCTTCCCGCTGCACAACAGGTTCCGCGGCTACAGGCTTGCGCTGGACCGGAGGTCGGCCCCGCATCGCCGGCCCCTTGATCTCGATCGGTTCGCTGGACGGCTGGACGGTAGGTTCGTCCGTAAACTGTTCAGCGCGGGCCGCAGGCCCTTTGATCTCGATCGGTGGGGCGGCTGCCCGTTGCACCGCTGCCGGTGAGCGCGGCGCTGACTGGGCGAGGAAAGCTTCGGGGCTGTCTGCATCGCCCCCGTCGAAATCCCCGGAATCCGGTTCAGCGGCCCGTTGCACGCTCCGATTGACCTCGCTGTCTGAGGCCCGCATAACCGGATCGCCCACGCGCACCCGACGAATATCCTGCAAGGAAGGTCCTCCCGGGAGTGAGGATTCCTGCACGACCTCTTCCACACGCGAGACCGGCCGAATGCGTGACCGATCTTGAGCCGCCGGCGCAGGCGAACGCTGCGCCAAAGGATCGAAACGTGACCGCTGGACAGGCTTTTCCACAACGGGTTCAGCCTTGGGGAATACAACCGGAGGTTCTGGAGTCGAATTGCTACCCGAAACACCGGCAACTTTCCGGCGGATAGCATCAATATCTTTCGCTGAAGGAGCGCGGCGCAGCCATCCTGGTTCCTCTCCGCCCAGAGTCTCTGAGCCGGGAGAAGCCGAAGAAGATTCATCGCTGACGCTGCGGTTTACAGTGGCGCTGCTGCTGGCGCCAGGAATTCCAGCCAACACAAAGGGCGAATCACTGTTAGAGCTCTCGCCCTCACTCTGTTGAGCCGGTTGTTCCTGGGGAGTATACCGAGCGGCGGGGTTATCATCGAAGCGCTGTAATACCTGCCCGGCATAGCGCTCCATGGCCACAACGGGCATAGTTTCAGTCCGTGGCTTCCAAACGGTATTGCGATCTACTGTCTCAGTAGACCGCGCCACAATCGTTGCATTGCCCGGCGTCGTCAGGGTAGTCTGACGTTGCACCGAGCTGGCCACGGAATCTCCCCCATCGCTCTTTAACCAGCGCTGGACCCACGGCGAGATCATCGCCGTGGCCCGTTGCAGGCGCCCGACAATCCGCTCCGCCAGGCCGCTGCCGGGCTCAGCACCGGTCTGTGGAGACGGCGCGCTTTCTGCCTGGTTTGCCTTTTGATCGCTCATAGTTTTTTTGCCTGCTCAATTCCTGACTTTCAGGATTAAAAAGTTCAAAAATCCGATCGATCCGGCAGTGTATAACAAATGGAAACAGTTCAGAACCGTGGACTTCCCGGATCCGCTGATCCTTTCGCCGGCTTCCGTTGCTATATCTTTTCCTGGCGATCGACCGGAACTATTTACAATAACACCCCAGCCCCCAAGGCCAGGGACCATATTCACGCCCAAAATTTTTTTACAATCCAATAATACTAATGGATGGGCCGCAGGGTCTCTCACTAAAACTGGTTAAAAGTAACACCCGCGGTCTGGGACATTAACTGAAACTGAACCGACACAAAGCTCGCACTAAATGAAAAACCGTCAACCAACCCCAAGAAATTAGAAGGCAATGAAAATCGGTAGTTTGCCGCCCGAAATGATGCTCAGCCCCTGATGAGCCAGCTCAATCGTCTCAAACGCCAGTTCCGTGCTGCCCGTGTTGAGCGAAGGTCCGCTCCACTTGACCGGATAGGCGCCCATCAAATTCCACCGCCGAACTTCCGACGCGCTGTCCCGTGCATACAGAACAATCGACACCATCTTCGGCTCGACCAGACAGGTATAGAGTCCCTTCTGGTACCAGTCCCACAACTTCATGTCGGCCGTAATCCCACGCTTCAACGTAACCCGCGCCTGCGTGGTCCGCCCCGGCAGCAAATGGACGTGGTCATTGACGCCGCCCTCTTTGTGAGTTTCCACTTCGCGCTCGAGTCCCAGCCCGCTGCACTCCGTGAACTTGCCCACCACACTGCCGCCGATCTCAATGGTGAACTTGAAAGCCGGAACAGGATCAGGGCCGCTGGATTTCTTCATGCCGGCCAGAACACTGTTCAGATTGGAGGCCGAAATCACCGCTTTGCCGCCGGCCTTCAAAGCCGCCAGAGCCGCATCGCGCGATCCTCCCGTAGAAATCTTGCCCTTCTGGGTCAGCATGTCTGCCAGCTCTGCAGCACGGCTCAGGCCGCCGGACACACTACCTGCGACAGACGCACCCTTTCTTAATTTGGAGCCCAAATCGTCACTCATAGTTCCTCCCTAAGACGAAGATCAGCGGTCGGAATAGCCGCGCCGGGCGCTACGTTCCTGATCCAACCGCACTTCATTCCGCATCAACTTGTAAACCTTCTTCGCCAGATCATCTACGTTGATGGCCTGCTTGGGATCGACGTCGCCCGTTGACGACCCGGTACCGGTAACCGCCGCTCCCTCTTCTTCTTTTCTGGAAATCGTGGCCCCGGCCGCTTTGCTCCCGGCAGGAGCGATCTCCAGCATCTCGATGGCCACCTGATTGCTGCTCGTTTCCAGCGTAGGACCTACCCATTTCACCGGGAAGGCTTCAGGGATTTCCCAACGCCGGACCAATTCACCGTGCTGATTGTAGAGCAACACACAAAGCTTGCTTTCCTTGGCCAGCCCGGTATGAATACCCTTGTCATACCATTCCCACAACTTGTTATCCAGCGTAATACCACGCTTCAGCTGGATATTGGTGCGGGTGGTACGACCGGGCAGCATATGGACATGGTCATTAACGCCGCCTTCTTTATGAAGCTCAACCTCACGCTCGGCATTCAGTCCGGAACATTCGGTAAATGCTCCCACCAAAATGCCGTTCATCTCAATCAGATACTTAAAAGCGGGAGCCGGCAACGAGCTCTTGCTCTTATTGCCCTCCCCTAAAAGTTTCTGAAGCCAGTCATCTGCTTCACGCTTTAGACTTGATTTAACTGGCATAGGCTCTGTACTCCTTGCCAAAAAATACCGGCGGTTGATCTACGCCACAACTCCAGCTGCAAGAGCTGGAGCCACGGGCGAACCCTATGCCTACAATTGATTGAGCCGGCGGTTGATCTTGGCAACCTCCTCCACCCAGCGTTGCCGCTCGGGGTGTTCCAGGTTCAAAATCTCCTCGCGCGGCCAATGAAAATGATATGCGAGATAGGCTACCTCTTCGTGTAGGCGGTCGAGGGGGTAGCCTACGATCCCCCCAGGTTAGCCAAATCCAGTTGAAATTCGGTTTTGCACTCGGGGCAGGTCACCGTAATCTCGCTGGTGCCTTGCTCATTGATTCGGCGGTAGAATTCCTGCAGGTAAGCCAGATCGGCTGCGAACAGGTTTTCGATGACCCCGGTATGGACAGATTGCAGCGTTCCCAACCGCACCACCACCCGCGACAGCAAAATGATGACCAGGTAAGCCTGGTTGGCGCGCACCCGCACATCGCGCAAGGGCGCAATTTCATCCATAGCGGTCGCCAGGCGCATCATGCCCTGTCGATGAACGGTGCCATTCTCATCCATGTAACCGATGGGCAAAGTGAACTCAAATTGGGTTTGGACACTCATGAACTCGTGCTCCTGGAACTGGATAGATTCTCTGAGACGAAGAACGCAACTCCGGTAAACCGGAAAGGCGCAGGGGATTCAATCCTGCGGCGCTCACCGTTCCGAGATTACAACCGAACTACACACCGCAATTGAGAGAAGAAAAAAGGGAGTTCACGCCCCACGGCCCATAACTCCCTCTGGCACAGAGGGGCGGAGCTTGGCATGGGCTGGCGCCCCCACCGCACTCCGCACCTCTGCATAGCCCTTAGAAAGAGCGCTGTCGCGTCGAATTACTTGACGCGGAGCATGCCTTCGTGAACGAGCGTGATTTCTTCAATCCCGAACTCGTTGCTGTCGGACTTGATGGCGGGGCCGGTGATCTTTGAAGGCCAGGCGCGGACGAATTCCCACCGAGCCACGTCGTTGTAATTGCGGTCCATCATGACAACGGCGCAATTGGAGCGGGCTTTTTCGGTGGAGCCGTCAACAACCTTCTGCCGCCAGTCCCAGAACTTGGCGTCCGCGGTAATGCCACGCTTCAGCGTGACCTGGGTCCACTTTAAGCGGCCAGGAATCATCTGGACCAGTTCTTTGCCTTTGTCATCGACAACCTTGTGCTCGATAACATCGTGCTCGGAACCGATGCCGGCAACCTCGGTGAAGTAACCGATGATCTCGGTCTCACCATGAACTTCCAACCGGAAATTGAAACTTACGAGCGGATCAGAACCACGTGCGTCACCCATGTCCCCTTACCTCCTAAGGATTTTACTGGCCAGCCCACTGGCTGAGGCGGAAAATAACAAATTCGGCCGGCTTTACGGGAGCCAGACCGATCTCGATGATCAAGCGTCCCAGGTCCCGCGATTCGGCGGGGTTCAGTTCGGCATCGCACTTGACGTAGAAAGCCTGCGCCGGTGAAGCACCGAACAGAGCGCCATCGCGCCAAACCGTGGTCAGGAAGGCCGTCACATCGCCCTTCACCGCGTCCCAGAGCCGGGGATCGTTGGGTTCGAAGACGACCCACTGAGTCCCCCGCTCGATGGACTTCTCAATGTAGTTGAACAACCGGCGGACGTTGATATAGCGCCAGCTCGGGTTGCTCGACAAGGTGCGAGCGCCCCAAACCCGGATCCCCATGCCCGGGAAGGCCCGGATACAGTTGATCCCATTGGGGTTCAGCGTGTCTTGCTCGCCCTTGGTCAGATTGTAGGCCAATCCGGTCGCCCCGCGCACGATTTCATTGGCGGGCGCCTTGTGCACACCACGGGTTCCATCGTTGCGGGCCCAGACCCCAGCGACGTGCCCTGAAGGCGGTACCAACTTCGGCCGATTGGTCACAGGGTCGCTGACTTCGACCCACGGGTAGTACAGCGCGGCATAGCTGGAATCGTATCCGGCGATGTCCATGCGCCATTTCTTGATCTGCTGAGGAGACATCCCCGGCGGCGCATCCAGGATGGCCACACGGTCGCCCATCTTCTCGCAGTGAGCAATCATCATGGTCTGGACCGCTTTCACGGTGTCCAGGTCGACCGCTTTCTGCCCGGGCATGGGCGTCATCAGGTCGGGCACCACCAGCATGGTGGCGTCGTCGAGTTCTTCCAACCCTTCGATACCGGTCCGGGAGGTGATATCCCCCTGGAAATCTGCGGCGGTAGCGGGGGCCAATACCTTGCTCTCGATCTTGAGCGACTGCTCCTGTTGCCGGGGCAACAGTTTGGCCAACGGCATGGTCGTCTCCGGGATCAAGATGTCGACCAACTGCGGGGCCTTGTTGTCTTTGAAGGCAACGCGAACCTGCTTTTGACCGTTCTCATCGGTTTCCTCGACCATCTGCACGTCGTGCAGGACTTCCTTAACTTGCCAGCCACCGGTCGCCTTTTCGCGTTCCACGGTAACCGTGAAGGGGCGATTGTCGGAGCCGCCGGATGCAGAGGGGGCAGCCGCGCCTTCCTCCCCACCCTTGTCGTCTTTCTTGGCAGGCTTGCCGCCGGGCAGCGCAGGCTGATCGGGAACGTCAATCCGCACCCGCAACCGCATCCCGTCGAAGCCGGCCTGCTTGGCACGGACCACCAACGAAGGCTTGCCTTCGCCGTTCAGGACAGCCGTCTGGGCCTTATCGATGGTCTTGACGCTGACGACATAGCACCGCGTCCCACCGTTCAGGAAGTACCCGTAAACAGAATGGGGCATCAGGGCGCCGTCCACGAAGCTGCCAAAGCGCTCCACGAACTGGCTCCAGTTGGTGACCAACTGCGCCTTCCCCAACAGATCACGAGTCACCACCTCACCGTCCACGACGTCAGTCATCTGGGCTTTTTCGGTGAAGCCGACAAACACGGCCATGGCCGTCCCGACACCCTCAATTGGCTTAGGGCCGCGGTCGATTTCCTCGACATAAACACCCGGAGAAAGATACTCTGGCATTACAGGTCCTCCTTAGAGATCGCAGGCTTGAATATTTGATTTCCCTTCCCAAAAGCGAGGCAATATTGAATCATTCCCTTGCATTGTCGGTCCCTACCGTTACCGCTCCTCCTTTCCTAACGCCACGATTTCTCGGTATCCCGGAAACCCGGCTACAACTCTATGATGTATTCCCGTGAAGGTACGGTGATGGTATGCCGTTTAGGAGGCCCCCCTGCCACCGTGACTTCCAATGTATAATTCCCGGCCCGCAGACCTTTGATTCGGAACGTACCATCGCGTTGGACCGGAACTTTGATCTCCATCTCTACCAGCTTCATCCGGGTATACCGGATAGGTAGAGGGCCACGGAGTTTACCTTTAACTTCCCAGAATTCCACCGGCGAAGACTCCTTGTCCTTAGGAGTCAGGGCATCCGCATCGTCGAATTTTGACCCACGTTGTTGGATGGTCGGCAGTGTAAGTTCAACCTTTTCAAACGGATCCAGGGCCATCGTTATGGTACACGGCACGACGGGCCGAATCTCGTTATCCATGGTGCTCCAAAAGTCGGTCGGGTTTTGTAAGGTATCGGGTTGCGCTACTTCCAGAGAGATGGGTGCCGGTTGATTGCGCAGACTGTTAACCATAAACTCATCTGGCATTTCTGGGAATCGGAACAGCACCATCAGCGCGCGTGTTAATAAACGATGCTCGTCAGCAGGATCGGTCGCCCAACTGGTCATGGCATAACGCAAATCCAACCGGAGGGGTTGCCGCCGCAACTGAGCACTGGTCGCCTGTCGCCCTTCCACCTGCCATTGCCGGGTAGGATGCCGTAATTTGACATTCTCCCGTAGATCGTACAGATAGAAATTTAAGGTGGGACGACTCAGACGAGCAGACCACTCGCGCTTTGGCTGATTGAACTGAACGTCGATTTCATTATTCCGGATAGGCAATTCTTTAATCAGTAGCAAACGCAAGGCTTCGTCTAAATCGTCAAACATGCGATAAAAGGGCCTTTCTCCTCAGTTACGCGGGTGCAGAACCCACGTTGGGGCGCTCCAAGCAGCGCCGAATCGGTTATCCCATCTGCCGAGGCTATTTGCGACCGTGCCTACCCCAAGAGGACCACTTTATTTGGGGGTGAATATTAAGGCACAGGTATTGTAGCACAACTTTGTTAACTATGCAACTGCTGAATTTAAAATTATTAATAATTGGTGGTGCGGTCAATCCGTCCCAGCTCCCGGGCCCGCCGCTCACATAAAGAAAAAACCACCGCGGCCCCCAGCCCGAAAACCAGGGTCAACCCACAGAGGATCCCCAGAAGTTGTAAATTGCTGAATCCGGCCAACGTGGGGAAGGCCTGGGCCACCGAGCCGATCAAGATCCGCCGCAACAATTCCAACCAGTACGTGATCGGCATGGCATAGCCCAAAGGACGTAACCACATGGGAAGAACTTCAAGGGGAAAAATTGCTCCGCTGAAAATGTAAAGTGCTCCTGCTACTGCTTCGCCCAGCGCACCTTCATGTCTTACCAACAACAAGGTCAAGCCGGCCAGCAGCAGACCCAACAACGCTAACATCACTACCCCTAATAATAATACGATTATGAAAAAGGGCCAGTTGACCACGGTCAAATCCAGAGGGACATGGAGAAACAGCACCCCCACTGCAAGCGTAATAATCACAGAAAAGCTCGCAGTGATAAACCTCGCGACCCCCCGCCCCAAAAGATAAAGCGGCATCTCGATCGGCGCCACATACATGTACTTCAGAGTCTTATAATGCTCGCGATCGTCGATCACTGCCCACGAAACCCCGGTCATCACCGCCCCGACGTACATGTAAAAAGCATTTCCCAGGTAAATATAGGGGAAAATCGGCGAATTGAAAGTCGCCCCACTCACCACACTGTACATTACGACCAGAATCAAAGCACTCGCCAGGGGTTTGGCAATCGAATAGATCGCAAATAGAAAGGGATCCGCCCAGTTCGATTCGATCTGCCACCCCAACCAGGCCGCCACCCAAAACGAACGCCAGTATCGCTGCCGGCGCAACCTTTGGTTTTCCAGGACTGCCATTGCCTACCTCCGGCTCTCCGTAATCCGACCTTCACGCACGGCCAATCGCTCCATATATCCCAGCATGGCCTGAGAAGCCCCTAGAAAGAGCACACAGAGCCCGATCAGCACGCCCAGTTCCACTTTTACGCTCAAAAACCCCAGGGTCGCCCCGGAAGGGAAAACCAGCTGGCGCATGGCATCCAATCCCAGGGTCAAAGGAATCACCGAAGCCGCCGTCGCTACCCAGAAGTTCAGTTCCTTGATCGGAAAGTAAAGGCCGGAAAGCAAATAGACCGGCTCCTGGGCCAGACTCGCCAGATGCCAGGCCTCCCGGCTCAACAAAAGGAAAAAAGAGGCCAGCACCATCCCCAATCCATACAAAGCCGTCATCGTCAGGGCAAACACTGCCAGCAAGGCCGGCAAATCGACCACCGCATACTTCACCTGAAAAAGCAAACTGCCCAACGTCAGAATCACCAACGCCCGCAGCAAGGTCGCCACCATTCCGCCCAGGGCCATCCCCAACAACACCGCCATCATCGAGTTGGGCGCCATGATGTAGAGCGCCAGATTGCCGGTCTCCTTCTCCCAGTAAAGCTGACTCGACATGCTCCACAGCACATTCAGCCAAAATGCAGTCATCGCCCCACCCACCACCACAAATCCCACATACTCCTCCGGCGCCTGGATAGCCCGGTAGACGAAAACGTAGGCCGAGACTCCCAACATCGGAAGCAGAATATCGAAAAAGAGCCAGGAGAGATCCCGCTGTTGACCGATGATCCGCGGATAGGCCCGGGCCACCACCGTTTGCAAAAAGAGCCGCCAACCCCGATTCTTCCGGACATGTTGTAACGCGCTCATGTCCCCTCCCCTGTGACCTCATCGCCGGCTTCCAGACTGTGTCCCACCAGATCCACAAAGACATCCTCGAGCGTCGGTTCCCGCTTCGTCAAGTTGAGCAACCGAATCCCGGCGGTAGTTAATTGATTGACCAGCGGCCCCAACACAGCTTCCTCTTTCAGGGAAAATTCCAGAGAAGCCCGCCCATCCTCCGGCGTGTGGAGCACTTTGAGCACGCCCGGCACGCTTTCCAGCGTCTGCAAATTCAACCCGTTCAAGGGACTGACCTCGATCCGGAAAAAGACATCCTGCTGCAACCGCCGCTTCAACGCCGCCGGCGTATCGCAGGCCAGCACCCGCCCCTGATTGATAATCGCCACCCGATCGCACAACTCATCCGCTTCTACCATATAATGGGTGGTCAACAACAACGTCCGCTGGGGATCGACCTCCATCCACTGCCGGATAAAGGATCGGATGTCCCGCGAAGCATTCACATCCAATCCCAGAGTCGGCTCATCCAGGAACAGCACCTCCGGATCGGTGAGAAAACCGCGCACAATATTCATCTTCTGCCGCAACCCGGTCGAGAGATCCGAAGATTTGGTATTCAACCGCTCCCCCATCCCGACCATCCCCATCAATTCTTTGATTCGTTCATTGGCAATCCGGGAAGGAATCCCGTAGAACTGCGCAAACATCCACAGATTTTCCCGCACGGTGAGCAGCCCATAGCCCGAAGATTCCCCGCCCGAGACCATGTTGATCCGCTCCCGGACCTGCTGAGCTTCTTTCTGCACATCGTAACCGGCCACCCGCCCCACTCCCGAAGTCGGTCCCAGCAACGTTGTCAGGATCTTGATCAGGGTAGTCTTTCCGGCCCCGTTCGGCCCCAGCAGACCGAACAACTCGCCGCGCGATACCTGCAAATCGACATCCTGCAAAGCCTTCAGCTCTTTGGTCTTCTCACCTTTGCCGATCCCGCGAATTTGATAAACCCGTCCTAACTGTTCCGTCTCAATCGCCAAAGTTGATTTCATAGTATGCTCCTTACGTCCCGCACAGACACTTTACAGGGGAAAAGCGACGCGCAGGATGGACAGAGAGGTTTTTTTGTTTGTGTTTTTGCGCGCATCAGAATGCGCGCAAAAACACGAGCTTTTTTCTCCGCTTTTACGGATTAACCGCACCGGTCGATCCTATTTTTCAACCGTGATACGGCCCACTTCAACCCGATCCCCGGCCGCCGCCCCCGCCAGCATAACCGGCAAGCGTTGACCGTCAAATCCATACATCCCCACCCACAAGGTGTACTCCCCGGGAGGCAAATCCCGGGGCACATAAATCCCATAGCGATCCGCGACCAGCGTCTCCGCCCCCCAACCGTCGGTCGGATTGAACCCCGCTCCCGGCTCAGAATCGTTCTGCGTCACCGGCTGCTCCCCGCCGCCCACCAGATGGATAAAAACCTTGTACCGCTGCCCTGGAGCCTCCGTCGCCCGCCAGAAAAGCGTCACCGGAATCACATCCCCCGGCCTGACCTGCAAAGGCAATTTTCCCGTCCCCTCCAGCATAATGGACGGCCCTAACGCCGCCCCGATCTGCCATTCAGGCTGCTCCGGCACCGCCCCCGCCCCATAAAACGCCACCCGAATCCGCGAAATCCAATGCTCGCCGGTCTTATAAGCCCGCTGCGCCAGCCGGCCCTCCAGATAACGTTGCGGATCCGACTCGGTATCGCCCCAATAGAGCACAAACAGTCGGCCATGCTCCGCCGCCATTTGATCGATCCACGCCGCCGCCTCTTCCGCCGTCGGATGATAGGGCGCCGGCTCGACCGGCAACGGCCCCCGGTAGTAATAGGTGAACACTTCCCACTGGTTCGGAGCATCGAGGATAATGGCATCCCCCGGCCGCGCCTCGGCCGCAATCCAGGCCGCAATCCCCCGGTAGTCGTCCCGTTGATAGGCCGGATCGTAATAGAGATGCTTTAGCGACTCCCCCTGCACTCCCACGACCAGACAGAGCAACAACAACGATACCGGCCACCGTTTCACCGCCATCGCCAACACCACCGCCAGCGGCACCACCGCCGCCATCATAAACTTCAAATAGGCCGGCCGATAGACGCCCAAAACGGCAATCAACAACGCCGGCAGCACCGCCGCCCCCAGCGCCGCCCACACGGTAAAACGCGAACGAGGCTGAGCAAATAAAGCCAGCACCAGCAAAAGACCGGCCGCCGGCATGACCCACCAGCCCTGCTCCGCCGGCAAGGTAATCCCCACCAGCATCGCGCGGACCAGATCCAGCGGGCTCGACCCGACGGCCAGATCGGGCGGCCGCCAACCCGCTACCTTGAAGATATAGGGCAGCCACGGCAAAAAGGTCACAGCCCCCAGCGCCTGCGCCCCCAACCAGGGCCCGGGAAATTTCCAGTCGAGCGGACGACGGCTCAGCCACCACAACCCCGCCGCCAGATTGATCCCCACCAGCGCCAGCGCATAGATATACTGCGTATAGAGCCCCAGCATCACACTCGCCGCCAGCAACGCTGCCGTCTGCCAGTGCCGGGGAGATTGCTCCGCCAGCTCGACCGCCGCCCACAGGGTCAGCGCCGTCGCCAGCTCCAACAGCGCATACATCCGCGCCTCCTGGCCGTAATAGACCGCCAGCGGATTAAAGGCCGCCAGCAGGCCGGCGATCAGACCGATATTCCCTCCGCCCGCCCTGCGCCCCAGCCGTATCGCCACCGCCACCGCCACAATCCCGCACAAAGCCGAAAAAGCCCGCTGCGCCAGTTCCGATTGGCCGGCAACCTGTTGCCAGAAATGGAGGAAAAGATAATAACCTGGGGGATGGATATCCATCTGAGCCCCTTTGATGATCAACTCGATGGATCGTTCGGAAAGCCGGGCGGCATTTCCTTCATCGTTCCAGAACGACTGAGCGTCGATCCGGTAAAAACGCAATCCCATCGCCAGCCAGATCATCACCAGGGGAATCAAAATCCGCCAACCGGAGAAGAAACTTTTGTTTCGTGAGGTCATTGCCGATGTTGCCACGATTTCCTCTGTCCTGAGAATAGGGCTCTATAGCCTTGTAACGTCCCGCAAATGATCTTTTCTCGGTCAGGTACACCGCGCGGGATCGAGGGAGAGAGTTTTTAGTTTACGTTTTCGGCGGCTTCAGAAAGCCGCCGAAAACATAGTCTTTTCCAGAGCCGCCCCGACGACGCGGCCTCTTACACCCTCCCCCTCACCTCTATACCGGCCGCGTATCATCACAAAGAATCACCTCTTCTCTGTGTTCTGTGTTCTCTGTGCCCTGTGGTGAATCTTTTCTGGGTGCTTTTTACCCCGAGACCGCGTTATGGATCACCGCCAGGATCTTCTTATCCGGAATCGCTCCGTGCCGGCTGATCACCGGTGGCTGCACCGCACAATCCACCACCGTCGAAGGAATTCCCAACGGCGAAACCCCGCCGTCGATAATCAACGTCACCGCCATTCCCAACTGATCCCACGCCTCGCGGGCCGAAATCGAAGAAGGATACCCCGAACGCGCCGCACTGCTCACCACCAGCGCTCCCCCCATCGCCTGCAAAAGCGGATGTAAGATCGGGAGATCCGGAACTCGCAGCCCCACCCGCCCGGGATGCGTCCCCGGCGGTAAGTCCGGACCGGATGCCAGCACCAGCGTCAACGGCCCCGGCCAGAAACGTTTGGCCAATCGGTTTGCATCCGGCGTGGCCCGGCCCAGCCGGCAAAGCTGATTCTGCGAGAGAATCAAAAAAGGCAAAGCCGGTTCGGGATCGCGCCCTTTCGCCTCATAAAGCCGGGTAATCGCCGCACCGTTCCAGGGGGCCGCCGCAATGCCGTAAACGGTATCGGTCGGAATAACTATCAATTCGCCCGCCTGTAAAGCTTCTACAGCGCGGGCCAATGTCTCGGGGCTACGGATCGGCAAAATCGCCGCCGCCATTATCTGACTCCGCTATCCATCAGGACAAATCGTTCCAGCGCGGCTGCCGCCCCGTCCGCCTCCAGGCCCGGCGCGACCCAATCGGCCGCCCCTTTCAACCCCGGCACCGCATTTCCCATCGCCACACCGATTCCGGCCCATTGCACCATCGAACCGTCATTCTCGTGGTCGCCAACAGCCATAACCGACTCCCGCGGCACGCCCAGATGGCGCGCCAGCCAGGCCAGCCCGCTGCCTTTATCGGCCCCCTTAGGAATGACCTCGATAAACCGGGCATGGGAACGCATCACATCGGCCTGCCGGCCCAACGTTTCCCGTAAAAGCACCCCCATCGCCGGAATCTCATCCGGCTCCCCTACAAAAAGCACTTTATCCGGCGTATACTTCGCCAGCACTTCATCCCAATCTTCATCCTGATGGAAATCAGGTCCCAACATTTTTTCATAAAGGGATCGGGGATAACGCAAGTCACGGAGGAAAATTTCACCGTCGGCGTAAAGGGCAATATGCCAGTGCTGAGCTTCCCCCAACCGCAAAGCCGTCGCCGCAATTTCCGGCGCCAATGGGATGCGATAGCGAGGCTCAGGATCATCGACCGCCTGAATCCAGCCCCCCTGGTAACACAGCAACGGTGCCTTCACCCCCAACAATCGGGCAAACGGCAACGCCGCCTTGAACATCCGTCCCGTCGCCAGGGTCACCCAAACTCCGTTCGCCTGAGTTGCCGCAATGGCGCGCCGCACCGCCGGCTGAATAATCAGATCCGGCCCCATCAACGTCCCATCAAGGTCGAAAGCAACCAGGCGAATCGTCAAAGCTTTTACCCCGTTTGCAATAAAATAGCCACAACTGCCGCCCAGAGCATCCCCTCCAGGCCCAGCAATCCACCCCATAAGAAATAAGCGCTGACCCGATCCCGGGCATAAACCAGAAATCCCAGGACGGTATTGGCCACAAAAATGATCAATCCGATCAGCGCCAGATAGAAAATTCGGATACTGGAACCGACCAGTAACGCATCCCCGCCGGAATCTACCCGCAGAGCAATCTGAGCCGGCAGATAAGGATAAGCCGCCGCCAGCATTCCCACCAACAAAACCAGCAACAAAAAGCTGCCGGAAAGGAAGCTCAACCCCATCGTATCCTGCCAGATCGTCCAATCGAGAAAGCCCGGGTGCAGAGAAATCTCCGACACTTCCTGCGTCGGCCCCATCTCCAACCGCTCCCGCAACGAATTCAAAAAACCGTCCCGGTCGGCCGGAGAAATCGCATAAGCCATCTCCTCCGTCCGCACAATGATCTGGTTTTCCATCGGTTCCGTCGCATAGAAGAGGATCGACCCCACCTCCTCCGCCTCGCCGTAGCCCACAAAATGCCCCGGCCAGCAGAGACCGCGCCGCACCCGTCCATTCTTCAAATCCGCGCCCGAAAAAACGCTGCGCACGGCCGCCAACGGGATCTGATGTTCATTCCAGCCCCAATGGATCACCAACGCATTGCGATCCATGTCATAGGCTGCGGCGGCCAGCCCCCGCAGCCTGTATCCGACCAACAACATACCGATCAACGCGGCCACAGCCCCTAATGCCAGCAAGAAGGTCCAGAACGCCAACGGCAATACCACCGCCGCCGCAATCAGACCGCCGGTCAAAATTGCCAGCACGACAGCGATTGCCAGGCCGACCCGCCAACCCAGTTGCACATTTAACGCCCAGGTGGTCATCTTACAGTTCCTGCCGGGCCTCCAATGCCCGCGTCAACGTAACTTCATCGGCATATTCCAGATCGCCCCCCACCGGCAACCCCCGGCCCAGGCGGGTGATCCGAACGCCCAGCGGCTTCAACCGCATCAACAGATAAGCCGCAGTGTAATCGCCTTCGCTGGTCGGATTGGTTGCCAGGATCAACTCCCGGATTCCGCCGCTGCGCACCCGCGCCTCCAGTTCGGCAATCCTCAAATTCTCCGCAAAGACCCCTTCCATCGGAGAAAGGGACCCATGTAAAACGTGATAGATACCGTGGAACTGACCGGTCCGCTCCAGCGCCAGCACATCCATCGGCTCTTCTACCACACAGACCAGATCACGTTCCCGGGCCAGATCTGAACAGATCGCACAGGGCTCCTGCTCGGTGACATTGTAACAAACCGAACAGAAGCGGGTCCGTTCCACCAGCGCTTTTAACGACTCACCCAACCGCAACGCCAGGTCCGAATGGCCCCGGAGCAGATAAAAGGCCAGCCGCGAAGCGCTTTTGGGACCGATTCCCGGCAGCTCGGAGAACGTTTCGATCAACTGAGTGACTGAGGGAGGAACTGCATTCGCGCCCATCGCCTCAGAAACCCGGCAACCCCAGCCCGCCGGTGACGGCCGACATCCGCTGGGCCATCATCGCCTGCGCCTTCTCAATCGCTTCGTTCATCGCTGCCATCAACAGATCCTGGAGCATTTCCACATCCTCAGGATCGACCACCTCGCGCTGTAGTTTGAACTCCTTGACTTCCAACGCGCCGTTGATGACGATGGTAACCGCGCCGCCGCCGGCCGTCACCGTAACGAGTTCCTGCCCGGCTTCTTCCTGCACCCGCTCGACCTCACGCTGCATTTTTTGCACCTGCCGCATCAGATCATTGGGATTCATCCGCATATTGTTGCCGCCCTTCATTGTCCATTCCTCCGTGAATAGAGTTGTTTCAATCTAAAACTGCCCCTTTACGGCAGTAAGCTCGCATCATAATATCAATTTGCCCCGCCGTCAATCGACAGAGGATCGGCCCGAAAAATAAAAAAAGAAAAGCCCATATTTTCGGCGGCTTTCTGAAGCCGCCGAAAATATAAATAAAAAATAACTCTCTCCCCCTGCTTCGCACAGCGCGTCGCTTTTTACCGGGAAAGCATCTATTGCGGGGCGCAAAAACATAAAAAGTTAAGGTAAATCGTACAGGTAAACCGTCGCCCCCGGAACTTCGTAAGTCTCCAGACGACTCCCCCAACCATCCAGCGTATTCAGCAGAAAGACCTGCTCGCTCATCCCGTTATACGTATAAATATGGCTGAACAAAAACCAGACCCGCCCGCCCCGCATCGCCGCCACATCCCCGGCCAGCTTCGGGAAATCCCCGTTGGTCACCGCCCCGACCCGACAGCAATCCGGCGCCGTGAACCCCATCCGCGCCGCATAATATTCAAACGCCGGCCCGGCTCCATGATAAACGTACAGCCGATCCCCCGGCGCTTGATGCTCCTGCACATAGGCCAGCGCCGATCGCGGCTCCTCCGTCGTCAACGGATGGCGCAGCACGCTGATCGTCCGGTAAAAGGGATGAAAAAGCAGCGCTCCTACAAAAAGCGCCGCCAGCACTCTCGAATCCTTCATCAGGGCACTCATCGTCGCCCGGGCCCCCACCGCCATCAAAATCAGCGCCGGCGGGACCGCAAACAGCAGCGTGCGCGCATAAAAGGGATACTTATGCAGGATCGCCGCCACCATCACGGCCGCCAGAGAGCCGGCCAACGCCACCGCCGCCGACCACCGCCCTTGCTTCACCAGCACCGCAATCCCGGCCAGCCAGCAATAAGCCGCCATCCCATAAAACGGCAGGCCGCAGCCCTTGACCAGGAAATCGAAAAAGGCCTGCGCATACCAGTAGAGATCGTCCGGAGAATGCGGCGGGAAAGGAGGAAAAAACTCCCGCCAGAAATCCTGCAGAAAGACATTGCCCAGATCGTGCCGCAACACCAGAAAATAGAGCAGGCCGGCCCCGATCCCCCATCCCCCTACCATCGCTACGCGCCGGGCAAGATCCGCCCCATCGCGTCGCACCAGAGGCTCCAGAATCAAGGCCCCGCCCAATGCCGCCAGCCCAAAGGCCAGGGGATAGGAAAGCCAGAAGAAAAGGGCCCCCACCGCCCCTAACCCCATCACTTCCCACCACGAAATTTTCCGCCGCTCCGTCAGCAACGGCAGATAAAGCCCGTAGGCCGCCAGAGCCAACAGGGCATCGGTCGCGTAAGGTTTGACCTCCGACGCAAAATAGACCAGCGGTTGCGACCAGCCCACCAGAGCCGCCGCAATCAACGCCCCTTCGGGATCCAGCAACCGCCGCGCCACCGGATAGATCAACGCCGTCAGCGCGATTCCCGCCAGCAGCGGCACCAACCGTAGCATCAACTCGCCATCCCCGAAAAGCTGCACGGCCAGCTTCTCCAGCCACAAAAAACCCGGCGGCGCGACCTGATTATCGCGCAAGGGCCCCATCAACCCGACAAAATCCAGCCGCAAAATATTCAACGCCAGATAGGCTTCATCCAGCCAGAGCGACCGGTTGAAAAGATACTGCACCAGCCGCGCCACCATCCCCAATCCCAGCACCCCACCGAGTAAAACCCGGCGCACCAGGATCGGATCGGCAAGCAGTCGGCCGGCCGCCCGCGGCGGGAGAAGCGGAGCCGCCTCACTCATTGGGAATCTTGGGGACCGCTCCTAATTCATCCATCGCCCGCCGCACCACTTCATCTTGCAGCGGATCATCAACCGGTTTCGACGGCTGAGCAGGAGTAGAAACAGGAGCAGAAGGAGAGGCTGGCGCCGAAGAAACCGGAGCCGGGGCCGGCGTGGATCCGGTCGATCCGCGCCATTCTTTTTCCGGGACACAACGGACCTGGAAAGCCTGACCGAATTTTTGTCGCAAGACCCCTTCCAGAATCTGGCGGTTGGCCTCTTCATTGACCTTATTGCTGTGGAAAGAGGACTTCGCCGTCAGGGTCAACTGCCCCTGAACATCCAGATAGACCGGCCGGCAATCCCGCAACAGCGCGGAAAGCATCATATTGAGCGGTTTGACCAGATTGACAACCTCAGCCCAGGCATCGGCAATCGGCTTGAGCTGCCCGCCGGCTCCGCCCCCGGCCGCAGGAGCTGGAGTCGTAGCCGCCGGCGTTGAAGCCGCAGCCGGAGTCGTCGGCCGGGCCGTAGCAGCCGTCGCAGAAGGTAGTGAAGGAGTAGCCGGAGGTTGCGTTGCCACCGGCGGCGTAGAGCGAGCCGGAGCCGTCGCCGGTCTTGCCGGCGGGGTGACCGGAGCCGCAGAGGCCGCCGGCTGAACAGCCGGGGCAGCCTGAGGCGGTTCGAGCGTCACCTCGACAAAAGCCAGCTCCAACGGCAGCTGCGGTTGCCAGCCTGCGCGGCTGTCCGCCGCCACCTGGCTGAAACGCCGCACCGCCTCGACCAATCGCGCCGGGTCGATATTCCGGGCCAGTTCCTGGAGCCCCGGACGCTCCTCAGCCGAAGGATCGGTCCAGCTCTCGCCGGCTCCCAACCGCATCAACAACAGCCCCCGCAGAAAATCGGAAAGCTGGCGGGCAATCTGTCGGGGGTCCGCCCCGCCGTTGATCGCCCGGTTGATCAATTCCAGCCCGCCGTGAAAATCATGCTCCAACCAGCAACGCACCAGCGACTGGATCACGTCTCGCCGTTCCGCGCCCAACATCTGCCGCACCGTATCCACCGTCACCGAACCGTCGGCCGCCATCTGATCCAACAGACTGAGCGCATCGCGCAGACTGCCGGTCGCCGCCCGGGCAATCAAATCCAACGCCTCAGGATCGGCCTCGATCCCTTCGGCCCGGGTGACCTGGACCAACCGCGCCGTCATCGCACCCAACGGAATCCGCCGGAACTCAAACCGCTGACAGCGCGAAAGAATCGTGGCCGGGATCTTGTGGACTTCCGTCGTAGCCAGAATAAAAAGGACATGCGGTGGGGGTTCTTCCAACGTCTTCAGCAGCGCATTAAAGGCCGCCGTAGAAAGCATATGGACTTCATCGATCACGTAGACCTTCTGGCGCGCCTGGACTGGCCGGAAACCGACCTTGTCCAGAATTTCGCGCACATTGTCCACGCCCGTATTGGAGGCCGCATCGATTTCGATCAAATCCATCAGCCGGCCCTCATTGACCGCCTGACAGATCACACATTGATTGCAGGGCCGCTCTTCCACCGGCGCCAGACAATTGACCGCCTTGGCCAGCAGCCGGGCCGACGTCGTCTTGCCCGTACCGCGGGGACCGGCAAAGAGGTAAGCATGATGAACGTGGCCCAGGCGCAATGCATTGCGCAAAGTGCGCACGATATGCTCCTGCCCCACCAAATCGTCAAACGTTGAGGGACGCCACTTACGATAGAGTGCCTGGCCCATTCGTACCTCCGGTGGGGCAAGTCTATCACGGATGGGGCATAGCGCAAGCGAAAGAAGATCCTCCCCTTGGGAAGCGCCCCGCGGACGGGGCGCTTCCCAAGGGGAGGAAATTTATTTTTGGGGAATTTGCGCGCCTCAGAAGGCGCGCAAATTCCCCCTTACCCTACCACTACACTCAAACCTCTAAGGATGATAATAGAAAAACCCATTTTTTCGGCGGCTTTCTGAAGCCGCCGAAAAAATGAATAAAAATAACTCTCTCTACCTATCCAGCGCGTCGCTTTGAACCAAACAAAAGCCTTTTGCGGGACGTTAAAATGCCCACCACACAGGTCAAAAATCACTCCCTTACCAATCCCCAACGCTCGCGGACCTCCCGCTCCATCGCCCCAAACACCAACCGATCGGTAGCCAGGCCTAAAATAATAATCACCACCATCACCGCGATTACCTGAGCCATATCGTTCATCTCCCGGCCCATCATCAGTAGATTCCCCAACCCCGGCAGGGTATAAAGCAACTCCCCCGCCATCAACGAACGCCAGGCAAACGACCAGCCGAGCTTCATCCCGGTCACAATCGAGGGCAAAGCCGCGGGCAAAATCACCGAAAAATAGACCTGCCGGCCCCGGGCCCCCAGATTGCGCGCCGCCCGCAAATAGATCGGCGGCGTATTGCGGATACCGTCTTCCGTCGACTGAGCAATCGAAAAAACCGCCCCCATCACCACCACAAATAAAATAGCCCGCTCGTTAAGGCCAAACCAGAGCAACGCCAGCGGCAACCAGCAAATGCTCGGCAGCGTCTGCAATCCCATCACCAATAGCCCCAGAGTATGCTTGGCCCACCGTACCTGCGCCATCAACAGCCCGATCCCAAACCCGACTACCATCGCCAACCCATACCCTATCAACAGCCGCTTCAAACTGCCCCCAATCCCAATCCACAACGTGCCGTTCTTCAACCCATTCAAAACAGCATCGCCCACACTCGAAGGACCTGGAAAGATATAATCGGGCCATAATTTTAAACGAAACAAAATTTCCCAACCCACCAACAATCCTGTAAAGAAAAGAAAACGCGCACTCCACAACCGTACATTTTCAAAAGTAAACAACGCCTGAATATAGATCCACCATGCCGGTTTTTTCATAAAACTTTCAAATCCTTTGATATATGGCCCGCGACCCGGGCAGTCTTGGGATCATCAACCAACCGGGGTCGCGGCAAATCGATCCGATGCTCCGCCACAATCCGTCCAGGCCGGGCCGACATCACAACCACCCGATCCCCCAACACCACCGCTTCCCGTACATTATGGGTGACAAAGACGACCGTCTTACGGGTCCGCATCCACAACTCCTGAAGCTCTATATGCAACATATCCCGCGTAATGGCATCCAGCGCCCCAAACGGCTCATCCATCAACAGCACCGCCGGTTCGACCGCCAACGCACGAGCCAACGCCACCCGCTGCTTCATCCCTCCCGAAAGCTCGTGCACCCAAACATGACGAAACTGCACGAGATGCACCATTTCCAAGAGACGCAATGCGGTACGTTCACGTTCCTCTTTGGAATACCCTTTCATGCGCAAGCCAAATTCCACATTCGCCTGCACATTCAACCAGGGAAACAACGCCCCATCCTGAAAAATCAAAGCCCGGCTGGGATCGGGCCCTTTGACCTGTTGTTCCCCGGCCAGAATCACTCCCCGGGTCGGTTCATCCAATCCGGCCAACATATTCAACAAGGTGCTCTTCCCGCATCCCGACGGCCCAATCAGACAGACAAACTCGCCGGCCGGAATAACCAGATCGATCCCTTCCAACACCGTCAAGGCCCGTCGCCGCGAATTGAAGGCCTTCTCCACCCCTCGCACTTCCAGTTTCATGGCTTCACCTCCGATACCAACGGAAGACTCTTCGACTCCAGGATCGCATTGAGCAACGTTAAATCGAAAATCCCCTCCAGCTCCGGTTTCTCGCGCAAAAAGCCGGCAGCATAAGCCGAATCGGCCGCCGAAAATAGAGAATCAGAAATAGGATCCCAGGTCGGCCGCATCCGCTCCCACGCCTGCGCCATCACCGCATCGCCCAGCGGCTTGCCCGTCAGCCGCTCGATCTCACTGTTCAGCAAAGACTGCGCCTCGGCCGGATGATCGATCTCCCACTGCGTCACCTCTATATGAGCCGTCAACCATGCCTTGACCAGTTCCGGCCGTGATTGCAAAAAGTCCCGGCTGACAATCACCACGGCCGTCGTGAAATCACCGTTAGGCCAGAGATCCCGTTCATCCAGAAAGACCTCGCCCCCGCCCTCGACTACCAACCGGCTGGCCCAGGGCTCCGGCACCCAGGCCCCATCGATCTGCCCCTGCTTAAACAAATCCAGAATCTGCGGATTCTGCGTCGGCAAGACCTCTACATCACCGCCGGTCTCCCTGGTCTTTAACCCATTCACCACCAGATAATTCCGCAGCGCCACATCCTGTGTATTGCCCAGCTGCGGCGACGCCAGCCGCTTACCCGCCAGATCCGCCGGCGTCCTGATCCCCGCCGCCGGCCTGACCACCAACGCGGCCCCACCGCTTGTCGCCCCGGCCACCACATGCACCGCCTGCCCTTTCGATTGAACATAGCCATTAATGGCGGGATTGGGCCCAATGTACGCCAGATCGATCTGCCCCGCAAAAAGCGCTTCGATCACCGACGGACCGGCATTGAAAGAAGTTGCCTCGATCGTCACTCCATCGCCCAAAGTCCGTTGAAAATCGCCGCGGGCCAATCCAATCAACGCCTGAGAATGGGTAATATTTGGAAAATAACCCACCCGAATCGCCTGAGCCTGCGGCATCGCCGCCGGAGCAGCGCAGCCGCTTATCATGGCCATCAGCAACATTCCCACAAAACCGGCTTTGCCCCACCCCTGTTTCATGATTTCCTCCTTATAAAACTCTTAGCTCTTCAAAACGAAAACTCCAGCCATCCCGCAAAAAATCTCTTGCCGATAAAACACAACGCGCTGGACGGGCAGAGAAAGTTGTTTTTGTCCCTGTTTGCGGCGGCTTCAGAATGCCGCCGCAAACAGGGACTTTTCTTTCTTTTGTTCTCTGGACTGACCGCGCAAATCGTTTTTGCTCCGCTGTCTACTTTCTACTGTCTACTTCTCCTTAACAAAAACCCCCCTCTCTGAAGCTCAGAGAAGGGGGTGATGTCATCGCTAAGTGAGCCGGAAGGCTATTCCTTCTTGGAAAGCTCTCCCATCGACCCCACATTGTCCAACAAGCCCTTAAAGGCATTCATAAACTCGATCGGCACCGGGAAGATAATGGTCGAGTTCTTCTCTACCGCAATCTCGGTCAACGTCTGCAAATAGCGCAACTGCATCGTAGCCGGATTGGAAGAGATCACTACCGCGGCCTCAGCCAGCTGCTTGGAAGCCTCGAACTCGCCCGAAGCGTGAATGATCTTGGCCCGCTTCTCGCGTTCCGCCTCAGCCTGCTTCGCCATGGCGCGCTGCATCGTCTGCGGCAGCTCCACATCCTTGATTTCAACCGTGCTGACCTTGATCCCCCAGGGCTCAGTCTGTTCGTCAATGATCTGCTGCAACTGAGTGTTGATCTTCTCCCGATGCGCCAGCATCTCGTCCAGATCCGACTGCCCGATCACATTCCGTAATGAGGTCTGAGCGATCTGCCAGGTAGCCCGACGGAAATCCTCTACCTCCACGATAGCGTTCTTCGGCTCAATCACACGATAGAGCACGACGGCATTGACTTTGACCGTGACATTATCATGCGTGATACATTCCTGGGCCGGAATATCCATCGTCACCGTGCGCAGATCTACTTTGACCATCCGATCGATGAAAGGAACGAGTAAGAAAAGCCCCGGGCCTTTCGCCCCCCCGCCCACCAACCGACCCAACCGAAAAACCACCCCTCGCTCATATTCCTGCACCACCCGAATAGAAGAAATGGCCAGAGCCAGGGCCACAATTACCAAACCACCAAAAAGACAAATGAAAGTACCCAGTGCGTCGCCCATACAGGAATCCTCCTTTTTGAATTCGCATCAAGAAGAGTACCGTCTGACTAACCATTTTTAATTATAGGTTGGAATGTTAGAACGGCAACCGTATAGAGATGGGTTATCCCCCCTCCCCTAGACGGGAACAGAGAAAAAGCCCCTAATTTCGGCGGCTTCAGAAAGCCGCCGAAATTAGGAATAAAAAACAACGCTCTCTGCCTGCTTCGCCCCGCGCGTCGCTTCTGACCAGGAAAAAGCTATTTGCGGGACGCTAAAAAACACAGCCATGACAAACGTCACCCCAAAGACGACATCAATCACATTATTACCGAATTTTAACCCAAAAGGTTGATTCGTCTGACAAAACTGTTATACTTAGCTCCGTTGGCCCTGTCCCCTCAGGAGACAGTTCACCTCAACGCAGAGGCAGAACAATGGACCTTTTCGAACACAATCGGCAGGAAGAGATTCGTCGAGGAGCACCGCTGGCCGCCCGGATGCGTCCCCGTACCTTAGATGAATTCGTCGGCCAGGAAAAAATCGTCGGTCCGGGACGTTTATTGCGCCGGGCCATCGAAGCAGATCGGCTCTTTTCTTCCCTTATCTTCTCAGGGCCTCCCGGAACGGGAAAAACAACGCTGGCGATGATCATCGCCCAGACCTCCCGGATGTACTTTGAAACTTTAAATGCAGTTTTGGATGGCGTCTCAGACCTGCGCAAGCTGGTCGAAGCCGCCCGCCAGCGTCTCGGCATGTACGGCCAGCGCACCATCCTGATGGTCGATGAGATCCATCGCTGGAATAAAGCCCAACAGGATGCGCTGCTCCCCATTGTCGAAGACGGCACGGTCACACTCATCGGTGTCACCACCGAAAACCCCTTCTTCTCAGTCATCGCCCCCCTCCTCAGCCGCTCCCGCGTCTTCCGCTTTGAAAACCTTGGATTCAACGAAGTCCGCGACCTTTTACAAAGGGCTCTGCTGGATTCCGAACGAGGCTACGGCAAGCGCTCCATCGTCATAGACTCCGATGCCCTCGATCATCTGGTCGAAGTGGCCTCCGGCGATGTCCGCGATGCACTCAATGCCCTGGAACTGGCCGTCGAATCGACACCACCGGACTCTGACGGCACCGTCCACATCACCCTGGCCGTCGCGGAAGAATCGATTCAGCGCCGGACATTGGAATACGATCGGGCCGGCGATGAACACTACGACACCATCAGTGCTTTCATCAAATCAGTGCGCGGTTCCGATCCCGATGCCGCCCTTTACTATCTGGCCAAAATGATCGCTGCGGGGGAAGATCCCCGCTTCGTCCTGCGCCGGCTTTTGATTCTGGCCGCCGAGGATGTCGGCCTGGCCGATCCCTGGGCCCTCATGATCACCGCCAGCTGCGCCGATGCCTTTGAATGCGTAGGTCTGCCGGAAGGACAGTACCATCTGGCCGAAGCGACCCTTTACCTGGCCACCGCACCTAAATCCAACAGCCTGGGAGCCTATTGGGAAGCGCTTGGTGAGATCGAACGAAACGGCTACAAAGCGCCGCCGGTTTATTTACGCGATAAAAGCAGTACTTTTAAAGGTCCTTTACAGGAACAATATCGGCAGATGCTCGGAGACAATCCGGGATACAAATTGCCGCACAACTTCCCCCGGGGCTGGGTAGCGCAACGCTATCTACCGGAAGGAGTAGAGGGTGGCTGGTTCCACCCCAAAGGGCAGGCTTACGAACAACGAATCATCGAACGACTGCGCCTGATGCGCGGCGAATCCCCCAAAGGGGATCCCGAAAAAAACAACGAATAACGATACTCATTCGCATCATCGGCGCGGAAAATCCGAAAAAACTTCTTTTCGCACCTTCGGAATAGACAAAAACAGCCGCACTCATTCGCATCATCGGCGCGGAAAATCTGGAAAAAACCATGTTTTCGCGCCTTCGGAATAGACAAAAACAGCCGCTCTCATTCGCATCATCGGCGCGGAAAATCTGGAAAAAACCATGTTTTCGCGCGCCTCAGAAGGCGCGCGAAAACATAAAAAACTATCTCTTCCCTTCCAGCGCGTCGACATTTAACAGGAAGAACCCCCTTGCGGGATTCAACCCATCCGGCATTATAGTGGCCTGAATAAAAACGCAGCAGCGTCGGGCATTTATCCTTTTGGACCAATAGAAATATAATGGAGTAGTTGAAATGCAAGACCCAGTTACCAATCGCGTAGCGGCTATCCTGGCCACTGACCCGGATGTCTTTGTCCCGGTGAAAAGGCTGTATAATGAATTGAGCCACGAAGGGTTGTTGCCCTGGACCAATCTGGAATCTTTCCAACTCTTATTGGAATGTGATGCCCGTTTTGAATTCGTGGAAGGTCCCGCAGACGGCAACCTCAGTCAGACCGATGTCGAACTGATGGAAGAACTGGGTTTCTATGGCGGTCCCCGGGTCAAACTCTATGCCCGCGAACTCGCCCCGGCAGAAATGCTGATGGTCCTGCTGCGCAATCTGCAGCACATGAACACCGCACTGGAAGCTGCCTGGCAACATCGCCCCAACGGCGATGCCGAAGCTGAAACCCAGCTCACACAAATGCTTTTAGTCGGAGATATGATGGAGCGGGAAGTCCGGCAAATGCTGGAGGAAGAGACGACAGGCAACGCCAACGGAACCTACACCCAAAGTTCCCAGGCCGCAAGCTAGAGTTCACTTTTTCTCCCTCACGGGCCCCTTTCCCGCCCAATCTGGAGGGGGACGATGGTAAGCAGATACAAAGGCTTCTCGCTGCTGGCCCTGATCATTCTGATCGGACTGGCTGCCTGTAGTGGGGGAAAACCCGACCCGATCGAGCGAATTCGTAAAGCAGGGGTCCTGCGCATAGCGCTGGACCCCTCATTTCCGCCTTTTGAATACATCGCCAACAATCAGGTCGCCGGATTGGATGTCGACCTCGGACAGGAAATCGGCCGCCGGCTCGGAGTCAAAGTCCAGTTCATCGTCGTCGGTTACGATGGACTTTACGACTCTCTCACAACCAACCAGGCCGATATCATCATCTCCGCCCTCTACCCCGATCCCGCCCGCACCCAGGATGTCGCCTTCAGTTCCCCCTACTTCAACGCCGGCGAAGTCCTGGTCGTCAGCCACAATTCCCCCATCCATTCTCTCTCCGATCTGGGAGGCCATAAAGTCGCCGTCGTCTTCGGCACCGAAGGCCACATGGAAGCCCTGCGCTGGGAAAAAGAACTCAATCCCGCCCCGGTCCTGCTCTCCGGTGAAACCCCGGAACAGGTCCTCGGCGCCCTCAACAACGGTTCCGTCGAAGCGGCCGTCGTCGATAATGTGGCCGCCCAGGGAATCCTCCTGACCCAGCCCAATCTAAAAGTGCTCGATCCTCCCATCACCGATGAAATCTACGTCGTCGCCGGCCGCCATGATGAAGAAGCCCTCATCATTGCCATCGGCCACTATTTGCAACAGATGCAAACCGACGGCACCCTCAATAAACTGATAGCCCAGTGGATGGCCACCAGCGGACATTGACAATCCTCTCTGCTCATATACAATCCCTAAGGCGTTAACCCACCTCAGGAGGAACTATGTCGCAGGTGTACGTTTCTACACACCCGCTGGTTCGGCATAAGCTGACCAGGCTGCGCGACCAGCGCACTGATCCCAAAAAATTTCGCGAGTTAATGCGGGAGATCGCCATCTTGCTGGCTTGCGAAGCCACATCCGATCTGGCCATCGAAGAAACTCCCGTCCAGACCCCCCTTGTCCAAACCGTTGGATATACCCTCAAAGAAACGGTTGGCCTCGTCCCCATTTTGCGCGCCGGCCTGGGAATGGTCGAAGGCATCTGGGAAATGATGCCCTCCGCAGAAGTCTGGCACATCGGCCTTTTTCGCGACGAGCACACATTACGTCCGGTGCAATATTACAACCGACTGCCCGTCAGCCCTACCGTCGACCTTTGCCTCGTCCTCGATCCCATGCTGGCCACCGGCGGATCCGCGGTCGCCACGGTCGACATCCTAAAAAAATGGGGCGCCCATCGCATCAAGTTCCTGGCTCTGATCGCAGCGCCGGAAGGGCTGGAACGCTTCACCACCGCACATCCGGATGTCCCGGTCCATGTAGCCGCCATCGACGAGCGGCTCAACGAACAGGGATACATCCTTCCCGGCCTGGGAGATGCCGGCGACCGGCAATTCGGCACCGGTTAACCGGGCACATGCCCCTTCGGCCGCATCGAAAAACAGATTCCTTTCGGTGCGGCCTTCTTTTGTTTCCACCAGAAGACCCCTTAATAAAGTGAGGCACCGACCATGAGCCTGGAAATTTACCTATTGCTTGTGCTCCTTGGCGGTTTTTTGATCGCCTTAATCGTGACCCCTTTCAGCGCCTGGCTGGGCCTGCGTCTGGGACTCGCCGATCAACCCGGAGGGCGACGCCAGCACCAGGGGCGCATCTCACGTCTGGGTGGAGTCGGCATCGCTGCCGGCTTTTTCGGCGCCATCGCGCTCTCTAAAATCCAAACCATTCCCACCGCCGATCCCCAGGAAACCATCCGCTTCACCGGGCTGATCGTGGGCGGCATCTTGATGTTCATCTTCGGTCTGGTCGACGATCGGTTTGATCTCCCCCCCTGGGCTCAATATGTCGGTTACCTCTTCGCCGCCATCATCGCCACTGCCACCTTGATCATCCTGGAACGCTTCAACAATCCCTTGACCGGGGCGACGGTCTACCTGCCGGCCCTGATCTATATCCCGCTCTCCATCTTCTGGATCACCGGCATGACCGTCACAGTCAACTGGCTCGACGGCCTGGACGGCCTTGCCGCCGGCGTGACCGCTATCCTGGCCGCCGTCCTGGCCATTCATATGCTCCGTAGCGGCCAATACAGCGTCGCCCCCCAGGCACTCGCCCTTTTAGGGGCCTCCCTCGGCTTTCTGGTCTACAACATTCCCCCGGCCCGGGTCTTTATGGGCAGCAGCGGTTCCTTTATGCTGGGCTACCTGCTCGGAGCCCTGGGACTCATCGCCGGCGCCCGCGTCGCCACCGTCTTACTGGTCATGGGCATCCCCATCCTCGATGTCGCCTGGACCATTGCCGACCGCTGGCGCCATCGCTCCCGGGCCTCGTCGGGAGATCGGCGCCATCTCCACTACCGCTTACAGGATTACGGCCTTTCAACCCGAACGGTCGTTTACCTTTACTGGGCCTTCTGTGCCCTCTTCGGCATCATGGCCTTCCTCATCTCGTCCAGCCTCTACAAACTGCTGGCACTCACCCTCCTGGGCATTCTGACCCTGGCCATGATGCTCTATCTGAGCAAAGATTGATTAATACCTGCAACTTAACGAAAGGACTGTTCGACCTATGAACAAACGTATCTTCTGGCTCATGCTGCTGGTGCTGACCTTGAACGCCTGCACCGGCGGCAAAAACACGCCCTCCAGCACAGCCCCGGCCGTCACGCCCAGCCCACAGGCCACACTGGCGCCCGCCTCCCCCACGCCCCACCCCAACCAACTGATCATCTGCGCCACCGAACCGCAGGCAGCCAGCCCCTTCATCGCCACCATGGCCAGCCGCGAACTGCAAACGCTCTTCCTGGAAATGCCCGCCGAACGGGTCAACTACCGCTGGGAACCCCGGCTGCTCGAACGCATTCCGGATCTGACTACCGGTGATGTCTCCACCCGCACCGTCCCCGTCACCAACGGCACTCAATACGTCGACATAACCGGGCAAATCGTCACCTCCACCAGCCGCGCCACCCTCAACCTGCCTCAAATGATCGTCACCTTCACTTTGCGCAGCGGCCTCAAATGGTCCGACGGTGAGCCATTGACCACCGACGATATCCTGTTGGGTTATCACCTGGCTCAAGATCCGGCGGTCACCGGCTCCTGGCATAACCTGGCAGAACGCACTGCCCGCTTCGTCGCCGTCAACGAACAAACCTTGCGCTGGGAAGGTCTGCCGGGGATGATCGGCACAGACTTTCCCGGCTATCTTTTCCCCCCTCAACCTGCCCATCGCTGGCGCGGCCAGAGCCTGGAACAGATCCTCAAAGACCGCACGCCCCCCGGTACCGGTCCCTTCATGATCGAAGCCTGGGAAAGTGGTCGAGAAATCCGCCTGGTGCCCAACCCCTATTACAACGGCACCGCCCCACGTCTGGATAAAATCCTGATCCACTTTCCCCAGACCTCCTCGCTAAACCAATGGCCCAGCCTGCTGGCCAGCGGCCAATGCGACATCGCGCTGCCCGATCCCATCATGGGAAGTGACTGGCAGTCCTGGTCCACACTGGCAGCCCAGGGCAAAGTGACCCTCTGGGCCAACGTATCTCCGGTCTTCCTGCGCCTCGATTTCAACATCCAACGCACCGATGATCGCCCCAACTCCCTGGCCGCACCTGAAGTGCGTACCGCGATAGCCACCTGCATTGACCGTTCCCGACTGGTAAAAGCCCTGCCTGGCAACGCTATCCTGGTAGCCGAAAGTATCATCCCGCCGCAACACCCCGGCTTCAGCGTAGACAATCAATCCCGCATTGCCTACGACACCGCCAAAGGCCAGTCCATTCTGGAAAACTACGGCTGGCGTGATGAAGATAAGGACGGCATCCGCGAAGCCCACAAAGTACCCGGCATCCCCGATGGAACGCCCTTAACCGTAACCCTCAGCCTCCCCTCGGCCTACACCGTGCCCGCGGCCCACATCTCCGCCGATCTGGAAAGCTGCGGCATCGGCATCACCCCCCAAACCATCGCCGAACAAATCTTTTATTCTACCGACCCGGCCAGCCCCATCGCCGGACGGACCTTTGATCTGGCCCTCTTCGGCTGGCAGGCTCAGGTCCCCCTGGTCTGTGGCACCTGGTTCTCCAATCGAATTCCCAACCTCGACAATCAATGGAAAGCGGAAAACTTCCCCGGTTACACCTCCAACGAATATGACGCTGCCTGCCGACGGGCCCTGACCACCCCCGACCTGGCCGAACAACAGCTGGCCCTGAAAGATATCCAGACCATCCTGGCCCGGGATCTGCCGACCCTGCCGCTGCTCTGGCGGCCCTACTGGTTTGTAGCCCGCCCCGAAATCCAGGGAATCCAGCCCGACGCCTCCGCGCCCAGCGCCCTCTGGAACATCGAGTCCATCTCCATCAGCCAGTAATCTCTTTCGCCACAAAAAATCCCTAAAAAACCATTTTTCGGCGGCTTCGGAAAGCCGCCGAAAAATGAACAACAAAACCTCTCCCCCCCTCCAGCGCGGCGTCGCGAGCCGGAAAACAAAAAAAGCTTATGTTTTCGCGGGCTTCAGAAAGCCCGCGAAAACATAAATAAAAAACTCTCTCTCCCCCATCCAGCGCGTCGCATCCTACAAAAAAAGCACCTCCTGCGCGATGCTAAAAACCATTTTACTCCCTACAAATGACCAACCACACAGATCAAAAATACAAACAAAAAAACTCTCTCCCCCCATCCAGCGCGGCGTATCCTGCAAAAAAAGCACCTCCTGCGCGATGCTAAAAACCTCCCCCACAAACTTACAATTCAGGTTATAATGCCCTTCTAAATCGGACTCCGTCCGAATGCAAAGGGAAAACGATGGGAAACACAATCGAACTGAAAATTACCGGAATGGCCTATGGCGGCGACGGCATGGGCCGTTATAAAGAACGCATGATCTTCATCCCCGGCGCCATCGCCGGCGAACGCGTCCGCGCCGAACTGACCGATGAACGTCAACACTATGCCCGCGCCCGGCTGCTCAAAGTCCTCTCCCCCTCGCCGGCCCGCGTCACACCGCCCTGCGCCGCCTTCGGCCTCGACAGCTGCGGCGGCTGCCAATGGGAACATATCGCTTACAGCGTCCAGGCACTCTTCAAAGGCCTGATCGTCGTCGACCAATTCCGCCGGATCGGCAAATTTCCCGAACCGCCGGTCCTGGAAACCATCCCGGACCCCTCCGGCTGGGAATACCGCAACCATGCCAAATTGCACTTCGACGCCCAGGGCAACTACGGCTTCCTCGCCGGTGACTCTCACCGTATCGTTCCGGCCGAATCCTGCCTGATCCTTCACCCCCGCCTCAACGATCTGCTGGCCGCCCTCGAACCGCCGCTCCCCGGCCTGGAATGGATGGAAATCCGCACCGGCACCGCCACCGGCGACCTGATGATCGTCCTGCAAACCGACGACGACGAGCAACCTTCTCTCGAAGTCGATTTTCCGCTCTCCATCGTCCAGGTCCTCCACGACGACACCATCGTGCCGCTCATCGGCCTCGATTACATCACCGAAATCTTCCACGAACGGGAATTCCGCATCTCCGCCACCAGCTTCTATCAGGTCAATACCCCTCAGGCAGAACGGCTGATCGATCTGGTATTGGAAGCGCTGGATCTGACCGGAGAAGAACGGATCGTAGATGCCTACTGCGGGATGGGCCTTTTCACAGCCTTCATCGCCCCGAAAGCCGCCTCCGTCGTCGGCATCGAACTCAACCCCGATGCCATTGCGGATGCCCGCTACAACCTCAACGACATGCCCAATGTGGAATTCCGCATCGGCACCGTGGAAGATGAACTGGCTACCATTCCCGGCCCTGTAGATGCCGTGGTACTGGACCCGCCCCGCGAAGGGCTGGAACGTCCCGCCATGGAAGCTCTGATCGCCCATCAGCCGCAACGGATCGTCTATGTCTCCTGCGATCCCGCCACCCTGGCCCGCGACGCCCGGCGGTTGGTCGATGCCGGCTACACCCTGGAATGGGTTCAACCCGTCGATATGTTCCCGCAAACCTATCACATTGAAAATGTCGCCGTCTTCGATCGGGAAGATGCCGAAGCTTAGGCCTCACAACCTTCTTTTCATCCTCGCCAATCTGGTCGGACTGGCGGGCTTTCTCTATCCCTTCCTCCTGCCCGCCGCCGGCCTTGCCGCCCAGGAACGTCCCGATGCGCCGCTGCTCTTCTTCATCGTCACATCGCTCTGCCTGTTGATCCTCCTGGCCGACCTCTCAGCCCGCGAGTTGGATCCGCGCACCATTGCCTTGATGGGAGTCCTGGCCGCCCTCAACGCCGCCCTGCGACTGATCGAAAACACCGTCATCGTCATCCCCGGTGGCTTCACCCCGGTCTTCCTGCTGATCATCCTCTGCGGCTATACCTTCGGCAGCCGTTTCGGCTTCCTCTTCGGGGCCCTTTCACTGCTGGCCTCCGCCCTCATCACCGGAGGATTGGGACCGTGGATCCCCTACCAGATGATAGCCGCGGGATGGATCGGCCTGGGTGCCGGGCTCTTACCCCATCCCGAACGCCCCCAAATACGTCGGGCCCTTTTGATTGCTTACGGCGCCGTATGGGGCCTGCTCTATGGCGCCCTGCTCAATCTCTACTTCTGGCCCTTCATCTCCGGGCCTCAAAGCTGGGCCCCCGGATTGAGCCTGCTCGAAACGCTCCAACGTTACCTGACCTTTTACACTGTCACCTCGTTTATCTGGGATCTTTCCTGTGCCGCCGGCAATATCGGGCTGCTTTTCTTTCTCAGCCCCCCCCTGCTGCATATTCTGGAGCGTTTCCAGCGGCGCACCCGGATCATTTATGAATCAAATTTCCATTTGGAAGAAAATTCATTGGAATTTAGTAGATTTCCCTATTGACTTTAGAACAAACGTACTATAAAATTGGGGTTAAAAATTGGGATATTTGGGATTGTAGGAGGACCCTATGCGTGGCGAGCTTACGGAACGGTTACAGCGGATTCTGGAATTTATCCAAAATTTCATGGATAAAGCCGGCTATCCCCCCACTGTGCGGGAAATTGGGGAAGGGATCGGCGTAAAATCCACCTCCCTGATCTCCTATTATCTGGATCGCCTGGAAGAGCAGAATCGGATCGTCCGCGACCGCTCCGTCTCCCGAGGAATTCGGATGGCGCCGGAGCTCTCGCTGCCGTTACTGCTCAGCACCCAGGAAACAGTCTCAGTTCCCTACTTCGGTTATATCGTCGCCAGCGCACCCATCCCTGTCGAACCGTTGCCGGGAGAAGAGACGATTGAATTGAACCGGGCCCTCTTCGGCACCCGGGTTTCCGACATGTTCGCTCTGCGAGTCCAGGGGGACTCGATGATCGATGCTTTAATCCACGACGGCGATCTGGTCGTACTTCGCCATCAAAAACAGGTGGAAAACGGAGAAATGGCGGCCGTCTGGATTCCTGATACTGGAGAAACCACTTTGAAAAAGGTCTACTATGAAGGCGCTCAGATCCGCCTTCAACCGGCCAACCCGATGATGGAACCTATTTACTTTCCCACCAATCAGGTCCAGATTCAGGGAAAAGTCGTGCTGGTCATCCGCCAGCTCGATTAAAATCACAATCTCGCACCCCTATAAAATTCGCGCCCCTGGGAGGGGCGCGAATTTTATATAAACTATTGTCCTCGCATCACAATCGGCAGGTAAATCCTCGGCAAATTGGGTTGGACCCACGAAGACCATTCTTCCCGCCGCCCGGTCAAATGATCTTCCCACAAAGCATCCACCCGCACCGGATCACGTCCCCAAAAACGGAAAGGTAAGGTAAAAGAAAGCTCTTCCCCGCTCGCCAAAGTTCCCACCCAAAACAACAGCTCTTCGCCAATCGTAGAAGGTCGAGTCGCCGTAAGGGGCGTTATCCCGGCCATCAACCAGGCATTCAACGTCCCTTCTGCCGTCACCGGTCCCGGATTCTGCAAATAGAAAGTCAACGAAATCACCTGACTGTTCAAAGCGAACGATCCTCCTTCAGGAGGCAACCATCGGCCAGTAACCGGCCGGCTTCCACCGATCACCACCGGAACCTCCCGGTAAAACTCCATATTCCAGCTCGACATCGCCAGAGTCACCGTCGGAGTGAATTTCACCCCACCGCCCCCCACCACCGTCATCCCCCAGGTAAAGGTTAAACTCTGCCCGGCACTCACCACCCCCGCCCAGCTCAAAGTCCCGGCCCCGACATCGTACACCATCCCCGCCGGAATGCTGGATTGATCCACAGCCAGCTCAGAAAGCAACGGATAGGTAGCCGTCACCGGCAAAGCACTTTGATTGTCGTTATGCAACAACAAGGTTGCCGTAATGCGCTCCCCCTGCACCGGTAAAGAGGAAGAGAGCTGCCATCGACTCAATCCCAGAGGCGAAAGCCATCCCAGATTTCGCTGCAGTACCAGACTCAAACTCTCCGCCGGCAGGGTTTCCAGTGGGAAACCATAAAAAAGCGAACGGCCCACCATCCCTACGGCAGCGATGCCTGACGGCTGACCGAATTGCCCCCGAGCCACCACGCGGGCCTTTGGATTCGGCTCAATCACATCGCTGAAATTTTGGAAAGGATAACCCAAGGGCACCGGTCCCCACGTGCCGCTGGCGGGATGCTCAGGCACCCCGACGGCTGTGGTAGGCGTCAGAGCCTCATTCCAGCGCAAAATCCCCAGGCGCAAGGCCAATGGATCTCGATCATGATAATAGGTAAAATCCTGAGAAGTGAGCAATAGCCGCCCATCGTGTTCCAGATAATCAAACAACCGCCCCGATTCAGCCGCAGTTACCGGATCGATCCAGTCATAACCGGTAAACCACACGACCATGGGATAGAGCCGCAAAGTTTCCGAAGTCACCGATCCGCTATCCCCCACCCCGGCCACCATATGGCGGGTATCCCAAAGATCATAAGACACACCGGCGGCCTGCAAAGCCGCTTCATACCGCTCCTCCATCGGATACCAGCGATCGTCATCCACCAGCAATACCGGAGCCGGCGTTTTGGAATAAAGTGTCGTCGTAACCACATCGTCGGCCAGATTGGAATGAAAAACCAGCGTAACGACATCGGTCTCATTGATCTTAACCGCCGTCGGAACGGTCACCAAAACGGTTACCGTAAAGGTATGGCAGGGAGAAAGCACCGTCTGGGCCGGCAAAACGCGCGTCGGCCAACGATTTCCCAACGTCTCGATCTGGATCGTCGCCGGCATTCCGGCCTGTCCGATATTCTTTAGATATAAAGTGTGAGAAAGTACAGTACCCGCCGTTCCAACCAGAGGCTTCGGATCGGCATACAGGGTCAGACCATGGGTCAACGGCGCCGAAATAAGCCATTCAAGAGAACGTGCCATCACGGCCTGTCGGTCGGCAGGGTTGGAAATAGCTTCAAATCCAAATCCTGAAAAAAGCGCTCGATAAGGAGTACAAATAGCCGCCGAAACCCCACCGTACTCCCCGTCGGGATATTGCCAGAGCGGTTGTCCGGCCGTCTGCGGAGTCACTGTCACCTCATCGGGACTGTTTTGATTATCGGCGCCATCGCCACCCGAAATCGTCACCGAAAATCCCGCAGTGGCCCCGAGCCCCTGGAGGTTCCGGTAATTCGAAGTGTCTTTCTGATAAAAAGCCCCCAGCATGTGCGTGAAATAGGGCTGCGGCTGCCCCCAGATAAACCCCCCGCCGTCAAAATAAGCGATATTCTGACCGCTCAGAAACAGCCGCCCGCCCAACTTCAAATACCCCTCCAATGCATCGCCCCCCCCGGCAAGGGCAGGAGAAGCCTGCGGAGAAGACCAAAAAACAATATCGTAAGTTTTCAAAGTCGTACTGAGCGGAATATCGGTCCCGACATGTTTGACCCGCAAGGTATCGTACACATAACCCAGTTCATCCAGAGTCTTCTGCCAGTATTGAATCTGGCTGCCGTAATGCCAGGCCCCATCGTCCACCAACAACAGCGTTGGCTCCGGCGTCAATACGGGATTCCAGGTCAAATCATCGTTGACTTGCAGCGTTATCATCTGCGTCGCCACATGATAGCCCAACCCACGCGCTTCTATTGTATAGACACCGGCAGGCAACGTTAAAGTATAACGGCCGCTGACATCCAGCGAGGTCGTTACAGGAGTCCCCTCAACCTGTATTCCCACCGGACGGGTCGGCACCGTTTGCCCGCCCAACACCGTCGCCTTCCCGGAAAGCTGTCCCTGCGGCAACAGCCACAGCGTAAAGGGCTGCGTTTGCGTCATCCCCATAGAGACCGAAATCCCCGACTGGATTTGATCATAATAGCCAAAAGCAGAGACCGTAATATCGTAAATGCCTTCAGAAAGCGTAAGCCGATAACTGCCGTCGGCTCCCACAACCGTCGTCCCGGGATGCCCATGACCAGCATGCGGGAGGGCTTCAACCCGGGCCCCCGCAATGATCTCCCCATTGCCGCTCGATACCGTCCCCACCACCTGCCCGGGCTGCATCAAAGCCGACAGCGCCGCAAAAGCATCCACCCGACCCCACCCGCTGTCATTGTTCGGCACAATCGGCGACAGAGGAACCACGGTCTGCGTAATCAATCGCACCATCGTCGTCGGCAGGACCGTCGAGCTGATCGACCGCATCAACGCCGCCAGCCCACTCACATGGGGGGCCGCCATTGAAGTACCGTCCCAGGATTGATAAGTGCCGCCGGGATAAGCAGAAAGCACCTGCACCCCCGGCGCCGCGACCTGCGGCTTGATTTCCCCCCAGGCACTGGGTCCCCGGCTGGAAAAACGAGCCGTCTCATCGTCGCTGTCGCTGGCCCCCACCGCCAGAATCCCCGGCAGGCTTGCCGGAGAACGGACAGTCCCCGCCCCCGGCCCGTCATTCCCAGCCGCCGTTACCGGCAGAATACCGGCCGTCAGCAATACCGCCAGATCAGGCTGAAACGCTGTCGCACTGCCGTCCGCCGAGCCCCACGAACAATTGACAATATCGGGAGCCAGAGCCGGATCGCCCTCCGGAGCCAGCAACCACTGAAAACCGGCATGGATCCAGGATTCGGCGGCATTGCCGTCGCCGTTTAAAACCTTCACTGCGATCCAGCGGGCGCCGGGCGCTACACCGATCCCCTCAGCCCCCACCGCCGAACCCAAAACGTGCGTCCCGTGACCATGATCGTCATAAGGATAGGTGCTGTGAGCCACCGCATCATACCAGGAACCGGCATGATGGATCACGCCATGGCCCAGATTGCCCCGATAGTTATCCTGCAAAGCCGGGTGCAACCAATCGCCCCCGGTATCCACGACCGCCACGACCGCTCCAGTGCCGGAAACCGCCAGGGTACTCCAGACCTCCGGAGTCCGAATCTGCTGCACCCCCCAGGTCGGATCGCCTTTACTCCCATTATTTTCAGCAACCGCCAGGCTCCGAACTTCGCGCCCCGCCGGCCAACGCCCCAACGCCAAAGAAGGAAGATAGGTCGGCTGCGGAATCAAATAATTACGATAGTGATCTTCCCGTATGGTGGCCAGATAGGGGGAATTCATCAGGGTCTTCAAAAAATCCGGGCGTACCGTTAAAGCCATCCCATTGATAATCCACAAATCCTGTCGCGCCAGCAGGTCGCCCCGCGCCCGGGCCGCCATCAACGCAGGCTCCATAGGGGCCGCCGCAAGCCGCAGCGAACGTTGCATAGAATTGACCAATTGCTTGCGGGCCTGCAAAGGCGAAACTGAAACCTCCGGCGGTCGTACCTCTCCGACAGAACGGAACGTCACAATGATCTGCAAAGGTCCCACCTCATCCGCTGCCATGGCCTCAACCAAAGCCGGCTCAACTTCGGGGGTCAATGGAGCAGCATGGGCACCCGAGATTCCGCCCAACAGTGGAAACATCACGCCTATTAACACGATCAATACGCTTCCACCGCGAAACCACCTTGAATTAAACATAGGTCACTCCTCACTCTAAAGACTAGGGAACTTTTCCCATTGTAGTACATAGCCTTACGGAAATAAAGCCGAAGCGGCTAAACTGGACTTTCCTCTAACTTTCGCTATAATCAATCTGAATTAAACCTGTCCTCTTGAGGTAACTATGACGCTCTCAATTGATGAGCAACTCGGCATCTTAATGCGCGGCGTGGAATACGGAGATCCGCAAACCTTCGAGAACATGAAACGCGAACTGGGACAGCGCCTGGAAGAATCGGCGCGTACCGATCGCCCGCTCCGGGTCTATTGCGGCTACGATCCCACCGCTCCCGATCTTCACCTGGGACACACCGTTACCATGCGTAAACTGCGGCAGTTCCAGGACCTGGGCCATCACATCATCTTTCTGATTGGAACCTATACCGCCCTGATCGGGGATCCTTCCGACAAAGACAAGGCACGGCCCCTGGTGGGTGAAGCCCAGATTATGCAAAACGCCCGTACTTACACGGAACAGGCCTTCAAAATCCTGGATCGGGAACGCACCGAGGTTCGCTACAATGGAGAATGGCTGAGCAAAATCTCTTTTGGCGATATGATTCACCTGGCCTCCAACTTCACCGTCCAGCAATTCCTGGTTCGCGACAATTTTGCCAAACGCTTCGCCAAAAATGACCCCATCTGGTTGCATGAATTCTTCTACTCCCTGATGCAGGGATACGATGCCGTAGCCCTCGAAGCCGATGTACAACTGGGAGCCACCGAACAACTCTTCAACCTGATGGCTGGCCGCAAATTACAGGAAGTGCACGGACAAAAACCGCAAATCGCCATCACCCTGCCGATCCTCGTCGGCACCGATGGTCATGTCCGCATGTCCAAAAGCCTGGGTAACTACATCGGAATCGGTGAAGCGCCGGAAGATATGTTCGGCAAAACCATGAGCATCCCGGATGAAGCCATGTTTAACTACTTCAACCTGGTCACCCGCTGGAATCCAGCCCAAATCGCTGAACTGGAAAAAGAAATCAAATCGGGTTCGCTCCATCCCATGGAAGCCAAAAAACGGCTGGCCTTCGAAATCGTGGAGATCTTCCACGGCACCGAAGCCGCCCAGACTGCCGCCGCTCATTTTGAAAAGGTCCATCAACAAAAAGAAATACCTGCTATCGAAACTATGCCTGAATATGTCCTTCAGGGAACCATGAGCTATGCAGATCTCATCGTTGCCTCCGGGGTGGCCTCTAGTAAAAGTGAAGCCCGCCGCCTGATCCAACAGGGAGGCGTACGATTTGACAACGTTCTGATCGAAAATCCGAACGAAATAGCACAGATAGCCGATGGGATTTTGCAAGTAGGCCGACGACGCTTTATCCACATAAAGCCGCAATCTACCGAAAACTTCCCCTCAAAAGAGAATGAGTAACTCGCTTTTTCCCCTCTCATCCCCCCTTTCCCCAGAGGGGAAAGGGAGGCAGGGGGTGCGAAGCAGGGGGAAAATAAAAATAACGGCTCGAAGGGAAAACCGGTCGCGTTGACACCCCTTCGAGGTTATGCTAAACTGATCTAGCCGAATTAAACTTGAATTTGCTCGCCAGGAGGCGCCCAATGGAGGAAAAGAAGCTGACGGTCGTCTGCATTGAAGATGAACCGGAAATGATTGATCTGATCCGCTTGATCCTCGGGCGGAAAAACTTTGAACTGATGGGGGCCGTCGGGGGTCGCGAAGGTTTGGAAACTGTACGGCGGGTAAAGCCCGATCTGGTACTGTTGGACCTGATGATGCCCGATATGGATGGCTGGGAAGTCTATCAGCAGATGAAAGCCGACGAGGAACTGCGCAATATCCCGGTCATTGTCGTGACCGCCAAGGCTCAAAGTATCGACAAAGTGTTAGGCCTGCACATCGCCAAAGTAGATGATTACGTTACCAAACCTTTCGGACCTCAGGAACTCATGGCCAGCGTCAACAAGGTCCTGGGACTTAAAGCCCACGAATCTTAAAACACCGAAATCCCATGACAGAAAACCGCAAGCCGCTCATTGTTTACATCGAAAACGAACCGGAAATGATTGTGCTGGCGGGCTTCATCCTGAATCAGCAGCAATTCGAGCTGATCGGCGCATTAGGGGGACAGCAAGGACTGGAAACAGTCCGTCAGATTAAACCCGATCTGGTATTATTGGATTTAATGATGCCGGATATGGACGGGTGGGAAGTTTACCAACAATTGCGTGCCGATACCACCATCGAACACATCCCGGTGGTGATCGTTACCGCCAAAGTTGATAAAATCGAGCGCACCCTGGGAGAAATCGCCCGCGTCAACGGGTTTGTCACCAAACCGTTCGGCCCTCAGGAGCTGTTAGATGTGATCAATCGGGCTCTTGCTTCCCCGGTTTGATCTCCAATCAAAACCCTATCGCATTTCCGCCCGCCCCCCGGCGGGCGGAAAAGTGATTCCGATACTCCAAAACCATTCCTCAAACAAAAGGATATGCCATGAATCTAGAGTTGAAAGTGATACGGATCGAAAAACCCGAAGCGCTAAACTTTATCCTCGGGCAATCCCATTTCATTAAAACAGTCGAAGACCTGCACGAAGCCCTGGTCACCGCCGTCCCCGGCATCAAATTCGGCCTGGCCTTCTGCGAAGCCTCCGGCAAAGCGCTGGTGCGCTGGTCGGGCAATGACGAAGCGCTGATCGCCCTGGCTCAACAAAATGCCCTGGCCCTCAGCGCCGGTCACACCTTCATTATCTTCCTGGGCGAAGGCTTCTACCCCATCAATGTCCTCAATACCATCAAACAGGTTCCTGAAGTGGCCCAGATCTTCTGCGCCACCGCCAATCCTGTCGATGTCATCCTGGCCGAAACCGAACTGGGACGCGGCGTGCTGGGCGTTATTGACGGAATGCGCTCTCAGGGCATCGAAACCGCCGACGATATTGCCTGGCGTACCGGCTTCCTACGCATGATCGGATACAAACTCAAGTGAACCGCCCACAAACCCTCTCCTATCGTGAACCTCCTATCATTCGTCTGCCGGCACCGCAGCTGGAAGGCAAGATCTCGCTCGAACAGGTCCTGGCAAGCCGACGTTCTGTTCGCCATTTCGCCCGCCGGGCCCTGACGCCCGAGCAGGTCAGCCAGTTGTTGTGGGCGGCTCAGGGAATCACCGGGAAAAGTCCGGAACTACGCACGGCACCTTCAGCCGGCGGTCGTCATCCCCTCGAGTTCTACCTTTGTCGGGAAGACGGCGTCTGGCACTACGAACCGGAACGCCACATGCTGATCCAGCATATGGAGCGCGACATCCGGGGCTTGCTGGGACAGGCCGCCTGGAAACAAACGTTTATAGGCGAAGCCCCCTGCCTCTTTGTCGTCAGCGCTGCTTTTCAACGGACCACGACCAAATATGGGGAACGCGGCCGGGTACGTTATGTCCCGATGGATCTGGGCCATGCCGCCGAAAACCTTTGGCTCCAGGCGGTGGCCCTGGGATTGGGTGCCGTCTGTATTGCCGCCTTTGACGACAATGCCGTCACGGAAACCCTGCGCCTGCCGAAAACAGAAGATCCGCTTTATCTGATTCCCACCGGCTACCCGGCCTGATATGCACTGGCTCTCTCTGGTCAAACGGGACCCGGTCCCCTGGATGCTCGATCCGGTCAACCCTTCCGTACGGGTTCTGGTTCTGGAGCATCTCTTCGGCCGTTCACCTCAGGAACTGGAAGCCGAACGCCAGGCCATCCTGAAATGGGAACCGGTGACCACGTTGATTCGCCAATGGAATTCAACCAATTACTGGGGCCGCAGTGGTGATCCTTACTACGGCGGCCCCCTGGGAACCTTAGGAACGCTCAGCCTGCTCCAACAGATCGATGCCCCAATCTTCCCTGAAGCCCAACAGGCCTGTGAAAACCTGCTCAGTCAGGGCCGCCAGATGGACGGGCGTTTCGCCCCCGAAGGCAGCCGTTCGGATTCCTGGCTCTGTTACACCGGCATCGCCCTCCAGGCCCTCGAACATTTCGGCTACGGCGATGATCTGCGCACCCAATCCGCCCGCACCCTCCTGCTCGATGCCCTCTGCGGCGATCGCCAGGAATTGTTGATCTGCCCCTACAACCTGCGCTATTGCACCTGGGGGTTCTCCAAAATCCTCGGGGCCCTCTTAAAACGCCCGGCCGCCGTCCGCTCTGAGCGAGAACAAACGGCGATCACCACCCTCGCCACCCTGCTGGTCAACCACACCTTCGACTTCGCCCGCGACGATGCCGGCTGGCTGACACCTAATTTCCCCCGCTACTACGAATCCGATCTGATCGAACTGACCCGGCTGCTGGCTCAAACGCCCCTGCGCAACCATGCCCGTGTTCGCGAATTTATCCAGCGCATCACCGGCATGCAAAGCGAAACCGGCCAATGGCGCAAACCTCGCCCCTCGCCCGCCCTCCAGATTGAACGGCCCGGCCATCCCAGCCGCTGGTTGACCTTTGAAGCTGTCCATGGATTTATCCTGGTGTTGGGAGGAAATACCTATGCAACCTGAAGAACAACGATCCTCTCAACCGCGCTATACCGTAACCCCACGCACCCTCGTCTTCCTGACACGCGGTCAAGAGCTTCTGCTGTTGCGCGGCGCCGCCCATAAACGGCTCTGGGCCGGTAAAGTCAACGGCCTGGGAGGCCACGTAGAACCGGGAGAGGATATCGCCTCAGCCGCCCGGCGCGAAGTACAGGAAGAAGCCGAAATCGGAGTTGAAAATTTAACTTTGCGGGCCGTCATCACCATCACCCTGCCCGAACCGCCTGGAGTTCTGCTTTTTGTCTTCACCGGGAGTGCCATCCAGGAAGGGCCCCTGCGCCCTTCCAGCGAAGGTGAACTTTTCTGGACCACCCGAGAAAACCTGAGCAACCTCCCCCTCATGGAAGATCTGCCCGAACTCCTCCCTCGGGTTCTTGATTCGGGCCCGATCAGCTACGGGCATTACCAGTTCACCCCCGCCGGCCTGCAAATCACCTGGATCTCATAGGCCTTTTCATTAAAGCCGATATTTTTGGCCCCGTGCGGTTAGCCCGGAAAAGACAAGCAAAAAACTCTCTCCCCCTGCTTCACACCGCGCGTCGGATCTGACCGAAAAAAGCGCCCTGTGGGGTTAGTCTGGGAAAAAAGCCCATATTTTCGGCGGCTTTCTGAAGCCGCCGAAAATATAAACAAAAAAACTCTCTCCCCCTGCTTCGCACCGCGCGTCGCTTTTTACCTGGAAAGCACCGGTTGCGGGACGCAAAAACCGTTTTTAATCCATACTCATAAACAACCGCACGAGTCACTATTCCATAGGAGCCCTGCGGAAAGTCAACGCGTGGGCCTCTTCTTCAGCATAAGGACGCAAGGTCGAACCAAATCGTCCATGCAACACGGAATAGCCCGCCCCCCAGGCCACCGCCCGATAGATCAACTCTGCTACCGGCCAACCAGGACCGCTGATCGCCACCGCTTTCCGCAACTCCTCCAGCCCGCCGTCATCCCATCCTCCCAACACGCCCGTAATCAAGGCATACAACAAAAAAGCAGGTACCGAAGAAAATAGCGCCAGCAACACGCTGGCTACCGGCGAAGGCTGCCACAGTAAAGAGCCTACGGCCCGCAACAATCCAAAAACTACAATGGCACCGCCGGCCGGCGCCGCAAAAGTCTGCCAATAACTGATCCGCGGTTGCAAGACCAATCGCCCGATGATAAACCAGGTCACCCCCACCCGCAACAATAAACCGCCACCGTAAGCCATCAACATGCCGTTCAGCCCCCAACGCGGGGCCAGCAGAAACAACAACCCCAACCTCGTGCCGTTTTCAATCACCACCAACAAAGAACGCAACTCCGGTCGTCCGGCCGCCAGTAAGGTCGCATCAGGAGCCCCTAAAGAGTTCAACATCAATCCGAAAAAGAGCAGCCACCCCACCAGCTCGGCGGCCTGCGTCACACCGCCCCCCACAATGCCCAAAATCATCCAATCACCGATGGCCCCCAGACTGGCCAGAATAAAAATCCCCAGCCACATGCCATACCGCAACCCCTGTCCCAAATAATACCGCGCCAGCGTCTGATAGCCATGGCCGTAAGCCTGGGTCAGGGCCGGCATTAAATCGGCATACAAACCATCCTGTAAAACTTTATAGGCCAGGGTCAACGTCAAAGCCAGAGCCCAGGAATTGGAAATTATGGAATAATCCGGAACGCGAGGCGCCACCAGGAAGGCCTGCCCGATGAGCCCCAAAGGAACGGCAATGTCCCCGATCGCCAGCCGGGCCCCAAACCACAACAACCGGCCGGCCACCTGTTGATCGAAAGCCGGCTGGAAAAGCCAGCGGAAACCATATCCCATCCGTCGATAGAGAAAAGCTCCGGCAAGAAAGCCGCCCCATTCCCCCACGACGACTCCCAACCCTAACCCGATCACCGCCGCCACCGGCTCGGTAATACTCGGCTGGGAAGCCCCCCAGGGACGCAACAAAAGCACCAATCCCCATTGAGCCAGAGGCGCCAACACAACCGGCACCAGCGTCAGAATCTGCTCATAATCAAACCGCTGCATGGAACGGAAAAAGAGGCGAAAAACAGCCCAGATGCCGGGAAATTGGATCAAGGCATGGGCAAAGAAGAAAAAAGAAAAATGAGCACTGGCCGTATTGGGCAGAACGGCCGCGGCAACCCAGGTCACCGCCCCCAGCTGCACCGCCCCGCTGATCAACTGCCACCAGAAATAAAATTGCAGATAAGGAAAGGCATCCCGGGGATTGGTAAGTCGGAAAAAGGCAAAATACCGTACCGCAGCCAGCCCGGTCCCCAAATCCAACAACAGCCAGATCCCCTCCAAAATCAATCCCACCCAATCCCAATAGGTCAATGTCTGCGGCCAGGGAATCAACAACTGCGGCCGAACATATAGATTAAAAAACAACAAGGGAATGAGAATCCAGATTCCCACGCCGGCCAGAGCCAGCAATCCAGCCAGAGGCCGATGCACACCGACCTGATCCCATACTCCCTGATCGACCACGCGATCCGATACCCGCAATCGCTCACGCTCGCGCATAAATGTAGCCGGATTCAAAAAAAGCATCCGTCGCATTGCAAAAAAGACACTGACCGCCGCCACAATCAAAGCCAGGCCGCCGATTGTCGCCATCAGCCGGAACTGACCATGGGGTACCGGGGCCGGCAAATAATCCGCAAAAGAAAGATCCCCCCCGCTGCCCGAGGCCTCCGCAATCAACCGATAGATCAGATAATTAAAATAAGGCCACCCACTCCAGCCGGCATTAGTGGCATCCTCCAGCCAGGCCCCCACCAGAAAGATCTGGGGCCCCTCGCGCCCACGCACACGCTGAATAACGGGATCACCTTCGCGAGTCAATACGATCGGCCGCAGCAGATTGGGGTTGGCCACCACTGTCATACCGCGCACCTGGGGCGCAGCTCCCCAGGCCACGGCTGTAATTAAAGGATCTTCTTCCTCGCCCACCGTGAGATCGTGAGCATCATCGCTGCGTTCCGGGCGGGGAAAACTCATCCCCAACAGATCCCGCAACTGTTGAATTTCGATAGGGTAACCGGGCCCCATAAAAACGACCAATCCGGCCTGTTCCTGTCGAATCATCGGAATCCAGGCGGAAATCTCAGCTTCAGGCGGCTGAACCCCATTCACCACAAAGACAGCCGCCAGTTCCGGACGATCGACCCGAATCAAATAAGGGCGGGCCAGATCGATGGCATGGGCAATGGTATCTTCAGGACCAAGGTAATAAACACCGATAGAACGTCCCGGAACCTGAGCCTGGACCGGACTCCCCGGGCCGATGATTAACAGCAGCAAAACTGCCAGCAGGCCTAAACCGATCCGCCGCATTACCGTTAGTTTCAAAGAAGGTTTCCGATCCATAATCTATCCTGAAAACAGGGCTCTATGGCCCTGTAACGTCCCGCAAATGATCTTTTCTCGGTCAGATACGCCGCGCGGGATGGGGAGAGAGTTTTTTTGTTTATGTTTTGGTGCGCCTCAGAAGGCGCACCAAAACATGGCCTTTTCCAGAGCCGCCCCAGCGACGCAGGCTGTCTACTGTTTATTTGCTGCGGTCTACTTCCCCGGTATGACCTTTTGTCCTGAAAATAAGCCCGCACCGGCCCTCATATCCCCCCTCCCCCCTTTTCTCCCAAAGACGCAGATGGCAGAAAAGGGGGGAATTGGTTGTTTTGGGGAATTTGCACGCCTCAGAAGGCGTGCAAATTCCCCTCTTCCCCTTTTTTACAGAGAAGAATTTAGAGAAAATCTCCTCTCTTCTTCTCTGTGATCTCTGCGCCT
>CAZCTC010000060.1:0-48218 GCA_964501335.1 uncultured Anaerolineales bacterium | reverse complement strand
GTTTTCCGGGTAGGGGCGGCCCGATGTGGCCGCCCTCGGGGAGATTTTTGCACGGGGGCTTATTTTCAAGACAGTTTATGCGGGAAATTTAAGCAGAACAGGAAAAGGAATCAGCGATGGTAGAAAAGACGACGCCGAAATGCCCGATGTGCGGCAGTCTGGAGCTGGAGATGGCCAAGGTAGTAGTCGCCAATTCTCATAAAATTTCAGTCAGACCCTGGAAGAAGACTGGGTTTTTCGATCCCCCCTATTTCCCCAGCAGCTTTATTTGCCTGAATTGTGGCTATGTGGGGCTTTATCTAGGCGAAGATGACCTGAATGCCCTCAAGTCGGCATTAAACCAATAAGCGGGAGAGTTCATTATGCAATATTCAGAGTCAGTCTATGCCATGTGGGCGGCCTATCTTCATTCTCTGGGCGAAGAAATGGACAGCACGGAGAAGACCTTCACGGCGTGGTCTTTTTGCGATAACGAGCCGGATGCCCGGGAACTGGCCGATCTGGTAAAGGCCGGGCGCAAGCGGGCGACGGCCAGCGCTTACTGGACTTTTGAGGCGGGGGTGGAGCCGATGCCGGCAGTCGGTGATTACAGTGTGATTATCGATTGGGCAGGAGAGGCGCAGTGCATTATCCAGACGACCGGAATCGAGATCGTGCCGTTTAACGAGGTCACGGCGGAGTTTGCGGCCCGTGAAGGAGAAGGCGATTCCTCGCTGGAATACTGGCGCCGGGCGCATCGGTCCTATTTCCCCCGCGCCCTTCAAGAGATCGGTCGACAGTTTGAAGAGACCATGCCGGTGGTCTGCGAAACCTTTGAGGTAGTTTACTGAGGAGCGATGATGTTATTCAAGGAACAATTTCTACAGACGGCTTTACCGGCCGATTTTTACTGGTTTCATGAGCCGGCCCGTTATCATGTAGGGACCGGGCTGGAGATCTTCACGGACGAGAAGAGCGATTTCTGGCAGCGGACCCATTATGGTTTTGAACGTGACGACGGCCATTGCCTGTTGACCCGGCGGGCCGGCGATTTTTCGTTGATGACGCGGGTAGAATTCCAACCGCGCACCATGTACGATCAGTGTGGATTGATGGTGCGGCTCGACAGCCAGAACTGGATCAAGGCGTCGACGGAGTATGAAAACGAGCATTGCAGCCGGTTGGGATCGGTGGTGACCAATCTGGGCTATTCGGATTGGGCCACGCAGGACATTACACCGGATCATCGGGAGATGTGGTACCGCATTCAGCGGCGCGGCAGCGATTTTTTGCTGGAGAGTTCCTTTGATGGGGCGGCATGGTTCCAGTTACGGATCGCTCATCTGCATGTGCCGACGGAGGTTTATGAGATTGGAGTCTATGCCTGTAGTCCGATCGGCAAGGATTTCTGGTGTCGATTCAAGGTGTTGGAAATTGCGGAAAGCGAGTGGGGAAAATAGAGTTCTTTGTTGGGGTTTTCGGCGGCTTTCTGAAGCCGTCGAAAACCCCGCCTTTTTTATCTCTTAACGGTGAAGTTCTCCCGGCATGGCTTGATCCTGGATGCCCAGCTGTTTTTCGAGGGTTTGTTCAATGAAGAGCGCCGCTTCCGCATTGTTGAATCCGCCCAGCAGCTTTTCATTTTGTCCGCTGCGCAGCGTCATATACACTTCATAGCTGTAATGGTGGCCGTTTTTGGTGCGGGAAATATGTTCTTTGCAGTAGATCTGGGTGATTTCTCCTGCCGGCAGCGTGCGGGATTGCCCAAACCAGGGGAGCGGTTCGCTCCAGGTGGTCAGCTGTCCCTGATCAATGCGGATGTGGGTGCTGTTTTTCAGGTAAGCCGCTCCTGCATAGATCATGGCTATTCCTCCAACCAGAAAGGGAATAGAAAAACAGAGGAACACGAGTGAGGGGAGTGTGGTCAGGGTCCAGATGGCGCCTGCAATCAGAAGTACCCATCCGGTTACGGGATTCCATTTGTAGGAGAGCTGGATTCCACTGGAAGTCGAGTAGATATTGAAATGGGCCGGCATGGGGATGGGGGTACGATTTGGGGTTGTGGGCGCGGTATTGGTTCCCGGTAGAAGATAGACGCTTCCACAATGGGTACATTGGATCATGTTCATGGCTGGTTGCACATTGTTGAGACCCAGCGGCGCACCACAGTTTTTGCAGGTCCAGTTCTGCATTTTCACAAATTTCTCCTTCTGGAACGGTATGGATTGGGGGCGATTATAGTGTCTTCCCTTTGTTTTGCAATCAGGAAGTATTTTTTACCGGTAAAAAGCCCTTTGTGGGAGGCTGGTTTGTGTTTATTGAGGTGTTTTAGATATATCGGCAGGGCCTTTTGACCTCCAGCCGTTTCCATCCGTCGGCGGCAGCTTCGGCATAGGAGATCTGCCGTGGATCGGTAGGGGGAAGGTGTTCGGCCAGCGTTTGTAGAAGCCGGGTCTCAGTGTAATGCATCTGTTTTTCCCGGGCAGAGGCCAATCCCTTATACCAGTCTCTCAGGGCGGCGGTGGTTTTTCCGGCCAGCCAGTTCCAGTATCCTTGATAGTACCAGACCAGGGGGCGGGCAAAGGTAAAGCGGTTGGCAATGGAGCGAAATTGTTGTTGAATTTGCCATGCGTGAGTTTGCAGGCGGAGGCATTCCTGGTGAGGTCGATTCTGTTGCAGCGCGCGTTCCCAGGTCACCAGGGCGGCCATGACGATGCCCCGATAACTTTCGACCTGGGTATAAGAGAAGCTGACCGTTTTTCTCAACAGGATGAGCGTTTCAGCGGCTGTTTCTTGGGCGTTTTCATAATCTCCCGCTTCCAGTTGTGCCAGAGTCAGCAGTCCCATCTGTAATTGGGTGGAAGTGTGATCCTGTCCGGCCGACAGGTAGATATGGGCTTTTTGGAATTGGGCGATAGACTGCTCGATCTCTCCTTTTAACAACGCTCCCATTCCCAATAAATTGTATCCCCAGGCCAGTTGTTGTGGGTTGTCGCCGTGTTGCCCCAGTTCGCAAAGTTGTTGCCCCAGCGCTGTGACCTGTTGGGGATATCCTTGATAAAAAGCGATATTGCCCATGGCGACCAGAATGTATCCCCTATGGGCGCGATCGTTGATCCGGGCTGTCAGTTCCAGAGCCGGTTTCAGGATACTGAGGGCTTTGGGCCATTGTCCGCATTGCAGATAGTAGAGGCTTGTTACCTGTAAGATATCGGCCTGGATGTCGGGTTGGTTCGACAGGCGATCGGCGATAAGCAAAGCCTGATGGCTGTAAGATTCTGCCAGCTTAAACAGCTGCAATGTGGCCATGCCCACAGCATAACCGGCGTAGGCCTGCCCCAAACTGGGCAGCAGGGGCGTATTGGAGGAAATGGAGAAATCTATTTTGGGAACGGCCAGGGGTTTTTGACTGTAGGGCGTGGTTTTGATCATGGATTCCAGCAGTTGGATATTGCAGAAGCCGACATAATAGGCCTGGAGCATTTGATTGGTAAAGAAATAGACCTGTTGCAGGTTGTAATAGGTGCGGCTCAGTTCTGTCCACAGGGAGGTCAATGCATAGGGACTGGTTTTCTGGGGAGGAAAGAGGCGAAGGAAGATATGGCCGGCCGCCTGTTCCGCCATCTTGAATCTAAGTTCCCAGCTCCCGGTCGGTTCGGGTTGCCCCAGTTCTATCAGGGCCAGGCGGCCATGTTCCAGACATTGGGTCAAATCACCCAGGCTTTTGTAGGCCATGCTCAATAGACTGGAGAGATGGCCGCGTTGAATGGTAAGGCTGCAACCGGGTTGAAAATTGAGCATTGGATAAAGGTCGGTGTAGTTTTTGCTGATCTCGATGGCTTTACTTAGAAAGCGAATGGCTTCGCGATAGGCGCCCGCTTGCAGGGCCTGGACCCCGGCATGTTCCAGGTAATAGAGACTTTTGATCGTCGGGCCGGGCTCATGGCGTTCCTGGGCGATGGCATGTCGCCAGTGATGGGCCAGCACGGTGTAGTAAGGAGCCAGTTCGCCGGCATAGTTGGTTTCGTACCATTCTCCAATTGTTTGATGTAACAAGCGACGCTGGCTGTAAGGGAGCAGGTTGTAGGCGGCATCCTGGATCAGGCTGTGTTGGAAGGCATAGAGGGGTGTCGGTTCGGTCTGTACCGGCAGGGTCAGATTGGCGTCGGCTAATATTTCGAGATTGGCCGGCAACCGGTCCCGTTCTTCGGGGAGCGGATAGATTTCCTGGAGCAGGGAGAGCGTAAATTCGCGTCCGATCGTGCTGGCAACTTTCAGCGTGAGTTGGGCTGAGGGCGGGAGCCGGTCGATGCGGCTGGTGATCACGCCTTGAATGGTGGCCGGAAAATTAAAATCGGGCAGTTCTTCTATCTCGCTAATCGAAGGGCCTGATTTTGCCGGGGTTTGCAGCAGACCGGCGGTTTGCAAGGCGTAGGCCAGTTCCCGGCCGAAGAGGGGATGCCCTTCAGCGCGGGCGATCAGGGTTTTAACGGAGGGGGGGAGGGTGGTCAGGTTCAGGCTGTGGCAAACGAGTGCCTCCAGTTCGGCCGGCGGCAATCGTTGTAAGGTCAGATGCAGGGTTCCGGGCAGGGCGGCGAAGGGGTGAAAATTTTCCCGCCCGGTTGATTCCAATGGGCGGGAAACCAGGAGGATCAATAAGGGCTGGATTTTCCGTTGCACACTGCGCAACAACATCCAGGAGGCTGAATCCAACCAATGGGCATCTTCCAATACCAGAACGATCGGTCCGGGCTCAGTCAAGCGCCGTAATACGGCGATCAACAGATCGCGGGTATTTGCGGCGCGGATTTCGCCGTTGAGTTGGGCGGTGAAGGCGTTGTCGTCCCAGTCCAACGGCAGAATATTTTTGAGCAAAGGGGCCAATCGAATCAGGGAAGGGATTTCGTCCTTCAGCCAGGCTGTCCAGCGATCCGGATTTTCTGAGAGGGGGAGGGCATTGCCGCCGGTTTGTGCCATCAACCGGGTCAGGATGGCGCGCCAGGCATAGTAGGGGGTTCCTTTATTGATCGATTCTCCGCCGCCGGACCAGAGTGAGATCTCCCGTTGGGTTACTTCCTGCAAAAAGGCTCGTGTCAGGTGCGATTTTCCAATTCCTGCTTCGCCTTCCAGTAAAACAACGCTGCTTTGTCCGGTTTGAAGGGCGGCAAGGTGAGCGCGTAACTGATTCAGCTCGCTTATTCGTCCCACCAGGGTTTCCGTGGAGGGTTCGGTGCAGTGGTTCTGGCGGGTCGGTTCGAGGGGGCGGTAGAGGGTGACCGGTTCGGCTTTGCCTTTGACCATGATCGAGGGTAATTTCTCAAAGGCAAAGTATGTGTGGGCGGCCTGACAGGTGGCTGCATCGCAGAGCAGAGAGCCGGCCGGATGGTGGAGGGCGGCCTGCATCAGGCGCGCCGCCAGATTTACCGTGTCGCCCATGATGGTGTATTCGCGCCGCCGGGAGCTGCCGACGACACCGCAGAAGACCCGTCCGGTGGTGATTCCCAGAGCACAGGGCATTTCCAGGGTGCCAAGGGCGGTTTGAATGGCGAGTGCTGCCCGGACGGCGCGGGGAGCGTCGTCTTCGTGTGCCAGGGGCGGTAATCCAAGTGCGGCGACGATGGTGATTCCTTTTTCATCGACACTGATTTTGTTGACGCTGCCTTCGTATTGATAGAGCGTTTGCTGGATGGTTTGCATGATCTGCTGGGTTTTATCCAGAGGGGTGGAATAATCAAGGCCCGGCAGGTTAATGAAGAGGATGGTCAGGGTGCGGAGTTCGGCCAGCCAATCGCTCTGTCCTGCTATCAGACGGGCCCGGATTGCGCCGGGAATGTAACCCCATAAAGCGGCTTCGGCTGTGGGCGGCAACGGTGGATAGATGAGCGGGTGGGTGGGCAGTGGGGTTGTGACGGCGAGTAACTGTTGGGCCGATTCCGGCAAGGGTTCGGTGCGGCAGACGGTGCGGATCAATTCCCAGGCTTCGGGCGCGAGGGCGACCTGGCCCGGTTGGACCTGTTTTTGAGCCAGGCCGACCTGAACCAGAGGAGCGCCGGCCAGCATGAATTCCCAGCGTTGGAATTCTCCGCCGACATGCAAGGCCGTTAATTCTCCTGCCCCCACGGCGGTACGTAGCCGTAACGGCTCTCCACCCAGGTATTCATCGCGGCGTAAGGTCTCCTGGAATTCCAGGGCACATTGCGCGGCGCGTTGAGTCACTGTGGGCAGCGGTTCCGTCAGGGTTGGCCAGAGTGCGATAACGGCATCACCGGCAAATTTGACCACATCGCCGCCATGGGCCAGGATCAGATCGGTAAGTTTTCCGAAGTAGGTATTAAGCAGATTGGAAAGTTGTTCGGTGCCGACCGGTCCCTGCCGGGCAAGTCGTTCGGTAAGTTGGGTGAAGCCGGAGATATCGGCAAAGAGCGTGGCCGCCGCAAAATGCTCGGCGGTGGGTTGGTTGACGGGGGTGATATCGGTGGCCAACCGCCGGGTGATGAGTACAGGTACATAGCTCTGCAAAGTCGGCAATAAAGTCATGGGTGACTCCTCATGGGGTTGGTCCGTTGCTGAAATTATAGCATTTCTTGCTTAAATTTGCAGGCAGGCTATTAAAAGTAGCCACTTGAGTTATAATAGTATCCGTATAGTATCTAAATAGTTATTCATATTGTGCCCCCGTTTTTCTGATCCTAGTTTGCGATCACACCTACTACGCATTCTTCCTCGCCCAATTCAACCAAAAATCCCTTTTGAATTATTTGCTTTCAACATTGTTGTTTATTGCCAACCTATGGGGGAAAAATGGGTCGTCCTAATCATGCCAGCGAGAAGCAAGCCGAGAAGAAGCATTCGCCGGAGGTTGCCAAACCTCAAGTTCAACCTTCTCCTTTGGAGGTTGCCGGAATCGATCCGGCCATGCTTTACAGTGGGGGGACGGTTGAGGCTCAGGCTTCAACCCTCAATCGTCTTCATGCCGTTCAACGTCAGGCGGCGGTCGAGCACATCAACCAGACTCAGGGCAATACCCACGTTCAAACTCTGGTAAAAACATTGGCCGCTTCTCCGGCCACCACGACTGAAAGCCCGGCGCCTGAGAAAACAGTCTCTCGTGCTGTGGAAGACAAAAAAACAGCTCCGATGGAGTTGCTGCAGGAAAAGCAGGGATTGCCGCCCCTTCCTGAAACTCTGGTCAAGCCGACTTCTCCGCCGGCTGCCAACCCGCAGCCGACGCCCACCGTGCAGTCAAAACCGCAATCCGCTCCCGCCGTTCAGGCGAAGCCTCAGTCTATTTCTGCTGCAAAACCCTCTCAACCGACCGTTCAGGCAAAGGTTCAGCCTGCTGTTGTGAAAAATGTACCCGCTGTGCAGCCCAAGCTTTCCGTCAGTCAGCCAGGTGATCCCTATGAAGTGGAAGCTGATCGCGTGGCGGATGAAGTGATGCGCATGCCGGGCCGTGCTACTCCCCCTGAAGATCCGGATAAGACTCCGGGTGATACGATTTCTCGTTTACAACGTAAGGGTGTTAATGCGCCGCAGACCACGCCTCAGATCGAGACCAAAATCCAACAGATGCGGGGCGGAGGTCGGCCCCTGCCGGATTCGGAACGGGATTTCTTTGAGCCCCGTATGGGAGTCGATCTCAGTAATGTCCGGGTTCATTCAGACGGCGATGCTGTTCAATTAAGCCGTGATCTTCAGGCCCGTGCGTTTACGGTGGGCAGCGATGTGGCTTTCAATTCCGGCGAGTATCAACCGGGGACGCCGGAAGGTCGCCGGCTGATGGCGCATGAGTTGACCCATGTCGTGCAACAGGGGGGAGCCGGATCGCTGAAACGGAAGAAGGTCTCCCGCAAGGTGGATCCCGAAGTGCAAAGGGCGGCGCAGCCGGAACCTGTGACTGGAGTCAATGTTCGCCCTGAAATTGAAATTGTTAAACCCCAGAAGTCTGGCGCCGCGGGGCTATCGCAGCCGACGCCTCAGGATATCTTTTCCGGCACGAAGCCGGGCGGGATCAAGGCTACCGGCAAACTCAAGGGGCTGAATCTCCCGACTCCTCAAGATCCGGCCGTTACAACCGGCGATCCGACGGCTCAGATGGGCGCTTTCTCCGGAAAGGCCCCGGCAAATAAAGAGAACGAAGCGCAACCCGGCCGGCTGCCGGCTGGAACGATGCCGGAGTCAACGGCCGAAGCGAAGACACCGGCTGATCCCGGTATGAAGAATCCGGGGCTGGCCGCCGAAAAATCGCCGCTGGAGGCGAAAGCCGGCCCTCAAGCCGGCGTTCCGGGCACTGAAGCGGAAGCCAAAGCGGCTGCCGATCCGGAAAGCAAGAAGCCGGAGGAAAAAGCTGCGGCGCCTCAGGTAGCTCAACCTGCCGAAAAGAAGCCGGAAACTGCCCCAACCGCCACGCCGCCGGATAAAGCCGGGGCTGAAACCGAAAAAGGTGCGGTCGATAAAGCCGGAGCGGCCAAAGCTGAGGTCGAGGCTAAAGTTAAGCTGGAACCTGGCGACGGCAAGATGGCCCCGGAAACGAAGAAATTGGAAGGAACGCTGCAAGCGGTCCAGGACGAAACCTTTACTTCTACGAAGGAACAGTCTGCGGCTACCGAAGCGACGATTGCCGAACAAAAAGAAAAGACGGCTCAGAGTGATGAGGCCTTAGCCAAAATTGAGCAGGAAACGCAACAAACGGCCGTGACCCTGACGACCAGCCTTTCCGAAATGAAGAAAATCGTCACCGACCGGGAAATCCGCTTTGCGCCGCCGCCGCCCGAAGCCTTTGCCTTCTCTCCGATGAATAGGGGGGCGATGAATGCAGGGGCTTTCGGCGGGCAACCGGCCGGAGCGGAGACGGCGGAGGCGGAGCCCCAGACCGAAGCGGCTGGAACGACGCCGGATCAGCAGGCGGAAACGGCTCAACCCCAACAACCGGCTGAAGATGGGCCTTCGGGGGAAAAAGAGGGCGACGGTCCGGCGGATAAAATACTCCAGGAGTTTATCTCCCGCAATTTGGGGCGGGCGTCTCAGATTTCTGCGCTGGCGCAATCCGCTTCGAGCAAAATCAATCCGGCTTCAACCGCCGCTCAGGGTGCCGTTCAGACCTCCATCACTAAAAATCTCACCACGATCAAGACCTCTATTGACAAGGCCCGGGCGACGGCTCAGACCGATGCGGATACGGCCATCAATACGATTGAAACCGGATTCCAAACTTCCCTTACCAATCTGCAAACGGCTACCGATGACGCCAAGAAAAAGGTCGAAGACGACTATACCACTAAAAATACCGACCTGGATACGGCCGAAACGGACGCTCTCAAAGCGGTGGACGACCGCTTTCTCACGGCCCAAAACGATATCGCGGCCGCCACGACCGCGGCGATCGGCGATCTGGACAAGCTCTGTCAGGATGCCATCACTGCCGTAACGGCGCAGTATCAGGGTAAAAAGGCTGATCCGATCCTGGAAGGGGCCAGCTATTACCAGGACAAGATCAAAGCGGCCACGGATGCCGCCAATCAGGTCAAGGAAGCCTACAAACAGGAATTCCAGAAGCAGGGCGATGATGTTGCCGCTCAGCTTCCGGATGGAAAACCCGACGTCGTCACAACAGTTCAGGAGCAAATCCAGACCGCCCGCACTCAGCTGACGACTGAACGGGATGCTGCCGTCAAGGCTATCGATGATTCTCATACCAGCTCGGTCACGGCGGTCACTGATGCGCATGATGCCCAGCTCAAGATCGTCAATGACGGTTTGACTGCGACCTTAACCTCTTTGCAAGATCTGGAAACCAGTCTGAATACGCAGGTCAATACCCAAGGGGCCCAGAAGAAATCTGCTATTGCGGCTGAAGCGCAGCAGCAAATTTCCAGTGTCCAGAGTACGGGGGCCAGGCTGGCTGAAGAGTTGACCAATGCGGTCAATGAGTGTGCCGAGAAGGCCCGAAATATTCCCAGCCCCGATCCGAAGAAGCTGAAGAAAATCCTGGATGCCGAGCAACAGAAGCTGGATGGATTGGCCGGTCAGTTGCAGGGGCAGCTGGAACAGCAGATCGATGCGGCCGGACAGAGCGTGCACGCCAAAGCGACGGCGGGTTCTCTGGCCCTCGATCAGATCGGTCAGGGCGTCACGGCTTCGGTCGATCCCATTTCTACCGGGTTCACTGAAACGACTACGACGGCTTCTACCACTGCTACGACCACTTATACCGATACCGAAACTGCTCACAAGACGCTGGCCGACGATCGAGCGCAGCAGGCGATCGATAAATTCACCACCGATTATGAGACCTGCACGACCAATCTCGAAGCGGTTAGCACGGCTCTGGATGAGCAGCTGACTGCCTTTGTCAACGATACTTTCAAAAAAGGTCTGGATGACGCCAAACCGCAATTCTCAACGCAGTGTCAGGCTGAGGCGCAAAAGGCGGCCGATCAGGTCCAGCCGCTCTGGGCTACCGTTGTAAAGATTCTCATCGCCATTGTGGTGGCGGTGGTGGTTATGGTGCTGGTGGCGGTGACCGGCGGCGTGGCCGGCTTCTTCCTTGGGCTTTTCCTGGCTGCGGTTGTCGGTGCGATCGGTGGAGTTGCGTCTAACGGCATCGATAATATCGTGGCCGGCAAGGATTTCTTTGAAAATGCCGGGCAGGCGGCTCTCATCGGCGCGATTGATGGGGCGTTGCAGTTTGTAGGTGGGAAGCTGACGGCCGGTTTGACCAAGGGAATGACGAATGCCTTGGGGAAAACACTTGTCGGTATTGGGGTCGATACCGTAATTGATACGACCAATGCCTGTATCGGTTCGGCCATCAAGGGTGAGTTTAAGCCTGAAAACATAATCGGTGAATTCGCCAAAGCGCTGTTGATGAATGTCGCCACAGCCGGATTGCAGGCCGGTTTCGAGAAAGCCGGCAAATTCCTGGGCAAATTTGATATTCCGGGCAAGATTGGAAATCTTCCCTTCGTGAAAAAAGCCGGCGATATGTTCAACGGGATGAAAAACAAGCTGGTTACAAAGATGGGCGATATGTTCAACGGGATCAAGAGTAAGCTGGCTACAAAGATGGGGGATCTCTTCGACAAGGTGAAATCCAATCCCATTGTGACCAAGATGTTGGACTTTAAGAACTCGGCGGCCAAATTCTTGAATCCCAGCCAGATGACGAAGGATGATTTCCTGAAAGTGTTTGGCGGCAACGGTAAGACTACCATCCCGCTGCGCAATCATCACCAACGTATCTACGACAATGTGACCGGCAATAAGGCTCAGATGATCGGGACCAATCCCATCAAATACAACAATCACTTCCGGAATCTGGTGGGGAGAGATCTGCGAGTCAAGGGCCAGGGATACATTCCGGAATGGCATGCCTTTAATGGGATCGATCCGAAAGCGAAAGCTTATCTGGAGCAGAACGGCATCAAGGTGGTGGATTATCAAGACATTGCCCGGAAAGTAAATGGGGTCATTGATACGGTTAAAGATGTTGCCGGGAAGGGGAAATGGCTCCTTGATAAGGTTAATGATGCTGTCTGGAAGAAAGATGTGACGGGTGACGACATTAAGAAAGTCATCGGTGAGGAAATAGAGAAGAACGGCATCAAAGAAACCGTGAAAGCCCAATATCCGAATATTGCCGGTGATGTCAATTCGGCTGTGTGGGGGAATCCCTATCAAAAAGATGCCGATAATAATGTGAAGGAGACGCCTGAATTTAAGTTTGATTCGCCGCTGGCCAATCAACCGGTCCCGGCGACGGGAGGCCAGCCTTGACCACGGAGATGAATTTGTGGTTCGATCTGGAGCGAGTGCATTACTATCTCATTCCGAATGAAGCCGCGCTTCCGGAAGGCCATGACGTAACGCTCTATTCCCTTTCCGGAGAGGTCAAGCGGACCGATCGACAGACCATCTCGCCCTGGCTGACCAGCCAGGGCGAGGTCAAGGACTATCTTACGACGGCCACTCAAAGCTCCATGCTGAAGTGGGGGCAGGTTGTGTTCTCCTGGTTGACTGAATTGCAATCGGAATCATCGGCTTCGGATAACGAAGCGGATTCAGCAGCTTCAACCGCCGGGGATGAGGTTCATTTTTGGGGGCTGCCCGCGGCTGAACTGGCTGGTCATCCTCAACGTGCTTCGATTATCGCCCGGCGTATCTTCATGCTGCTGAGCGATATCTTTACGCATGTCCTGGCGGGTTCTCCTCAAGAGCTGGCAATGGCTCAACAGAAGGTCCATGAACTGCGGATCCGGCTGGCCGAGCAGAAGTTACCGCTTCCGGCTCAGATCGACCGCCTGCCTCAAAAGCTTCACGAGTTCTATCTTACCATGCCCGATCCGGAAGCATTCCGGAAGCTCATCCTGCAACTTCAGCTTTATGCCCAGGAATTGGAACGGCCGGTAGAAGAGGGCGGCATAACCTGGGAGCAGTTGTGGGGACGAATCAGAACCAATTCGGGGATGTTCCCGGAAATTGATCCCCCGGAGACATTCGAAGAACGACAGTTGCGCTATCAGAAGATGGCTCACGAGACGGTAGAAAAGGCTTTCGGGGAAAAACCGCGTTTTACGTTCAAGAAACCGGGATGATGACTGGTTAAAGACCTTTTATCTGTGTGGTTGACCCGAAAAATCGGTAAGAAAAAAACATTTGGTCGGCGGCTTTCTGAAGCCGCCGACCAAATTAATAAGAAATTTCCTTTGCCATAGATTCATTCGGGTCGGTAAGTTAAGCGCGCCGTTTGGATCAGCCATCTTTATTCCCGATAAGTCAGCAGTTCCAACTGTTGTTTATCTACTTTAAAGGTCATATCCAGCGCTTTGTGCGGGCAAATGCTCATACATTCGGCGCAAAGGATACATTCCGTTGAAAGGACCCGCAGTTTCTGTTGGGTATATTCATGGATTCGGATGTCCATCGGGCAGATTTTGGTGCAGGCACCACAGCCGTTGCATTTAGCTGGATCGCCTTCGATCTTGAGCAAGGCAAAGCGGGCCGGTATTTTTTGCAAGGTAGGGATCGGACAGACGTATTTGCAGAAGGCGCGATTGTCCTGGAGCGCAAAGGCCAGCCCGACGGCGACCAGATAGTAGAACGTATTCCCGGCGGCCAGCCACCATAATTCGGTCAGACCCTGGATGTCGGGACGATAGCCGGTGCCGAACCAGAGAAAGAGGATGAGAGCAAGGCTGAAGGTGAAATGTCCATAACGTAACCAGCCCCATTTGCCGGGCAGGCGGCCGGCTTTGTTACGGCGGAAGGGCAACAGGTCGAGGACCATGGCGGTCCAGCAGGCCCAGCCGCACCAGCCCCGATTGAAGAGGAGCGGTCCGGCGACTTTGGCGACCAGGTAATGGATGACGGCGCCGGCAAAGATCCCTGCCAGCAGATAAAGGAAGAAGCCTTCGATCTGCATGTTCTCCCGTTCGATCAGGCCGAGAAAGACCAACATGTAGGCGCCGACCAGAAATTGCGCCACGCGGCGGCCGATCCAGCGGCGGCGCGGCGGTAAGGCGGCATAGACGCCCTGTCCGATGCCGATGGCGGAACCGATATAGCCGAAATTCCACAAATAGAAGATTTTTCCAGTGGTTTGCCAGAAAACAACGGCAATGATCCAAAAGATTCCCGTGATAATCAGGGAGGATCGAAATGAGGAGATATCAAACTCGGAATTTGGAGTTGATTTCTTTGTATTCATGAGTAAATTATAGCAGGAGAAAGAAGAACTGACTATTTTAATGAAAGGAGTTTTATGCCGCAAGCAGTCTTTGCCATTATGATGACACCCCATGATGCCTGGAAGGCGGCGCAACTTTGGGAAAAGTTGGGCGTGCCGGGCACGACTATCCTGGCCAGTGTGGGGTACGATATGCTCAAAGAACGGGTATTACAGGATGATTTCCCTTTGTTTTCCGCCTTGAAGCGTTTTGTGGAGGACGATGAGATTGAAGTCAGCGGCTCTCAGCGTATTTTATTGAGTGTGGTGGCGGACGATTTCGACGTCAAGCAGCTTCTGGATGAGACGGAGAGTATGTTGCAGGCTTTTGATTCGCCCAATTCAGGGATCGCGTTTGTCATTCCGGTTCTTCATGTGCGAGGATTGCGTTCCCGGCTGTCACGTTCCGATCAAACTGGAAAGAAGAGCCCATTGGAGGATGTCGATTTATGAACTTCTCACTCAAAGAATCGACGGCGGCCCGTTTGACGCTGTTGGGCCTGCTGCTGTTGACGGCTTTTTTCGTCCTGTTGATGTATATGATCGTTCATGAAGGCGGTCATGCTCTGGTCGGGCTCGCTTTTGGAGGAGCTGTTACCGAATTCTACATCAATCCTTTGGCGATAAGCGCGCATGTAGGGATCGCCGGGACCTTTTCGCCGGTGCAGGATGCGTTGAAGAATATTGCCGGGGCCGGATTGCCGTGGTTGCTCTGGTTGGTTTTTATTCTGGCGGTGCCCCGGCAGGGATCATCCAGCCTGGAGATTTTGAAAGTTTTCCTGTCGGTTTGCGTTGTCAACACTTTTCTGGTGTGGGTGATCCTGCCGATTCTCTATGCGGTCGGTCAACCCGTGATCGGTGATGATGTAACCTGGTTTTTGCAGAACAGTGGTTTTAATCCGTGGCTCTTTGCTGCGGTCATGGCTCTGATCTATGGGGGCGCCTGGGTTTTGTTTTTGCGTAAGATCCCTGGAATTCAGGAAGAGGTGGCTCTTTTGCGTAATCCGGAGCTTTCGGTTATCAGGGCCGGCGCGTTTCGTTATGTAGCGATGTTGCTTGCTTTGATGGTCGTGGGCGTTCTAATGGTGGTGGCGATCAATGCTACGGCCGCTGCTGCCGGTCCTCTGATCCCGGCCGGTTATCAATCGGTGGCGTTGCTGGATTTAAATCAGCGGGCCTACGAGGGAGAGGTGGTGGCCGAATTCTCCTGGACGGAGGGGCCGGCCGGTGTCTTTGTCATCGTGCAGGGGATCGATACGCCTTATGTAGATTTAAAGGTGGAGGGGCCGATGGGCAAAGTGGAGACGATTTTGCATGGAGAGGATTACAGTGCTTTCCGCGATACCGTCTTTTGGGAGCAGCATCTGATGCCTGGTATTCATCAGGTGGTGCTGACTTCTCAACTGTCCCCCGGAACGATCGAGATCTTTGTTAAGAAGTAGCTTTTCTTGTTAGATAAGTCCTATTGGCGCGCGCATTCTTATGCGCGCGCCAATAGGAACAAAAATAACGTTATCTGCCTGCTTCGCCCAGCGCGTCGCTTTTTGCCGGGAAAATACCTGATGCAGGGCGCAAAAGAATAAACAAATTGCAAACGATTATAATTTTCGGGTGATTTCGACCGGCGCCAGCGACAGCAATCCAAAGCCCAGCGTTTTGCCGCCGCCGATTCCCTGTCGCAGCGCATTTGAGAACGGTTCTGGATCGGTCACTTCCAGAATTCCTTCGAATCGTACTGCTACAAAGTTGAGCGATTGCACTATCCCCTGGTTCCAGAGCCGTCCGCCCAGCGAATTTTCCGGGTAAATGTCGCAATGGAGCAGTTCAAATCCGGCTTCTTTCGCTTTACGTTTCAACCAGGCCTGTTGGGTGACGCTGTCATGGACTCCGATTTGGAATTCACGGCCCCCTTCCGTTGTTTTTCTTTGGGCCGGGCGGGCCCGCAGCCGAAAGACCATGACCTGTCCGGCTTGAGCTTCTACATTGAACGATTTTACCCCCGGATTGGGTTCCCCGATGGGGAGCAGGTATCCGTTTTCCGGCGGTTCAGTTTGGGCCCGGTTCCAATCGGGGCAGTGATCGGATTGCACCAACAGCACCGGTGCATCGAGACGCGAGTGTTTGTCGATGCGGAAAAGGATGCTGGTCGGTTCGAGCGCGGCTTTGGGAAAAGCGCCGAGGATTGAACGGTACAGCTCATAGGGAGCTGCCAGCTCACGTTGAACACGCGGGTTTTGGGGATTGAGGGTTAAACGAGACAGATACATGCTCTCTTTTCCGGCGATTTTGGTAAATTGCCTTGGGTAAGGATTGGAGTGCATTGCGGCGTCGATTATCAAGAGCTTAACATGGATTAAAGATAATTGCAACTTATCTCCCCCTCATGCAGCCTCTCTCGTTTGTGGGAGCAGGGGGCATATCAGGCAACTTCAGCCATTTACGACAGCAATCACCCGGAAAAGAGGGAAAAAATAAACGAAAGACCTTCGACATGTGCGGTTAGGCTGAGAAAAAAGCCCATGTACTGGGGAAAAAATGAACAGCGCAATTAATAATGATTCAGGGTTGCCAAATCTTCGAAGTGGAGTAAGATGGTAATTAACCATCTTCTTACTTCTCTCCTCTTTGAAGCTACCTTTAATGATAATGGAAAGGAATTTATGATGAAGAAGATTGCCGCTTTGTTTGTGTCCCTGGTTTTAGTTTTTTCGGTACTGGCCTCAGCCTGCACTTCACCTGCTGTTACGCCGGGCTCTCTGGTACAGGAAGATTCCACACCGGTGGGTTCTTCCGGCGGTGGGGAAGGGGATAAACCCACAATTGCTCTGGTCATGAAGACGCTTACCAATCCGTTTTTTGTGGAAATGGAGAAGGGGGCGCGTCAGGCCGAGTCGGAACTGGGGGTGAACCTGTTGGTCAAGACTGGCGCGCAGGAAACTTCGGTCGAGCAACAGATCACCATTATCGAAGGGCTGATTGAAGAGAAGGTCGATGCCATTGTCATCGCTCCGGCGGATTCGGTAGAAGTGATCCCCATTTTGAAAAAGGCGCAGGAGGCCGGCATTATTATCGTCAACATTGATAATCAGCTGGATCCGGATGCCTCTGCGAAGATCGGTCTGGTTGACGTGCCTTTTATCAGTGTGGACAACGATCAGGGCGGCTATATGTCAGCAAAATTCATCAGTGATCAGATTACGACGCCGACGAATGTGGTTATTTTGGAGGGCATTCGCACGGCGAAGAACGCTGAAGATCGCAAGAATGGCGCTTTGCGCGCTTTTAGCGAAAACCCCAATGTGAAAGTGGTGGCGATGGAGACGGCGCATTGGAAAATCGACGAGGCGCACGATGTGATTGCCAGTTTATTCGAACAGTATCCCGATATCAAGGCAGTTTTTTGCGCCAATGATATGATGGCTTTGGGTGTGGTGCAATATCTGGATGAAAATAAAAAGATGAATGTGCTCGTGGCTTCCTATGATGCCCTGGAGGATGCCAAGACTTTGATCCGTGAGGGCAAGCTTCAGGCGACCATCGATCAACAGGCTGCTTTGCAGGGGTATACCGGAGTGAAGCGTGCGTTGCAGTTGCTGCGAGGTGAAAAAGTAGAACCGTTGACATTGGTCGATGTGCTGTTGGTGACTAAAGCTACGCTGCCCTGATTGAGATTTTTTCCATGAAACGGGAATGGCGATTCAAATGGCCGACGCCGACCATGGCGGTGAGCCTGGTTTTACTGTTGATTTTGACCAGCGTTCTGCCGCTGATCGCATTGGGAGTGATCTCTTATACAACATCGACGTCGCTGATCGAGCGCGATGTCAGTTATTACACCCGGGCGCTGATGGATGAGCAGACGAATTATCTGGATCTCTTGTTACAAGAGATCGAAAACCTGATTACCAACGTTTCAGGGGTGGAAGAAATCAAAGAGGCGGTCAACGATGCTGAGACTTATGATCCTCAGGACAGTTATACCCGCCTGGCAACCCATGCCCGGATTGGATATATTCTCAGCGGCTATATCGGTGTCAAAGGTCTGGTTTCAATCGACATTTTTACCCCGGGTGGAGCCCATTATCATGTGGGCGATACGTTGGATATCCAGGATGTCGATCAAACAGTTCTGAACCATTTGCGCGCCGATGTGGCCGCAGGTGAAAGTCCGGTGGTCTGGACCGGGATCGAGAACAATATCAATGTCAATTCGACCAGCCGTCAGGTGCTGACGGCTGGTCGGCTTTTCCGGGTCATCGATGTGGATACGCTGACGGAGAAGCCGGGAGCCCTGCTGCTGGTCAATTATGATGTTCAGAGCCTTTATGACCATTACAGTAAGGCCAATTTGGGCCCGGGTGCTTACATTATGATTGTGGATAGCCATCGCCGACTGGTCTATCATCCCAATCAGGAATATCTGGGGCACACGGTCGAGCCGGATTTTTTCAACAATTTGACGAAAGACAGCGACTCATTTACTTACTGGGTTGAAGGTCGGGAGATGTTGGTCACTTACAGCCGCTCGGATGTGAGCGGCTGGTTTTTGGTAAGTTTGATTCCGATGGAAAACCTCCAGGCCAGCGCCAATGTGATCCGCAATACGACGATCACGGTGATGTTGTTCAGTCTGGGATTGATCCTCTTGGGGATGGTTTTTGTCTCTCGCACGGTGGCGCAGCCGATCGAGCGCATCACCGACCTGTTTAAAAAGATCCAGAGCGGGACTTATGATGGGGGGGGGCGGTTGCCGGTGACCCGGAGCGATGAGATTGGGGAGCTTTCGCGTTGGTTCAATGTCTTTCTGGATAATCTGGAGGCGCAGCGCAAGGCGGACCTGGAATTGATCCATGCCAAAGAGGCGGCGGAAGCGGCCAATCGGGCCAAGAGCGTTTTTCTGGCGAATATGAGCCATGAGTTGCGAACTCCGCTTAATGCTATCCTGGGGTTCAGTCAGTTGATGCTGCACGATGGGCGCTTTACTTCGGGGCAACGCGAGAATCTGGAAATCATTGAACGCAGCGGCGATCATCTGTTGGGGTTGATCAACAGCATCCTGGACCTTTCTAAAATCGAGGCCGGGCGGATGGAAGTGCAGCCGGAAGATTTTGACCTTTATTTGTTGTTGCTCGATGTCGGGGAGATGTTCGGTTTACGTACCCGGCAGAAAGGTTTGCAACTGGAGGTGATTTTAGATCCACAGGTGCCGGTCTGGGTCCATGCCGACCAGGGAAAATTGCGGCAGGTGGTGATCAATCTACTGAGCAATGCGGTAAAGTTTACCGATGAAGGGGGGATCGTTCTGCAAGTTACAGTTAACCGTGAGCGTAACGCTCCGAACGACTCCTCAATGGGTTTCTGCGATTTGCTTTTTGAAGTGCGCGATACCGGAGCCGGAATCAGTGGGGAAGAAATGGAGCATTTGTTTGAGGCCTTTGTGCAGACTTCAAGCGGACGGGTTTCGCAGCAAGGCACCGGATTGGGCCTGGCACTCAGTCGGCAGTTTGTGCGGTTGATGGGGGGCGAGCTTACCGTCACCAGCGAAGCTGGAAAAGGATCGATTTTTCGGTTTAATCTGCCGGTGTGGGAAGTGACCGCGCAGACCGGCGAAAAAGTTGAGCGGGGTCGGGTGATTGGGATGGTTCCCAATCAGCGGGCTGCGGACGGCCGCCGCTATCGGCTGCTGGTGGCGGAAGACGATGATAACAGCCGCCACCTGATGATGCAGATGTTGCAGCAATTTGACTTCGAGGTCCAGTGTGTGGAGAACGGCCAGGCCGCCGTTGAGGTTTGGGAGCGGTGGCGACCGCATTTGATCTGGATGGATATGCGGATGCCGGTCATGGATGGCTTCACGGCGACCCGGCGGATTAAGGATTCGCCGGGAGGGACCGAAACCGTGATCATTGCTTTTACGGCGAGCACTTTTATGGAGGAACGTGGGAAGATTTTGGGGGCCGGCTGTGACGATTTTGTGCCCAAACCCTTTCAAGAAGAGGCTATTTTCGCTAAACTGGAGCAATATTTGGGGGTTCATTTCCTGACTGAGGCCTCGGCCGAACCGATTGTGTCCCGGACTTCTTTGGCTGATCTGCGGGAGCCGATACGGGCCTTGCCTCTTGAACTACAGAATGCCTTTTGTAATGCGGTGCGAGAGGCCGACTTCAGCGATCAGATTGAGTTGTTGGAATATGTGCGGAAAGTTGATTCCAAACTGGCCAAAGAATTAGAGGTGTTGGTCAATAATTTTGCTTATGAGGAATTGCTTTCCCTGTTTGAGGGATAAGCTAATGAAGTTAAGCCCTCTGCAACGGCAATCATCCGAAAAAGAGGGGAAGAAAAAGCCCATTTTTTCGTGCGTCGTCTGCGGCGCGCGAAAAAATGAATAAAAAATTTCTCCTCTCCATCCCGCGCGGCGTGTCTTACGGGGAAAGTGTCATTTGCAGGACGCTACAAGGCTGGGGACTACCGGCATAGCGCCTTAAGTTGTCTGATAGGTGCTTTTCTCCCAGACTAACCGCATCGGTTGCAAACTTTTTATTCCACGGCCGGCAGCGTAAAATAGAAGGTACATCCCATGCCCGGGGTGCTTTCTACGCCGACCTGACCGTTTAATCTTTCCACAATTCGGCGGACGATCGATAATCCCAACCCATGGCTGCCTGCTCGCAGTTTCCCCAGCTGTTCAAAGGGCGCAAAGAGCCGGCTGATTTCCTCGGGAGTCAATCCTTTCCCGTAATCCCGTACCCAAAATTTAATTTGCTGCGGATTGTCGGTGGGAATTTCGCTTCCCAACTCGATCTGGGGGGGAGTCCCGCCGTATTTCATCGCATTGCTGAGGTAATTGACCCAGACTTCTTCAATCCAGGGATAGTAACCCAGAACCAAAGGCCAATCGGTGTTTACGGTAATCTGTGCATCGTATTGGTGGATCATATTTTTGAGGCGGGAAAGGGCTTCTCGCACGACGGATTCCATATCGACCGGCTCCGTGGTGATTTGCATCTTGTGGGCGCTGGCCAGCAGGAGCAGATTGTTGATGATATCGACGCTTTTGCGGGCATTCTCGTGAGTGCCTTCGGCGATTTCCCTAAGTTCTTCTTTGCTCAGTTCATCATAGTCACTTAAAAGCAGTTCTGTATACCCGATGACGACTCCCAGAGGGTTTTTTAAATCGTGGGCCACGGTATGGGCAAAGGCGTCCAGTTCGGAATTCTGTGCTTCCAGTAAGGTATTTTGCTCTTGCAAACGCTTTTGTAGTCGGCGTAGGGTCAGATGGGTGGCCACGCGGGCCAGGATTTCCTGAAACTGAAAGGGTTTGGTGACGTAGTCAACGCCGCCGACCTGGAAAGCACGTACTTTATCGGTGATTTCATCCAGGGCACTGATGAAGATGATCGGAATATCGCGGGTATTTTCATCGGCTTTGAGGCGCTCGCAGACTTCGTAGCCTTTGAGATCGGGCATATTGATGTCCAGCAGGATCAGATCCGGCAGTGTGCCGGCGGCGATTTTCAGGGCCATCGTTCCATTGACGACCGGGCGGACTCTATAATTATGAAGGGTCAGGGTTTCGGTGAGCAAGCGGAGATTTGCAGGGGTGTCGTCGACTACCATAATTGTTGCTTTGGTCTGGCCGGGCTGTGATTCATCCATAACAGGCCTCCCCAAGATGTAAAAGGATTATTCACGTATATTGTGGTTCTTTTTTTACTTTTGGCAAGGCATTTATTTTCTTTTGGAAAGTTGTGTTACACTTTGTGGGATAGGACCCCTGTTAACCGTGAACGAATTTTTCTCACAAAAAAGTATGCCAAACAGGCAATTTAAGCGCCCATGCAGGGGCGCCCCTATATCGGACAACGTTTCGTAGGGGCGGCCCGATGTGGCCGCTTGATCCCAGAAGGTGTGTGCGCTATTTGTTTCATGAAAATTAAGGGAGGTTGCAGATTGAATGACGCATAGAGAGTTTATGGAAGCGCGTTGTAAGGAAGCGCATCAATTTCGTATCGATCTTGTCAATGCGGTTTACGATCAGTTGCGAAATGAAAGCTATCTGATCTGTTATCCACCTGCAAGTTCCTATTATTATGAGGATCGGGGCGATGCCCGGAGTGATGATCCTTATGCCGGACCGGAAGGGATGGCATACAGCTTTTATATTCAGGCCAGGAATTTTTATCTGTGGTGCGGTTTTGCTGATACTTCCTCGCGTAAACAGGATCCTTATCACACGCCTTCCGATAGTCTGACTCTGGGAATCCATGAAAAGCCGGTTCTGGACGGTTTTATTCGGGAAGCGCCGGCTTACCTCAAGCCGGCGACCTTTACGCCGGCCCTTCGAGGCGCTTTGGAAGCTTTGGGTTTCAAAGGCCCCCTTTCCTGGCGGAAACTGTATAAGATCGCGGTTCCCGACAAAACGCATGTGACCGTAACTGAAGTGGTCAACGGGATAAAGCAAGCGGCCAATGCCCTCTGTCTGGTGTGGGAGTCGCCTGTAAAGTTTATCCGTGTGAATGCCCGAAATCTCTTTTTTCTGGCGCAGAGTCGCTATGACCTTAATTTGCATTATGATCTGAAAGCTGTGGCCTGGTTGGACGGCTATATCAAAGAGCAGCGGACCCTGAAGAGAACGGTGGGACTCTCGAACGGCGATGTTTCTGCGCTTATCGATCGCTGTGGGGCTTACCTGGGAGAGTGTATCCGTTTTAATTATGGGGGGCAGTGGGAAATTTCGAACCATGGTTGGTTTCTCAAATTCCCGGGGGGACAGGAGCTTTTTCCGTTCGCCCCGGTGGAAAAGGCGCTGGAATCGGGAGTTTCAGATTCTTTGCTAATCCTTTTTCGGTCGGTTCCGGAATTGTTCCCGGAGGATGTAACCCGCTTGCCCGCCCAGCGGTTATTGGAAGAGGGGCTGGCTGCGGTGGCGGCCCGTGATCGGGATGCTGCGCTCAGTTGCTTCTATAAAGCCATCCTGGCCAATCCCGTTTATGTTCAGGCTTACTATCATCGGGGGATGTTGGGATCAAGCCGATGGGAACACTCTCCTTATTTTACCCGGGCCCTCAACCTGGCGCCGGATTTGATCGATCTTTACTTTGAACGGGCCTGGGATTACGATCAGGAAGAAGACCGTCGCGAAATTCTCTCCGATTATGATAAGGTCATCCAGTTAAATCCCGCTTTTCGGCGCGCTTATTTCTGTCGCGGTTGGGCCCGAGAGCGGGAAAATGCCTGGTATGGCGCTTACCAGGATTTCACCAAAGCCATCGAGCTGAATCCTGACGATCCGCAGGGCTATTATTACCGCGCCTGCGCTCATCCGCCGTCCCGGGATTACGACAAAGCGATTCCCGACCTCGATAAAGCCCTCGAACTTGATCCTCAACATGCGGATGCCTGCTACGCCCGGGCCTGGGCTTACAGTGCGCTGAGTCAATTCGAGGCCGCGGTTCGGGATTTCGAACAATATCTGAAACTGGCTCCCAAGTCCATGCACCGCGATACGGTTATGCGGAAAATCGCGGAACTCAAGCGCAAACTTGACGAAATTTAACCTTTCTGCTACAGTGCATTTGCATTCCCCTTTTCTAAACCCGACTTTAAGGAGCCGCTAAACATGTATGCTGTGATTGGAGCGACGGGGAACACCGGCCATTGGGTGACCGAGATCTTGCTTGCGCACGCTCAAACCGTGCGGGCAATCGGCCGCAGCGCTGAGAAGTTACAGCCGTTGGTGGATAAAGGCGCTGAGGCCTGGGTTGGTTCGGCAGAGGATGCCGAATTTCTCACCCGAGCCTTTGCCGGTGTGGAAGGCATCTATACCATGTTGCCGACCGATGTGACGGCGCCCGATTTGCGGGCTTACCAGAATCGCCTGGGCGAGGCCATTGCCACGGCTATCAAGGCCGCCGGCGTTAAGTATGTGGTCAATTTGAGCAGCCTGGGTGCTAATCTGGATGAGGGGACTGGACCGATCCTGGGGCTTCACGATCAAGAGGAGCGGCTGAATGGGTTGAGCCGGGTGCATGTATTGCATTTGCGGCCGACCTATTTTATGGAGAACCTGCTCGCCAATATTCCTGTAATCAAGCAGATGGGAGTGCATGGTTCGCTCTTGAGTGAAGAACTCGTTTTCCCGCTGATTGCCTTGCGGGATGTCTCCTGGGAGGCGGCGCAGCGCTTGTTGTCGCTGGATTTCCCCGGCCATCAGGCGCAGCCGTTGTTGGGAGAGCGCGATCTGTCGATGCTTGAGATCACGGCGGTGTTGGGAGCGGCCATCGGCAAGCCGGATTTGAAATATGTGCAGTTTGCCGAGGCCGATGTGGAGCGTTCGTTCCTGAGCATGGGCTTCTCCCCTGATGTCACGCGGGCCATGCTGGAAATGAACCGCTGTATGAATGAGGGGCGCTTCACCGAAGGCGTGCAGCGCGACTTCGATAACGCTACGCCTACTTCGATTGAGAAATTTTCCAAAGCTTTTGCCGCGGCTTACAACGTAGATTGACCTTATGACCTTTATAATTTCGCATGTCCTTTCGAGGATGCGCGAAATTATTAACCGTGGATGAAAGCTATTGGCGACAGCGATTCCCTGGGAAAGCGGGAAGAATAAGCTCATTTTTTCGCGCGCCGTCTGCGGCGCGCGAAAAAATAAACAAAAAACATTCAAAAGGAGTTCCAATGTCGGAAGAACAGGAGCAACTGTACGTTTCGCTGGTCCGGGAGAGCTGGAAGCGTTACGACGAGGTCTATTACAATATGCGAATGGACGATTTGCTCGTCGGCGGCGTTATCACCGCGATGGTCGAAGCCGGTTATGGTTTGATCGATCTGGTGTCCGACGGCACCAATCACAATCTACGATTCGAGAACTTTGCCAGTCGTGAACGGTTGATCTTTCAATTGACCAATCTGGCGGAGAATCTGATCGCGGCGAAGGTGTTGGGGCGGCACGCCCGTGTGATCATCGGTTACGGCCGGCCGGTTAAGAATGCCGGTGCGCTCTGGCAGGCGGCGAAGTCGGAGTTCAAAAGCGCTTTCCTGGATGCCACTGAGCCGGGGGTGATCACGGTCGATGCCGATGTTTCGGCCGGCTACATTTACGTCCAGGTTCCTTTGATTTTAGGCCTCGATCCCTATTTGAGCGCCAATTACGGCGTCAATTACGGGGTATTGCAGCAGCATATCATGGCGACCGTTGCCTCCCTGGCCAAATACCTCAACGGCCGCTTCGGACAATAGAAAGGAACCCGACATGTTATCGTTACTTTCCAATTTCAAGCATGGGCAGGAGATGCGGGAGAGCAAGGATGAGATCCTGGTCGGGGAACTGATCCGGGCGATGGCGCGGATGGGGATGCCGGCGATCGGTTTTGCCGCGACGTTGGATGCTCAGTCGATCCGGTTCAAGCCGTTGCGCGACCCGGCGCTTTATGCTGTCACCATCATTGTGGATCGTAAAACCGGCGGCAGTGCGATCCAGGACGCCTTGATCGGCAGCAAAGCCGTCCTGACCTTTCAGGCCGAGGTAAAGAACTATCTGGCCGACCCCGACGATCTGATCAAGATGTACCGCACCGATTTGCAAAACATCTTTAAGATGCCGATCCTGGGCGATGTGCGGTTGGATCACCAGCTCAATTCGGTTATGGCGACCAAAAAGGTGGTTGCGGATATCGATCAGCTGTTGCCGAAGGGCAACGAAGCCGGGGTGAACAAATTGATCGGTTTCTTGCAGACCCACATCGGAGCATTGCGGGAGAAGCTGGTGCCGTATAAGAAGGCATGAGCCCTGAAACGTAAAACGTAAAACGTAAAAAGGTCTATTTTTTCGCGCGCCGTCTTCGGCGCGCGAAAAAATAGTCAACAAACCTCTCTATGGCCGCTGTACGATCGGCAAATAGAAGGCCTTGTCTCTCGTTATGGTCAGCGGATGCGGATAGGGATAAGGCGTATAGCCGGGTCTGACTGTGTCGTTGTAATAATCGCGGTTGAGCTGAACGTGATCGGAGACCTGCGGATTGACGCAGCCGGCCCAGTTGTTATAAAGGATGATATCGGCGTCGGCTCCATTGAAGGTATTGTTCCATTCATAGACCGGCTCGGCGCTTTGATTGGTCCCCCGTCCGACCTGATCCCGACAGGGCCAGCCTTTGTAGGTGGTTGTGGGGACGGTGTTGCCGTCCAGCGGATTGGTGCCGTCGCAGGTGCCGTGGGGTGGATCGGGGTTGGGGGTGCAGGCGGCCCCGGCGTAGCAGCAGGAGCGGTAATTGGTCAGGCCGAGGCCGATTTGATAGGTTCCGCTGATGGTGTTGTTGAAGATGACTGCCGATCCTCCTCTGGAGGTGATGCCGGCATAGGAGGAATGGGCCGGAAGTGTGGCAAAGTCGTTGTTGTAGATCTCCATCTGCATGCAGGAGCGCGGTACAGAATCCATCCCGTGGTTTCCGGTGCCGCTGCCTCTCACGGTATTGTATCTGAAGACGTAACGTCCCCCGTTTTTGCAGTCGATCGGGCCGTCGGCGGCCTGTTCGACCCACTCAAAGTAGTTGTCTTCCAGGAAGACGGCCTGATCGGTGCCGTAGCTCATCGGTTCCGTCCAGGCGGTGGCGCCCTGCGGGGTGCCCCGGTCGTCGGAGACGATAATCCCCTGTCCGTAGGTATGGATGAATTGGCAATGGTCGATCACTCCGTAGGTCTTTCCTGAGACGACCATGCTGCGGCCGGCGATGTTGAGGTATTCAATGTGGTCTACCCGGAATCCCTGAGCCGTGCCGTAGATGTTGACGGCGCCGAAGGAATCATAGTAGGCGCTGCCGCGTCCCACAAAGGTGAGGCCGGTGATGCGAAAGGGTTTGCCGGCAACTCCGTCGATCCGCAGCGGGACTTCGTTCCAGTTCAACCCGGTTTGATCGGTGATGACGGTGGTGGAAATTCCGGCTCCCTGGAGGATCAATCCCTTTTGCGCGACGGCAACCGAGGGGGTATTGGCCTGAAGGGTGCTCCAGGTGCAGTTGCCGGCGGGGATTTCTACTATATCGCCCTCGCCGGCGGCATTGACGGCTGCCTGGACATCGGCTTGAGAACAACTCTGAGCCTGAATCCGGCCGGTCGGTGCCGGTGCGGCGGCGCGTTTGGGCGGCGGTTGCTTCCCTGCGGCAATGAGGCAGAGGGCGGCGAGACTCAGGGTGAGAAGCGTGAGTCTGAATCGCATTGCTTATACCATGTACCGGGCCGGAAGGTAAGGCAACTGGCGGAGGAGGTTGTGCAGGAAGCGTTTTTGGGAATCGCTGAGGCTCTGGTAACGGAGGATGAGGACGGCGACCAGCAGTAAGATCACCAGCAGCCTATTGGTGGCGCGCGAGCGTTTGATCATGTGAGATCTCCTTTCCGATCAGGCTTCGTATTTCTCGATGAGATTGGCGGCGATATAGCCGGAGGCGATGGTGGTGGGAACGCCGCCGCCGGGATGGGTCGAGGAGCCGGTCAAATAGAGGCCGCGGATGCTTTTGGAGCGTGCGGAGGGGCGGAAGACGGCCTGGGCGCTGGTATCCTGCTGGAGAGCGTAGATGGCACCTTTCGGCAGGCGCAGCCGCCGCTCAAAGTCCATCGGCGTCGAGCATTCGATGACTTTGACATGCTCTTTCAAGCCGGGAACGGCGAAGCGGGAGAGTTCGTCGAGGGTGCGTTCGATGTAGCCGGCCTTTTCTTTATCCCAATCGGTGCCTTCGAGATCGTAGCCGGCTGTGGGGATCAGGTTCAGCACGTGATGGCCGGCCGGCGCCAGCGAATCATCGGAGTGGCTGGGCCAGCAGATCAGGCCGTAGTTCTCGGGGGCGAATTTGCCGCGCTCTTGATAGTTGAAATAGTAGTCGTTGAGCTGTTGGGGCGTGACGGCGATAAAGCTGTGATGGGATTTCAGCGGGGGCTCATAGTCGACGCCCAGGTAAATCATCGGGGTCGAGATGGAATATTGATAGCTTTCGATGCCGGCGCGGGCGAGGGGGGGCAGGGCTTCCGCGCCGATCATCTTCAGGTAGAGCGTTTTGGCGTTGATGTTGGAGATCACCAGCTTCGAGGTGATCTGCGTGCCGTCGGCGAGTTCGACGCCTTCCACTTTGCGGTTGCGTACCAGCACTTTTTCCACGGCAGTGTTGAGCCGAACCTCCAGTCCGAACTGTTCGCCGCAGCGTTGGAGCGCTTCGGGGATGCGGATCATGCCGCCGCGGGGATAGTAGACGCCGGAATGTTCGCTGTAAGGGACCATGGCGAACGGCCCGGGGACGAGGGCCGGCGGATGGCCGAAGTAGTAGGCCTGATAGCCCATGGTTTCCAGGACTTTCGGGTGCTTGAAGTAGCGTTCGATGATGTCCTGGTAACTGGATATAAATGCGGGCATAAATTTTAGCAGCCGGGGATCTTTTTGTCCCATATGCAACATGTCGGTCAGGGTGTCGGCCGGTTCGATGAAGAAAGTGTTCAGAGTCACTTCCATAAATTCCTGCATATAGGCGGCAAATTCCCCCCAGCGGCGGCCGTCTTCGGGGGAGATCTCGCTGATGATCTTTCCCGTTGCTTCGACGGAGAGTGGATAGGTGATCCGGCTGCCGTCGCGGGAGATCACGGACATGATGGGATCGCAGGGGATGAGATCGACTTCCTTCTGGAGGGAGGTGCCGAGCTTCTCAAAGGTGCGTTCGATGGGTTGGATGATTTCGACGATGGAAGCGCCCACGTCGAAACGGTAACCGTCGCGTTCAAAGGTGGAGCAGCAGCCGCCGACGCGTTCGGATTGTTCGAGGAGGAGGACTTTGCGGCCCTGTCTGGCGAGCAATGCGCCGGCGCTGAGGCCGCCGCATCCGGCTCCGATTACAATAGCATCATAATCTGTCATTCCGGACTCCTTTTTGTTTATGTTTTCGTGCATCGTCTGCGGGTAGATTTCCTGGGAAAGCGGGAAGGAAAAGCCCATTTTTTCGCGCGCCGTCTTCGGCGCGCGAAAAAATAAACAAAAAAATTATCTCCCCCCATCCTGCGCGTCGTTTCTTCCAAGGAAAATGCCCTTTGCGGGATGGTACAGGGCCGGGGCCGGGTGTAGGCTTTTACTTCTCTCGTTTTCTCTGTCACGTTTTACGTTTTACGTTTCACGCTTCACGTTAAAAATTCGTTACGGGTTGGAGGGGGAGGGCCGGGTAGATCTGTTGGGCTTTGGGCGGCATGGGATTGTAGACCCAATCGATCTCCAGACTGCCGCAGGCGATCCCTCCATAGCGCCGGATTCCCGCAAAGGTCCCACGTACCAGCACATCTTCCATATCCAGCGACATACCGAGAACGGCAACCGGAGTCTGCGGTGGGATTGCGCGCAGTTCATCCGGGTAGACCGAGGCGGCGAAAAGGATGTGTCCTCGATCGGGCGCCTGCACTTGCAGCACGGGAATGATCCGCGGATAGCCGTCGGTGCTCAGATAGGTGAGGAATTTGAGTCCGCCCAGTCTGTTTAACAGCTGCTGCGACCAGCCGTTCAGCGCGGGAGGGCAGGTTTCCGGTTTGAAGAAGGCGCGCGCCAGCATGGTTTGCAATGAACCGGTCACGATGGCGGTCATCGGCAGTTCCTCCTGTCCGGTTTGCGTCACCAGATCCATATAATAGACGGTGTGGATGCCGAAATAGGCGTTGTAGCGGAACATCGGCGAACTATTGTATTGTTCGTATTCGGGGCCTTCCCGGCGCAGATGGGTGAAAGTGGCCTGGCCACGCCAGAGTCGGCGGTCCAGTGTCATGATGAGGAAGCCGGTTTGAGGGCGGCGCTGGATAAATTGCTTGCAGGATCCTTCGAGAAACTGAGCCCAAACCAGTTGTGTCGGGGTGCCGGCCTGTAATGAAGCGATGAGGGTCAGATGGGGCAGGCCTTCATCGTTGATGGTGGCCAGGAGGCCGACTTTCATGGTGGGGCGGAACGCGGCTTGATCGGCTTCTGAAAATTGTGCAGGCATGCTTCCTCCTTAATTGCGGGTAGCTCCGGTCGCACGGATCCGTTCCGGCGCAAGGCCGCCGAGGCGGGCCCAGTTGACGGCGACGTTTGTTTCCTCTGCCGTCAACAGCGGGGTGTCGGCAAAGGCCCATTTCATCCCCAGTCGCAGGTATTTGTCGCGGCAGAGGTTGTTGAAGTTGCAGAGTTCCCAGCGTTCGACCCGATCGCCGAGGTTTTCAGCAAGAAAATTGCCGATGCCGGCCAGATTTTCCCGGTTCAGCGTGGCTCCCGGGATCAACGGGGTGCGAATCCAGAGCCGCGGCGGCGGATTGTCGCGGATAAAAAGCAGATTTTCCAGGATGCGTTCATTGGGTTGGCCGGTCAAGGCGCGGTGTTGAGCGCTGTCGATGGCTTTGAGGTCGTAGAGCACCAGATCGACCCGGGGCAGCAGTTCGGATAGAACCGTCTGGGAGGTCAAGCCGCAGGTATCCAGGGCGGTTTGAACGCCGGCGGCGTGCAGCCGCTGCAACAATTCGACGGCGAAAGCCGGCTGGAGCGCCGGCTCACCGCCGGAAAGGGTCACGCCACCGGCGGAAGTCTCGAAATAGGTGCGGTCTTTCAGCAATTCCGCCGTCAGATCGGCGGCGGTGATGGGAGAACCGAGGCGTTCCAGCGCTTCCGTGGGACAGCTATCGACGCAGGCGCCGCAGCCCGTGCATTGCGCGCGGTCGATTGTGATTCCAGCGGTCGTCGAACTCAAGGCGCGGGTGGGGCAGGCCGGGATGCAGCTGCGGCAACCGATGCAGCGGGCCGCCAGCCATTGAACCTGCGGCTTCAGCGACAGGCTTTCCGGATTGTGACACCAGAGGCAGCTCAAGGGACAGCCTTTGAAGAAGACGGTCGTGCGGATGCCCGGCCCGTCTTCGGTCGAAAAGCGTTGTAGATGGAGAATGGTTCCGGAAATTGGATCCGCCATCGTTAAAACCGGTGTGTTTCGCGGGCGATGATTTCATCTTGAAGCTCTTTGCCGATGCTGGTGAAGTAGGCGTTGTAGCCGGTGACGCGGACCAACAGATGGCGGTATTGTTCGGGGCGGCGCTGCGCATCGCGGAGCATATCGGCATCGAGCAGATTGATCTGTAGAGCGGTGCCTCCGTTTTCGATATAGCCGCGCAGAAAGGCCTTGAATTTGGTTTTGTGTTCGGGATCGCGCAGCAGAGAAGGGCTGAAGGTCATCGTGTGGCTGCCGCCGTTGGGAAGCAGATTGACGAACTCCTCCCAATCGCCGTCCGGCCGTTTTCCACCCAGTGCCTTGCCGACCGAATTGACGTTGGCCGTCGGGCCCTGTTTATCGGCGCCGTTGGAAGGACAGAGCGCGTTGGAAAGGAATTTACCCTGGGCCCGCCCGTCTGGGCTGGCCGGCAGGATGAAACTGTCGGCAATCCAATAGTTCCAGCTCAGCATTCCGGGGCGAAACTGCCGGTGAGTCGAACGGGTGCGGTATTTCCAGGTTTCTTCCGTCCAGAGTTCCATGACCTGAAGCGCCATAGCGTCGGCGATTTCATCGTCGCGGCCGTATTTGGGCGCTTTATGCAGTGCGCGGGCCTGGAGAACTTCATGATTGACCCAGTTGTCCTTCAGGGCCTTGATCAAACCGGCCATCGTGCAGATTTTTTGATCGAAAACCAGATATTTGATCGCCAGCAAGGAGTCGACGGTGGTGGCATAGGTGACTGCTTCAATGGTCACATAACTGAGCTCCGGTCCACCCTGGTTGAGATCGAGTCCGCGTTCGGCGCAGCCTTCTACCAGACAGGAAACGTAGGGCGTGGGGGCGTAACGGGCGCGAAGGGCTTCCGTGCGTTCGTAAAGTTCGACGATCCGGCGGATGATAAAGCGGGTCTGTTCGGCATAGGCCTGCCAGAACTGTTCCCAATTGGTGAAATGGACGGCGTTTCCGGTGTCGGGGCCGCAGCGCCGGAGGGGTTCGGTTTTGCCGGTCATGGGATCGGTGTAAGGATTGAGGTCATAGCCGCCGGTCAGGGCCAGCTCGACCGCTTTGAGGAGGTTGAGGTTGCAATCGACAGTGCCGGAACGGTCGTTGCCCTGCATCGTGTTCTCCAGACAGCCGACCGGGGCGTAATCCCAGACCGTTTGCGGGTTGATCAACTTCTCCGTGCCGGAGCGGTGGGCCTGCAACATCATGCCGGCCATCGAACGTTCATCGAAATTGAGCAGGAAGGGGGCTCCCTGGCTGGAAGCGACCATTTCCACAACCTTATCGAGCAGAGCGTCGGGGGTGCGGCGGTGGAGCCGGACGTTGGGTTTGGGTTCCAGGATGGGCGACATCTCGTCGATGACTTCCATCATCGCATAGGTGAGATCGTTGGTCAGATCGGTGCCGTCGGGTCCCATGCCCGAGAGCGTGATCAGCTGTCCGTAGCCGGCCGTGATGCCCTGGTTGCCGCCCGTGCGGATCATGGCATCGTAGGCGGTGTTGCAGTGGACCCAGAGACACTTGAGGATTTCTTTGCCGAAGTCTCGATCCATCCCTTCGGCCAGAGATTTCTCCCAGAGCGGGCCGAGATATTGGTCGATGCGGCCGAAGGAAGTGCCGGGGCCGGGGTAATTTTCATCGGCCATGACCAACATATGAGTGATCCAGAGCGATTGGACCCCTTCCCAGAAGGTCTCAGCCGGCTCCCAGGGGACCTGTTTGAGGTTGGCGGCCATCTGTTTCAACTCGGTGCGGCGGAGGGGATCGGTTTCGCGTTCGGCCAGCAGCCTGCATTGCTCTGCATAACCGGCGGCGACGTCACGGGCGGTCATTGCGGCGAGGCTCATGGCGCGGAGTTGCGCTCCTTGTGGGCTGGATCGTTCTGTCGGCGTGAGTTTGTGCAAACGGGCGGCCAGTTCGGCGGCAATCGATTTCCAGCCTTCCTTAATGATCCGTTGATAGTTGGGAATCAAATGGCCGCTGGTCGCGCCGCAGTTGCCGTAACCGTGGTTGTGGAACCACTGCACGGCCGCGCGGATGCCGTTTTTGCCTTCGAGCTGCTTTTGATAGTCGCGAGCTTCCGATTCTGTCAGACAGGTCGAGGTCATGACATTGAAACGGGCGCCGGCCAGCAGGTCTCCGGGGAGAATTTCCTGGGGCAATTCATGGACCAATACTTGATGGTTAAAGATGGCCTTGCGTTCGGCGATACTCAGTTTCCAGAAGCCGGCCTCCATGGGAATTGTCTGGGCTGTCTGGCGAAACGAAGCGGAAAAAGTCTTGAAGAAGGGGTAGACTTCGGGGACGATATGGTAGGTGGTCTCTTCGTATTGGAAATCCCAGGAAGTTCCGGTGGTCCAGGCCGTGAATTCGTTGTTCCAGGGCCGCTGGACGCCGCGAAAATAGTAATCGCGAAGCCATTGGACGCGAGGAGAAAGGTGGTAGGGCGTTTTGATCGCATAATCCGGTGCGTTGCCGGTCGCTTCGGCCATGGGGGACCTCCTGTTGCGAGAGTTGTTTGGTTAATGTTTTCACGGGCTTTCCGAAGCCCGTGAAAACATAGACTCTAATCCGGATTATTTCATAATGTATGGGCAGCTCCGTGGTCGAGCATTTCTTCCATAAGGATACGAGCTGCCTCACTGTTTTGATCGGCGATGGCGGCGACAAGGCGGCGATGGAAATCGAAGACTTTATCGAGTTCAGGGCCGGACTGGATGTTGATGAAAAAGCGGGTGGTGAAGCTGGTGTAGAGGTCTGCGATGGAATTGAGGAGGAGGGCGTAGATAGTATTTTCGGAAGCCAGGGCGATCTGGATATGCAGGGAGAAATCCAGTTTGACGAGAGCCGGTATATCCGTGCGATCGATCTGAGTTTCTTCGTTCAGGATGGTTTTCATACTTTCCAGATGTATTTGGGAGCGGTTTTTGGCGGCAAGCCGGGCGGTTTCGCCCTCCAGCAGGCGGCGTAGCGCGGTCATGTCCCGGGTTAATTCAGGGGAAAGTATCCCTTCCTGGAAGGTAATTAATGAGGAAAGCAGGGCTAAGGAACCGTGGGTACGGAAGTCATTGATGTAAACGCCGCGCCGGGGTTGAATTTCGACCAAGCCTTTGAGGGCCAGATCGACCAGCGCCTGATGCAGGACGGGGCGACTTACATTGAGTTGCAGGGCCAGAACACGTTCGGAGGGCAATTTTTCGCCGGCTTTGAGTTCGCCGGAGAGGATCATACTTTCCAATTTATGTATGCAGGCCTGTTTTAGACTGGGAACGACCAGGGGTTCAAATACTACGTCTGTCATGCGTGGTCCTATGTGTGAAATCTGGTAAAACCAGCAGCCGAATTTAAGTATAAAGGTAGATAGAAGGGAAGTCAAGAGGTAAAACATAAAGCGCGAAACGTAAAACGTGATGGGGAAAACGTGAAACATGATGGGGAAAACGTGAAACGTAAAACGTAAAAAAGCCCGTTTTTCGCGTGCCGTCTGGTTAGTCTGGGAAAAAAGTCCATATTTTCGGCGGCTTTTTGAAGCCGCCGAAAATATGAATAAAAATAATACTCTCTGACCATCTCGCGCGGCGCTTTTTACCAGGAAAGTACCTGTAGCGGGATGTAAAAACATTTTTGATCCATGCTAATAAACAACCGTTCGGATCATTTTTTCGCGCGCCGTCTGCGGCGCGCGAAAAAATAAAGAAAAAATCTCTCTTCCCCCATCTTGCGTGTTTCAGCTCATAGAAAAAATGCTCTATTCGGCGACCCTGGTTCCCGGGAACTCTGCCGGTAGAGAGTGTGGTCGTTAAACTTTCGGCATTTTATAGCGCAGAATTGAGAACCACAGGGTTACCAAAGCCACCAGCGCGAAAGCAATCCAGGTGGAAGTCATGACCAGAGGCACGGCGGCCTGTTTGACGGCGATGCCGACCAGCGCCCACAGGATCACCAGCGAGTAGGCCAGGTCGCGGCGGGTGATATTTACCCATGCCGTGATGATTACGGCGGCTCCCAGCATGATGACGGTCCAGATTTCCGGAGCGATACCCCAACCGTCCCATTTCCAGTAGTAAAGCAGATCGCTGATATTGGCGATGGTGGCGACCGTGATCCATCCCAGATAGATGCTGAAGGGGACGTGAGCGCCCCATCTTTCCGCCGTAGAGACCGATTCCCTTCCGATGCGGAGTTTTAAGTAGGTGAGGATGAGTGAGGCAAGCAAGACCAGCATGACCAGGACGGTCCAGGGGAATTGTTCATAATGCCAGAGGAAAATCCAGGTGCAGTTGGCGATTCCGCTGAGGACGATCCACCAGCCGGCGGCGTTCAGGCGTGGATTGTTTCGTTGTTCGGGCAGGGCCTGGAAGATGGCGAAGGCAATCAGCCCGAGGTAGATCAATCCCCAGATGGAGAATACATAACCCGCGGGGACAAAGTAGACCTGGAAGCGGTCGGAGATCTGCCCGGTGTTCAGTCCGTTGAGGGGCAAGGCATTGGCCAGGATATTGATGACGATGGTGACCACGATACTGAGGACGACGGCGATTATTTGTAACGTTCGGTTGCGCATTTTTTACCTCCTGAGAGTGAATTTTTAGGTCGCGGGACCTTTTGAATGACTTCCCGGACCTCTCGAATTGGGTCGCGGATCTGATTCATCAGGTTTAAAACGTAATTGATTAGGGTCAGGGACCTATTGAATCAGGTCGGGAACCTGATTAATCAGGTCAGGGACCTATTGAATCAGGTCGGGAACCTGATTGATCAGGTCAGGGGACCTATTGAATCAGGTCGGGAACCTGATTGATCAGGTCAGGAGACCTATTGAATCAGGTCGGGAACCTGATTGATCAGGTCAGGGGACCTATTGAATCAGGTCGGGAACCTGATTGATCAGGTCAGGAAACCTATTGAATCACGTCGGGAACCTTATTCATCAGGTCCGCAACCTTATGAATGAGGTCCTGGACCTGATGAATGGGACTATTTTTTCGCGCGCCGTCTGCGGCGCGCGAAAAAATAAACAAAAAACTTTCTCCCCCCATCCGGCGCGTCGTTTCTTACAGGGAATGCACCCTGTGCGGGAGGCTACAATGCCGGGGCCATACCCGTACAACGCTTTAATCAGGTCCGAGCCGTTATGGTTAAGGTTTTAAGGTGCGGGGGGACATAAAAAACCTCTTTAATGAGGTGGACAGACCTCATTAAAGAGGTTTGCGAGGTCTGTTATGAAACTGCTGTGCTCATGAAAGAGGTTTTGAACCTCTTTAAAGCCGTTAGGAATCTGTGTAAACCGCAAATAAGACCTTCTAAATCTGGTGGGAAGCTTTTTGATCCTGGAATGTGCTATTGGGATGTTGTATCGGGGGGATTGCCTTTCCTGGTTTCGCTGTCTTCGGTCTGTTTGGTTTTCCGGGGAGTGCGATGTTTTCGGGATTGCGCCAGGGTTTCATAGGCTTTGCCCCGACCGGCGGCTTTTACATAGCTGTAGATGGTGAATGCGGCAGTGTTGACCTCTCCGCCGACCTGAATGCTGGTGTCGTTCATGAGTTCCAGGAGCTGGTTCATGGCCAGGATGAGGGTGCGAAGTTCTTCGTAGAGTTTTATGTCGCGGCGCATCTCTTCGAGATCGAATGAAGCGGGAAAGATATCCGGGTTTTGAGCGGCCACTTCCAGGCATTTGGCGACAAAGCCTTCGTTTCTTTCGGCCAGTCTGAGGATAGATTTGCGTTCATCGGGGGTCAGTTTGATAAGGAATGATAATCGACTCTTAATGGCGGCGATGGAGTCCATAATAAATTGCCGATCGGTCTCCGCTAATACAGCCGTCACACGGTGCGTAACCATCACTGCCTCCTATTATAGGAAGATAAATACATTATAAATATTTTTATTGTAAATTGCAATGGGAACGTAAATCTATGCGAATGAAGGCCCGCGCAAGTCGAAACCTCTCGATCTGTGCGGATAGTCTGGAAAAAAGCCCATAATTTCGGCGGCTTTCCCAAGCCGCCGAAATTATGAATAAAAATAACTCTCTCCTGCTATCCCGCGCGGCGTATCTTACGGAGAAAATATTTTTTGCGGGACGTTATAGGGCCGGGGCTATACTGGCACGACGCCTTGAGTTACCTGATTAGGAGGGCAGCAGGGGGCCATATCAGGCTCCTTAAGCTATATGCGACAGTGAGTACCCGAAAAAAGGTTTTTTCTTTTACGTGTTTTTCGGGCTGACTGCGTAGAGTGTTATCTTGTAACCTTTTTTCCCGTAATCAGCTGTATAAGGCCCCCGATGGTCATGCCTATGCCCGTCAGGGTCAGGATGATCTGGAATTCGAAGATGTATTTTCCCATGGTGATGAGTATGGAGATGCCGCCGGCGGCTGTCATGGCGATGCCTGCCGTGATGATGGCGACGGCGAGGGCTTTTTGTCGGAGGCCGGCGGTTTCGGGATCGGCGGCCTGCTGTTCGGATTCGAGTTTGCGTACGGCGACCATCTTTTCTTCCCATGTGCCCGGCCCTTTGAGGACCGCGGTTTTGGCTTCGTTGTAGGCGGCGGTCACCGGTGTTTTGATGGTGAAGAGGCTCATGACGACGACGATGATCAGAACCGAGATCAGGTTGATGAGCAGGGTGAGCAAGGCGCTGTTGAGCTGTAGGTTCGCTGAATTGCCGAACTGCGTGGCGAGAACGTGGTAGAGGCCGCTGTCGGTGCCGGCTCCATAGGCGGTGAGGACGACGGCGAGCGGTAAGAGGAGCAGTCCGATCTGCATCAGGAGTTTATGAGGGATAAATTTCGGCATAGTTTTTACGATGTGCGGGTTTTGTTGGATACCAGGCGTACAAATCCCACGACGGTTGAGATGATGCCGGAGAGGACCAGGACGATTTGGAAGACGAAGATGTCGCCGTTGGTCAGCAATACAGAGGCGCCGCCGACGATGACCAGGGCGATGCCTAAGGTGATGATGCCGACGGCGACGGCTTTTTCTTTGCCGGCGGCGGCATCGGGGTGGGCGGCATCATGGGCGGCTTCGATCTGTTGCAGTTTGGCCATTTTTTCTTCCAGGGTGCCCGGCCCTTTCATGATGGCGGCTTCGGTGCCGAGCTGTTGGGAAAGCGACGGCATGTCCCTGGCGAAGAGGCGCATGGCGAAGACGACGATCAGGACGAAGATCAGGTTGATGAGCAGGGTGAAGATGGCGCTGAGGCCTTGCATGGTCGAGGTATTGCCGAGCAGGGTGGTGAGAAAGTGGTAGATTCCGCTGTCGGTGAAGATCCACCAGCCGGTCAGGATGGCGGAAAGCGGTAAAAGGATCAGTGCGACCAGGACCATGACTTTACGAGGGATAAATTTAGGCATCGTTACCTCCAAAAGTTTGTGTTTTTGCGTCCCGCAAAAGGCGGTTTACCGGTAAGGTACACCGCGCGGGATGGAGGAAGAAATTTTTTTTATTTATGTTTTCGCGGGCTTTCTGAAGCCCGCGAAAACATAGGCTTTTCTTAGGGCGCCCACGCAGGGGCGCCTCTACAGGGATGGGTCTTTTCGTAGGGGCGGCCCGCTGTGGCCGCCCCTGGTCCCAGAAATTCTCCCGCTTTTTCAGGAGCGGCGCAGGGTGATCGGCAGGAAGACTTTGTAGGGATAGGTGGGGGCGTTGCCGATTTTGGCGCCGGTATGGATGGCGAAGGCATTCAAGGCGGTTATGCTCTGGTTGACGATCCTGCCGCTGACGGTGACGGTGATGACGGGGCCGGTGCAGGCGGTGCCGTTGGAAAGCAGTTCGCCATGGATGACGTCGCAGTAGGCTCCCGGAGCCATGCCGGTCTGGAAGTCACGGGTGAGGGTGGCGCCTTCGCGGTTGATGGCGACGTAACCTTTATCCCCCCGGCCGAAGGCGATCTGGTTGGCGCTGTTGTCCCACCATTCGACGATCGGTTCGTCGGCGGTGACGTTGCGGAATTGAACCATATTGGCGATGCCGGTGCGGCGGTGTTCGCAGACCCAATTGACGCTGTCGCCGCAGCGAGCCGGGGCATCGTTGGTGCCTTCCGATCCGTTGTAGACGCTAAGCGCGGGCGGGCCCTGTTCCGAATCGGTGAAGTAGTAGCTGGACATCACCTGCGGGTAGCCGTAAGGCCAGGCCAGCATGAAGATATTGGCCAGATCGTAGGTATCGTCCTTGTAATGGACGGCCATATTGGGACGGGAGCGTTGATCGTCGTGGTTGTTGGTGAAGACGGCGGCGAAGTTGGAGGGAACGAAGTCGCTGCCCGAGGCGAAGTTCTTCAACCCGGCCAGATTGCCGCCGCCTTTGAAGGCATGGGCGAGGCCGTATTCGTAGTTGAAGTCGTTCATATCCCCATTGAGGAAGTATTCGTAGCCCTTCATCGGTTCGGCCGGGTCTTCGATGACTTCCTGGTAGATGTAGGGCTGGCCGTTGAGTTTATCGATCACCCGCTCCAGGTCGTAGGTGAAGATATGTTTGCTGCCGTCGACGCGGAAGCCCTTTACGCCCATCGCCAGGAGGTTGTTCAGGTAGGCGACGACTTTGTTCTGGGTGTCGAGGTTGTCGTAGTTCAGGTCGGCGAGGCCCAGCAACTGGCAGGTCTGAACCTGTTTACGGTTGGTATAGGTTTCGATGTCGCAGGCGGCGTGAAAGTTGGCCTCCGTGTAGGGGACGGTGGGGTAGATGTATTTGGAGAAGGTGCTGCCGGCCGATCCGGTGCCGGTCATGGCCGTCATATGGTTGATGACGGCATCGACGTAGATATCCACGCCGGCGGTGTTACAGGCGGTGATCATTTGCTGGAACTGCGCCAGGGTGCCGCTGCGGCTCTGGGTGAGCAGATAGCTGACCACCTGATAGCGCGTCCACCATTGATGGCCCTGGATATGTTCCATGGGCGGGGAGACCTGGACGGCGGTGTAACCTTTGCGGCCCAGATAGGGACATTCTTTGGCGATGTCGTTCCAGGACCACTCGAAGAGGTGAACGTAGACGCCGTGGCGGTTGGTGGGGGCGACGATGTCGGGTTCGGCGGGCGGCGTCACAGAAAGGATGCCGTCGTCGCCGGTGCGCCAGACTTTGGCGGCCGGATTGCCGGCGCCGGTGCAGTAGACCGTGTAGCCGTAGGTACCGACGGGCAGATCGACGGTGGGAATGGCGCCGAAATATTCGTCATTGGCCGTATTGGCGGTGAAGAAGGCGTTGAAGGCCATCGGCACATCGCTCCATTCGCCGCCGTAACGACCCCAATGGATGTAACAGTTGAGTCGGCTGCCGTCGCTGTTGTTGGCGCTGCCGGTCACATTTTGCTTGAAGACCTGGGCGTAGACCGTGAGGCTGCCGGGACTGTTCAGTTCGCGTTGGCTGCTGATTCCCCCGTCGGGGGACATCGAGCCTACCCAGTCGGGGGCGGTGAGGGCGGTGAAGCCGTCGGCGGTGGTATCGACGAAGACGGCGGCCGTGCGGGCGGGAATGGAGAACTCGCCGGTGGTGGCGTTAAAGGTAGCGCCGCGGACGACGGTATCGTAGGAGTTCTGCTGGATGGGATGCAGCTGGATGTGGGTGTTGCCGGCGAATTCGTTGACGGTAAAGGGCTGAGTGGATGTGCCGGCGTTGATCAGGACGATGATCCGTTCGTAATTGCTGTCCAGGTCGGGGGTGACCACATCCGAAATGGACATCACGATGATGGGGGCATCGCCCGTGCCGTAGAATTTGATGCGTTGATTGATCTCAGCGGCGGTGCGCAGGCGGAAGAGCGGTGAACTCTTGCGGATGCGCAGCGTTTCGGAGAAGTGATTGACCGTGGCCAGGATGTCGGCGTTGCCGGGTTTGAGCGAATTGTTGGCCAGCAGCGGGGCCATGATGCCCCAGCGACCGCTGTTGTCCCAATTGGGGGGCAGGCCGACGCCGAAATTGTTGCTCTGGTAGGTGAAATCGATCTTATTGAACCAGTCGCCCGAATCGTAACTGTTGCGATCGAGGGACTTGGAGCGCAGCATATCGCTGCCCAGATCGAAGAAGGGGACGCCCTGGGCCAGACCGACGACGCTCAGCCCGAGATTCTGGATGCGGACGCGCTCGGCCATCGTGGTATCGGCCGGAGCTTTGAAGATATTGTTGTCGAAGAGCGTCTCGTTGTCGTGTTTGGAGACATAATTGACCGCTTCCTGGGGGTCGGCCGTGTAACCGCCGTAGTCGGAGCCCTGTTTCTTCTCGTTATAGCTGTTGCGGAACTGGTAAGTGCTCAGTTCGCCGGCCAATCCGACGCGGATACGATCCATTTCGAACTTCAGATTATCGAGATAGCGGTTGTCGTAGGTGGCGCCGTTCCAGTCGTAAGAGAGGCCGTTGATGAAACCCTGCTGGTAGAGCTGGGGCGTATTGGTAGAATAACCGCCGTGGGCGGCATCGCGGAGCTTATCATTGAAGGTGCCGATGCCGGAGCCGGCCATATTGGTCTGTTTCGCGTAGTGAAGGCCTTTGCCGGCCGCGGAGCCGAAGTCCCAACCTTCGCCGTAGAGGTAAATCTGGTTGCCGTCCACACCGTCGGTGGTGACGGTCAGGGCGCGCATGGCGGATTTGACGGCGAGCATGTTCTCAACTGTGTGCAAATTCATCAGGTCGAAGCGGAAACCATCGACTTTATAGGCTTTGGCCCAGAGGACCAGCGTATCGACCATGAGCTTTTCCATCATATGGAACTCGGTGGCCGTGTCGGAGCAGCAGCTGGAGTTCTGGGGGATGCCGTTGGTGTCGTAGCGATAGTAGTAGCCGGGCACGATTTTATCCAGGACGGAGTAGGGTTCCTGGGCGCCGGCGGCGGTGTGGTTGTAAACCATATCCATGACCACGCGCATGCCGTTCTCATTGAGCCGCTGGACCATTTCGCGGAATTCACGGATGCGGGCGGTGTCGTTTTGACTGGTGGCGAAGCTGCCTTCGGGCACTCCGTAGTGGTAGGGATCGTATCCCCAGTTGAAGCTATCCACTTTGCGGGTGGTGCTGACGGCGGCCTGCTGCTGCGTGGAGCTGGCGGGATAGGTGGCGAGCAGGGCGGGATCGGGATCGGTGCGGGCGGCGGGGTTTTCTTCGACGGAAGCATAGTCGAAGGCCGGCATCAAGTGGATGTGGGTGAGGCCGGCGGCGGCCAGCTGCTTGAGATGGCGCATCCCGTTGGAGAGCGTGCGGCCGTTGCGGCCGTCGTAGGTGAAGGCGCGGAAGGTGCCGCGGTCGGCGGCCAGGACGGTCGTGTCCTGGATGCTGAAGTCGCGGACATGGACCTCATAGACGGTGATATCTTCCGGCGCTGCCACCGAGGGTTTGGTCACCGTATCCCAGCCGGTCGGCTTGAGAGAAGCATCGTTGTAGAGATCGAGCATCTGGCTGCGCAGACTGTTCTGCGAAAGGTTGACCGCGTAGGGGTCGGTGACGAGATTGCGCTCCACCTGATGGGTGGTAGGAGCGTAGACTTCGACTTCGTAGAGGTAATATTGCTTATCCCAGGCGGCAGTGCCGGTGATGATCCAGACGCCGGTGCCGGGGATGGTGGTCATGGGCTCGGTGGTGCTGATGGTAGCGGTGGCGGAGGCGTAGCGGTGCAGCGTGACCGAGCGGGCGGTAGGAGCCCAGAGCTTCAGGGTGGGAATGCCGTTGTTGTAGATCGCACCCAACTCGCCGTCGTAGCTGTAGAGGTCATCGAGAGCGCCTTGCAGCTGCACGCCGGTGGATCGGAGCAGGGTGGTGTTGGTATAGGCGGCGAGGACCAGTTGACTTTTGAGGAGGGTGGGGATCAGGGCCATATCGCTTCCCGTAATGCGCAGGGCGGTTTTGCCGGTAGTATTGGGGAAAGCGGGATAACCGGCAGCCGTGCCGTCAACGGTGAGGGTGATGGAAGGGCTGGTGGCGAGATCGACGCCGCCCCCGTTGACCGCGTAGACCAGACGGTAGGTCTCGGCCGCGGGTCCGCCCCAGGCGATGGTGGTTTTGTCGAGCCAGATGGCTTTGGCGTCGGCGGGCTGAACGGGGTCCCAGATGTAAAGGAAGCCGTCGCCGGCGCTTTGCCAGTAAGGCGTCCCGTCCGTGCAGTAAGTGGTGAATCCATAGGTGCCGGCGGCGAGCGCGCCGGTGGCAAGGGTGGCTTTGTATTCGTCGTTGTTGCCTTTATCGACATTGTAGATCATAGCCTGATCGGTCCAGGTCCGGCCGGGGATGCCCCAGTGCAGGTAGCACTGGATTCCAGGGCCGGCGCCGGCGCCTTCAGTGACGCCGGATTTGTAGACCTGAACGTAAACGGTGAAGCCGCCGGCATCGCCCCGGCGTATTTCCGTGGTCGAGCCGCCGACAGGGAACATGTCGCCTACCCAGCCGAGGGCTGCGGCTGTGGGGGAAACGGCGGCCACCAGGATCAGACCCAGGGCCAGGAGCATCACCATGCTCAGACGTAGATAACTTACTTTCATTAGCGCCTCCTCGAAAAGTAGATTTGGGAAAGCCAAGAGTTTGGTCAGTTTAACATATCACATAAAGGAAAACCGTCAATCAAGGCAGGGAAATGGAAGAGATGGAAGGTGGAAGAATGGAAGAGCTGGTTTTGTTTATTTTTTCGCGCGCCGTCTGCGGCGCGCGAAAAAATGGGCTTTTTCAACAAATTTGCCGGCCCTCATCCTCCCCCTGACCCCCTCCTTCCCCCAACGAACGGGTGGGAACGAGGATCTGGTTCCCGAACGATGATTTCTCTGTCGGGTTAGAGGGCGCCCACGCAGGGGCGCCCCTACATTGGCGGTGCCCGTGTATGTGTGGTTCTGGAAAAGGCTATGTTTTGGTGCGTTGCCCCTCTCCCCATCCCTCCCCCATGCAGTTGTACGGGCGCAACGCGCTTTCAGGGAGATTCTTTGTGAGGATACGTCGCCGGCACCGAGGTGAGGGGGAGGGTGTAAGAGGCTGTGTCGCCGGGGTGGCTCTGAAAAAGGCCCATGTTTTTGCGCGCATTCTGATGTGGTAAACCACAAAAACATAAACAAAAAAACACTCTCTTTTCATCCTGCGTGGTTTCCTGGGGCTTCACCCCAGGCTACCTTAAGGTCGCCCCCTTGGGGCTGAGAATACTTGACGAGAAGGCGACTGCTAACGCGACGAAGGCAAAAAGGTCATGTTTTCGGCGGCTTTCCGAAGCCGCCGAAAACATAAATAAAAAACTCTCTCCCTCGATCCAGCGCGGCGGTTCTTATGGGGAAGGCATCATTTGCGGGACGTTACAAGGCCGGGGGATTTGCGCACCACGCTACGCAGGCGGTGTGCAAATCCCCTGACAAAACAATATTGAACCTTTTCCTTTTAAAGAGTGACTTATGGATAGAGTTTTATAAGGAGACGGGCTAAATGAGCAAATTCTGGGGAATTGTTTCTTATGAGTACCGGATGTCGATCCGGCGGTGGGGGATATGGTTGGCGATTTTTGCTTATGGATTGCTCTTGCTGTGGGAATGGCAGACGGAAGGGCTCGTGGCGCAAAGCGATTGGAGTTCAATTTTAGAACTTCCGCTTCAACTCAACATGTTTCTGCCGGTGATTGTGGGGATCTCAGGCGCGGACCGACTGGTACGGGACGATTTCATTAAGGTGCGGGAGTTGTTTTCCAGCACGCCTGTGGGCAGTTGGAGTTATATCGTGGGAAAATATCTGGGCGTTTTGTTTTCGGCGTTAACGCCTACCCTGCTGCTTGTGGCTATTCTGTCGGGTGTTATGGCTGCGATGGGGGCGTCGTTACTTCTTTTACTGGAGTTGGGACTGGCCTTTTTACTGATTACGGTGCCGGCGTATGCTTTTGTGCTGGCCTTTTCGCTGGTCTGTCCGTTGGTGATGCCGGTGCGGGTCTATCAGGTGCTTTTTACAGGGTATTGGTTCTGGGGGAATTATATCAATCCCGATGTTTTTCCCACGCTGGCGGGAAGCTGGCTGACGCCTTGCGGAAAGCTGGCCTATGTGGGTTTTTTCAATGGAGCGCTGGTCTCGGTCGATTGGGGCGCGACTGCGTTGGATGCGACGGCCAGCCTGATTTTAATGGCGACCGGGATTGCAGTGATGCTGGCTTTGGGGGTGGCGTGGCTGGAATGGCATGTGCAGGGCGTGAATGTCTTTGGTAAAGGGGTGAGCGGCATTACCCAACGAGTTTTGATGGGGTCGGGTATGGCGGTCTGTCTGCTGGCGGGGATTTACTTTGCGGAGCGATATAGTGTCTGGTTGCCTGCTTACTGGCGGATTCCGGTAGCGGCGCCGAAACCGGCGGAAAGTCGAGATGAACGATGGCAACAGGATCTGGATTATCTGGCGCAAGAGCTGCCGCGTTTGCATGTGGATGCGTTTCACAGCGCTTCGCGGGTCGATTTCGAGCGCGAAATTGCGGCGTTGAAGTCGAAGATCCCGCAACTTTCCGATGAAGTTTTGACGCTGGAAGTGATGAGAGTTACGGCCATGGTTGGAGATGCGCATACCCGTGCAGTTCCCGGCGAGGAGACGAAGTTGCGGTTTTATCCTTTGCAGTTGCGTTGGATCGGCGACGGCTTTTATGTGACCCGGGCCATGACGGCTACCCGGACGGCCCTGTATGGGCGGTTGGTGGAAATCGACGGGCAGGGGGTGACGGAGGTTGCGGCGCGTCTTGCGCCCTGGGTTTCCCATGATAACGAGCCGGGATTGCGGCAACGGTCGGCTCTTTTTCTGCTCAGTCCTGAGTTGTTGCACTATCTGGGGGTGGTGGGAGATATGGAGGCGGCAACTTTTACCTTTGAGTCGGTCGATGGAAAGCGTTTTGCGCTGACTGTGCAGCCGGTTTCCGAGGCTGAGTATGGGGATTATTTTGGAAATCCAAATTCGGATGAATTGGGGAAGGGGTTGTACTATCGCCGGCAGGCGGATGAGTATTACTGGTTTGAGTATTGGGAAGAAAGTCGGACCGTTTATGTTCGATACGGCGCCTGTGCTCAAATGGAAAAGCTTTCTTTTCAGGCTTTCAATGAGCAGTTGTTTGCCTTTATCGACGGCCACGCAGTTCAACGTCTGGTGCTGGATATGCGAGACAACGGCGGCGGCGATTCGACCGTTCTCTGGCCGTTCGAGCAGCGGTTGAAGGGGCATGCATTGAATCGCCGGGGGGCTTTGTATGTGTTGGTGGATGAAGGGGTTTTCTCGGCGGCCATGTTGAATGTGTTGGAGTTACGAACGCAGACTCAGGCGCAGTTTATCGGGGCTATGCCGGCCAGCCGTCCCAATCACTATGGAGAGGTGAAGAGCTTTCGACTCGCTAATTCAGGGATGCGCATCGATTATGCTACGAAATATTTTCAATATACGGCGGAGGATGGCCCTGCTTTTGTGCCCGATGTGGTGATTGAGCCGACGTTGGGGGATTTGTTGGCGGGAAAAGATCCGGTGTTGGAGTATTTGCGTATTCGCGTGCTTCAGAAAGCACGCGAATACGCAGGTTTTTTGTTTTTCCGAGCCCCAAAACGCTTGAAAATCTCTTTTTCAGCGGGTTAATTTAATTCCCAGACTTTTCAGGGCGCTGATCAGGCCGGATTGCAGGTCGCGCAAGGTCTCGATTTCCTGCCATTCGATTCCCAGATCCACGATGGCTTCGGCGACGGCATCCGAAATGCCGGTAATGATGGTGCGCGCTCCCTTGAGCCGCGCCGCCTGGATGGTTTTGTTCAGGTGCATGGCGACTCCGCTATCGACCAGCGGCACACCGGTGATGTCTAAAATGACGACCCGGGCATTGTACTGGTTGATTCCATTGAGCAGCCGCCGGGTTAAATCCCGCGCGCGTAAGGAATCGACGCTGCCGATCAGCGGCATGACGATGATCTGTTCCATCAGCGGGATGATGGGGGTGGAAAGTTCTTTCAAGGCCTGCTGTTGGGCTTCGATAATCTGCTGTTGCCATTGCTCGCGTTCTATGGCCGCCTGCCGTTGGGCGGTAATATCATGGGCCATGATAGAGAAATAGTCCAATTCGCCGGATTCGTTTTTATGGGCCATCAGCAGTTGGGAGACCGGAAATTCGCGACCGTCACGGGCGACGAAGGTGGCTTCCCCTTGCCAGAGTTCATGGTGCAGCGCGGCGGGGAGGCCTTCGTTGTCCAGGAGCGCGGCGGAGGCGGGAGTCTGGAAATCGGAGAGCGTGCAGCCGGTGAGATCTTCCGTTTCGCCGTAACCGCACAGGTGCCGACCGGCGCGGTTGAGGTAGAGGATGTGTTTATCGGGGCGGGCCAGGCCTACCAGATCGTTGGTGGTTTCCAGGATTTTGACCAGGCGCTCGCGTTCTACTTCGGCCCGTTTGCGTTCTGTGACATCGGATGTAAAGATGATGCTTAAGGAGGATAGTTTTTCGGAGGGGGCGATCCGGGCATACCGATTTTCGATGTAGCGGCGCTCGCCGTTCGGGCGCAAAGCGGTGAAATTCACGGCAGACGGGAGGATGCCCTGGCTGCGAGCCTCTTGCATGATCTTTGTAAGGCGTTCTTTCTCTTCCGGGGCGGCCATATCCAGACTGGATAACTTTTCCAGCTCTTCAGCCGTGCGCCCGTAGATTTCACTGACCCGGGGATTGACGTATTTTACCTGCCGGTTTTCGATGAGGGTCACGCCGTCGAGGATATTATCCACGATGATCTTGAATTGTTCCTGGCTGGTTTGCAGGTCGGCCAGGGTCTTTTGGTGTTGTACGATGTTCCAGACGCCTTGAAAGAGCAAGGTGAGGTGTTGGACATCGGTTTCATCGTAGGGGGTGGGCTTGTTTCCGACTCCGGCGACCAGTACGATCTTACTGTTTTCGATCAGGGGGAAGTTCATGTGGCTGGTCAGCGGAATGTGTCCTTGGGGCAAGCCTCGCTTGAGCGGATTGTCGGCTACATAGTCGTTGGTGATGATCGGGCGACGCTGGCGCACGGCTTCACCCCACAAGCCTGTGTTATCCAGGGGGTAGACAATGGGTTTATCTTCGATTTCGCATTGGGCCATGGCGCTTTGAGACCAGGAGTACATGGTTAAGACGGTTTCGGCTTCGTTTACGAAAGCCAGATACCCGATGGGGCTTTCGGTCATTTTCATGGCGGCGTCCAGGGCAAAGTCTGATAGTTCCTTTAAGGAGGCGGTGGTCATTTGCCCAAGTTTTAACAACGTGTCGATCAGGTACATCGCGCCGGCGTAACGGGGTTCCTGATTTGTTTGAGATGAAATATTCATCGGTGAGCACGCTCCCGCATAAATTTGACCGATAACAGCCATGAATCTAAGGAGAGGGGACAAGAACTATTATAGCCCCTGATCTATATTCGGCAACTTAAGGCGGGGTGGGGGGAGTTTTCGGCTTTATCGTTGCCAGCCTGAAGTTTTAAGCGACGCGTGGGATGTCAGGCGAAGGCGAGCGTGTGTTGTTTGTCTGTTGCGCGCTTTTTCGGGTTAACCGTATTGGAGGTGGCACCCCGGGTTAAATAGATCGAATGGCTTAAGCCATAAATGCTCCAGAACGGGAATGCCAATCG
>CAZCTC010000059.1:0-49613 GCA_964501335.1 uncultured Anaerolineales bacterium | reverse complement strand
GTTTTTGCTTCGATTTGAGCACTCGGGGCTCTATTTGCACAAAACTTACGTTAGCCCGGAAAAGCGGGAGAAAAAAGTCCGTATTTTTGCGCGCATTCTTATGCGCGCAAAAATACACACAAATAACTCTTTCTCCCTGCTTCGCACAGCGCGGCGCTTTTTGCCGAAGGTCTATTGCGTATCGACTTCGTTCGGTACGATTTGAATTTCAGTCCGCAGCAACAGGCTGGGAATGAAGGGGAACCACGATGGTTCGATTTTGATTTCCGGTGGACGGGCCAGAGGCAGGTCATTGGCGAGCGTTTGTCGGGCTTTATCGATGGGTTGGCCTTTGATGCTGTTCCAGACGCGCCGGGTGTTGATTTCAGCCGATGCATATCCGTAAGCGGTGACGTAGAAGGTGGTGACGGCATTGATGTCTACATCTTCTTCGGCGGCTTCGCCGTATTCAAAGCGGGCGTCGGTGAGTGTGAATTCCTTGGGCACATGGCTGGCGAGGGCGTGGTAGGCGATGGCCTGGGCATCGGCCAGTTGAAGCGATTGTCCGGAAGCATACAAGCCCAGGGTGAGGCCCAGGGTAGGGGCCTGTTCACCGACCAGATGCGTATAGTCGAGTTTGGGGAATGATTGGGCCGTAAGCGCCTGACGCGGCATATATTCCCCCGGTCCCAAAGCTTCGTTTAACGGGGTGTAAGCCTGGGCCAGGGCGAGTTGAGTGGCGATCTTCCGCACATTTTCCTGGTCGGCTTCCGCGATCATCGGAACTTCAGCGCTTTCGGCGCCACTGATCGGGGCGGGATTGGTCACGCGCAGTGCCACACCCGGGACGCCCTCGACCAGGTTGATCTGAGAGGCGCTGATGTTGCCGGCGGTTCCTTCTTCCAGGGCCTGGACGCTGGCGGCTACCTGTCCAAACGGCGGTGCCGTCACTTCCTCGGTGGTGGCAAAGCGCACCGGATAAGAGGTGGCCGTGCTACGGACGATGGTACCGACTGGAACGCGGTAATCCTGTCCTAACATATTGGTAAAGACCACCGTGCCTTTGGATTTTCCGGAGGCCGTGGTGCCGATCCCTGTTGCTGAGACTTCGGCGTAGGCTTCCACAGGAACCTGAACTACACGCGACGGTACGATTCCTTTGGTCAGATCTACTTCCGGGGCTTCCATGTCCAGAGAAACCGGTACGACGACGCGATAGACCGTTCCTTTGGGGGTCAGAATGATTTTAGCGCTGGGCCCGATAAGGAAGGTCGTAAAACCAAAGACGAAAAGCACGAAGACCAGCACACCCAGTTTAACCCAGAATAACCAGAACGGTTGGGGACGGGGAGTCCGTTTTCGTGGTTCGGGGGCATCGGCCCACCAGGGGCGTCGGGGCGCCGGAGGCCGTGGTGTGGCCTTTAAGGCCGGGAAGGTGCCATGCTGGCGGATACTTTCCATGGCCTGTTCGCGGCTGGAAAAAACCGGAAATCCAGCAGCTTTAGGGTATTCCAGGAAGGCTGGATCTTCGACAATCCAGATGACCGTGCGGTTTTTCCGCAAGGCTTCCCGGTAAAGGACATCGTAACCCAACTGACGATTCCAACCCTGCTCGACTTCCCAGGGAAGAGTGATCAGGAGATAGGGATCATCAGTCCGGCGCAATGTTTCGCGCACGCTTTGAATGCTATCGGCGGGTGTGATTAAAATTTCTTTCAAGGTAACCTTGCTGCCTCCATCCCGGCGGCAGTATGCCACAACTTTGAGATTTGCCAAGTCGGGCTCAGATTGGAAGACTGGAAGACTGGAAGATGGAAGACCGGAAGTCAGGAAAAGACGCAATATCGCATAATTCACTCAGATTTCACCGCAAAGGCGCCGGGGATGCAGAGAAAAAACGTGTTTTGGCGCGCTTTCTGAAGCGCGCCAAAACATAAATAAAAAACCTCTCCCCGTCCTGCGCGTCGCATCTTACAGGGAAAATATCGGCTGCGGGACGCCGGGATGAATCGTTCTCAACAAATTCGCGCACTCTGAGAAGAGTGCGCGAATTTGTTGGTTGGCGAAAACGTTTTTAGCGCTGAATGTCGAAGGTGATCTGAACTTCGATCGTCAGATTGTAATTCCCGCTGGCTACCGGGACGCCGCCGCCGGCTGCCGCATCCATCGCGGTACGTTTGCCGTAGCTTTCCGAGATCGGGGTGCTGGTGTATTCAGCGACCGTGCGGACCGTCCCAACTTTCACGCCCAGCGAAGTCGCCAGTTGTTCGGCCTTGGCTTTGGCATCGGCAACCGCCTGTTCGCGGGCCTGGCGTTCCAGGGCGGCTGTGTCGGCGACACCGAAGTTGATACTGTTGATGTTGTTAGCGCCGGCCTGGGCCGCAGCCTGCAGCAGGTCGCCGGTTTTGCTTACATCGCGCAGCCGGATCGCGAGCAGATTGACGACGTGATAGCGCAGCTCGCCGGTGGATTGGCCGGTGGTGGGATCGTAGACCTGTTCAATCCAGACATTGTAGACGGCGGTCTGAATATCCTTGTCGGCAACGCCGAGTTGCTTGACGGCATTCATCAGGGCGGTCATCTGGGTCGTGTTTTGGGTCAAAGCCTGCTGGGCGTTGGCGTTGATGGTTTCAATTCCCAGCTGAATATCGACGATGTCGGGAGTGGCATTAGCCACGCCGCGGCCGTTAACGTTGATGGTATAGACTCCAGAGTCACCCGTTTGGAGTAGCTGCGGTGCGGCTCGCACGGCCGTGAGCGTCGGTGCGGTCACCATAATCACGACCAGAACCAGGCTGACGACGGTAACGAGTGAAAGGGTCCGAAGCGATAAGTTTTTCATTGAAAATCTCCTTCAAGTAGTAGTTTAAATTTTTAATGGGTTGAATTTTTGAAGTGCCATGCACGGAAGAAGTGGATTGCACTTTTTAACGTTGAATGTCGAAGGTCACCTGTACGTCTATGCTGACGTTAAAGGATCCACTGGAAACCGGAACGGAGCCTCCGCCGCCCATGCCGTTCGCCGCAGCCGGCATAGCATAAGGAATCGAGGAGCTGGTCGATTCGGCGATCTGCCGTACCGCGCCTATTTTGATGCCGAGGGCCGTGGCCAGTTGTTCGGCTTTGGCTTTGGCATCGGCGACGGCCTGATCACGGGCCTGGCGTTCCAGGGCGGCCGTGTCGGCCACGCCGAAGCTGATGCTGTTGATGTTGTTGGCACCGGCCTGGGCTGTAGCCTGAAGCAGGTCGCCGGTTTTAGTTACATCGCGCAGCCGGACCGTGACCAGATTGACGACGTGGTAGCGCAACTCTCCTGTCGGTTGATTGGTGCCGGGGTTGTACACCTGCTCCACCCAGACGTTATAGAGAGAGGTCTTGATGTCCTTGTCGTCTACATTGAACGTTTTGACGGCGGTGATGACGGCGGCCATCTGCGTACTGTTCTGATTGATGGCCTGCTGGGCATTGCCCGTGATCGTTTCGACGCCAAGCTGGATATCGACGATATCAGGGGTGGCGCTGGCAATTCCATGTCCATTGATACTGATGGTATAAGCCTGAGCCTCTACACCGGCAACGCCGCCCGGGCTGGAAGAGGCTTTGGCCGTGTCGGTTTGAACCGTAGGTCCACCGCTGCCGTTACCGTTGGTTGAAGTGACGGTATTGGCAGGAGTCGTTGTGCATCCACTCAATGCTGTGATGAGGGTGAGACCGATGGCCGTTGAGAGGGCCAGCTTTCTCAGAAACGGGTTTAGCATTTTTACATCTCCTTACGTTATCTACCAGAGCTAGAGTTTGGGTCTTCTTTTTTCCGATCGGACTGCTTACAGACGGCGGAAGGTAAGAGGAAGTTCCATAAAATTTAAGGAAGTTTTTACGAAGAAGTAGACAGCAGATAGGAAGGGTGGGAAGAAATGGAAGCGTTGGAAGAATGGAAGAGGGTGTGCGGCGATAGGGGCTCAGAGATCGGTGCCGGGACGGCTCTGGAAAAAGCCAATGTTTTGGCGCGCCGGCCCTCTCCCTAATCCCTGCTTCGCACCATGCAGTTGTACAGGCTCAGCGCGCTTTCAGGAGATTCCTGGTGAAGATGCGTTGCCGACATAGAGGTGAGGGGGAGGGACTTCAGAAGATGCTGCTGGGACGGCTCTGGAAAAAGCCAATGTTTTGGCGCGCATTCTTATGCGCGCCAAAACATGAATAAAAAACTCTCTCCCCCTATCCAGCGCGTCGCCTTTTAACAAACAAAGGCTTTCTGCGGTATTGTAAAAAACATTTTTCGGCGGCTTTCTGAAGCCGCCGAAAAATGAAAACATAAATCAATAGTGGGTGACGACCTGAGTTCCTACGGGGGCCCAATTAAACAGCCATTGGGCATCCGGCGTGGCCAGATTGACACACCCATGGCTCATCGGCGTTCCGAAATTATTGTGCCAGTAGGTCCCATGCAGGGCGTAGCCGAGATAGAAGTACATCGTATAAGGCACACCCGGAAGATAGTAACCCGGACCCGACATGTCGGTGGCTGCATATTTGACGTAGATGCTGAAGGTTCCTACGACGGTGGGGGTTTGCCAGAGCCCCGTAGAGACGCGCGTGGTGAAGACGGGCGTCGAACCTTCATAGGCGGTCAGAGTTTGCGTGCTGAGATTGACATCGATCCATTTTCCGGCGGCCGTGCCGGTCGGGGGCGTGCCTGTTGCCGGCGGCGGTACGGTCCCTCCTGCGGTCAGGAGCAGTTGTTGCCCCACATAGATCTGATTGGGATTGAGCAGGCCGTTGGCGGCCTGCAACGCGGCCGGAGTCGTGCCGGCGCGGCGGGCGATGCTGTAGAGCGTGTCGCCGGCCTGAACGGTGTAGGTGCTGCCGGTCGGCAGCGATGTCGGTGGGGTGCCGGGAGCGGGCGTAGGCGCCGGGGTTGTTTGAGCGCCAGGAATGATCAGGCGCTGTCCGACATAGAGCCAGCCGTCGAGGGAGAGCCGGTTGGCGGCGGCCAGCGCGGCGGTTGTCACGCCGTGTCGCCAGGCGACGGTGCTGAGGGTATCGCCGGGTTGAACGGTGTACGTTCCACTTTGCGTCACCGGGGCGGTGGCGTTGGAGTTTCCGGGGATGGTTATCCGCTGGCCGGTGTAGAGCCAGGCTTCCATGGAGAGGTCGTTGGCGGCGGCGATGTCGGCGACCGGAATGCCGTACAGGCGCGACAGGCTGTAGAGCGTCTCGCCGGGCTGGACGATGTGGGTGGTGCCGCTCTGTTGGGCCTGCACGGGCAGGGTGCCGGCAAAGAGAGAAAGGCAGACGAGCAGGGCCAGACAAAGGCTGAAGAGCCGATGTCGGGGGAGTTGAAAGAGAGAAACCGGCGTAGATCGATAAGAATTGTTCATAATACAAATTCCTTATTTAAGATTTATCCCTGTCGGAACGGAAGGGCCAGCGCCAGGCGGATTCCAGAATCCGGATGCTTTCGCCGGAGATGTTCTTTATCTTCGTCCAGCTTTTGCTCATGATGGGATGTTCTCGGATCAACGTCAGCCGGCGTTGGAGGTAATTTTCCAGCATTTCAATGTCGTGACGCTCCAGCAAAAGGCGGAAATATTCTTCCGCAGTGTTCCAGGGATCGGATTCCAGCAGGCGATGGAATTGTTCCTGGCCGGCGTGACTCAGGTGCTGGATGGGGTTTTCAAATTGACCCAATCGCGCCCGCAATTCGGCGATATCCATCAGGGCCGGGCCTTTGTTTTCACCGGAGGGCTGGAAGGCGCCGAATTCGTATTCAAAGGGGATCGAGCGGATGGGTTTGCCGGCGAGGGCATACATTTCGCACCACAGGTATTTCAGCGCCAGCCCGGTCAGCCCTTCTTTTTCCAACCGGCGCATGGAAACCGGAATTTGAATGCTGGTCAGAACGCCGAATTCACCCTGTTGGGCGGCGCGGCGGGCATAATCATGATCTTCCGACATTTTGAGCGTTTCGTCAAAGCCGCCCAGTTGCTGATGGATTTCACGGTCGGCGAAGATGCAAAAACCGGGGGCGCGGGGAGAAATCGGCTGGATGATCTGGATATAGAGATTGACGGCTTCCATGATGATTTTGTCGCTGAGGTCGTCGCTCAGCGCTTTCGTAATACAGGTGGCGACCGTATAACCTCCGGCTATGAATTCCGCCAGGCCCAGCTCGATGAAATCGGGCGGCGGCACTACATCGGCGTCCAGAAATAAGAGCAGATCTCCCCGGGCGGCCCGGGCTCCCGCATTGCGACCGGGGCCGGGCATTCCGCCGGGAATGATACGGGCTCCGCGGGCCTGGGCCAGCTCGACGGTGCCGTCGGTGGAGCCGGCGTCGGCGACGATGATCTCATCCGGGGGCCGGGTTTGATTTTTCAGGGCTTCCAGCAGGGTGGGGAGATGTTCGGCTTCATTTAACGCAGGAATGATAACGCTTAGACGAACCATCGTTTTTGGCTCCTTATTTGTTTGTGTTTTATCGATCTGTGCGGCTGGTTATGGGTCTGGCTGACAGCCGGTTTTTGCGTCCCGCATGTGGCACTTTTTTCGTAAGATGCGACGCGCTGGATGGGGAGTGAGAGTTTTTTTGTTTGTATTTTCGCGCACTTCAGAAAGTGCGCGAAAATACGGGCTTTTTCTTCCAGGCGATAGCCAGCCACAACAGGAATCCGATCAGGCTGATGACGGCGCCGGGGAGCAGCCAGCTGGAATGATAGCGGAAGGTGACTTTCCAATCGCCGGCCGGGATGACGGCGGCGCGCAGCCAGAGGTCGGCCCGGCAGATCGGAGTGGAGATGGATTGCCCTCCGGCTGTCGGCGTCAGGGTGGCTTCCCAGCCGGGATACCAGGCATCCTTGAGCAGCAGATAGCCGGGCGTGGCGGTTTGTACGGCCAGTTCGATCTCCGTGTCGGTGTAGCGTTGGATTGCGACGCTCGCCGGGCTATTCAGGGGGGCGACCGTTCCTTCAATAGGAGTGCAATCGGCCAGCGTCAGTTCGGTGGTGGGATCGAAGTCGGGGGCGCTCAGGCGCTTCAGGGCGGCTTCGTCATCCGGGTAGGCCTGGGCCTGATAGATCAGCCGGGCGTGCGGGTAGGGGGTGACGGTTTCGTAGATCTTTACGTCGCCGGAATGGATCAGCCGATAACGATCCGAGGCGGTCAAGGGGTAGAAGGAGCCGTCGCGGGAATCGACCAGGGTCATGCCGGTCAGGGTGAGCCCGGGGGTTGAGGCCCGCAGGGTGAGCGAGAGCGGGGTGGTGGGAAAGGCCCAGGTTATCGTTACGGGCAGGTCGGAAGTCGGGGCAGGGGGGAGCGTGAAGTTTTCCCGGCGGCCGTCTCTCAGGGTAATTTCCAGATCGCCGGCGCCTTGATAGAAGAGCCGGAGCGAATCGGCGGAGAAGTCGGCAGGCAGCCAGCCCGGCGTGAAGGTGCTTTCCGGTGTCAGGGCCGGCTGGAACTGGCGATCGTAATAGATCCCTTCGGCCCAGGTATCCGCAGTTTTGTCGGTGATCAATCGCTGGATGTCGAGCAGTTCCAGCCAGCGATCCTGAGGGATTGCGGTGAGATTTTCCCGCAGGCGGCCGTCGAGGGTGCCTTCGGGCAGGAGCAGGCGGGAGAAGGTGGCGTAGGGACGCATCGGCAGGAGGCCGCCGTCGTAGCCGTCGAGGGCCGGGACGCGGAAGGCCAGCGCCAGATTGGGAGCGAGCACTTCGCGATGTTTGGCGGCCACGAGATAGGTCCAGAGGGCCTGTGACGAGAGGCTTTTGCCGTAGATGGCGCGGATCTCGGGTTCGTCTCCCGGCTCAAAGAGGGTTTTAGAGATGCTCAGGAAACGGCCGGCGGGGAGTTGAGCTTTTTCAGCGGTGCGGACAGCGGCGACCAGACGTGTGGTGGCGGGGCGCAGGCTGGTGTAGGCGCGGGCGGCCGTCGCGGCGGCATGGGGCAGTGATTCGGCGGAGAGCAGCAACTCGAGCAGCAGCAAGCCGCTCAGGGCCAGCGGCAGGGCCCGCCGACGCAGGGTCGGGCCGGGTTCGGGCAGGGCAGAGCCGGCCAGGAGGCTGCCGGCGAGGACGTAGAGTGCCAGGAAGCGTGCCGGAGCGCGGAACTGGACGATGCCGGGAACACCCAGGCGGGCCAGTAAGAGGTAGAAGGGATTGTAGCCGCCCAGGGCCAGGAATAATCCCAGGCCGGCCAGGAAGACGAGGGGCAAGAGCCGGGGATCGCGGCTGCGCACGGCGCGATAAATCGTCCAGCCGGCGAGTGCCAGTCCGATCAGGCCCAGATAGGCGACGCCTTCGGGCAGCAGCGGTTCGAAGAGATAGGGCGGCAGCAGGGACCGGTGCAGGGACCAGGGAGCGACGGAGAAGGAGACCGCTTCACGCCAGGGCAGACCGCCGGCGCGGATGGAGAAACGGGCCAGCTCGGCGGTCGGCAGGAGCTGAACGGCGGCCATCAATCCCGCCAGGGCGAAGAGGGCCAGCGCCGGCAGCCGGGTGATCCAGTTGCGGGGGCGGCGTCGTTCGGCGGGAGTAAGTTGAAACCAGGCGGTGCAGAGCTGGTAACCGGTGATCCCGACGGCGGTGATGAAAGCGGTCTGGGTGTGGCCGGCCAGCAGGATCAGGCCCAGGGCGAGGATGCTGACGGCGTGAGGCCGTTTATTTTGCCAGGGGAGCAGGGTGAGCGGCAGCCAGGCCAGTCCCTGGAGCTGGTTGAGATGTTCGACCTGCACGCCCAGATAGCCGCTGCCGGCGTAGATCAGGCCGACGAGGAGGGCGCCGGGACGGTTGATTCCGAGGGCGCGGGCCAGGAGGTAGGAATTGATTCCGGCCAGGGCGAGGTGCAGCAGGATGCTGATGTGCAGGGTGAGGGCGGCGCCTTCGAGGCCGGGACCTGAGAGCCACCAGAGCAACAGATTGGGGGGATAGAAGGCGCCGACCTGGGAGTTGGCCAGCAGCGGCGCTCCGGCGAAGAGGTAAGCGTTCCAGAGCGGCAACCGGCCTTCCTGAACGGCGCGGGCGGCCACGCTCCAATAGGGGAAGAAGTAGGTGAAGAGATCGCCCCCGGCCAGCACCTGACCGGCCAGCAGCCGGCGGTAGATGGTGCTCAGGGCCAGCAGCAGCAGCAGGATGGCGGTGAGGTCGGCGCGAAGGTTGTACCGGGTAGAGGCAGGAGCGTCTGTATTGACCATGGCGGGGCCTCAGGGTTCAGTACAAAGGTTATAGATTTGTTGTGCATTGGCGTCGTCGGGGGCCATTTGCAGCGCGGTCTGAATGTAGGGCATGGCCTGGTCGCACTGATCGAGGAAATAGTAACTCAAGGCCAGGGTGTAGTAATGTTCGATTGGTGGGCCTTTCACGGCGCCCGTATTTTCTTCGATGGAGATTCGCCCGTCGCTGGTCGGGGTGAGGCCGCCGGTGTGGACGGTGGTTTGTTGCACTGTTTTCAGGGGAATGAACCAGGCGATGTAAACTTCGCCGGGCGGCAACTGGGCCAATCCTTCCAGTTGGATGGCGTAGTGGCCGTTCATGACATCCAGTTTGGCGCGGCCACGGACGGTAGGATAGTCCTGAGTGCCGGTGATGACGGTGCGTAACGGAGATTCCAGGGCGGTGGGATGGGCGAAGTTACCCCGGGCAACTTCTGAACCGGAAGGGCTGTCTGGAACGGCTCCGGAGGGTTCCCGGGTGACGACGAGATAGACCACGCGCCGTCGTCGTTCGGCTTCGCCGTATTGGATCGATTGGCGGTAGCTGGGGATGGCGTCCTCATAATTGCGCTCCTGGAAATAGAGGGTGGCCTGATGGCCTTTGGCGCGCCAGTTGTTGGGTTCGGCGTCCAGCGCCTGCTGGAGATAGGTGGCGGCGTCGGTGGGATTGCCTTGTAAGAGATAGGTGTAGCCCAACATATCCAACATGCCGGCGTAGTTGGGAAGGGCGTCGATTCCTTGTTTTAAAGTCTCTTCGGCCAGGGTGTAGTTGCCCATGGCCTGCGAATTTCGGGCGATCGAGATGTAGAGATTGGGGAAGTAGGGGTGGATTTTCAGGGCTCGTTGATAGGCGTCGATGGCTCCGGTGTAGTTGCCCTGGTTTTCCAGTACATAGCCGGAATCGCGGAGCACATCCAGATTATCGGCGGCGAGTTTTTGCGCCGTTTCCATCGTGAGATTGGCCTGATACCAGTTGCCGCTGTCGATCTGGGCTTCGGCCAGATAGGCATAGATTTCCGGTGAGGTTTTATCCATTTCGGCGGCTTTTTCCAGGGCGGCGACCGCTTCTGCCGGTAGATCGAGCCAGTCGTAAGCCAGTCCCAGGAGGGCCCAGGCTTTGGCGTTGTTGGGATCGGAGCGTAAGGCGGCACGTGCCATGTCGAGACCGCGCTCGGGCCGGCCTTCAAAGATAAAGAGGCGGGCCAGGGCGATGTAATCGTCGGTGCGGTGGGGTTCCAGGCTGAGCGATTGCTGGTAGGCGGCGATGGATTTCTGGAATTCTCCGGCCCAGTAAAGATCGTCCGCTTCGACGGCATAGGAGAGTGCGGATTTGGTCGGGGTGGGCGCGGGTGTTTCGAGGGCGAGGAGCGGCAGGTTGGGGGTCTCGCGATGGGTCCATAAATAGTAGATCAGGTAAGCTGCATTGGCCACGATGGCCAGTGCCAGGATGGCGTCCAGCCAGGCCAGGTTTTTACGCCGGCGATAGCTGTAGCCATAACCGTAGCCGTAGGTGTTGTGGGAGGTATAACGATTGCGTTGAGGGTACATAGTTTTTTTAAAGTAGATTGTGATCTTGATACCAGTGCCAGGCTTCGAGAACTGCGGCGCGGGCTGAAATTTGAGGGAAGTTCAGTTCCTGACGGGCTTTGCGATCGTCGAAGTACAGGGGTTGCGCACTCAGGCGCAGTTGATTTCCTTCGATGAGCGGAGGTTCTCGACGCAGCCGGTTCCAGATATCGACGAGCCGGGCCAGGGGTTCCATAGCTCCTTGCGGGAGAGTGATGCGGGGGCGAGGAGCGCCGGTGACGTCGGCAATGATTTCCAGCAGTTCGCGATGGGTGACATTTTCGCCGTTGAGGATATAGCGTTCGCCGCAGCGTCCCTGTTCGGCGGCTAGAAGATGGCCCAGACCGGTGGCCTGTGCAGAAACGACTCCCATGCCTCCCGGCGGAGCGATCCGGCTCAATCCCTGGTGGGCGGCCCGTAGAATTTCTCCACTGACGAAGTTGATGTCGCGCTGTCCGATCACGGTGGCCGGGTTGACGATGACCACATCCTGTCCTGCGGCCACCGCGCGGTGGATTTCGGCTTCAGCCAGGACTTTGCTGTGGCCGTAATGGAAGCGTTGGGGGGGCTGATTGAATTCACCCGTTTCGTCGATCCAGCGGCAGGGATGCAGCGGCCGGCCTAAAACGGCGACGGAGCTGGTGTAGACAATCCGTTTTACGCCGCAGGCCCGGGCCGCCTTCAGGACCTTTCGCGTGCCGCTGACATTGACGGTGTAGATTTGATCCGGGCGATTGCGCCAGTATTGGGAGACGGCGGCGGCGTGAAAGACCCAATCGCAGCCGGCCATGGCTTCGCGGAGCGAGTTTTCATCGGTAACATCGCCCCAGGCCCATTCCGGATGCAGACCTTCCAGAGCTTCCAGCCGTGAGGTTGTGCGGCGCAAGGCGCGCACCTGATGTCCGTGCGTCAGCAGTGCTTCAACGATATTGGCGCCGACGCAGCCAGTGGCACCTGTAACTAAAGCGCGCATAATTTCCCTATTGAATCAGGCCTGATGAATGTCCTGAACGTTGAGTTGCAGCCGGATCGATCCATTCCATTCGTTGAGATCGAGCGTGTAGGCCAGATCGACCATTTTGGGCAGGCGGCCGATCCATTCTCCCTGGCCGAAGGCGATGGCATCCCAACCTGTGCCGTTATCGTCGGCGATGAAGAGTTTGAGATGGCGGCCGTCGGTGCCTACGGCCCGGGCATTGACGACGCGAGCCTTGCGGCTGATGAAGATCGGGACCGGATTGCCGTAGCCGAAGGGTTCCAGGCGGGCCAGGGCATAGTAGAGATCCTGGGAGAGCTGCTCGAGCGGCACTTCGGCGTCGGCCTGCAGGATGGGGGTCAATTGCAACCCCCCGAGTTTGGTCTGAGCCAGGGAGGTGAGCCGGTTGCGGAATTCGCCAAGCAGTTCCCGCCGGACCGTAAAGCCGGCGGCGGCGGCATGCCCGCCGTAACGGACCATCAATTCGGAGATGGCGTCCAGCGCTTCGGTGATGTGGAATTCGGGGATAGAGCGTGCCGAGCCTTTGCAATATTCGCCTTCTATGGAGATGACCACCGCCGGGCGGTAGAATTCTTCGGTGAGACGGCCGGCTGCCAGACCGATCACGCCGGCGGGGAAGTCGGTGGATTCTCCGGCCGCAAAGAGCAGCGGCAGTTCTTCTTCCTGTTCCATGACGAGCTGGCGGGCCTGTTCCTGGACGCGGGCGGTGAGGCTTTGTCGCTCGCGGTTGAGGTGATCCAGCTCTTCGGCCAGCGGCAGCGCCGTGTCCAGATCGGGGGCCAGCAGCAGATCCAGGGCCGTGTGGGCCTGTTTGATCCGGCCGGCGGCATTGAGGCGGGGCGCGACGATATAGCCGATGCTGGTGGCGGTAATTTTTCCCGGGATGAGGTTGGTGATCTGCATGAGGGCGCTCATGCCGGGGCGATGGGCGGTGTTGATTTCGACCAGTCCGCGTTGGACCAGGACATGGTTTTCGCCCATCAAGGGGACCATATCGGCAATGGTGCCGAGGGCCACCAGATCGAGCAGGGCATTTTCCGGGAGTTCCCGTTGGGTGGTGGGCAGGCGGGACTGGCTGTTGGTGCGGAGCAGTGCCTGGGCCAGTTTAAAGGCGACGCCGGCACCGGCAAGTTCTTTAAAGGGATAGGGACAATCTTCCCGGCGGGGGTTGAGAATGGCGTCGGCGGTGGGAAGCAGGGCTCCGACATGGTGGTGGTCGGTGATGATGGTTTGCATGCCGAGTTTGCGGGCCAGGGCGATTTCATCCAGGGAACGGATGCCGCAGTCCACGGTGATCAACATGCGGACCCCTTTGTTGGCCAGGGCCGTGATCGCTTCGGCGTTCAAGCCGTAGCCTTCTTCCAGGCGGTCGGGAATATAGGCCTCGACGTGGGCGCCGAGGGATTGCAGGGCCTGGACCAGGATGCCGGTGGCGGTCACACCGTCGGTGTCGTAGTCGCCGTAGACGACGATGGGGGTGCCTTGTTCAATGGCGCGGCGAACCAGGGTGACGGCATTGGGCATATCACGCATCTGGAAAGGATTGTCGGACGGTGTCGTCCCGCTTAAGAAGATCTCAATGGCATCAGGCGCGGTGATTCCTCGATTGTAGAGTACCTGAGCCATTAAGGGCGGGAGCGGTTGGAGCCGTTCCAGAAATGCCTGCGGGGCGGTCGGAGCAATTTGCCAGTGCTTACGCCAAAGGCCCATGTGCACGTCCTTGTTCCTCGAAGATGGGCGGCCCGGTTAAGAGCCGACCATATCAGTATACCACAGGGAGAAGGAGCGTCAAAAATGCTTTTTTTGCCCCTTGTCCTGATATGAGGCTTTTTTACGTCCCGCACCGGGCACTTTTTTTGTAAGGCGCGACGCGCAGGTTGGGGGGAGAGTTATTTTTTTTGTTCATATTTTCGGCGGCTTCAGAAAGCCGCCGAAAATATGGGCTTTTCTATCTGTGTTCCAGGTTTCGGTAGACCCTGGCCTTGTAGCGTCCCGCACCGGGCGCTTTTTTTGTAAGGCGCGACGCGCGGTGCGAAGCAGGGGGGGGAGAGTTATTTAGGGCTTTTCTTTTGCTTGTTTTTCGCGGCAATGGCAGAGGTGGCAGGAATAAAAAAGCCGCCCTTTCCTGGTGAGGAAAGGGCGGCGAATTGATGCCGATTGATAATTAGTTCAGCCAGCCCTGTTGCTTGACGAAATCGGTGACAACCGGGACGGTGACGGTCTGTCCCTGATAAGACTGGTAACCCATGTAGGCACCGTAGGCCCAGATTGCAAAACTGACAAGAGGAGCGACACATTGCACTACAGGGATAATGCCGATAACAATGGTGATGGCCATATTCAACAGACCGTAGGCCGTGGCATTGACGGCGTTGTATTTGATGAAGGGGCGGTTTTTCTTATCAATGAACAGCATAATAGCTGAAACTAATGGTGCGACGACCCATGAAAGCATTGCCCAAAGGCGATCGTCACTGGTTACATTACCCGTCTGGGGAGGAAGTCCCTGGTCCATCGTAACTCCTTTCAAATGTTGAAAAAGTTTTGCTCCATCGAAATCTGGAACAACACCACTGACCCTCTAACCTGATGGATGCTCCCCTATTTTAGGTTAGAAGGGACTAAAAGTCAAGTTGGGTCATCAGTTTTTTTTGTCAAGTTGTCATTTCACTCGATCGTAGGTAAAATAAACCCGGTAAGTTTTCTTTGTTTTCCGGGTCAACCACGCAGGTGGGCATTTTTAGCGTCCCGCAACAGGCTTTTGTTCGGTTCGAAGCGACGCGCTGGATGGGGAGAGAGAATTTTTTTGTTTGTATTTTTGTGTGCATAAGAATGCACACAAAAATACCGGTTTTTTCTTTCGCTTTTCCGGGCCGACTGCACAGGTGGGCATTTTTAGCGTCCCGCAACAGGCTTTGGTTCGGTTCGAAGCGACGCGCTGGATGGGGAGAGAGAATTTTTTTATTTGTATTTTTGCGAGCATTCTTATGCTCGCAAAAATACGGGCTTTTTTCTCCTGCTTTTCCGGACTACCTGCACAGGTGGATTTTTTTTATTCATATTTTGGGCGGCTTTGGAAAGCCACCCAAAATTTGGTTTTTTTCTCAGAGAGAGTTTTTATATGGTAAAAGAGTCAGCTGCCAGGATAAGAATTTTAGTTGTGGACGATAATGCCGATATTCGGGATTTCGTCTGCAATTCCCTGTTGAAGCCGACGGGGTATGAGGCCCTGGTGGCGGTCGATGGGGAGGAGGGCGTCACGGTTGCCGTGCGGGAACGGCCGGATCTTATCCTGTTGGATTATCAAATGCCGAAGAAGGACGGTTTGCAGGTGCTTCGGGATTTGCAGGAGCAGGGCGTTTTTATCCCGGTGATTTTGATTACGTCGCATGGCTCGGAAGCGGTGGCGGTGGATGTCTTCCGGATGGGGGTGCGGGATTACGTTCCCAAGCCTTTCCAGGTCGAGGAACTTTTACAATCGATTGAAAAAGTGCTGCGGATGAGCCGGCTGGAGCAGGAGCGGGAGGCGCTGGTCGAAGAATTGAAAGAGACCAATGCGCAACTGGCTCAGCGGTTGAAGGAACTGGATCTGCTCTATCATGTCGGCAAATCGATTACTATGTTGGGCGAGCCGAATCGGTTGCTGGAGCGGATTCTGGATGCCGCCCTCTATTTGACGGATGCTGTGGACGGGGTCCTGGTTTTGATGGACACGGCTACGGGACGCCCTGATTCGCAGGTCCGGCGTTCGCTGGTCGAAGAAGGGTATGTCACGCCGGAGAGGCCGGAAAATTTCCAGACTATGACGCCCGGTTTGATGGTTTCGGTTTCATTGCAAATCAACGGGCGAGTTCTGGGCATATTGACGTTGAGCAATAAACGCAGCCGGAACTATTTCGATCAACACGATCAACGGATGATCCGGATGCTGGCGGATTATGCGACGATCGCTTTGGAGAATTTCCGGTTGTTGGCCGAGGTGCAGGCGCAGCAGGAGCGGGAGAAGCGAGAGCTACGCGGCCTTTTTGAACGGTATGTTTCCCCTCAGGTTGTAGAGAAGATTGTGAGCCGGCCGCAGGATGTCCGTCCCGGCGGTCAACGGCAGCTGGTGACGGTGATGTTTGCCGATCTGCGCGGTTTTACCAGTTTTACGGCGCGTTCTTCCCCGGAGGTTTTGATTACCGTCCTCAATCAGCACATGTCCGCGGCCGCCGATGTAATCCTGAAAGAGGAAGGGACGCTGGATAAGTTTATGGGGGATGAAGTGATGGCTTTTTTCAATGCGCCGTTGGTCCAGGCGGATCATGCGCTACGGGCCGTTCGCGCCGGGCTGCGGATTCTGGATGCGGCGCGGGTGGTCCATGATAAGTTGCCGCTCCATAACCGGCTGGCGTTTGGGGTGGGGATCAGTACCGGCGAGGCCATTGTGGGCAATGTGGGGACGCCGAATTTGATGAATTTTACCGTGGTAGGCAGTGCGGTGAACAAGGCGCATTCTTTGCAGGAGCTGGCTCCGGCGGGCAAGGTGTTGATCTGTCGACAGACCTATGAGCTGGTCTGTGCTCAGGTTTTGGCCCGGGAGATGCCGCTGGTGCAGATCAAAGGGCAACTGGAACCCGAGCCGGTCTATGAAGTTGTCGGAATTCCGACACGATGATGCTTTTTTTTAGTACTGCTAAAGTAACTCCGCGGCCAACCGGGAAAATACACCGCGGAGGCGCAGAGACCGCTGAGAGAGAAGCGAGTTTTTTTAGCTTTTTTCTCTGCGCCCTCGGCGTCTTTGCGGTGAAATCTGAGTGAATTTTGTAGTACTGCGTCTTATCTATTTTTTAAATTCAAGGAGCTGTAAGATGCCTGTCTTTTTCGATATCGAAACCCAAAACACCTTTGACGAGGTGGGGGGACGTTTCCCTGAACGTTTGAATGTGTCTGTGGTCGTCACTTATAACACAGCCGATCAGGCTTATCACCGCTATACCGAAGCTCAGGTTCCGGCTTTGATCACGGAGTTGCAATCGGCCGATCTCGTTATCGGGTTCAATCAGCTGGGATTTGATTATCCGGTGTTGCAGCGGTATACCAGCGTCGTTTTGAAGGATCTGCCTACGCTCGATTTAATGCAGAAAGTGGAGCGGGCGTTGGGGTTCCGGTTGGGATTGGATGCGCTGGCTTCGGCGACGCTGGGTGAAGGCAAGAGTTCCGACGGTTTGCAGGCGGTCCGCTGGTGGCGAGAGGGGCGGGTCGAGGAGATCTTTGTCTACTGTCAGAAGGATGTCGAAGTCACGAAGCGGTTGTATGAATTCGGTAAGAAGAACGGTTATGTGCAGTATTTTGATCGGAAGTATCAACTGCGCCGGGTTCCAATTGCCTGGTAGGCCGGGAATCGTATGGCCTCGATCGATTTAAACTGCGATCTGGGAGAGAGTTTCGGCCGGTATACATCAGGTGAAGATGCAGCTTTATTGCGAGTGGTGACTTCGGCCAATATTGCCTGCGGGCTTCATGCCGGCGATCCGGTGGTGATGGCGCAGACGGTAGCGGCTGCGGTGCGGGAGGGGGTGGCGATCGGAGCCCATCCCGGTTATCCGGATTTGCAGGGCTTTGGCCGGCGCAAGATGGAACTGGCGCCGGATGAATTGGAAGCCTTTTTACTCTATCAGATCGGCGCGCTGGCGGCCTTTACCCGGGCTGCCGGCGCGTCTTTAGTTCATGTCAAATTGCACGGGGCGTTGTATAACACGGCCGCCGGCGATGCGGCGCTGGCGGAGGCGACGGTGCGCGCTGTCCGTCGGTTCGATCCGGGATTGATTCTGGTGACCTTGCCGGGTTCGATTCTGGCCCAGGCGGGAGCGGCGGCCGGGTTGCGGGTGGCGGGCGAGGCTTTTGCCGACCGGGCCTATCAGCCCGACGGGACGCTGGTGCCGCGCAGCCGTCCGGGTGCCGTGATCCACGATGCGGCGGTGGTGACGGCGAGGGCTATCCAGATGGCGACTCGCGGTGCGGTGACGGCCATCGACGGCCGTACCGTGCCGCTGGCCGTGGAGACGATCTGTGTGCATGGCGATACGCCGGGGGCGGCGGGACTGGCGGCCTCATTGCGGGCGGCTTTGGAGGCGGCGGGTGTGACGCCGGCTTCCCTGGTGGGACGGAAAGCCCAAAGAAAGTAGACAGCAGCAAGTAGACAGTAGACAGCCCGTGTCGCCCGGATGATTCTGGAAAAGACCATGTTTTCTCGCGCATTCTGATGCGCGAGAAAACATCAACAAAAAAACTTTCTCTCGCCATCCAGCGTGTCATATTTGGCCGGGAAAAGATCATTTGCGGGATGTTACAAGGCCGGGGCCATGCCATAGAGCCCTGTTTTCAGGACAGAAGGCCATGCGGGGGGCGGCACCCCGAAGGATGAAAAAGAGAAGAGATTTCACCACAGAGGCGCAGAGATCACAGAGAAGAAGAGAGGAGATTTTCTCTAAATTCTTCTCTGTGTCCTCCGTGTCTATTTGCAATATCTTCGATCTGTGGTGAGTCTTTTCTGGGCCTATTTTCAGGACAGAAAGGATGAAATGGTTCTTTATCCGCGGATTTTGCCGTTGGGTGAAGCTGCCTTCACGGTTGAGTTCGGCGCGGAGCTGAACGAGGTTTTAAATGCCCGGGTGCATGGGCTGGCGGCCTGGTTGGATTCCCACCCGGTGCCGGGGCAACTGGAGACGGTGCCGACCTATCATTCTCTTCTGGTACGATACGACCCTTTGCAGGGCGATTTTGCTGAAGTCCAGGCGGCTTTGACCGGGGCGCTGGACGGCCTGAAGGCGACGGCTTTGCCGGAAGGGCGGTTGGTGGAGATCCCGGTGCGTTACGGCGGGGAATGGGGACCGGATCTCCTCGGGGTGGCGGAGCATTCCGGTTTATCTCCGGCTGAAGTGATTCGGCTGCATTCATCGGCGATTTATCGGGTGGCGATGTTGGGCTTTGCGCCGGGCTTTGCCTATTGTTTTGGATTGCCCTCGCAGCTGGCGACGCCGCGGCTGGCAACGCCCCGGACGCGGGTCGAGCCGGGCAGTGTGGGAATTGCGGGGGCCCAGGCCGGGATTTATGCTCTGGCGACGCCGGGGGGCTGGCGGATCATCGGGCGCACTCTGGAGCGGCTTTTCGATCCCGGGAGGACGGAGCCGTTTGGGTTGCAGGCGGGGGATCGGGTGCGGTTTCTGCCGGTGACAGGAGGAGGGGGCTGATGGCGCCGGTCAGAGTGACCGTATTGGACGGCGGCTTTTTGACCACGGTGCAGGATGCGGGTCGCTCCGGATGGGCGCGATATGGCGTCCCGCCGTCGGGGGTGTTGGATCCGGCGGCGCTGCGGGCTGCGAATCGACTGGTGGGCAATCCTGCCGGCGCGGCGGCGTTGGAGATCACTTTACAGGGGCCGGTGCTGGCTTTTGACGATGATCGGGTGATTGCACTTTGCGGTGCAGATTTCGAGGGCTGGATTGGGCGCCGTCCTTTGCCGGGCTGGTGTGCCTGTCGGGTGAGCGCCGGAGAACGGGTTGTGATTCGAGGAGGGGGGGGGCGGGCTGTGCTGGCTGTGTCGGGTGGGCTGGCTCTTCCATCCTTTTTGGAATCGCAGTCGACCTATTTGTCCGGCGGTTTTGGAGGACTGGAGGGGCGCGGGCTGCGGGCCGGCGATTTTTTGCCGTTAAATCTGCCCGACGCGGGATTCTGGGAGCGGGCCGGGGCGATCTGGCCCCGGGCGTTGCGGCCGTCCTACAGCACGGAGCCGATATTGCGGGTTGCTCCGGGACCGCAGCTGGACGATTTTACGGCAGAGGGGTTGGCGGCTTTTTGGGATGGCAGCTATGAAGTGCTCCCGGCTTCCGATCGGATGGGGTGTCGATTGCGGGGGGCGGTGGTGACCCGGCGTTCGGTCGGGGAGCTGGTGTCGGATGGTGTGGTGCGGGGGACGGTTCAGGTTCCCCCTGACGGCCAGCCGATTGTGATGCTGGCGGATCATCAGACGACGGGGGGATATCCCAAACTGGGGGCGGTCATTCAGGCCGATTGGCCGTTGCTGGCGCAGTGTTTGCCGGGGATGCGGGTGCGTTTCCAGCCGATTGAGGCAGTGGTCGCGCAGGCGGCCTGGCGGGCGATTGTGGAGATGGAGGCGGTTGGGCCCGTCTGGGAGCCGGATTGCTGGGGATAGGCTGTTTGCTCTTTATGGCAATGTGGATTAATATTTAAATGCGTTGCGTCTTGTCCCCTTGAAACGCGGTCCAAAGAAAACAAGCTGAGGTCATCATGCCAATTTTTAAAGTGAAAGATCAAGAAATCCATGTCGTCGAAGAGGGGCAGCCCGGGCGGCAGGTGGCAATTTTAATCCATGGCTGGTCCAGTTCGTGGTATGCGCTTTCACCGTTGATGGGATTGCTCAGCCAGCGTTTTCATTGTTTTGCCGTCGATCTGCCGGGCTATGGCAAGTCACCGCGGCTGGCGCAACGCACGACGATTCCGGCCTATGTGGATTTGCTGGCGAGTTTTATCGAGCAGGTGAGTTCCGGCCCGGTTGTGTTGATCGGCCATTCGATGGGCGGCATGATCAGCATTTCGCTGGCCATCCATTATCCCGTTTTGATCGAGCGGATGGTCTTGATCGGGCCGACGATCAGCGGACGGCTGTCGACCTATATCAATCTGGTGGTCTCTCCGATTACACTGTTGGAGCGTTTTGGCCTGGGGAGTTTGATCGTCTCGGCGGGCGAGCGAGCGATGGTCGGTTTTACGGATCGGTTGATGGTGCCGGCCTCTTTTGCCGAGCGGACCGGAATCACGATGCAGGATTACTGGCGGCTCCGGCAGGATGCGCGGCAGACCGGGCAGGGACGGGTGCGGGCGGAGTGTTTCCTGGCGATGCGGGATAACGATCTCCGTGGAAAATTGAGTCAAATTGAGACGCCGGCAGTGGTGGTGTGGGGCGCCGAGGACAATACGGTGCCGCTGCGGGATGCCGGGGTGGTGGCGGATGAATGGCCGGATGCCGATTTGCGTATTTTGCCGAAGGCGGGGCATTGGCCGCAGTTTGAGGCGACCGATACGATCCGGCGGTTGGTGGCGGCCTATCTGGGGTTGCCTCTGTTGAGCGATCAATTGAAGCGCAAGGTAGAAGATTCGGAGCTGGCGCGGGTCAATGAGATTGCTCAGTTCCTGGCCCATTCGGATGTGGGGAATAATTTGAATCTGGCGCAGCGGACCCGGTTGGCGGCGCAATGTGAGCAGCGGGTCTATCCGGCGAAGGCGCGGCTGGCCCGGGCAGCGGAGTCGGGCAGCGAGATGTATGTGATTCAGCGCGGTTCGGTTGAGGTCTGGAACGATCCTGAGAACTACGATACGGAATCGCGGAATTTGCAGCATATCGCTTCCTTGCGGCCGGGGCAGATTACGGGCGAACTGGCGATGCTCGATCAGGGGGCCCGCAGTGCGGATTTGATCGCGGGCTCGGAGGGGGCGACCGTGCTGGTGATCAGCCGGGAACGGTTCCAGGCGCTTTGTCAGGATGATGTGATGTTGGGAAATCAGGTTTTGTGGAATATTGCGACTTCGATGGCCCACCGGGTGCGGTTTATTATCTGGCAGCTGCACCGGGCCATGAAGCGGGAAGCGGCGAATTAATTTTTTTTGTTTAATATTTTGGGCGCGCCCTGTCAAGGCGCGCCCAAAATGTTAAAAACAGATTTGTTGTTAGCGCCCCGCAACCGGCTTTTGTTTGGTGAACAGCGATTTTCGACTGATGGGGGGAGAGAGTTTTTTCTGTTCATTTTCTCTCTGCGTTTCCGGCGCCTTTGCGGTGAAATCTGAGTAAACTGTGCGCTGTTGCGTTTTATCTTTTCTCAGGCGCGCTGAAGGACCTGGAGGATTTCTCCGATGTACATACGGTGGAAATCTTTGGTTGTGTAGATTTCATCGACGATGCCGGGGACGGCAAAGCATTGCGGGTCGATATCCTGCTGATAGCATTTGCGGCATTCGATCACCAGCCGGGCCTGCTCAAAATAGACGGCGCCGGCAGGGCTCTGCACGGGGGTCAGGCCGGTGATTTGGGCTTTGTTGATGTCACGGCCGGAGCGGGAGCCGCAGAGATTCAGGGCCGGGCGATAGGCGGCATCGAAAAATGAGAGGGTGAAGGTGCCGAAGCGTTCCATAAAGCTGTAGGTGTAGCGTTGGGGCCGGATGAAGCAGAAGCTGACCGGTCGACCCCACAGTTCTCCCAGGCCTCCCCAACTGGCCGTCATGGTGTTGTAGTCTTCCAGCGTCCCCGCAGTGATCAACATCCAATCCTGACCGATAAGCCGAATGGCACCTTCTTCCAGTTCATAGGGGCTGATGCTTTTATAGGTCGTGCTCATTAGAATCTCCTTTTGGGTTGATTTCATCCCAGGCTGCCAGAGCCCGGCGCAAATGCGGAATGGTGATGGATCCGCCGACGATCAAAGCGACGGAGAGCGCTTCTTCCAGTTCTTCGCTGGTGAGGCCCTGTTCCCGGCATTGCAGCAGGTGGTATTTGACGCAGTCGTCGCAGCGGAGGACGAGGGAGGCGACGAGGCCCAGCAGTTCTTTGGTTTTGGCGGGGAGGGCGCCTTCCTGATAGACCTGGGTGTCGAGGGCGTAGAAGCGTTTGATGTCGCGCCCGGCATATTTCATGACGATGTCGTTGAGGGCCTGCCGTTCGGTTTGAAAGCGTTCCAGGATTTTTTCGGGCATGTGGGTCTCCTTCGTGTGGGGGGATTTTTTTTCGCGCACGGCCGCAGGCCGTGCGCGAAAAATTAATTTAATCAAGGTTTCACTTCTATATGATGAGTCGGTTGGTTGAGGCTGTGACGGTAGAGCAGGCGTTGGTTTTCTTCGTCGCGTTGATATTCTCCATCGGATAGCGTAATTTGATAGCCTTGCGGATATTGCAGGGCCGGGATGAAGAATTCTGTCGGGGCTGTGAGGGCCGGATCATGGCGGAATTCAAAGGTGAAGCGGCGGTGCTGGAGATCGAAGGCCATGGCGAGCGGTTCGCCGGCGACGGCCCGGGCGTAGGGGCGGACGGCTGCTGCGAGGGCGCGGCCGCCGGCGTTAAGGTCGGTCGTGGGGCCCAGTCCATCCGGGCTGAAGAGGGAGAGATCCTCATCGTTCCATTGATCGCCATGGGCATGGTTATTGTCGGCGGTGTAATTCCAGAGCGTCGCGCTGAGCAGGTTTTTCTCGATGGCCTGGAAAGAGTAATCCAGGGCCTGGGTCTGGACCGTGTAATCGCCATGCCGGTAAGCCTGCCCGTCATAGAGATCGAAGGGAATGCCGAATTCTCCGATCAGGACCGGAATTTCGCCCATCTGGTCGCGGGTGATATTTTTGATGGCGGCCAGATGGTTGCGGAAGGCCCGTTTGACGTGCGTGGCGCCCAGGACGACCTGCCGCTGGTAAACATCGAAGGTCAACCAGGGGACGAACCATTTGGTGATGAGGGTCAGGGAGTCGTACCAGTGGGCTGCATGGACGATGTTTCCCGGATCGTCAGGCCCCCAGAGGATTTCGTCGCGGGCTGGAATGCCTTCGACGAAGAGGATGGCTTTAGGATCGATCTTTCGGATATGTTCGGCATACCGGCGGGCGAAGGGCAGAAAATAGTCGCGGTGGAAATGCACCGGTTGGCCGTGGGTCGCGGCAAAATAGTCGGGGCGAAGCAGGTGGGGTTTGCCGCGGGCATCGCAATCCCAGACGCCGTGTTGACGCCAGATGCAGCCGTTACCGGTTTTCCAGGCCCGGGTTCCGCGAGGGTTAAGTCGTCGCCAGCCCACCTGGAGCGGGCCGATAAGGGTGATCATCCAGTAGCCGATCGTTTGGGGGAGGCCCTCTCCCAGCACCATCGATTGGAAGGGCGTGGGGGCTTCTCCCAACTGGAGTTCTCCCATCAGACGCCGGAGATCGGGGCAGCCGATATAGCCGGCCAGCGGTTCATTGAGCGTATCGTAGCCGATGACATTGGGAAGGTCCCGGAGGCGTTGGGCGACCTGTCCGATGGCCTGGATGTAATGGCGCTGGAGGTAATCCTGGATCGGTTCGCCTTCGATGTGGATCTGGGGGGCGAAGTCGTTGCCGCCGAAGAAGAGCGTGAACATCGTGGCCGCGGCCAGTTTGTCGCCGTTGGTCGGCCAGATCATGCGGGGAAAGGGATCGCCGTGGGTGGCGTGAACAATGGCGGCGTTGGTTTCGGCGAAGTGGGTGATATCCATGCCGATCAGGTCGAAGGTCCAGCCGGGGGCGCCGTCCCCTCCGGAGAAGCGGCTCCAGACATCTTGATGGGGATCGATGAAGAGATTGATGTCATATTTGGCGGCTTTGCGGGCGATCTGGTAGAGGTAATCGAGGTAAGCTTCGTCATAACAGCCGGGGCCGGCATGTTCGATGGCTTCCCAGGTGACAAGGAAGCGTACAAAATCCAGTCCCCATTGTTTGAGGCGGGCAAAATGGGTATCGGCTTCATGCAGCGGGAAGGGGCGATCGACAAAGGAGACATTTCGCGTATTGAAAAAGTTTTCGCGGCGATAAGTAGCTCCATCGGGATGGGTGGGCACTTTGCTGCTGCCGCCCACATTGATGCCGCGCAGAAGCAGTGTGCGGCCGTGTTCGTCTTTAAACCAGGGTCCATGGGTATAAATCATAATTATTATTTACCGGATTGAAATTATTAAGAAGTAGACAGCATACAGTAGAAAGTAGACAGGAAGAGAGTTTTTTGCCGTAATGAATTCTGCATTTTAAGAGAATGATTCATTGGGAAATTAGCTGTCTACTGTCTGCTTTCTACTGTCTACTGATTGAGCGTAATACGGAATTTTTCTATCAGTTGGTCGGGGCAATAGGAGAGTTTGGCAAAGCGCAGCCCTTCGTCTCCCAGGTCCTGTTCCCGGTTGATTTGAGGAACGGTGGCCCAGTTCTTTTCGGCAAATTGTTGATTCATCAGGGTGTAAAGGCCGGGGATCGTGGGGTCGGCCTTTTCGATATGGATGACGGCGGTTTGTTCATTGAGCCGTTCGCCCAGGCTGAAGGCTTTGATTTCATCATCGAAGCGGATGACGCCGCCTTCCAGGCCCAGTTTTTCAAAGTGTTCCAGCGCTTCATGGATGGCTTCCCATTCGCCGCTGAGTCCCAGATCGTCGGCGCAGCGATGGAGCTGGCACCATTCACCGGCCACTGCCTGGCAGGCGGGGATCAGGTCGGGGGAAAGGGGGGCGAAGACGGCCTCGGGATGTTCCCGGCGAATACGGTTGAGGTAGTTTTTCTTGGTATGCAGTTTGCGGCCGGCGAGGGCGATCAATTCGGCGGTCTGGTAGAGGTAATCGAATTGATTGCGATCCGCTTCTATCGAGAGTTCCGGGAGTTCTTGCAATTCAGCGACCAGGCGGGCATCGGCGCGTTCCAGGCGCGGTTGTGCCTGCCCTTTTTCTTCGCGTAGCCATAACAGCAATTTCAAGGTGGATTCGCGGCGTGAGCCGGGGCCGATGGGCTGCATGGCGTAGGGTCCGTGAGGGGCGCCGGCGGCTATGAGCAGCAGGTTGTCGCCGTCGAGGCTCCATTCAAAGCCGAAATATTGACGCCAGATGAAGAGATTGGTGAAGGTCCATTCGGAGGTCTGAGGCTGGTAGGCCCAGAGTAGTTTCCGGAACTGATCCTGGTCGTTCAGTTCGAGCGGTTTGAAGTTGGGAAATTTTGGTTCCATAGTGTTTTTATTCCTGATTTTCGACCAGCGCCCGCAGGCGGGCCAGATTTTCTCGATCTTCATGAAGATCGTCGCTTTTGGGCGTTTCCAGCAGGCCGGGACGCCCATCCAGGCGGGGATCGGTGAGCAGGCGGCGGAAGGCTGCCAGACCCAGCGAACCTTCTCCGATATGGGTGTGGCGATCGCGCCGGCTGCCGGTGGGATGGCGGGAGTCGTTGAGATGCAGCGCCTGGATTTTTTCCAATCCGATGATCCGTTCGCACTTCTCCAGGGCGATGGCGTAGCCTTCGTCGGTCGTGAGATCGTAGCCGGCGCCGCTGAGATGGCAGGTGTCGAGGCAGATGCCCAGTCGTTCAGGCTGCGTGCAGTTCTGGAGCAGCCAGCCGAGTTGTTCCAGTCGGTGGCCGAGGTTGGTGCCCTGGCCGGCCATGGTTTCCAACAGGATATGAACGCGGTAACCGGGGAGGGGGGCGTGGATCTCTTCGAGGGAGCGGGCGATGCGGGCCAGGCCTTCGCTCTCGCCGGCGCCGTTGTGGGAGCCGGGATGCAGGACGATGCCCGGCAGCTCTAATTGCTCGCAGCGTTCCAGTTCATCGATCATCGCGAGGCAGGACCGACGGCGCAGCTCTTCATCGGCGGCGGCGAGGTTGATCAGATAGGAGGCGTGGGCAATTACCGGGGCGATGCCGGTTGCGGCGCGGACCTCTTGAAAACGGGAAACTTCCTCCGAAGTGAGCGGGGGAGCGGACCATTGGCGGCTGTTTTTGACCCACATTTGCAGGGCTTCACAGCCTGCTTCGGCACCCCGCTCCAGGGCCCGGTAGAGACCGCCGGCGATCGATTCATGCGCACCCAGTCTTAACATGGCGGTATCCCTTCAGGGCGTCAGGAGAGGCGTGAGGCCCTTTTCCAGCATGGCCTCGGTCAATTCGCCGGGCCAGTAGCCGATGAGCCGGCCTTCGCGGTCGATGATGAAGGTGGTGGGCATGCCGGTGACGCTGTAGTCGGCGGAGGCTTTGCCCTGGGGATCGAGGAGGATGGGATAGGTGATCCCTTTTTGCTGCACGAAATCCCGGACGACATCGGCCGTTTCATCGACATCGACGCCGAGCAGGACCAGGCCCTGATCCTTGTGGGCGGCGTAGTAGGCGTTGAGGGCCGGCAGCTCTTCGTTACAGGGCGGACACCAGCTGGCCCAGAAGTTCAGGAGGACGATCTGCCCCCGGTAATCGCTCAGGTGAACGGTTTCGCCTTCCAGCGTGGTAAGCGTGAAATCGGGGGCGGTCGGTGCGGCGGCCGGAGTGACGACATTCGGGGTAGGTGGGTTTAAGGCAGGTGGAGAGAGCGGGAAGGTCAGCGGTGGCGCTTTGATACAGCTGCTCAGAATCCAGCTCAGGATCAGAGTTCCCAGGATCACGCCGGAACGCAAAAATCGCAGCGTTGGGAGATTTTTTCTTTGGCTGATAGGATCTTGCGTCCCGGCGTGTAACGTCATCGGTTAACTCCGGACCGGGACATCGCCGCCGGGTTCATTCGGGTTGGGTCCCGGTTCGATTCGGTAGCTGCTGGTGATTTCGGCGGTTTTGTTGAGCATGGCGCTGACCGAGCAATATTTACCTTCGGAAAGCTCGATCGCCTTTTCCAGGGAGGCGGGATTGATGCCCTGACCGTAGGCGATATATTCGATATGGATTTTGTTGTAGACTTTGGGATGTTCGGTCGCGCGGTCACCGTGGACTTTGACCTGCAATCCGGTCATGGGTTCGCGGCGTTTGGCCATGACGGTGATAATGTCCATGGCGGTGCATCCGGCCAGGCCGATGATGACGAGTTCCATGGGGGTGGGGCCGGAATGGGTTCCGGCGCCGGGTTCCATAGAATCGAGGATGATGGCGGGACTGTTGCTGGTTTCGCCGATGAGGCGCCAACCGGGGCCGACCCAGGTAACCTGTGCATCTACCATGATGAGATCTCCTTGTGAATTTTTTGTTTATATTTTCGCGCGCCGCCGGCGCGCGAAAATATGTTCTTTGAATCGAAGGTTTTAGTTTCCTGTTGGATTTTTAGTGGAGTCGGAGGTTTTGGTTTCGGCCGGGCGGCTGTTCCAGCCGAGCAATGTGTAGAGTGGACACCAACCGCTCAGACTGGTCAGGATGAAAACGATGCCGACGATGCCGAGGATAATGCCGAGGGGGCCCTGGATGAAAAAGAATCCCAGCGGCAGGAAGTAAATTCCCAGAACCAATCTCAAGATCTTGTCGAGTTCTCCCATATTGGGTTCGTATTTCATATTTTTAGCTCCAGATGTAGATGGATTTCGAGTTTTTTTATTCATATTTTCGGCGGCTTTTTGAAGCCGCCGAAAACAGGTTTTTTCTTGTGTCTTCCGGGTTAACCGCGCAGGTTCGATTTTATGCAACGGCCAGATTTGTCAGATATTCCCGGATGGCGAGGGCGGCTTTGGCTCCATCACCGACGGCGACTGCTACCTGGGCCAGATTGTCCGCGCGGACATCTCCGGCGGCGAAGATCCCGGGGACCGAGGTGCGGGTCATGGCATCGGTTTTAATATAACCGATGGGATTCATGTCGACTATGCCCTTGAGGAATTCCGTGTCGGGTTTGTACCCGATGTAGATAAAGACTCCGCCGGCCGGCAAGGTTTTTTCTTCGTCGGTCTGGCGATTCTTGATGCGTACGCCGGTGACGGTTTGATGGCCTTCGATCGCGGTGACGGTATGGTTGAAGAGTACCTCGACCTCTTTGTGGCTGAACATCCGCTCCTGAAGGATTTTTTCTCCTTTAGAGGTGGGCAGGAATTCAACCATGGTGATGTGATTGACGAAGTGGAGCAGATGCAGTCCTTCTTGAAGCCCGGAGTTGCCGGCTCCGACGATCACTACATCTTTGCTGCGGAAGAGCGGGCCGTCGCAGGTGGCGCAGTAGGAGACGCCGCGTCCATAGAGTTCTTTTTCGCCGGGAATGTTGAGTTTGCGGGGCTGGCTGCCGGTGGCGATGAGCAGGGCTTTGGAACGGTATTCGGTATTGGCATTGGTTTGAACTGAAAAGCCGCCTTCGGGCAGGATTTTGATTCCGCAGACTTCCTCGAATTCCACTACATCGGTGCCGAAACGTTCGGCCTGTTTGCGAAAGCGCAGCATCAATTCCGGGCCTTCGATGCCGTCGGGGAAGCCGGCATAGTTTTCGATCAGGCCGGTGGTGCCGGCCAGGCCGCCGGCCGTGATTTTTTCCAGAACCAGCGTTTTGATTCCATCACGGGCCGTGTAAATGGCGGTAGAGAGTCCGGCGGCGCCGGCTCCGATGATGATCAAATCATAGGTCATGACTGTGGATTTTTTGGGGGATTCTATTTCGGGTGTGATTTTGAAATCGAACATTTTAAGTGCCTCCTACCGTTATGTTGCCGGTTCTTTTCTACCACAAATGGCAAAAGAAGCAATAGCAGAGGGGTTTTTCTTTTCCTTGTTTTCTGGGCCAGCCGCACAGGTCTTTTTTAGAGCAGGCAAACCCGGCGGGGTAAGCCGCCGGGTTCGAGGTTCGATCCGGGCTTATTCGTTGGACAGAGCCGTTTTGATGGCGTCCAGGATCATGTCGGGGGGCGCCGCCCCTTCGACTCGTTGCCGTTCGTTGATCACATTCAAGGGAACGCCCATGACGGCATAGCGATCGGCCAGGTCTGGAAATTCGCTGGCTTCAACTACATCTGCCGTGACTTTGTCACTGGCCAGAGCCATTTCATAGGCTACGGCGGCGGAGCGCGGGCAATAAGGGCAACTGGTGGTGACGAAAACCTGAATATGAATGGGTTCGTTCAGATCGCTTAAATAGGCGATGGTTTGCGGATCCAATTCAGAGGCGCCGCGACCGACCGCCTGGATAGCGTGGAGTAAAGATGAAAATTCATATCCCGCAGGAAAGCCGAAAAAGCGCACGCCGTAATCTTTCTGTCCGACGATGGCCAGGGCCGGGGCTTTGTCGATTTTAAATTCAGCAACTTTATCCGTATCCTGAGTGATATCGTAAATTTCCAGGGTGATCCGTTCGGAGATTTCCGTCAATTCTGAAGTGAGCTGTTTGATTTCGTCGCAGTAATCGCAGTGTTCTGGGGCTGTAAAAAAGATCAAACTGACTGGATTGGGCAGGTCTACCAGGATTTTAGCCACTTCCTGGCGGATTTCATCGTTTAATAGGGCCATGTCCATACCTCCCGCCAAAAGAATTTGTCAACTATCATATTGGTTTGAAGCGTTTAAATTATAGCATTGGGGTATAGGGGTGTCAATAAAAACGAGAGAATTCTAATAAAAGATTAATGCGGAGCCCCAAAATCTTTTGCGCACTTGCGTAAAATTAAAGTTGTGGTACAATCCTGAACGTTGAGGCAACGCGGGGTGGAGCAGTGGCAGCTCGTCGGGCTCATAACCCGAAGGTCGGCGGTTCGAATCCGTCCCCCGCTACTTTTTCCGGCGAGGCAGCTCGACGGCCGAGCAGGGGACTCATAAGCCCTTGGTTGTGAGTTCAAATCTCACCCTCGCCACCAACACAAGCGGTCTAAACAGGCCGCTTTTTTGTTTGCCTGGCCTCTGTGGGTTTCTACCCGCAGAGGCCTTTTTGTTTATCTGTTTTGTTTAATTTTTATTTTTTCGCGCGCCACGCAGGCGGCGCGCGAAAAAATAAAAAATTAGAGTGCGCCCATGTCTTGCAGGACTTGCAGGACGGTTTCCGGCGGGACGGTTTCGATGATTTTGGGGGAGCCGATGGCACAGGGAAGAATCCAGCGGATGGTGTTGCCGTGGCGTTTTTTATCGTAAGCGGTGGCGGCGAGGATTTTGGCCGCGGGATAGGGGGGACAGGTGGTCGGTAATCCCCATGCTTGCAGCAGGTTTTCGATACGGTAGGCCAGAGTTCCTTCTGCATGTCCCAGGATGGTGGCGATGCGGGCCGCGGCGACCATGCCGATCGCAACTCCTTCGCCGTGACGGATGGTGTACTGGCTGATTTTTTCCAGGGCATGGCCGAGGGTGTGTCCCAGATTGAGCACCGCCCGTTGCCCCTTTTCATGGGGATCGGCTTCCACAACGGCGATTTTTACCCGTAGCGATTGGGCCAGTTCCCATGAATTGGGGAAGGGCTCTCCGACTCGTTTTTCCAGAGCGGCAAAGAGCCCGGGCTCTCCCAGGACGGCATGTTTGATCAGCTCGGCCAGTCCGGAGCGAAATTCTTCGATGGGGAGTGTGGCCAATACGGCCGGATCGATGAGGACCAGTTCCGGCGGTTTGAAGGCTCCCACCAGATTTTTCCCCTGCGGCAGATCCACGCCGGTTTTTCCTCCCACGCTGGAATCGGTCATGGCCAGTAGGGTGGTCGGCACCTGGACGAAGCGTACCCCTCTCAAATAAGTGGCGGCTGCAAAGCCGGCAATGTCTCCGGTGACCCCTCCGCCTAAAGCCAGGACAGTTCCTTCTCGATCCAATCCGGCCGTCAGGAATTGGGAGTAGAGGTTGCCGACGGTTTCCAGTGTTTTGGCGGATTCTCCGTCGGGGATCAGGCAGCGCTGGGGGATCAGACCGGCGGCGCGCAGGGCTGATTCTGCGGGGGCGGCGTAATATTTTTCCACAACGGGATTGGTTACCAGGGCTACTTTGCTGTTTTCAGGAATCCCTACGGCGCGCAGCGCATCCCCCAGACGGGCCAGCAATCCGGTTCCAATATGGATCGGATAGCCGGCACCGGAATGAGTGACGGGCAGGGTTTGGATTTCGGCCAGCGAGAGCACCCGTTCGACTGCCTCGGCGATCGAGAGGGTGGTCGTGTCGATTTGCCAGGGGATGGCGCGGTAGGCCTCCCGGCGGAGTATCAGCAGCCGGGCGACGGCAGCCGCCGGATCTTCTGTCTGTAACAAAGGGCGTTCCGGCGCATTGGCTGTCTGGATGCGGCTCAGGATTGTTTCAGGGTGGGCATTCAGACAGATGAGGATGCCGGTAGCGGCCAGGGCGTCGCGATTGGCCGGATCGACCAGGGCGCCGCCGCCGGTAGCGATTACCAATCCATTTCGGGCGCTTAATTCCCGACAGAGGTCCCGTTCCATTTCACGGAAGGCGGTTTCGCCTTTTTCGGCAAAGATCCGGGCGACAGTGGCCTGGTTTCGGCGTTCGATCTCCAGATCCATGTCGATGAAAGGACGGTCCAGCCGGCGAGCCACCTCCTGGCCGATGGTGCTTTTTCCGGTCCCCATAAAACCGGTCAGGATGAGGTTATTCCCGGTCAACGCTGTCTCCGCCATATCTTTCCAACCAGGCTTCTGCCAGAACCCAGGCTACCATGGCTTCACCGACGACGGCGGCGGCCGGGACTGCGCAGACATCGGAACGTTGATATTGGGTGATGGCCGGTTCGCCTGTGGCGAGATCCACCGAGAGCTGGGGGGTCAGGGTGGTGGGGATCGGTTTCATGGCGGCGCGGAGGATGAGGGGGGCGCCGTTGGTCATGCCGCCTTCCAGCCCGCCGGCCCGGTTGGTGCGCCGGGTGACGCCGCCGTGACCGTCAGGGTAGAAGGGATCATGGACTTCAGTGCCGCGCCGGCGGGCGTTTTCAAAAGCCGGGCCGATTTCCAGGCCTTTGATAGCCGGGATGGACATCAGGGCGCCGGCGAGTCGGGCGTCGAGGCGGCCGTCCCAGCGATCCGGGCGGCCCAGGCCGACCGGCAGGCCGGTGGCGTTGATGATGAAGACTCCCCCCAGAGAATCGCCGGCGGCGCGAGCGGCATCGATGGCGTCCCGCATCCGTTCGGCGGCCAGGGCGTTGGGGCAGGAGAGATCGCTTTGGGCGGCCAGCGCCCAGAGTTCCTCCGGCGGAAGGTCGGGGATTTCGGCGGTCACGCCGCCGATTTCGGTGATGTAGCTGCCGACGAAGATATTGTGATCGGTGAGGAATTGCCGGGCTACCGCTCCGGCGGCGACACGGGCGGCCGTTTCCCGGGCGCTGGCCCGTTCCAGAACGAGGCGGGCATCGTCGAGGTTGTATTTGACCATCCCGGCGTAGTCGGCGTGACCGGGGCGGGGCACAGTCAATTTGGGGAGGGCGCCGGCTTCGCGTTTTTCGTGCCAGTTTTTCCAGTCCCGGTTGGCGATGCTCAGGGCTACCGGGGCGCCGATGGTGCGGCCGTCGACCACGCCGCCTAAAATTTCGACCTGATCCTGTTCGATTTTCATTCGATCGCCGCGGCCGTAGCCGCCCTGGCGGCGGGCCAGGTCTCGATTGATGGCGGGCAGGCTGATATTGAGGCCGGCCGGCAATCCCTCAATGACGACGACCAGACAGGGTCCGTGAGATTCTCCCGCTGTCGTAAAGCGTAACATGGCAAACTCCTATGATTCTGAAACGCTGATGGGGGCTCCGAGCGCCTGCATCAGGGGGACAAAGCCGGGGAAAGAATCGGCGATACATTCGATACCACGAACGGTGACGGGTTGTTGGGCGATGAGACCGGCGATGACGAGCGCCATGGCCAGACGGTGGTCGCCGTGGCTGTCAACTTCGCCGCCCTGAAGCGGGCGGGGGCCTTCGATGGAAAAGCCGTCGGGGTGAGCTTCGATCGTCGCCCCGAGTTTTTGCAGTTCGGTGACGACCGTGGCGATGCGGTCGGTTTCTTTGACGCGCAATTCGGCGGCGTTGCGGACGCGGGTGAGGCCGCGGGCCTGAGTGGCGGCGACGGCCAGGATGGGGAATTCGTCGATCATGCGCACCACGGTACTGCCGCCGATTTCGATTCCGGAGAGTTCGGCGAAGCGGGGCGTGAGATTGGCGACGGGTTCACCGCCCTGGGCCGCAGTGGGGGTGACGGTGATGTCGGCTCCCATGGATTGTAAGACATTGAGCAGGCCTGTACGGGTGGGGTTTACGCCGACTCCGATCAGGGTGATATTGGATTGGGGCAGCAAGATTGCGGCAATCAAGGGGAAGGCGGCGGAAGAGATATCACCGGGAATCTGGATAGTTAAGGGCGCCAGCTTCGCGCCGGGGGCGATTGTGACGGTGTTGTCGGCGATGGAGAGTTCGGCGCCCATCGCTTGCATCATCCGTTCGGTGTGGTCGCGGGCCGGGCCGGGCTGGTGGACGGTAACGGGGCCGTCGGCATAGAGTCCGGCAAGCAACAGCGCGCTTTTGACCTGGGCGCTGGCGATTTCCAGCGTGTGTTCCATGCCCTGTAGCGAACGGCCGCGAATTTGCAGGGGGGCGCAGCCTTCGGTATCGGTAATTTCAGCGCCCATCCTGCGCAGGGGATCCACCACGCGGCGCATTGGGCGGCGCAGCAGTTGGGGATCTCCGTTGAGGATCGAGTCGAAGGTCTGGCCGGCCAGGAGCCCGGCGAGGAGGCGGATGGTGGTGCCGGATCGGACACAGTTCAGGGGGGCGATTGCAGGTCGTAATCCTGTCAGTCCCTGACCCTGGACGATGGCTGTGGTGAGGAGGGGGCGATCAATGTGGATACCCAGGGCTTGCAGGCAGCCGAGGGTGGCCGTGCAGTCGCCTGAAGGCAGGAAGCCGGTAATCTGGCTTTCGCCGTCGGCTAAAGCGCCCAGGAGCAGGGCGCGGTGAGAGATGGATTTATCACCAGGGATGCGTGTTGTGCCTTGAATTGTCCGTGCCGGGTATACTGTTAAGCTTTGCATTTTCTCCTCCATGCTGGCACGACCTGTCTCAGCGGCGGGGCCGTTGAGTGGGAGCGGCGTGCATCTGGATATTGTAACGCAAAAAGTCCTTTTAAATAAATCCAAAATTATACATCCGAGAAGTTGATTGTTATGGTATTTTGGAAAAGGTGATTTGCCGGGGCGGTTACAGGCTGCCGGCGGTGATGAACCTTTATACAATTCGTTGAACGAGGAGAATAGAATGGGAAACAAATGGAGTTTGGTAGCTTTGTTGTTGATTCTGGCGTTGGGCAGTTTCGGTTGTGCGCGTACCCCCACGGTCACGCCGACGCCGTATTATACGGCGACGACTTCGCCGTTGACGACGACCACGACGGTTATTCCGTTGACCCCCACGCTTCGTCCTGAAACTCCTACTACAGTTCCTGCAACCCCGGCTGCTACGGTGCCGGTTACGGTCACGGCTACCGTTACAGGAACCGCTACGGTTACGGGCACGGCTACAGTTACAGGCACGGCCACATTAACAGGGACTGCGACGATTACCGGCACTCCGGGAATGACGGGTACTCCGACGATGCGGCCTGCGGTTCGACCTTAAAGCAAGATTGAGTTGAAGGTGTTTTTATTCATTCGCCCGCCTTTTCAGGCGGGCGAATGAATTTTTGTGGTTTGTTGTTGCGTCCCGCAAGTGGCTCTTTTCTGGTGAGATGCGATGCGCAGGATGGGGGAGGATTCTTTTTTGTATTTTCGGCGGCTTTCTGAAGCCGCCGAAAATACAAGCTTTTTTCCAGATTAACGCATCGGTTGTTTTTTTCTTCCGCGTTTTTCGGGCGGATTGCACAGGCGGGTGTTTTTTTCCTGTTTTCAGTCCAAAGCGCGGACGGCGGAGCCGATGATGCGCAGGACTTTCCAGGTGGGCGATCCGGTATTCCCCAGGATGGCGAAACGAATGCCTTTATCGGGATAGGCGCTGGAGATGAAGGCCGTGCCGGGATCTTCGCCCAACATGTAGCAGGCGACGACGGTTTCATTTTTGCGGGCGATCCAGAAGCCGTAGCCGTATCCGGTGTTGTCGTCGTCTCCGGTGTCGTAGTGGGGGGTGATCATCTGTTTTACCATGGATTCAGAGACGAGCCGGCCACCGAAGAAGGCCTCCCAGAATTTTTCCAGGTCGGGGGCTGTGATGAAGACGCCTCCATCCGGTCCGCCGATGATGGGTACGGAGTAGATGTTGGTGCGCCAGCCTCCTTCAGCGGTTTTCAGGTAGCCGAGAGCCGTGCGTTCGGGCAACTGGTCCATGGGGAAATAGCCGCTGTCCTGCATGCCGCAGGGTTTGAAGATATTTTCTTCGATATAGGAGGTGAAGCTTTGGCCGGTGATCTGTTCGACGATCAGTCCAAGCAGGATGTAGCCGGCATTGTTGTAGCTCCAGCGAGTACCCGGCGCGAATTTCATGGGTTGATCCTGGAAGAGCGGCAGGAAATCCCGGGGCGAGCACATTTTGTACATGGGGTGCTCATTCCAGAGGGCTCCATAGTCGTCCATGATCTCTTCATCGAAGTAGTCGGGGGTGCCGGAGCTGTGGGAGAGCAGGTGGTGGATGTTGACGGTGGGATCGAAGGTGGGGAAAGGGATGTCGAGGCAATCGGTGAGGCGGGTTTCCAGGGTCAGTTTGCCTTTTTCAATGAGCTGGCAGATGGCGACGGCGGTGAAGGTTTTGGCCCCAGAAGCGATGCCGAACCGGGTATTGCAGGTGTTGGGGATGGCGTCGGAGCGGTTGGCCCAGCCCTGGGCCTGTTCCAGGACGGTCTGTCCGTTTTCCTGAAGCCAGACGACACCCGAGAAGGGATTGGTTTCAGGCAGGGCGGCGATTTCCAGTTTGATTTTTTCGATATCGAGCGGCATGATTAACTCCTGAGGATAGAGGTGGTATGGTATTTTTATAAAGGCAGCTTTTCTTTTACTTCGTCGATCGGTTTGGGGTAGTGGCCCACGCCACGGTATTTGTTGGTGTAGATGGCTTTGCGCGAGCAGTGGTTATAGCAGGCCCAGCAGCCGTAACAGCGGGTTTTGTCGAAGACTGGTTTGGGATTCATGGTGATGGCCTGATAGGGGCAGATTTTGGCGCAGAGGCCGCATTCCGTGCAGAGGGTTTCATCTACAAATTTGGTTCCCATCAGGTGGCGGGAGATCGTGCGTGGGGTTTTGGGCAGCAGTCGTTCTCCGAAGCTGATGGAAAGTTTGGGCGGCAGGATTTCTTTGCCCTTTTGAATTTTGTCCAGGGTGTCGTTCAGTTCGGTTACGAATTGTTTGAAGGCTACCAGTTCTTCGTCGCTGGGAGCTTTTTCATTGCCCTGACCGGCAGCGATCAAGGGGGGGTAGCTTTCCGGCATGTGGAGGGCGTGGCCGCCGAGCAGGCGGAAGCCCTGTTTTGTCACCAGCTCCATCAGGGTGAGGAGCGTGCGACCGTTCATATTGCCGTAGGTATTCAGGAGAAAGGCCCAGCGTTTTGATTGTGGGGGCAATTGTTTGATGAATTCCTGAAAAAGCTGCGGCGGCCCGATGAAGTCGGCGAAGGTGGCGAAGCCGACGACATCGTATTGGGTCAGATCCAGGGAGGCGGCTTTGGTGATGTCCTGGAGGGCAAATTCGCCGGCGGTGATGTTTTTGACGAGGTATTGGCAGGCCAGTTTGGTGTTACCGGAACCTGAGTAATAGCAAATGATCCCTTTCATAAGCGCTCCTGTTTAAAGATAAAACCAGACGACCAGACGGACATTTTCATCGCCGAAGCGATTGCCCAGCACCTGCATGATAGCCATAACATCTTTAAATGAACCATTCAGGACGACTTTGCGTTTTATCCGTTCGGTGCGGAAGATTTTTCCTTCAAATTCCCATTCCTGTCCTTCCAGCCAGTGGTGATCGGGGGCCCAGAACTGATCCCTGGTCACACCGGTGGCTTTTTCTATATCGGTGGTCCATCCACCTCCACTCTGGTAAAGCTTCAACTCGCCGTTTTCATCGTAATGGTATTCGTTAAGCCGGACGTGGGGGGTAAGGGTTTCTTCTTCCCAATCGACCGCCTTCAGTTCGCTCCATAAGATCCAGGAGGGATTTTCGGCCTCTTTGAAAAATCCTTCGCGAACCGTGGTCGAGGCATCTTCTGGAATGCCGCGATCGGGAGCCAGGGGGCGGAAGTCGGCATAATTCCGGACACCAAAGAGGCAACCGAAGAGATCGTAGTCGCGCCAGAAAAGGAATAAGACGTCGACTAGGGCGACCCAACTTTTGTCATCCTCAGGAAAGGGTTGCAAGGCGATTTCGATCCATCCGTGTATATCGGTGCCCATGTATATCCCTCTAGAGAAATCGGGGTATTTTCAGACAAAGCAACTGGTTGGAAAATGGAAGGGTGTGGTTGCCCGCCGACATGGATTATAACCAGCTTTTTGCATCCCGCAACGAGTGCTTTCCCGGTAAAAAAACGCCGCGCGATGCGAAGCAGGCAGAAAGAATTTTTTATTTGTGTTTTGGCGCGCATTTTTATGCGCGCCAAAACACGGGCTTTTTTTCTCTCGCCTTTCCGGGCTAACCCCACAGGTCGGAATTTCTTGCAGATTTGACATTCTTTTGAGCTATGGTAAACTGCCGGGCGATAGGTAAAAGACGGTGAATGGGTAAAGTAGACGTTTTGCTGAAGGTCCAGAGAGCCGGGGAAGGTGAGAGCCCGGTCCTTTCGGAAACGTTGAATGGCCCCAGGAGTTGCAAGGCGAAATGATTTTAAAGTAGCCTGAGCCGGTTCACCTCCGTTATAGGGTGAAGGTATCGGATTTTTTCCTGTACCTGCTGAGTGTTTGGCTGTTTGCAACCGTGAGGGTGACACTCTCACGGTTTTTTTTGTTTCTGTAACAGCCAACAGGTTGCTGCAATCGATCTGCGGCAACCTACAAGGGTGGCACCACGAGCCGACCGGCCCGTCCCTTTTGAGGGATGGGCCTTTTTTGTTACCCGGAAGTAGAAAGTAGACAGGAAGAGTGGATGCTGGAAGATTGGAAGATCTGTCCGGTGAGCCCGAAAAACAAGAGAAAGAAAAGCCCATTTTTGCGGCGGCTTTCTGAAGCCGCCGCAAAAATGAATAAAAATAACTTCTCTTGGCCTATCCGGCGCGTCGTTTTTTACATGGAAAGTGTCTGTCGCGGGACGCTAAAATTCTTATTCCGATTGGCTTGAGGAGATGGAACGATGATTGTGGTAATGCTGGCGGGGGCTTCCGGTGGGGCGATTGCCCGGGTGACGGCGGTGATCGAGCAGGCCGGTTACCGGGTGCATATTTCCGAGAATGAGGGGCAGCTGTTGGTGGGGGCGGTGGGGAACGGCCGACCTCTCGATCAGGAGCGGCTGCTGCGAATGGAGGGCGTCGAGAAGATCCTGCCGATGTCCCGCACCTTTAAATTGACCAGCCGGGAGTTTCATCCTCAGGATACGGTGATCCGGGTCGGTGAGGTGGTTCTGGGCGGGCCGGCGGTGGTGATGATGGCCGGACCGTGCGCGGTGGAAAGCCGCGAGCAGATGTTGACGACGGCCCGGGCGGTGCGGGCGGCCGGGGCCCGGATTTTGCGCGGGGGAGCCTTCAAGCCGCGCTCTTCGCCGTACAGTTTTCGAGGGCTGGGCGAAGAAGGGCTGAAGATCCTGGCTGAAGCCGGGCGGGAGACGGGGATGCCGATCATTACGGAAGTGATGTCGCCGGAGCAGGTGCCGCTGGTCTGCGAGTATGCCGATCTGTTACAGGTGGGGGCGCGCAATATGCAGAACTTCGATCTGCTTTCGGCGGTGGGAGAGGTGCGGCGGCCGGTTTTGTTGAAGCGGGGGCTGATGTCGACGATCGAGGAGTTGTTGATGGCGGCCGAGTACATTATGGCGCAGGGAAATTATCAGGTGATCCTGTGCGAGCGGGGAATCCGCACGTTTGAGACTTATACCCGCAATACATTGGATCTCAGCGCGGTGCCGGTGTTGAAACAGCTCAGCCATCTGCCGGTGGTGGTCGATCCTAGCCATGCGGCGGGGCGGTGGGAGCTGGTGACGCCGATGGCGCTGTCGGCGGTGGCGGCCGGGGCGGACGGGTTGATCGTGGAGGTCCATCCGGAACCGGAGCGGGCGCTTTCCGATGGGCCGCAGTCGCTCAAGCCGGCGCGCTTTGCGGCGCTGATGGAGCGGGTGCAGGCGGTGGCTCAGGCCATCGGACGGACGGGGTGAGCGCAATGGCCAACGAAATCGACGGTCGGACCCGGTTGGTGGGTTTGTTGGGATGGCCGGTGGCGCACAGCCTTTCTCCGCGGATGCACAATGCGGCTTTTGGGGCGTTGGGGTTGAACTGGCGTTATCTCCCTTTGCCGGCGCGTCCCGCGGATTTGAGCGCGGCGGTGCGAGGGCTGGCGGCGTTGGGCTTTTGCGGGGCGAATGTCACGGTGCCGCACAAGGAAGCGGTCATTCCGGCGCTGGATGGATTGACGGCTGAGGCTGCGGGGTTGGGGGCGGTGAATACGTTGATTTTCGAGCGGCGCGAGGATGGGGCTGCTCTGATCACCGGTCACAATACGGATTGCGCGGGCTTTGTGGAGGCGCTGCGGGCCGGCGGTTTTGATTTGCAGGCCGGGGGGCGGGCTGTGGTCGTGGGGGCCGGGGGAGCGGCGCGGGCGGTGATCTATGGGTTGCTGGCGGCGGGGATGACGGAGGTTGTTTTGTTGAATCGAACGCCGGAACGGGCTGCGGCTCTGGTTCGCCCCGGCGTGCAGGCGATGGCGCTTACGCCCGAGTCGTTGGTCGAGACGGCGCGCAAGGCGGCTTTGCTGGTCAATGCGACGACGGTGGGGATGACGCCGCATCCGGAGGAGTCGATCTGGCCGGCGACGGCGGCGGTGCCTTCGCATCTGGCGGTCTTCGATCTGGTCTATGCGCCGCGGGAGACCCGGTTATTGCAGCAGGCGCGGGCCGGCGGGGCGACGGCGATCGATGGGCTGGAGATGTTGGTGCGGCAGGGGGCGGCGGCCTTCTCCCGTTGGACCGGGGTGGCGGATCTGGAAATGGTGGCCGGGATTATGCGGCAGGCCTGTCTGTCTTGAAAATAGCCAGGGATTTTTAACGCAGATCGAAGATGTTGTAAACAGTCGCAAAGAGGCAAAGACACAGAGTCAGAGAAAATATATTTTCCAGTCCATTTGAGCCGATAAGGCGAAGATTTTTGCTGTCTACTGTCTACTTGCTGCTGTTTACTTCTGGATGGCATGCAGCGGATCTTGAATAATGGGCTGGTTTTATCGAGGTAGCAACTTGAATTATCTACTTAAAATTTTAGGAGATGTTGAAATGTACCATCCTGCTTTAGATGAAGTGAAAGTGCTGGCTGAAAATTACAATCTGGTCTCGATCTGGCGCGAGCTGCCGGCCGATCTGGAGACGCCGGTTTCGGTCTACTTGAAGCTGCGGGGCGAGGGGCCTTCCTTTTTGCTGGAAAGCGTCAAGAACGGGGAGCAGTTGGGGCGTTATTCCTTTTTGGGATTCGAACCGACGGCATTGTTGCGGGCGCAGGATGGTCGGGTCGATTTGCTGCGCGATGGGATCTGGCAGGCGGCTACGATCGATCGTTATGACCCTCTGGCGGTGGCCGAGGAGCTGTTGAGCCGCTATCATCCGGCGCCGGATGAGGCGCTGCCGGAGTTTTACGGTGGGCTGGTGGGCTATATGGGTTACGACGCTGTGCGCTGTTTTGAACGGGCGCCGTTGGCTGAAGATCCCGGGCTGGGGTTGCCGGATGCGATGTTGATGCAGGCTGATACGTTGGTGATTTTTGACCATGTGCGGCAGCGGTTGCTGGTGGTGGCCAACGCTTTTCTGGAGGGCGATGCGACGGCGGCTTATGCCGGGGCGGTGGATCGGATTGAGCGGTTGATTGCCCGGTTGCAGCAGCCGCTGCGGCTCTCTGCCACGGCGACGGCGGCTGAGTCGGTGGAGTGGGATTCGACCTGCACGCAGGCGGATTTCGAGGCGGCGGTGCGCCAGGCCGGGGAGTATATTGCGGCGGGGGATATTTTTCAGGTGGTGCTTTCCCAGCGGTTGTCGCGCCGGACCACGGCGGAGCCTTTTGCCATTTATCGGGCGCTGCGGCGGCTGAATCCTTCGCCTTACATGTTTTACCTGGAATTCCCGGACGATTTGCGGCTGATCGGTTCTTCGCCGGAGGTGCTGGTGCAGTTGAACGGGCGGCGGGCGATGGTACGGCCGATTGCGGGAACGCGGCCGCGGGGGCGGGATGCGGCGGCGGACCAGGCTCTGGTGCAGGAATTGCTGGCTGATCCCAAGGAGCGGGCCGAGCATGTGATGCTGGTGGATTTGGGGCGCAACGATCTGGGGCGGGTCTGTCAGTATGGGACGGTGAGCGTGACGGAGCTGATGACGATTGAGTATTATTCTCACGTGATGCATCTGGTTTCGGAGGTCGAAGGGGAGTTGCAGCCGGGATTGACGGCTTTCGATTTGCTGCGGGCGACGTTCCCGGCGGGGACGGTTTCGGGGGCGCCCAAGGTGCGGGCGATGGAGATTATTGCGGAGCTGGAGAAGTCACGGCGAGGGCCGTATGCCGGGGCGGTGGGCTATTTCGGCTACGGCGGGGCGCTGGATACCTGCATTGCGATTCGGACGCTGGTGATGCAGGGCGATCGGGTCCATGCTCAGGCCGGCGCGGGGATTGTGGCCGATTCCGATCCGACTCGGGAGTACCAGGAGACGTTGAACAAGGCCCGGGCGCTGGCTCAGGCTGTCCTGCTGGCGGAAAAGGGAAATCAATAGGATAAGGAGCCTGAAATGTTAGTCGTTATCGATAATTACGATTCTTTTACCTACAATCTGGTGCAATATCTGGGCGAGCTGGGGGCCGAGATCCGCGTTTACCGCAATGATGCCATTACCTTGCCGGAACTGGAGGCGCTCCAGCCGTCGCACATCGTCATTTCGCCGGGGCCGGGCGATCCGGAGGACGGCGGAATTTCCAATGAGGTGATCCGTTCGCAGCACAGCCGGGTGCCCATTTTGGGGGTCTGTTTGGGGCATCAATGTATCGCGCATGTCTTTGGGGGGCAGGTGGTGCGGGCGCCGCGGTTGATGCATGGCAAGACTTCGGTGATCTATCATACCGGCCAGGGGATTTTTTCCAATCTGCCCAGTTCGTTTACGGCGACGCGATATCATTCGCTGATTGTGGCCGAGCCGCTGCCGGCGGAGTTGAAGGTGACGGCTTTCACGGCTGAAGGCGAGGTGATGGGGCTGCGTCACCGGGATTATCCTACCTTTGGGGTGCAGTTCCATCCGGAATCCATTCTCACGCCGGAGGGAAAGGGGTTGTTGAAGAATTTCCTGGCGGTAGCGGGGTAAGCCTGGAAGTCTGGAAGCCTGGAAGTCTGGAAGCCTGGAAGCCTGGAAGAATGGAAACCTGGAAGCCTGGAAGCCTGGAAGAATGGAAAACATACGCTGTGTGCGGTCAGTCTGGAAAAAAAGCCCATATTTTCGGCGGCTTTCCGAAGCCGCCGAAAATATGAATAAAAACAACTCTCTTCTTCGTATCCAGCGCGTCGTATCTCACAGAGAAAAGACTCAATGCGGGACGTAAGAAACTGGCCGTAGTTTGATATTTGGAAAAAATGGCTATGATGGGATGGTTGTTATTCTGGGCGAGAGAGGGTTTAGATGAAAACAAAAACGATGTTTTTCGGAACCATCCTGTTGAGTTTTTTGGTGTCGGCGCTTTCGGGCTGTTCGGTGCTGCGCTCAGCTCAGGCGATTGTTACGTTGGGCAATCGGCTGCCGATCAATGATGTGACGGTCGTTACGGGCGAGGATAAATCCGATCCCGATCTGATCATTGTCAATCGGAAGTTCGGAGAGGAGAATGAGAATTCTACGGCCCTTCTTTCTTATACCATGATGAAAGATGGGATGCGTTCGGTGAAGTGGGAATACGATTTTGAGATCGATGCGTATCCCCAGGCAGTTGAATATGATGATTCTAATGTTTATACCATGGTGGAGGATCAGCTGTACGCGCTTGATCGGGCGGAAGGCGGGCGGGTCTGGAAAGTTCGATTAAGCGATGAGATCCCTTATCAATGCGATCGCTGCATTCAGAAAATCGGTGAGCGGTTGGTGGTGATGACCGGGGATCGGATGTTGTATGGGATCGATGTGAAGGAAGGTAAGATCGACTGGGAGGTGCGCTTGAATGCTGCGAGCGCTCCTTCGTCGGCTCTTTTCGATCAGGTGAAGGATAAAATCGCGTTGCTGGATTATGTTTCTGAAGACGACAGCACCCCGGCGCTTTTTGTTTACGATCCGGAGACGGGTGATGTGGTCGATACTTATCATCCAGCCTGTGGGGAAAATTCCCGGTTGGATATGAGTACACTGCTCACGGTAGATCCGACCTCGCAGCGGCTTTATCTGGTGATGGGGAATTGGGGTGACGAGACCTGTGTGCAGTCCTGGGATCTTTCCAAAGGGGAAATGGTATGGGATTCCTCGTATAAGGGGGATTTCGGCATCATGGAAACGGAGACGTTGTTGACGCCGCAGCGTCTCTACGTGACGGCTCCGATGGCGGGGGTGGATTTGAAGTCGGGTGAGGTGACTGTTTTTCCGGAATTTCAAGATTACGATTTGCGCCTGCTTTCAGTGCATGGCGACCGTTTGATTGCGCTGGCCAAACGGACCCGGGGAAGTACCCGTTATGAGATCTGGGGGATGGATTCCGTGGGCGAGGTGTTGTGGAAGCATGAGCTGGAAGTGGACGACGAGGATAAATTCCAGGCGCAGGCTCTGTCGGATGGGGTGATTGTGCTGCAAGAACTGGATGATTTCGATGATTCGACGGATCGTGATGCTCTGTTTTTCCAACGGTTGGATTGGAAGAGCGGCGAAGCGCTTACAGAGACGCGGACGCTGACGGATATTTACTGGTCCGGGACGGTATGGACCAAGGACTCGGCTTATCTGACGCTGCGCAATATGGATCGGATCGATCTGACGACCGGGAAACTGGTGGGGGAGTGGCCGATGTTGGAGCCGTGAAGAAGCAGACTGCAGCAAGTAGACAGTAGACAGTAGACAGCCTGTGTCGTCGGAGACGGCTCTGGAAAAGGCTATGTTTTGGTGCGCATTCTGATGCGCACCAAAACATCAACAAAAAAACTCTCTTTCCCGATCTCGCGCGTCGCATCTGACCGGGAAAAGATCATTTGCGGGATGCGGCAAGGCCGGGGGCCATGCCAGCGGGGGCTATTTTCAGGACAGAAGGCCATGCGGGGGGCGGCACCCCGAAGGATGAAAATTCAGCGGAAGTAGACAGCGGCAAGTAGACAGTAGACAGCCTGCGCCGCCGGGGCGGCTCTGGAAAAGACCGATGTTTTCGGCGGCTTTCTGAAGCCGCCGAAAACATCAACAAGAAATTCTCTCCCAATCCCGCGCGTCGTGTTGTACGGGGAAAGGGCCATTTGCGGGACGTTCCAGGGCCGGGCGGGGTAACCCCGCCCCTACGGGGGGATGTTTTCCGCGTAGGGGCGACCCGATGTGGTCGCCCTGGGAAGATTTTTATACGGCGGGCCTATTTTCAAGATAGATATGGAGGAATTATGGACAGGGAATTGAAAATTCTGGTTTTGCATGGGCCGAATTTGAATTTGCTGGGGCGGCGGGAACCGGGAGTCTACGGCACGGTGACGCTGGCGACGATCGATGGGGCGCTGCATACGGCGGCGACGGCCCGTCGGGCCGAGCTGCGGATCGTCCAGTCGAACCATGAAGGGGGACTGATCGATGCTCTGCATGAGGCGATGGATTGGGCGGCGGGGGTGCTGATCAACCCGGGCGGGTATACGCATACCAGCGTGGCGTTGCGGGATGCGATTGCGGGAGTGGCGTTGCCGACGGTGGAGGTGCATCTTTCCAATATCTATGCCCGGGAACCGTTTCGGCATCAGTCGATGATTGCGCCGGTGTGCGTGGGGCAGATCGGTGGGTTCGGTTGGCGGAGTTATCTGTTAGGCCTGACGGCCTTATTGGATTATCTGGAGCAATCCGGAAAATAGGTGATAAAAGATAGGGTTGTTTTACAGCCGTTTGATGAGGATGAGGCAGGGATTGTGTTCATCCCAGAGCAGTTTGAATTCTTCAAGGGGCCGAAAACCCACGGATAGGTAGAAATTGCGGGTGCGGGCATAGTGGATATCGGGATGAGAAGCGCTTAAGGTTTTGACCTGAAGGTATTCGACGTTTTGTGCGCGCAACCATTCCTCTGCGGCCGACATCAGAGCCTGCCCGATGCCTTGACGATGCATTTCCTGGCGGATGCCCATGACGTAGACTTCGGCTGCATATGGATTGTGCAGTTTTAGGGTGAGAAAGCCGATGGTCTGGTCTTCGACATGGGCCAACAGCGTGGGCAGCCGATCGATTTCCACTGAATAGTTTTGGATAGATTCTTCGATGCCGAACCAATCCGGTAAGGCGCGTAGGATGGGGGTGCAGAGCGCGGATTTTTCCAATTCAGGGCCTGTAATTTGATAATTCATGATGGATTATCCTTAATGACGATGCGGAATCCGAGTGTTTTGGAGCGGTGTTCCGGACGCTCGCGGCCGCGATTGGCGCAGCGCAGCGTTCTTCCCATGGTGGCAAACGATCCCCCTCGCACCAGACGGATATCCCCAGCCACAAAGGCCGGCTGCCAGGAATCTTCTTCGCAGGGATAGGCCTGATCGGGGGTGCGGATCCATTCCCAGACATTGCCGGCCATATCCATGCAGCCGTAGGGACTGTCTCCCTGCGGAGAATAGCGCCCGGCCGGAGTGGCATGGCCGACTTGATTGTGAAAATTACAGCGGGTGGGATCGGGGAGATGTTGACCCCAGGGATAGGCGCGACCGTCGGTGCCGCGGGCGGCCTTTTCCCATTCCATTTCGGAAGGCAGTGAGATCAGGAAGCCGGTGTGGGCCCCCAACCAGCTGCTGTAGAGAGCGGCTTCCTGCCAGGTGACATGGGTGACCGGATATTCGGGGCCCAGCTGTTCTTTAATGTAGGGCCAGGAATAGCCGGTGTGGGCGACAAAGTTCCAGAATTGATTGACGGTCACGGGGCCCTGCCCGATCCAATAACCCGGCAGCGTAAGGACATGCTGCGGCATCTCGTCGTTGCCGGCGGATTTATCTTTTTTGCTGCTGCCCATCAGGAAGGGCCCGGGGGGAACCCAGACGACCGGGATGCCGATCAACGCGCTCAGGTAAGCCAGACCGCCGGGATCGGAGTAGCGGGCGAGGGAGAGAGCCTGGGGCCGGATGGCGGGGCCCAGTTTGATCAAAGTTTGTACGGCGGCTTGCGAGACGTCGGAATTTTCGTCGCCGGCAATCCAGAAGAGCCGTTTGATCGTTTGGGGAGTAGGCGATGTGGCCAGCACAGAGATCACGCGCTGTTTTTCTTCCAGGGAGAGCACCGGCCACAATTCCGGGGCTACGTCGCCCCACCAGAGCAGTTTTCCGGTTTGAGGCAGTCGATCCTTGGCTGTCGATTCCTCGGCCTGAGCACCGGCCAGCCAGAGAAAGGGCAGGGCCCGTTCTGAGCGGAGTTTGGTCAGAGTCGGCAGGGCCGTGCGCATTTTGTCCATAGCGCCGGTGCGAATGGCCGGATTGATCGAGCGGCTTTCTTCGATGCACCACCAGGCGGCCCAGGGATTTTCATTGAGCAGGCCGGAGATGAGGCGTTCGGGGTTTTTCATCAAGCCGGTCAACTGGATCAGGGGCTCTTCCCAGCGTTTGCCTTCGGGCAATTCGAGTTTTGAGCCGTTCCAGCGTTCGTGGAGGGCCTGGGCGGTGAAGTAATCCTGCAAGGCAGGATGGGGAGCGAAGTGGATCAGGTTGATTTTTTCCAATAGTTTCTGACGCAGGCAGGCTCCCAGAAGGTCGCGAGCTCGTTCAACCCCATGGCGGTTTGCGATGACGGTTTCGGCTTCTTCGTGGGAACAGGCCCGGCGCTGGGTTTGGGTCAGGTGATAGGCCAGATCGGCCAGGGCCTGTTGTTTCCAGTTGAGCGGCAACTGGCTGTCCATTTTGCGATTGGTTTCGGTGCGGGCCTGACGGGCCACCCATTGGGCGTAGAGATCCCCTTGATTTTGTGGCACAATGCCTTCCGCGGCGACATCGGTCAGCAATTTCAACCCCAGCGGCGATTGCGCCATGACTTGCATCCGGTTGTTCAATTGTTGATAAAAGGCCGTTCCTTTTTGGCCCAGGTAAGCCGTCAGGTAGCGCTGAACAGCGGAGGGTTCGAATGGTTGGAGGATGGCGACCTGGGTCATGGCTTCGCGCAGGGTCCACCAGCGTTCGTCGGCAATACGGCCGGTGATGATGACGGGGTGGCGGGGATAGAGGCGCAGGTTGTCGTAAAGTTCGGACATCAGGCGGTCTTGCAGTTCGATGGGGGCTTCATCCAGGCCGTCGACCAGGAAGAGGCAACGGGCCGGGCTTTGCGCCAGGAAGGCTTCCAGCGTTCGCTGGTTTTTCAGGCCCAGCAGTTCGGTGCTTTGCAGCGATTCGCGGACCCAATCCACGAGCTTCTGTCCGGTGTAGTTGATCAAGGGGAGCCAGAGGGGGATGATCGGTTCCGAACCGGCGCAGAATTCCCAGGCCAGACGTTCCAGGGCGGTAGTTTTGCCCGAGCCGGGGCCGCCGAGAAGCAGGAGCCGATCGGCGCGCCGCAGGATGTTGGAGAGTTCTTGTGAGGTGCCGCGCCGGCCGGGGGCGCCGACCCAGGCCTGCAACGACAGAAATTCGCTGTTGTTGCGGTTATAGAGGACAGGTTCGCCCCAACGGGCTAAGGCAATACGTTCAAGCTGTCTGCGGAAAGCGACCCGATGCAGTGCTACGGTGACCAGATCGGGGATAAGGGCTTCTCCGCCCTGCCAGCTGACTCTGATGAAACCCGAAGGGGGCATTTCTCCCGGTGCTCTGTTGCTGACCATGCAGGAATTCTATTAGCTAAACATGTAAATGTCAAACCGACCGATAGGGGGAGGACCTCTCAGGCAACTTAAGCCATTTGCAACCGCAATCACCCGGAAAAGGGGAAAGAAAAAGCCCATTTTTTCGCGCGCCACGCTACGCAGGCGGCGCGCGAAAAAATGAATAGAAAACTCTGTACGGGGTGTTCTTGACAAACGTTAGAGGAATACTAAAATGGGCCTGGGTTTCGGTAAGTGTATTTCCCCGGCTCGAAGCAAAATTCAACCGGTGTTTCCGTGTGGGCCGACAATTTAAGGAGGCTGGTGCATGGTGGAAATGGACTTTGGCGGAGCACAGAGTCAGAGCCGGCGATTGCCGATCTATTTGTTGTTGGATACCTCGGGTTCGATGTCGGGAGCGCCGATTCAGGCTGTGAATCAAGGCGTGCAGCTGGTCTATAATGAGCTGATGAATGACCCCAGTGCGATTGAGACCGTCTACCTGGCTGTGATTACCTTCGACAGTCAGGCCCGCATGACCCTTCCCCTGACTGAATTGACGCGCTTTAAGGCGCCGGCGTTGCGTGCCGGCGGATCGACCTCGCTGGGTGAGGCGTTACGCCTGTTGAACGATTCGTTGAACCGGGATATTGTGGTCAATGCGCCGGGACGTAAGGGCGATTATAAGCCGCTGGTCTTTTTGATGACGGACGGCGCGCCGACGGACAGTTGGGAACGCGAAGCCGATGCCATCAAGAATCGTACCCAGCAGAAGGTGGCGACGATTATCGCGCTGGGCTGCGGCGGCGGCGTGGATGTCAAGACCTTGAAGCGCATTACGGATAATGTGCTGTTGATGGATCAGGTAACCCCCGATCAGATTACCAAGTTTTTCAAGTGGGTCTCTCAATCGGTCGCTACGGCCAGCGTTTCGGCGCAGGCTGTCGGGGCCGGGCAGGGGCAGGCCCAGTTGCCCCCTCCTCCCCCGGGATTCCAGATTGTGTTGTAAGAAGAAGTAGACAGCAGTAAGTTGTTGTAGACAGTAGACAGCCTGTGTCGCCGGGGCGGCTCTGGAAAAAATCTATGTTTTCGGCGGCTTTCTGAAGTGGTAAACCACGAAAACATAAACAAAAAAACTCTCTCCCTCCATCCCGCGCGGCGTATCAGGACGAGAAAAGATCATTTGCGGGACGTTACAAGGCCGGGGCCATGCAGGGGGCGGCACCCCGAAAGATGAAAATGGATTATCCGGCGCGGTTCCCTGGGGCTTCACCCCAGGCTACCTTGAGGTCGCCCCTTTGGGGCTGAGAATGCTCGACAAGAAGGCGCCTTCTAACGCGACGGGGGCAAAAAAAGCCTATGTTTTCGCGGGCTTTCTGAAGCCCGCGAAAACATAAACA
>CAZCTC010000058.1:0-50559 GCA_964501335.1 uncultured Anaerolineales bacterium | reverse complement strand
AGGGATTAGGGAGAGGGCCAGCGCGCGAAAACCATTTTCATCCTTCGGGGTGCCGTCCCCCTGCATGACCTTCTGTCCTGAAGATAGGGTACGCCGTGCAAAAATCCTCCCTCGGACGACCATAAAGGTCGCCCCTACGCAGAGGCCGCCAATGTAGGGGCGGGGTTACCCCGCCCGGCCCATTCCAAAATCAACTTCCCCAACGGAAAAGCATCCCCCACCGGGTAATTACCTTTGGAATCAATACATGGATACCTGAATCGGGCGAGGAAACCTCGCCCCTACACAGACAATCTCCCGTAGGGGTACCCCTTGTGGGTACCCAATCCTGATGAATCGTCTATTTTCATCCTTCGGGGTGCCGCCCCCTGCATGACCTTCTGCCCTGAAAATAGCCCGGCCTTGTAACGTCCCGCAAATGGCCCTTCCCCCGTAAAACACGACGCGCGGTGCGAAGCTGGGAAAGAGTTTTTTGTTTATGTTTTCGTGGTTTACCACTTCAAAAAGCCGCCGAAAACATAGTTTTTTTTGCCTCCGCCGCATTAGCAGGCGCCTTCTTGTTAAGCATTCTCAGCCCCAAGGGGGCGACCTTAAGGTAGCCTGGGGTAAAGCCCCAGGAAACCGCCCCTCACAGATTATCCCCTGTCTGTGTTTACGTTTCACGTTTTACAGCTCCCATCACCCACATATACCCATCTTCCAGGCTCGGCTCCAATGCCTGCGCCTGATAACAATCTGCCGGCTGCCCCAACACCCTGTACTGGACCCCCTCCCTGAGCTGCAACGTACTCATCACCCGTAAATCCTCATCCTCCGGCGCCGCCCCCGCCGTACAGATCGACCAGACCTGACCGCGCGCCCGCTCGATCAAATCCGTCGGCTGCCCGTGGAAAAGCACCTGCCCCTGCTGGATAATCGCCAGATCGCCGCAGCTGTGACCGATATCCTCGATGACATGGGTAGAAAGCAACACAATTCCCCGCACCGCAATTTCCGCCAGCAGATTCCGGATATGCACCCGCTCTTCCGGATCCAATCCCACCGTCGGTTCATCCACAATCAAAAGCCGGGGATTGCCCAATAAGGCCTGCGCAATCCCTACCCGGCGCTTCATGCCGCCGCTGAAAGTCCGCAGCGGTCGCTTTCCCGCCTCTGTAAGATGCACCATCGTCAGCACCTCTTCCACCTGAAAACGCCGGGCCCGTTCATCTGTGATCCCCTTGAGGATGGCAATATAATCCAAGAACTCCGGTGCAGTCAGCTGAGGATAGAAACTGAACTCCTGGGGCAAATATCCCAGCATCGATTGAACCGTCCGCTTGCCGGTCCCGGTCAGTTCATGCCCAAATACCGTCACCTTCCCGCCGCTAGGATTGATCAGGCCGGCGATGATCCGCATCAAAGTCGTCTTTCCGGCGCCGTTAGGACCCAGCAGCCCGAACATTCCCGAACCGATCTCCAGATCGATCCCGCGCAGCGCCTGAATACCGCCGCCGTAAATTTTGGTAAGCTTCTGAATTGAGATCATCCTATCCCTCCTGAAAATACCCCGAAACAACCCTTCTACCTGTACGATGCGCCCGCAAAGGCAGAAAAAACCTGTATTTTCGCGTGCTTCAGAAAGCACGCGAAAATACTAACAAAAAAACCTCTCTCCAGCCCGCGCGTCGCCTTTTACCAGAAGATCTCCCTTTGCGGGACGCTAAAAATATAAAGACATCTACTTTTTAAATCTCCGCCACGCCCACACCGCCAGCACCACCACCGCCGTTTTGACCGCCAACCCGGCATAAACCAACCCCAACCCACCCCCTAAAGGATCGAACCCGCGTACCAGCACCGGCCGCGCCGTCATGGCAGCATAAGAAAGATCCGATGAAACGCCCATGAAATCCAACATCACCGGAAAAACCAGCTTCACCCCCGGCAGGCCGGCCATAAATTCCGGCACCACCAATACCACCAGCACAAACGCCATCGCCCGCAGCGTACCGGGTTGAGTCGCCCCCAGAGACAAGCCCAACGCCGTCGTCAACAACAGCAACAACAACCCGGCTCCCAACAGGTTCAACAAGGGCAGAGGATTAAAAACCCCCACCCGTAAAAACCAGATCAAAGCATCCGCCCCCAAAACCAGAATCAACGCCGAACTGCCCGCCAGCACCGCCCCCAAAATTTTCCCCATCAGATAAGCGCCTTCGCTCAACGGCAACGCCTTCTGCCATTCGGAAACACCCAACCGCAAATCGGTCGGGACCTGGGGAGCCACCAACAACGGATAAATCCAGAGCACCAGCCCCATCACAAAGGCCATATTGATCCAGGCCAAAAACTCCCCATAGATCATCACAACCTGATCGCGAGGCAAATAGGCCAGAGCTGCGGGATCGATCATGCGATCAAGAATATTGATCGCCACCATTACCGCAAACAACGCGATCGGCGTGAGCGTAAAAATGCGCAACAACCGCTGCCGCCAGAGCAACAGAAACTCATACCAGGCCAACCCTCCAATTTGAATAAGAGCCTGCGGCTGCACTGCCACCGGCACGAAACCACCCCGAGACGGCACGGCCGATAGATTCTCTTGAGCCTTCATCCGGCTCTTTTTAGCCCGCCGCGAATTGAGCAAAATCACCTCGCTGTCACGCATCGAACGCACCGCCAACCCAATCAAACTTAAACCGGCACAGCTCAAAAAGAACCGGTTCAACCAGAAATCGGCCGGCGGCAAATCCTGCGGCGTAAGATGGAGATGGATCGCCCACAGGAAAGGCTGAATCAGATTGAGCGGGAAAACCGCCGGCATCCCCGGCAGCAAAAACCGGGCAAAAAGGCCGAAGATCAGCCAGATCGCCAGCACCACCGCCGCCCCAAAAGCCGGCATCCGCGTCCGCGCCGCCAGATAGAGCCCCAATCCGCTTAAAAACAGCGCTGGGGCGACCCATCCCAGCGCCATCGTCGTTAAAATATAAAGAGAAAACCCTGTCACCGACCGCAAAAGAACGATGGCCGTACCGATCCCCGCCATTGCCGCATAGATCAGGCCCGCCGCCGCCAACCGCTCAACGATCAGCCACGCAATCGGCCGGGGTGCCGCCAAAGTGATCTCCAAAGCAGGCTCCTCCTCAGGGGAGAAAAGCATCGTCGCCTGAATTGCCATAAACAACGGCACGATGGTAGTAACCACACCGGCCCGCAGCCAGTTTCCAATGCTGCCGCCGGCATCCTCATCGGCAACCACCGTGCCGAACAGCGACAATCCCACCACCAACCCCAACACAACCCACGGCATCAGCCCTAATTGACGGAAAGCCGCCCGCCAGGCCGTCCAACGCGGATGACGCCGCCACACCACCCCGGCCCAACCCAATCCACCCACCGCCAGCAGCGCCAGCGGGAAAAGCGCCGCCTGGATCGGGAACCGGGTCACGGTTGTATGCAAAATAAAGGCCGGACCGGGAATCTTTGCCAGGCAACTCGCATCGAGCCGATCTGTGGGCGATTGATAGAAAGCAGATACCAGTCCTGTAGTACATTTCTCAGTTTCCCCGCCTGCACTCGTCACACTGTGCCCGGTATGGGGGACCTCAAAAACCTGAGCCCGACTCAATCCCAGAGCCGCATACCGCGCCCAGGCCGACGGAGTCGCCGCATCATAAGCCCCCGCCAGCAGCAGAACCGGAATATCATTGTGCGGCAAATCGAATGAGGCCGGAGGCTCCGGATTCCAGCTCGCACAGCGCTTCCAATCCTCTACGGTAAAACGCGACACTTGAAAAGGCTCAGCATAAGGAGCAAAGGCCGCCACAATTCGTTCCGGCGAAGTGCTTCCGGCCTGATAAGGACAGGACATGGTTTCAAAAATAGCCAGATTCGGCATCTCGGACTCTTTGGCCTTCAAAACGCCCTGGATAAAAGGTCGCGCCGCCTCGTAATCCTCATGCGCAATGGCCGTGATAAAAGCCGGCATCGATTCCATATTTCCACCCACCCACGCACTCTGGTGAGCGAAAAAGCTCGCCGTAATCGTCACGGTCTCCCCATTGACCACAATCTCACCCGGTCGGGCTTTTAAGCGGTCATAAGTCTCGATCATCTGCCGCCGCAAATCCGGATAAGCCAGCCGGCAGTTCCAATCCGCCCGGCAATCCTCCTCCAGTTTTTGAAAACTGTACTCGCTCCACTGCGCCGACTGCTCGTAAGAACTGAACCCCGGCACCATGACGGAATCCAACACGGCGCTGCGCACCAGCTCAGGGTGATCGCGCAGAATCAACAACCCCAACAAGGTCCCATAAGAAACCCCAAACAGATTGACTTTTGTATATCCCAGCGCCGGGCCCACCATCGCCAGATCGGCCGCATTTTGATCGGTAGTATAAAACTGCCAGTGGATTCCCCTGGAGGCCAGCTCCGCCGGACACTCGTTCAATCGCAGCGTAATCTCCTGCGGTGAAAGATCCAGGATCTCCTTCGGAGTATGGAAAACTTCGCAGTTCACCGCCGGCCGGGAATAACCGATCCCCCGCTGATCGACCAGAATCACATCCCGCTGAAGGAGCATGGCGGCCAGATTCCCCCGATTGAGGTAATATGAAGCCACAGAAAGCAACTCCCCTCCCGGGCCGCCCTGCAAAAACAGCACCGGATCGGGCTCCTTATCCGGATTGGGACTGCGTACAACGGCCACTGCCAGTTGAATTTGAGGGCCGTCCGGATTGGCATGATCTTCCGGCACCGTCAGATAGCCACAGTCCACCTGATAAAGGCTCTCATTCTCAAAAGGACATTCCGCCGGCGTAAAAACAGGCGGCGTCCCTTCCCCGCCCGGAACCAACGCCGCCGACTCCACCTTCCTGATATCCATACCGAAAAAGAAAACCACCCAACCCAGAAGTATGCCCAACCCAAAACGTAGTTTCATATCGATTGTTCTCTTTCCAGGCTCTCTTGAAAATAGCCCATGCCAGGGTGCGACGCACTTTCTACCCATACAACCACCGATTCAAACGGCCCAAGGTTGGAACAAGTCCCCTATCCTTGCAATATCTTAGTGCGTTGCACCTGTTTGAGAAATTCCCCGCAGATGGCACTTTTCCCATAAGCAGCGCCGCGCTGGATGGGAGGAGAGATTTTTTATTTATGTTTTGGTGCGCATCAGAATGCGCACCAAAACATAGGCTTTTTTTGCCCCCGTCGCATTAACAGGCGCCTTCTTGTCAATCATTCTCAGCCCTGAAAATAAGCCACGCTGACCCTCATATTCCCCCAGGGCGGCCACATCGGGCCGCCCCTACGCGAACACCGCCAATGTAGGGGCGCCCCTGCGTGGGCGCCCTCTAACCTAACAACCCATTTTCATCCTTCGGGGGGCCGCCCTACACCGCCTTGCGCTCCCGCATCGCCAGGATTCCCAACGCCGCCGCCACCAACGCCACGCCCACCAGCATCAACAACGGCCTCGCGGCCGGATCAGCCAGCCAGGGCAAAGCCAACACCCGCAGCCAGGATTCCACACCCCTTGCATTCCTCAACACCAGATGCAGCCCCCACAACGCCAGGCCCCCCAGAGCCGAGAGTAACGAATCGGCCGTCACAATGCTCAAGAAAAACGCCAGCCCGCACAAAAAAGTCATCGGCGCCAGCCAGCTTAAAATCAACGGCCCCAACGACAGCTCGCTGTGAAAAAACACCAGCACTCCACTGATCAACACTCCCCACACCAGGTTATATCCAAAAACCAGCGTCAAACGCGCCAGCAACAACAACGGACCGGAAACCCGGGTGACATCCTCGATCTCCTGCATCGCCTGAGAAATATCGTTATACAGAGCCGCCACGCCGACCGCCGCCACCACAGGCGCCACCATCGAAAAAAGCAAATCCCCGCCCGTCGGACTCAGCAGCGTAATCAAAAAGCCCAACCCCAACACCAACGCCGAAGCCAGCCAGATCTCCTGACGCAAAACAGCCGCCTGACTTGAAAGGAGCAACCAGGGATACCACGCCCGCAGTCGCTCTCCCCACGATTTACGGCGCGGCAGCAGCGTAGCCATCGCAACCGCCACCTGAACCCGATGCTCAGGCCGGGAAATCGGCCCGGGCGCTCCTTCCAAAGCCGCCTCCAACGCCGTCGTCTCAGCCGGAGTAAAATCATCCCCAATCAATTCCGAAAATCTGGTTTGCTTCATAATCTGGCCTTTATCCAGGCGCGCAATTGCTTCAATCCCAGCGACAGGCGAGATTTGATCGTCCCGACCGGCACATTCAAAATCTCAGCGATCTCCTTCTGCGGCAGATCCTCATAATAAAAAAGCACCAACGCCTCACGCTGCCGGATCGGTAATTGATGTAACCCCTCAAGGATCGATTGACGCATCTCCCCCGCCTCCAATTGAGCCTCCATCGGCAACCGCTGATCGGGATAGCCGGCCTCATCCACCATCGCCATCGTACGGCGCGTCTCAGCCCGGGCCGAATAATTAAAAACAATATGCTCCGCAATCGAATAAAGCCAGGGCTTAAAAGGCCGGCCGGCATCGTAACTGAGAATTCCCCCCATCATCCGTAGAAAAGTCTCCTGCACCATATCCTCGGCCAGAGCCTGATTTCCCCCACACAGTCGAAACAGAAAACGCAACAAAGGATCGTAATAGCGTTCCACCAGGGCTTCCATTGCCGCCCGGTCCCCTTGTTGCACCCGCATCGCCAAAGTCTCGTCTGAATCCATGCAATCTCTCAATCTCTGATCTGTTTTCCTATACAGGAAACGGCCCAAAAGGTTCAAAATTGCCCCGCTATATAATATTTTGGGCGTACCCTTTCAGGGTACGCCCAAAATATTACGGGAAAATTGTATTGTCGCGGGCTTCAGAAAGCCCGCGACAATACAGATAAAAAATCTATTCCCACTCGATGGTGGCCGGCGGCTTGCTGCTCACATCGTAAACCACCCGATTTACCCCCGCAACTTCATTCACAATCCGATTAGAAACTTTCCCCAACAAATCATACGGCAACCGGGCCCAATCTGCCGTCATAAAATCGCCCGTCGTCACCGCCCGCAGCGCGATCACATCCGCATAGGTCCGGCCGTCGCCCATCACCCCCACACTGCGCACCGGCAACAACACCGCAAAGGCCTGCGCCACCTCCCGATAAATCCCGGCCGCGCGCAGCTCTTCCAGGAAAATAGCATCGGCCGCCTGCAATGTCGCCACACGCTCAGCCGTCACTTCGCCCAGAATGCGCACCGCCAGCCCCGGCCCCGGGAACGGATGCCGCCAGACCAGTGAATCCGGCAATCCTAAAGCCGAACCCACGGCCCGCACCTCATCCTTGAACAATTCCCGCAGCGGCTCCACCAACGCCAGCTGCATCACTTCCGGCAAACCGCCCACATTGTGATGGCTCTTGATCCGGCGAGCCGTAGCACTGCCCGCGCTCTCGATCACATCGGGATAGATGGTCCCCTGCGCCAGAAATTTCACACCGCTCAACCGCGCCGCCTCTTCTTCGAACACCCGGATAAACTGCTCCCCAATAATCCGTCGTTTTGACTCGGGGTCCGTCACTCCCTGGAGCGCCGCCAGAAACCGCGGGCCGGCATCGACTCGCACCAGCTGCATCCCCAACGCTTCCCGGAAAGCGTCCTCCACTTCATTGACCTCGCCCCGGCGCAGCATCCCGGTATCCACAAAAATGCTGGTCAGTTGATCGCCCACGGCGCGGTGAACCAGAGCCGCCGTGACGGCGCTGTCCACGCCGCCGCTCAACCCACAGACCACCCCGCCCGCACCGACCTGCTCCCGAATCCGCAACGTCGTCGCTTCGACAAACGACTCCGGAGTCCAACCGCCCCGACAGCCGCAAATTTCAAACAAAAAACGCCACAGGATCTCTATCCCCTGCGGCGTATGCGACACTTCCGGATGGAACTGCAACCCGTAATACCGGCGCTCTGGATCGGCCATGGCCGCCAGCACGCCCCCTTCGCTGTAAGCCAGCGCCTGGAAACCGGCCGGGAGAGACTTCACCGCATCGCCGTGGCTCATCCACACATCCAATTCGTCCGGCAATCCGGCAAAAAGCGCCCCCGCATCCTGGGCCAACGCAATCCGCCCCGGCCCATATTCCCGCAGCGTTCCCGGCATCACCCCGCCGCCCAACGCATGGGCCAGCAGCTGCATCCCATAACAAATTCCCAGCACCGGCACCTGCGCCTCAAAAACCATCGGCCCCAGTCCCGGCGCCCCTTCATCGTAGACGCTGTTCGGCCCGCCCGAAAGGATCAAGCCGCGCGGCTTCAAATCCAGCAAACGGCTCGCCGGCACATTCCAGGGCAGGATCTCCGCATAGATCTGCAACTCGCGCACCCGCCGGGCAATCAATTGCGTATACTGCGACCCGTAATCCAGAATAACGATGATCTCGCGCATGCGCTACTCGGCAAAAGTGATCGTACCGTCTTCCCGCATTTCGGTAATCACCGCCAGCGAGACAATCGGCACATTGAACTCTTTCAGCGCCTCACGGCCGCCCTCGAACGACTTCTCCACCAGAGTCCCGATCCCCACCAGCACCGCCCCGGCCCCCTCGACCAATCGAGCCATCGCCGCAATCGTCTGCCCCGTCGCCAGAAAATCGTCGATAATCAAGACCCGATCCTCGGCATTCAAAAACTCCGGCGAAACCATCAAGGAGACCTCGCCCCCTTTGGTATGCGAAGGCGCAAATTCCACCAACACCGGCTCCGTCATCGTGATCGGCTTGTGCTTGCGCGCATAGACCAACGGAATCCCCAAAGCATACGAAGTCGCCAACGCCGGCACAATCCCCGAAACTTCCGCAGTCAAAACCCGTGTCGGCTTCATCTCGGCAAAAACCCGGGCGAACTCGGCCCCGGCCTCCAACATCAAACTGGCGTCCACCTGATGATTGATCACGCTGTCGATCTTCAAGATCCCGCGTCCCAGATTACGCCCCTCATTCTGAATACGTTCCTTCAATGCTTCCATGCCACCACCCTCTTCCATGTTCTGCCCTGGCTGAAAGATAATAGGTGCATTGTAACACCGCCCTACCGTCAGAGCAAGAAAATCCCGCAACTTATTTCATTCGAGCGCCCCTGCGGGACGCTCGAATTTAAATAAAAACCCACGCTTATGCTTCCGCCTGCGCCGCCAGCGACTCCAACCACTCCCGATCTTCAACCTTCAACAGGGCCGGGTTGAACAGCTGAAAAACACAGAAAGCCGCCATCAAAATGCCGCCCATCCAAATCAACATCGTTGGATCATACAAAAGCCCCAGACCCGTTATCCCTCCCACCAGAGAAGTCGCAATAGGACCGGAAATCTGAGCGATCAATCGCCGCACCGCAAAAACCCGCCCCTGCAAAGGGCGCGGCGTCTGCGTCTGCCAGATCGTCTGAGAATGCGCATTCAAAACCGGCAAGAAAAAATCGAGCAATAGATTGGCCACCAGCGCCACATAAAACCAGGACGTGGCTCCATAGACAATCTGTGCCAGCGCCGCCAGTAAAATCGGCACCACCACCCCATAGACCCGGCGTTTCTTCAATCCCCCCCAGGCCGTGATGAAAATGCCGCCCACTACCCCGCCGATGCCTGCCAGCATCTGCAAAGCCGCCAGCGCCGATTCATAAGTAAAACCCAACCGCTGCCAATCGGCCGCCAGATTGAACTTCACAAACACGGGCGACAAAACCATCAACGGCGCCGCAGTAAAATTGGCCAGCGCAAAAGTCCCCAACAGCCATAACAACGGCCGCCGCCGCCAGATATAAACCCAGCCAAACCCCACATCGCTCCAAAAACTACCCCGTTCTTTCGTCTCTGATCCAGTCGTCTCATGTTTAGGAGAAGGAATCGTCAGGAAAATCAGCGTCACAGCCGCAAAAAAGAAGGTCACCGCGTCGATCCCCATAGCGAGAGCCGTCCCATCGCTCAACTTCGCCAGAAGGGATTCCGCCCCGCCCGGCAAAATTCCGTTTCGCATCATCGCCGGCACCCCGATAATCGCCGCCGCCACCCCCGGCGAAAGAATACCCGAAAGGGCCCAGATCGTCTGCATCATCCCATTGGCCCGCGGCAACTGTTCCTCAGAAACCAGCATGGCATAAGAAGTATCGAATGCCGCCCCATGGAAAGCCGCCGAAATCGCCATCAAAAAGATAATCCCGATCAACATCCAGAGCTGCAAAACCCCGGTAAAAACCAGCGCCGCCAGCAAGATCGAAAGCCCGGCGCTGATAAAGTCCATCACCATCATCGTCCGCTTGCGATCGTACCGATCCGCCCAGGCCCCGGCAATCGGGGCTCCCAAAATCACCGGAAGAGCGCCGGCCAGCCCTACCATGGCCAGAGCCGCTCCCAATTCCGATCGCTGATCCAACCGCGGATAAAGAGTCTGCGTCAACCAGATATTCATCGCAAAGCCGGTCAGAGCCGAACCAAAAACCGAAATCGACTGGGTCACCCAGACAATGACAAAGGTTCGAAAACCGTTTTTGGGTGCTTCGTAAGACATGATGTTACTCCACAATTGATTTGATACACCGTCAGACGCCCAACGGGCTTTTGCCCGTTAAAAAACGACGCGCTGGGCGAAGCAGGCAGAGAGTCATTTTATTTGTGTTTTTCTCCCGCTTTTCCAGGCTAACCGCACAGATCCAAAATCTTCCATTCTTCCATGCTTCCAATCTTCCATTCTTCCACTCTTCCTGTCTGCTTCCCCTACAATACATCGCTCGGATCGACATCCACAACCCAGCCTGCCGGGATCTCCACACTCCGCAGCAGCGCTGCCGGATCAGGGCACCGCACCAGAATCTGCCAGCGATATCGCCCGCGCACCCGGGCAAAAAAAGCCGGCGCCGGCCCGATCAAATCGCCGCCCGCCGGCCCGGCCGCTGTCAGCGCTTCCCGCAGTTTCCCCGCCAGCGCCTCAGCCTGTGTCTGCGCATGCCGCGCATCAGGATGGGCAATCACCAACCTCGCCAGCCGGATCATCGGAGGATACCCCGTCTCCCGGCGAAAGGCCATCTCTTTCGCGGCAAACCCCCTGTAATCGTGGGCCGCCGCATAACGGATCGCATAATTCGTCGGGTGGTAAGTCTGCAAAATCACCTTCCCGCCCAACACCCCCCGGCCGGCGCGACCCGCCACCTGCGCCAGCAATTGGAATGTCCGCTCCCCCGACCGGAAATCCGGCAAATTCAACCCCGTATCCGCCGAAATGATCCCCACCACGGTCACCCGCGGCAAATCCAGCCCGCGGGCCACCATCTGCGTCCCGATTAAAATATCCGCGCCGCCCTCGGCAAAACGGCTCAGAATCGTCGCATGCGCCGTATGGGAACGGGCCACATCCCGGTCCCAGCGCTGCAACCGCGCTTCCGGCCACCGCGCCGCCGTCTGAACCTCCAGCCCTTCCGTCCCCAACCCGAAAGCCCGCACCCGCTTCGACCGGCACTTCGGACAGCGCTCCGGCATGGACTTACGATGCCCGCAATGATGGCAGATCAACGCCTCAATCCCCGCATGCTGCGTCATCGGCGATTCACAGCGGGGACAGGCCGCCACCCAGCCGCAATCCCGACAAAAAACATAGGTCGCCGTCCCCCGCCGGTTGAGAAACAGGATCACCTGTTCGTGCTTCGCCAGCGCCTCATCCACCGCCTGAGCCAGCGCCCGGCTGAAAATGCTGCGGTTGTCCGCCTGCAACTCCGCCCGCATATCCACAATCTGCACCGGCGGCATCCCAATCGTGCAGGCATCCGATCCCGGCAAAGGACTGTATCGGTTCCCCGGCAGATGCAGCAGCGACTGCCAATCTGCCAGCCGCTGGCGATGCCCCAGCACCCGCCGCGGCAATTCCAGCAGCCGATACCGCCCTTCCTGGGCCCGCTGATACGACTCCAGCGTCGGCGTGGCACTCCCCAAAATCAACAACGCCCCCGTCAACCGGGAAATGACCTCCGCCGCCTCGCGGGCATGATAGAAAGGCCGCTGGCTCTGTTTATAGCCGGGATCTTCTTCTTCATCCAATACAATCAGCCCCAGCCGCGGAAAGGGCGCAAACAATGCCGACCGCGCCCCCACCAATACCGTCAGCTCCCCGCTGCGCACCCGTCGCCAGGTCGCATACCGTTCCGCATCCGTCATCCCACTGTGCCACAAACCCACATGCCCCGGGAAACGCAGCGCAAAACGCCGCACCGTCTGCGGCGTCAGACTGATCTCCGGCACCAGGATCAACGCCTGTCGCCCCTGACCCAAAACCCGCTCCGTGGCCCGCAAATAAAGCTCCGTCTTGCCCGATCCGGTCACCCCCAACAACAGCACCGGCGGGATCGGTTTGACGGGAGCCGTCGCCCGCAACGAAAAAATCGCATCGCCACCCGCCGGCCCCTCAGAGAAAGCCGGTCGCGGCAACAGCGCCGCCAGCTCCTTCCACACCACCTGCTGATCGTCCGTCAACCGCGGCGGCGCTGTGGGCGTGAAAAGCAAATCAGAAAGCGGATCGGCCGGCAACACCTCGCGGGTAAAAGAAACCAATCCCCGCTTCGCCAAAGCCTGCAAAGCCCCCGCATCACATCCGGTCTCCGCATAGACCACCGACACATCGACCGGCCGTGGCTCCTGCTCCAAAAATTCCAGAATCGCCCAATAGCGATCCCGCAGCCGCACCCCTTTCAAGCCCTCTTCCCAGCCCTCACGAGCCGTCCCCAGGGAGACCTGCCGCACCGTCCGAAAATGCACCTCCGGCAGTTCCAGCGTCCGCTCGACCTCGATCAGCTTCTTCCGCCGCAGGAAAACCATTCCCTGCCGCCAATCCTTCCCCCGCAGCGCCGTCGCCACCTGGCCGCCCAACAGAGCCCCGCGATCCAGCAACAGCCGCAACACTCCCAGCGCCGCCTCCGGCAATCCCGCCGGCGCCGCCGCCACCAGGGGCGTCAACCGCAACTCCGTCCGCGCCCGCAGCCCCGGCGGCAACATCGCCTTCACACATTCATGCAAAGGAGCCAGCGTCTCCCGCGCCATCCATTCCGCCAGCGCCAGTTGCACCGCCCCCAACGCCGGTTCCGGATCCAGCAATCTAAAAAGCGGCCGGGGGTTGGGCACAGATGGACTCTCCGTCATCTGCACCACAACCCCCGGCAACATCTGTTCACGAAAAGGCACCGCAACCAGCACCCCGGCCCGCACAGTTGCAGCCATCTCCGGCGGCACCACATAATCGAAAAAGGGCGTCGCCCGCGACCGAATCGGCAAAAAAACCAACACCTGTGCGTACAAAGCTCTTACCCCTTATATCCACCCATACAACAATAAGGCCTCCGGGCTTTTTTGTATCCCGTAAATAGCCCATTTCCTGTAAAAAACAAAGCGAAAAAATGCCGCGGGGGCGATTGACCCGGAATACGCGGAAAAGAAACCCATATTTTCGGCGGCTTTCTGAAGCCGCCGAAAATATAAACAAAAAAAATTCTCTCCCCATCCAGCGCGTCGATTCGAGCCGGACAAAAGCCTTTTGCGGGACGCTAAAATGCTGACCGCAAGAAACAGAAAACAGTTAATTCGGCGTTGTAGGGGCACCCGGCACGGAAGCCCCGGCCTCTGTTCCCACTAAAGTATCCAGCGTCCCACCGGCGGCCGGCGTCCCCGGCGCCACCCCCGTCACCGTCACCAACGTCCCAACTGGCGCCCAGTTAAACAGGCGCTCGGCATCGCCTGTGTTCACAATAATACAGCCAAACGAAGCCGGCCAGCCCAACACCCCTTCGGAAAGGCGACTGCCCCAGGCCGTCACCGGCAATTCATGGATTCCATTGTAAAAATCCGGTCCTTCCAGATAAAAACCCATAAAATAGGGCATATCCAGCTGCCAGCGCCGGGCAAAAGCATCTTTCTCCTTCATCAGGATCTGGAACTGTCCATCCAGCGTCGGCGTACTCGACATCCCGCTGGAGATTTTCAACTCCATCACCATCTGCTCGTTCTCAAAAGCCCGCAATTGCTGCTTCGCCAGATCGATCTCAATACGCTTGCCCGGCACCAGGGGATGAGGAAACAGCACATCGATCGAAGGAATAACCAGATCCATCCCCACATCGACCGTTCGCGAAATAAGCTGAGGATTGGCCTCTTCGATACGCCACATCGGCATACCGTAGAGATAAGAAATCCCCGAAAGCATATCCCCCGGTTGCACGATATAATGGCGTTCCGGGTGATAAATACGGGGCTGTAACTCCGGCTGCCCGGTTGCCAGCGCCGTCAGCACCAGCATCTCCGTCTCCGTAATATTCAATATCCGCTCCGGGCCCAGCTCCGTCGAAATGGTCTCCAGCCAGGAACGCACCGCCGCCCGATCGAAGAGCAATTCCACCGAACTTCCGGCCGGCCGGGGCCGCAGCCATCCGGCAATCTGCTCCGGCGTCGTCCCAAACTCGCCCTGATACGAGGTCAAAGGATCGTCCGTAATCAAACGGAAAGGCTGGGCCAACAACTTTTGAGCCAACCCGGCTGCCGGCTCCGGCATCACGATCTTCGGTTGCACCGGCTCCAACGTCAGTTCCACCGTCTCGACTCCATCGGCCAGAGCAGTTTCAACCTCCCGAGCCGCGGTAGCAATATCCAGACGGCGCCCGTCAACACCCGGCACCACCTTCAACTGCCCTTCGCTCAGATCCAACCGCCCATCCGTCGGCGCGATAAAAAGAGTCCCGGCGATCGCCTTCAACTCCGCCCGCACCTTCAACGAATCGACCGCCAGCAATTTCGGCTGAGTCTCCGTTCCCGAAACCAAAGCGCCCAAAATCACCTGCGCCTGCTCGAAAAAAGAACCCTGCCGCCCCACCATATACGCCCGATAGGCGCTCCCGGCTGGATCATAATCCCGCCCGGTCACTTCCGGCCCAAACGTCCACTGCTGTCCTGCGGCCGTGACCTGCAGGCTGGGAGGGTCCGGCAACCGCTTCTGCAACACCCGGGTCGCCTCCGTCACCGTCAAACCGCCCACATCCACACCCAAAACCGCCACCCCGGGATAAATGCGATCTGACAACAAAAAAACGAAAGCGCCGCTTCCCGCCATCAGCATCACCAATAACACCCCCAACACAATCAAAACCAGCTTCACCGTCCATAATTTCATCTGCGATCACCTCGATTACGCTCTGCCCACAAACGCTCATAAAGCCGCAATAATTGCCGCCCCGTCCGCTTCCAGGAAAAATGACGCGCCGCACGGTCGCGCAGCTTCTCTCCCAACATTCCCGCCGCCACCGGATTGCGCAGCACAAAAGCTATCGCCGCAGCCAGCGCTTTGGCATCCCCCAGAGGATGAGCATAAATGCCCAGGCTTCCCATATATTCCCGGCCCACCGGCGTATCGTAAGCAATGGTCGGCAATCCCATCGCCATATAATTTAAAATCTTGCCGTTACCTTCGGTCGCTGAAATTTTGGGCGCCACAGCCAGATCCCCCAGGGCCAGATAAGACGGCGCCTGGTCATAGGAAACTTTGCCCGTAAAAACAATATCCTGGGGAGTCAATCCCAACGCTTCCGCCTGCTGCCGATACCGCTCCACATCGGGAAACCCCATCACCAGCAATGAGAGAGGATAATCCCGCGACCGCAGCCGGGCCGCCGCCTGCAACAACTGCGGCACCCCTTGATAATCGGTCAGCAGCCCCAAATAAACCGCCACCTTACGATCCGGCGGAATTCCCAACGCCGCCCGTCGTTCTGCCCGCTCTTCCGGCGTAATACAATCAGGGCAGAAAAAGTCCAGACTCACGCTGTCGGGAAGGGGAGAAACACCGTCGCGGCGTTCAAAAACCTGCCCCAACAATTCGGCACTGTTGATCGTACTGGTAATAATGGCGTCGGGCATCTGCACAATCCGCTCTTCCAGGCGATGCCACCAGTAATAGGGGACCGAATTCTTCTTGATAAAGCCGTGATCCAGCATCTCGCCGGTCATACTGCCCTGGAAATCGAAAACCACCGGCACTTGCAACAACTGGCCCAACACAGAGCCCATCAAAGCACCTTCGTGCATATGCCCGTGGATCAAATGGGGCCGCCAGCTCAACGCTACTTCCAAAGAACGCCAGGAGAGCAATACATCGAAGCCGATCTTATGCAGAGAGGAACCGACCTCATACTCAGCATGCCAGGGAGTCGGAGCGCAACGGACAATATCCAGTCCGGGCCAATCGTTTCCCTTGTAATAGGTAACTATCCGGACCTGGAGTCCCTGAGCCAGCAGCGCCCGGGCTTCTTCCAAAATCCGAACATGACAGCCGTAATCCATAAAAAAGGACGTCGGCGCAATCATCAAAATGCGACGATCAGTCATCAGCGATGCGCATCCAACCCCGAAATCCGGGAAAATTTTATGTTCATATTTTCGTCCGCCTCAGAAGGCAGGCGAAAATATAGTCTTTCTCAGAGAAAAATCCATATTTTCGCGCGCATTCGGATGCGCGCGAAAATATAAACAAAAAAACTCTCTCCCTCCATCCAGCGTGTCGCTTTTTAATCAACAAAAGCCTTTTGCGGGACGTTAAAAACAAACAGTCTACTTTTTACTATTTCCCCGTCCGGCCCAACCGCCGATCAACGTTTCCAGACTCAACCGTAACGCATGGCTCGTATCGATCGTCCGCGGCTCAACTTCCCAGGCCCGCAGCTTGCTCTCCGCCACCCATTGCCCGCGGGCCTCACTCGCCGCCTTGAAGGCCGTCTCCAGCTCTTCCGCCGAACTCGTCTCCAACGTGGCTCGCAGCTTCGCCGTCTCCGCTTCCACAGCCGCCAGCCCGCGCAACAACGTCTCCCGGCCCAACAACATCATCATGCGTCGTGAAATCGGGTCGCCCTCCGCCGCCGCCGTGGCCGTGGCGAAAGAACGATCCGCCGCTTTGCGCATCTCAGCCCAGCCGGGCATCCCCAGTGCCGCCTGCAACAACGCAGTGCTCAATAAAGCCGGTAATCCCTGCATCATCGCCTGCACCGCATCGTGCTCCACCGGATCCATAAACAACGGCGTCGCCCCAATCACCCGGGCCAGATTGGCCACCGCCTTAACCGCGCTGGAATGCTCCTCATGGGTGGCCGTAATCACATACATGGCATCCCGCAACAAAGCCGCCTGCGCCGACTCCTGACCATGTAGAGGCTCCCACCCGCCGGCTCCCGGCGCCAGGAAAAGATTCCCCCCTACATAATAAACGCCGGCCGGTAGACTGGCCGCGGCCCACTCACGAACAGGTCCCTTGAGCGGCGCAATATCCGTCACCACCACCCCGGAATCCGGCTCCAGCAAATGCCCGACACTCTCCAGCGTCTCCCGTAAAGCCGCCAGCGGAACCGCCAGCACGACCAACCGGGCTTTGCGCAGCGCCAGATCCAGATTGTACTCCACCCGATCCACCGCCCCGGCCTTTTGCGCCTTGCGCGCCGTGCCCGGATCGATATCCACCCCGATAATCTCCAGATGCTCCGCATCCGCCGAAGCCCGCAAAGCCAATCCCAACGAAGTGCCGATACATCCCAATCCGATGATTGCAATAACCTGTCGATCGCCTTTCATCGTTGTTGTCCTTTCCTACCGCTAAAACCGCTATGACTCATCCACCTGCTGTAAAGCAGCCAGCAAAGCATCCTCCCCCGGTGGATCGTTATGCCGGGCAATCCATCCCGCCGCCCGGGCACTCACCCCGGCCTTCAAAGCCAGCTCCGCACCCCAGGCCGGATGATACCGCCGCGTCACAAATCCACGCCGCAGCCCGCGAGGTGCCCCCTCGCTCCACCGCGCCGCCTGCGCCGGCAACAACCATTCCGCCAGCACCACCATCACCCGTTCCCACAACCACGGCGGCGCCACCACCTTGCCCACATCGTGCAACAACGCCGCCGTCAATAATTCCCGATCCTGATAGCCCTGGCTTTCCAGCGCCTGACAGACCGCGATCCCATGACGCTGTTCCGCCCGCGCCATCCGCCGAAATAAAACCAGCTGATTGGATGTCAGATAACGCGCCGCGGCCGTCTCATCGACCGGCAAAAAAGCCGCCCCCAGCGTCCGAAAAAACTGCGTGACCCGATGCCGTACGCGATTCAGGCCCACTTACCGTAAAAAAAAGCTGAAAAAGGTTGGCATAGCCTGGAAATCGATCCCTCCGGGAAGGTCAATGCCTAACATCAATTCTTCGATAACCGTAACCATCGGCCACACCAACCAGCTTACCACATCGATCCCGATCCGCGGCAGGACAAACAACACCCCCAGAAAAACATAGACCGCAATCGGCTCCAGGCTCTCGATAAAAGCAGCCACCCGCGGCGACGCCACGCCCGCCAGGATCCGCGAACCGTCCAGCGGCGGAATCGGCAACAAATTGAACATCGCCAATCCGATGTTGATGGCAAAGGCCATCAAGAGAATATCCCAGACAATACTGGCCACCCCCGCCGGCAGGAACTCCACCCATCCCGAAAACCGCAGCGGAATCGACAGGATCGCCGCCTGAATCAGATTGGAAACCGGCCCCGCCAGCGCCGAAAGCGCCATCCCCACTCGCGGATTGCGCACCTTCCGCATCCGATAGGGATTGACCCGGGCCGCCCGCCCCCAACCAAACCCCGACACCAGAATCATCAACGTCCCCAAAGGATCCAGATGGGCCAAAGGATTCAACGTCAGCCGCCCCTCATGGCCCGGCGTATCATCGCCCAACAAAGAGGCCACCCAACAATGGGCCCATTCGTGAATGGGAATCGCCAGCAAAATCACCAAAATCCGTCCCAACAGCACGCCGGGATCCAGCAAACTGCTCATCGCAAACCTCACGGTGCGTAAAATTAAAGCCAAAATCAGGCAAATTTACCAAACAATGTCAGGTGTCAACCCAAACATAGAAGGCTCTCACTTGCCCAAAAGCTTGAAAAGGATTATAGCATAGTGAATAGGAAACGCTACCGTAAAACGGGAGATTCCCAGAAAAAAAATCATTTTTCGCCGGCCTGCGGCCGGCGAAAAATGAATAAAAAATTTCTGTCCGTTTCCCGTTTTGCGCTTCAGAAGGTATAATTCGGGTATGGAGGTAGACTATGGCCTTAACCCTTGCAGAAGTTAATCATATTGCCGAGCTGGCCCACCTGGCCCTGGACGACGCCGAAAAAGCCCTCTTCCAGGAACAGCTTTCCGATATTCTGGATTATGCAGCCCAATTGCAGGCCCTGAATACCGAATCCATCCCTCCGACCGCCACGGTCTTACCGCTGCGGTCTGTCCTGCGCGACGATGAACCCGCCTCTTTGCTAAGCCGGGAAGATGCGCTCGCCAACGCCCAGGAAAGCTTTGACGGATGCTTTGTCGTCCCGGCACTCCGTTAAGGGGTCGTAAAAACGTAGAAAAAACCCGCTTTTTCGCGCGCCGACGGCGCGCGAAAAAGTGAAGCCCAAAACTCTCTTAACTCTTTTCGCAAATAAGGGAACAGCCTTGAGCGATTTACCCGATTTAACCATTCATGAATCTCTGGAAATGCTGCGCCGCGGCGAACTCTCGTCCGTGGAGCTGACCCAGGCAGTGCTGGATCGTATCTTCGCCGTCGACAACGCCGTCCAGGCCTATCTCACCCTCACCCCCGACGAAGCCCTGGAACAGGCCCGCCAGGCCGACGAACAACGCCGGCGCGATCCCGAAAAGCTGCCGCCCCTGCTGGGCATCCCCATCGCCCTCAAAGACAATATCTCGACGCTGGGCATCCCCACCACTGCCGGCTCGAAAATTCTGGAAGGCTACACCCCCCCCTTCGATGCCACGGTCGTCACTCAGCTCAAGGCCGCCGGCGTCGTCATCCTGGGCAAAACCAACCTCGATGAATTCGCCATGGGCTCCAGCACCGAAAACTCCGGCTTCTTCACCTCGCGCAACCCCTGGGATCTGGAACGGGTACCCGGTGGCTCCAGCGGCGGCAGCGCCGCCGCCGTCGCCGCCGGTGAAGCACTGGCCGCTCTGGGCACCGATACCGGCGGCTCTGTCCGCCAGCCGGCCTCCCTCTGCAACCTGGTCGGGCTCCGTCCCACCTACGGCCGCTGCTCTCGCTACGGGCTGGTCGCCTTCGCCTCCTCCCTCGATCAACCCGGCCCTCTTACCCGCGACGTCACCGATGCCGCCCTCCTGCTCAACTCCATGGCCGGCCAGGACCCCCGCGACGGCACGACCCGTACGGAACCCGTCCCCGACTATACCGCCGACCTGGGCAAATCCATCAAAGGACTGCGCATCGGCGTCCCCAAAGAATATTTCGCCGGCGGCCTCCAGCCCGACGTGGAAAAAGCCGTCCGCGCCGCCCTCCAGACCTGCGCCGATCTGGGCGCCGAACTGATCGAAATCAGCCTGCCCTACGGGGAAACCGCCCTGGCCGTCTACTACCTCATCGCTCCGGCCGAATGCAGCGCCAACCTGGCCCGCTTCGACGGCGTCCGCTATGGCTACCGCGCTCAGGCCGCCACCCTTGATGAGATGTACAACCGCACCCGTGGAGAAGGCTTCGGCCCCGAAGTCAAACGCCGCATCATGCTGGGCACCTACGCCCTGAGCGCCGGCTATTACGACGCTTACTACCGCAAAGCCCAACAGATCCGCACACTGATCAAAAACGACTTCGACGCCGCCTTCCAACAAGTCGATATCATCGCCGGGCCGACCTCCCCCGTCACCGCCTTCAAAATCGGCGAACGGGCCGACGACCCGCTGCAAATGTACCTGGCCGATATCTTCACCCTCTCCCAGGCCCTGGCCGGCATCCCGGCCCTCAGCCTGCCCTGCGGCTTCGACAGCCAGGGCTTGCCCATCGGATTGCAACTGGCCGGCCCCGAAATTCAGGAAGCCCGCCTCTTGCAGGCCGCCTTCGCCTATGAACAGGCAACCGATTGGCACAAACGTCGCCCGGTCCTGCCGGAACTGCCGGAAGAGACCGGGGACGTGGACGACTGAACGAATTTAAGTGTGAAAAGCTAGGAGGCTTTCATGAAACTGGTTATCCCTATGGCAGGTTATGGCACCCGAATGCGTCCGCATACCTGGACGCGGCCCAAGCCGCTGCTTCCGCTCGCCGGAAAACCAATGTTGGCCCATATCCTCGAACGCTTCCGTAATCTTCCAATGGAAGAATACGTCTTCATCACCGGCTGGCTGGGCAATCAGGTCGAAACCTACATCAAGGAAAATTACCAGATTCCCGCACAAATCATCCCCCAGGACGAAATGAAAGGCCAGGCCCATGCGGTCTGGTTGGCCCGCAACTATATGCAGGGACCGCTCTTCCTGATGTTCGTCGATACCCTTTTCGATCAGACCGACTTCACTAATCTCGACGAACCCGGCGTGGACGGGATTATCTTCATCAAGCAAGAACCCGATCCCCGGCGTTTCGGTGTGGTCGAACTCGACGAAAAAGGCTTCGCCACCAAACTGATCGAAAAACCCGATTCGATGGAAAATACCAACGTTCTCATCGGTCTCTACTATTTCCGCGACGGCGCCTGGCTGGCCCGCGCCTGCGGCGAACTGATGGAACGCGATATCCAGACCAAAGGCGAATATTATCTGGCCGATGCCGTCACCTTGATGATCCAACAGGGCGCCCATTTCCGCGTCCGCGAAGTAAAAGTCTGGGAAGATACCGGCAAACCGGAAACCACCTTCAAGACGCATCGCTACATCCTCGAACACGGCTACGACAACAGCATGGAAGCCCTTCGGCCGGGCGTGGCCCTCATTCCGCCCGTCTATATCCATCCCGAAGCGGTCGTAGAAAGCTCCGTCATCGGCCCCTACGTCTCCATCCATGCCAAAGCCGAGGTCCGCGATGCTATTTTGCGCGATACTATTGTCGATGAAGGAGCCATCGTTGAAGGTACGCTCCTCGAAGAATCTATGATCGGTCGCTGGGCCCGGGTTGACGGCGAGTTCCACAGCTTCAATCTGGGCGATTCCTCCGAAATCGACGAGTAAGTCAGGAGAAAATTATCTATGGATACGGAGGCGGGTTTGAGCACGCGCAATTTCCTTTCAGAGACGGTCCAGAATATTCCACCCTCTCCCATTCGTCGTTTCTTTGACATCGCGGCCACCATGGACAATGTCATCAGTTTGGGGATCGGAGAACCCGATTTCAACACCCCCGAACCGATCATTCGAGCAGGCATCGAAACCCTCCAGCAGGGAATGACGCACTACACCTCCAATTCCGGCTTGATGGAACTGCGCACGGCCATCGCCAACCAGGTCAACAAACTCTACGATCAGACCTACAACCCGGCCAGCGAAATCCTGGTCACGGTCGGCGTCTCCGAAGCCCTCTACCTGGCCATGGCCGCCATCCTGGATCCCGGCGATGAGATCATCATCCCCGAACCCTCCTTCGTCGCCTACACCCCGACGGCCCAATTGCTCGGCGCCCGCCCCGTCACCGTTCCGACCTACGCCCGGGAAGGGTTCCAGATCACCGCAGAGGCCCTCGAAGCCGCCATCACTCCAAAAACCAAGGCCCTCCTGATCGCTTCGCCGAACAACCCGACCGGCACGGTGATGAGCCGCGAACGGCTCAACTCCATCGCCGCCGTCGTCAAAAAACACGACCTCGTCGTGATCTCCGATGAAATCTACGACCGGCTGGTCTATGGCGTCGAACATGTCTGCTTCGCCAGCCTGCCCGGCATGTATTCCCGCACCATCGTCCTTCAGGGCTTCTCCAAGGGCTATGCCATGACCGGCTGGCGGATCGGCTACATCGCCGGCCCCGGGGAACTGGTCGGCGCTATGCGCAAAATCCACCAGTATCTCATCATGTCGGCTCCCACGCCCGCCCAATGGGCCGCCCTCAAAGCCCTGGAAATCGGCGAACCCTACGTCCAGGAAATGCTGGCCGAATATGATCGCCGCCGCCGGCTCATCGTCGGAGGCCTGAACGATCTCGGACTCAGCTGCACCAACCCGCAGGGCGCCTTCTATGCCTTCCCCTGCATCCAGAAAACCGGCATGGACGATACCGAATTCGCCGAACTGCTCCTGCAAGAAGAGAAAGTCGCCACGGTGCCCGGCAGCGCCTTCGGGCCCTCCGGTCAGGGCTACATCCGCATGTCCTACGCCACCGCCTACGAAAAAATCGAACAGGCGCTGGAACGCATCGCCCGTTTCGCCCAACGCCATGGATAAAAAAGAGTTCTACCTGTACGGCCGACCCGGAAAACAGTAGAGAAAAAACCTTGTTTTCGCGGGCTTTCTGAAGCCCGCGAAAACATAAACAAAAAACTCTCTCTGCCCATCTGGCGCGTCGCATTTTACCGGGCAAAAGCCGGTTGCGGGACGCTAAAAATGAGCCGTATAGATCGAATTAATTTCATATTTTCTCGCAGCGAAGCCGCGAGAAAATATAAACACAAAAAAACAGTTGAACTAATATCGCAGTTGTCCGGAGGAGACTGATGGAATACGAAGCCGTTATCGGCCTGGAAGTGCATGCTCAGGTCCATACCAAATCCAAGATGTACTGTCCCTGTCCTGTGGTAGAGGATGTCGGAACGCTGCCCGCCAATACCTACGTCTGCCCGATCTGTCTGGCACTGCCCGGAACGCTCCCCGTCGTCAACCGACGGGCGGTCGAATACGGCATCATGACAGCGTTGGCCCTGCACTGCACGGTCGAGCCGCTCAATGTCTTCTCCCGGAAATCCTACTTCTATCCGGATCTGCCCAAAGGCTACCAGATCTCGCAATACGATCTGCCGCTCTCCCAACACGGCTATCTGGAAATCGAAACCGCCGCCGGCACAAAGAAAATCGGTATCACCCGCGTCCATCTGGAAGAAGATACCGCCAAAATCTACCACGTCGGGCCCAAAGCCCTCATCGATTTCAACCGCGCCGGTGTCCCCCTGCTGGAAATCGTCAGCGAACCGGACCTGCGCACCATCGATGAGATCAAAGCCTACGCCAACGCCCTGCACGACATCCTGGTCTACCTGGGCGTCAACTCCGGCGATATGGAAAAAGGTGAGATGCGCTTCGAGGCCAACGTCAGCATCCGGCCCAAAGGCAGTACCACCCTGGGGACCCGCACCGAAGTCAAAAATCTCAACTCATTCCGGGCGCTGGCCCGCTCCGTCGAATACGAAATCCAACGCCAGACCGCCGTTCTCGAATCCGGCGGCAAAATTATCCAGCAGACTATGGGCTGGGACGAAGTCAAAGGCGAAACCTTTGCCCAACGCAGCAAGGAACAGGCTCACGACTATCGTTACTTCCCCGAACCCGACATTCCGCCGCTGGAAGTCTCGGCCGAATGGACCGCGCGACTCGCCGGCGACATGCCCGAACTGCCCATGGAAAAACTGCATCGCCTGATGAACGATTACAACATCCGCCGCTCTGAGGCCGAACTGCTGATCGTCGATCGGGCCGTCGCCGATTATTTTGAACAAACCGCAAAGCTGGGCCAGGAACAACAGATTCCCCCTCAGGAATGCGCCAACTGGATCACGGGAGAGATCTTCCGCCTGCTCAATGAAACGCACAAAACCTTCACGGCCGAACTGGTCCCGGCCCCCCGGCTCATCGCCCTGCTCGCCCTGCGCCAGAAAGGCACGCTCAGTTCAACCGCCGCCAAAACCGTCATGGAAACGCTCTTCACCTCAGGGGAAGAGCCCTCCGTCATCGTGGATCGCCTGGGACTGGCTCAGATCTCCGATGAGGATGCCCTGACCGCCATCGTCCAACAGGTCATCGCCGCCAATCCTACCCAGGTCGGCCAATACTTGCAGGGCAAAAACGTCCTGGGATGGTTCGTCGGCCAGATCATGAAAGCCTCGGGCGGCAAAGCCAATCCGGCTCGCGTCCAGGAATTAGTCAGGCTCTACCTGGAGCAACAACGCTCCAGTTAAACGGATTTTCCGTCATTTCAAATTAAAGGAGTCGATTATGTCCGAAATGAATCCCTTTGCGCTGGCTCAGGCTCAGTTCGATCAAGTTGCCGAGCAGATGGACCTGCAAGCTGCAGCGCGAGGCATCATGCGCTACCCGCTGCGCGAGTTCCGCTTCCAGATCCCGGTCCGCATGGACGATGGATCGATGAAAGTCTTCTTTGGCTTCCGCGTTCAGCACAACGATGCCCGCGGTCCCGCCAAAGGTGGCATCCGCTTCGCCGCCAATGAAACCATCGATACCGTACGCGCCCTGGCCACCTGGATGACCTGGAAATGCGCCGTCGCCGACATCCCGTTAGGCGGCGGAAAGGGTGGGGTCATTGTCGATCCTTCAACCCTCTCCGTAGGTGAAAAAGAACGCCTCTGCCGCGGCTGGGTGGATCAGATGTGGAAGAACATCGGCCCCCGGATGGATGTTCCCGCCCCCGACGTGGGAACCAACCCGCAAATGATGGGCTGGATGATGGATGAATATTCCAAGTTGCGCGGCGAGTACGTTCCCGGTGTCATCACCGGCAAGCCCCTGGGCTCCGGCGGCTCTCTGGGTCGCACCGCAGCCACCGGCTTCGGTGTCATCGTCACCGTTCGCGAAGCCATGAAGCACCTCCAGATGGAATCCAAGGGTAAACTGGCCTCCATCCAGGGCTTCGGCAACGTGGCGCAGTATGCCGCCATCAACTTCATCGAAATGCTGGGCGGCAAAGTGCTCTGCGTTTCCTGCTGGGACCGCAATGATCGCGTTTCCTACACCTTCACCAAGAAGGACGGCATCGACCCCTACTTCCTGCAAAAAATCACCGATCAATACGGCACCATCGACAAAGACGCCGCCGCCAAAGCCGGCTACGAGATCGAAGACGGCGAAGCCTGGCGCGCCAAGGAAGTCGATGTCCTCATCCCCAGCGCCATCGAAGGCGTCATCACGGGTGAGAATGTAGACCAGATCCACCCCCGCGTCAAGATCGTCGCGGAAGGCGCCAACGGCCCCACCACCCTCGAAGCCGACGCCCGGCTCAAGGAACGCGGAGTCTTCGACATCCCCGACTTCCTCTGCAACGCCGGCGGCGTGACCTGCTCCTACTTCGAACAGGTACAGAACGACATGAACTACTACTGGACCGAAGCCGAAGTTCTGAACAAACTGGACGACAAGATGACCAACGCCTTCACCGGTGTCCTGCACACCGCCCTGGAGCACAATCTCTACATGCGCGATGCCGCCTACTGGGTGGCCATCCGTCGTGTCGAGAAAGCCATGGAACTGCGCGGCTGGATTTAATCGTCGCTCAGAAATCAACCGCTTTCACGCGCCGCCCTATGGGCGGCGCGTGACTATTTAAAACTCACTCCTTCCGCACATGGTCTTCAATCTTGCGCATCCCATACCAGAGGCCGAAAAGCACGCCCGCCCCCGGCAGCAGACAGAGCAACGAACCGAAAGCGGCCTCCCATCCATAAATCGCCCCCGTCAACACACTGCCGACCACCACCAACAGCACCCCGGCACCGATCACCAGATCGCGCTCCAGCTCTCGCTGATATTTCTTCGGGTCCGTCTCTTTCCACGGCATTATCCCCTCACCTCCCTTTCCTTGCTGATAATCTCGCCCCTGCGATCGTACACCGTAACATAAAATCTGTCCTGAAAATAGGCCACGCCATGCAAAATCTCCCCGAGGGCGGCCACATCGGGCCGCCCCTACCCAAATGCCGCCAATGTAGGGGCGCCCCTGCGTGGGCGCCCTCTCGCCTGAAAACCATTTTCATTTTTCGGGGTGTCCACCCTTCATGGCCTTCTGTCCTGAAAATAGCCGGGATTTTTAACGCAGAGCCGCAAAGAAGCAGAGACGCAAAGCCAGAGAAAATAATCTATCCCTCTCTGCGCCTCTCTGCGATCTCCCCGCCTCTGCGTTGAAATCTCTTTTTCATCCTTCGGGGTGCCGCCCTCCGCATGGCCTTCTGTCCTGAAAATAGCCCCGTCTAAGGTGCGACGCACTTTCTATCCCTGAAACCGACGATTCAAACGACTCAACGTGGGAACAAGTCGTCTGTCCTTGCAAAATCAGAGTGCGTTGCACCTCTTTGAGAAATCCTCCTCACCCGCACAAGGACCCTCTCCCGTAAGCTACGCCGCGCGGTGCGAAGCAGGGAGAGAGTTTTTTTGTTGATGTTTTTGTGCGCATCAGAATGCGCACAAAAACATAGCCTTTTCCAGAGCCGCCCCGGCAACACGGGCTGTCTACTGTCTACTTGCCGCTGTCTACTTCCGCTGAATTTTCATCCTTCAGGGTGCCGCCCCCTGCATGGCCTTCTGTCCTGAAAATAGGCCCCGCCGCGCAAAAATCTCCCCGAGGGCGGCCACATCGGGCCGCCCCTACCCGGAAAACGTCTCCCGTAGGGGTACCCCTTGTGGGTACCCAATCCTGACAAATCGTCCATTTTCATCTTTCGGGGTGCCGCCCACCACATGATCTTCTGTCGCGCAAATGGCCCTTTCTCCGTAAAATACGACGCGCGGTGCGAAACAGGAGGAAGAGAGTTTTTTTGTTTATTTTTTCGCGCGCCGTCTGCGGCGCGCGAAAAAATGGGCTTTTTCTTTCCCTCCAAAGGGCTTAAGTTGCCTAATATGCCCCTCTCCCACGCGCGGGAGAGGGGGGCTTTTCTTTATGTTTTCGGCGGCTTCGGAAAGCCGCCGAAAACATAGCCCTTTTCCAGAGCCGCCCCGGCAAGACAGGCTATCTATAGACACAGAAAAAAGTTAAAGAAAATCTCCTCTCTTCTTCTCTGTGCTCTCTGCGCCTCTGTGGTGAAATATCTGCTCTTTTTCATTCTTCGGGGGGCCGCCCCCCATGTATATAAAGCGCGCGCCCCGAACCGGAGCGCGCGCGAAAATCAACTTCAAACTTCAGGCTAATACCGTAGCAGCGCCCCGATCCCGGCCTCCGCCAGCATCGAATTCTGCACCACCTCCACGGAACCGCCTTTCTCTACCACCTGACTCACCACGGCCTCAGCCGCATCCGGAATCTCATGGAATTCCTGCCCGCAGAAGGGACAGCTCTTTTCTCCAATCACCTGGGCCGTCAGATAGCCACACCCGGAACAACGATATCCCGGTGCATGGAATTCCCGTTCCAGAACCAAGACCTGAATCCGCCCTTCATGAGCCGCACTCAACGTCTCACCCAGACGAATTACCCCATTGCTGCCCTTGGCTGCCGTCGTGATCACCGTATCGACCAGCGCCCGCTTGCGTTGCTCCTGAAGTTCCTGGATCACCGCCAGCGAATGATCGCGAATTTCCACTTCATTCGCCTCCATATCGGCCACGAATGAACCGGAAAGCGCCTCCCGCAACGGCTGCGGCAACAACTCCGGAATCTGTGCCACCAACTGTTCTGTACCGGCCAACATCAAACGCCGTGCCCGATATCGCTGACAGAACTGAGCAAGGGATTCCACCGTTTCTTTCAGATTGCGCTGCACTAATTCTGCCTCTTTACGACTGGGGTCCGGAGCTCCGGCACGTATTCCGGCCATGGAAGAGCCGCTGCCCCGACGCGTATGGCGGATCTCTTCTCCCATCACCCCTTCCTGAGCCTCCAGTTCTCCCATATTGAAGAGGAAGAACCGGGCTCCCTGTCGATCGATCAAAGCCACCGCATAACGTCCGTAAAGCCCTCCCAATTCCACCAACGGTGAAATGTAAGGTTTAGCCGCCACCGTCACTCCCGATCGCACCGGGACGGCCAGAACGATGGCATACCAGATATTCTCGGCCTTACAGGAAAACAACGCCAACCCTCGCCCCGAAAAATCATATTCCAGATCTACGTAGCGCTTGACAGCTTCTATGTCTGCAGAATCGACCTGGCTATCCACCTGCCGCAGCATTTCTCGCAAGACTAATTTGTATTCATCTGAAGTGCGTTGTTTGGAATCCACATCCAGGTAAACACTCAAAATCGAGCCCTTTGCTTCCATCCCAGCCAGATCGCGAAGTACTTTTTCGTCAAACATCGCTCCATCCTTTCATGCATTTTGAATGGTTTCGCGTTCCCTTACGGGGCATTCAGTTACCACGGCCTTACAATCGTTCCGCCACCACCTCCTTGGGCAAAATTCGAGGAATAGCAATACCTTACCAACAGGCATGCTCGGGGAAAAATCACACAGGAAAACTTTGCCGGTATGTTCGGACTGAACGATAATCCCGGCAGCCGGTCTAAACCAGCGAGGAACCGCCGCAACGACTTAAATTTTTTCATAAGCTACCCGGTAATACACCGGAATGGCGCCTCAATCTCTAAAGGGCCCTGCCACCCGCATTCGGATGGTTACCCCTATTATCCGCATTTATCCTTTGCCGGTCAAGCCCTAAGCCACCCGCACCCATTCGCCGCGCGGCAAGACAGGAAAGCCCTCTTGAGCCAGAATTTGGGGGTCAGTCCGATAATGAGAAAAATCATCATAATGGATCGGAATGACCTGTTCCGGACCGATCTCCCGGTCCATACGCTTCAACATGGCCGGGGATAAAGTCAACGGTGCCCCCCAGACCCCTTTCAGCACTTCCCCCATATTGGCAACCATTAAGTTCACCCGGCGCTTGCGCAATGCCGCTTTCAGGGCCGGATGATAAACCGTATCGGCCGTAATGTAGACGCTGAACGACTCTTTTTGTTCCCGAGAAATCGTCAGATAATAACCATTCACCCGTCCCACCAGCAAACGCATCCACCATCGGCTGCCGTGAAAAGCCGGTAAGGCTTCAATCTTCAACCGATAGCCATCCCGCTCCACCGTCAAAGCCTCTTTCCATTCCAGGGCCAGGGTCTGCCCCGATTTACGTGATTTGAACATGGGCAGCGCGTGCTTTTGTAAAATTACGGTCGCCTCTGAGGAAATGGCTTCGCAGCCGGGTGGATCGATATGATCGGCATGGTTGTGGGTTATCAACCAGAGATCGACATCCTGCAATTCCACAGGATCATACACCGGATCTTTAACCCGGGTACTCTTGAAAAGCTTGAAATCATACGCTGTACCGGCAGGATTCAACACTGGATCACAGCCGATCTTGAGCTGCTGATCGACCCGTAACAAAAATGTCCCGGCTCCCACATGATAAAAATCTATCTGCACCTTGCCTCCCCCTACACGACAGAGCCTTTACGCCAACTCGTTGTTATTTTCACCCCGCAATTCAATACGACGATTCTTAAGTGGAAGTCGCACGTAGAAACGGCTCCCCGGACAATTCATCTCATCAAACCCCGGGCTCTCTACCCAGATCTGCCCTCCATGCGCTTTGACAATCCCTCGCGCAATAGCCAGCCCCAGCCCCGGCCCTCCCCCTTTAAACTTGGTCTTTCCTGAAGAATGATAGGTGACCTTGCCGGTCTGGAAAAACTTCTCGAAAATCAGCTCGTGATAGGCGGGATCGATCCCGATTCCAGTATCGCCGACCACCACTTCCAACATCGGCAGGGCACTGGTTTCCCCTACCACGGTCGCTGTTACTGAAATCCGTCCCCCATCCGGCGTATATTTGATTGCATTGCCGATCAGATGATAGAAAACTTTAAACAACAGATCGGGATCGGCCTCAATCGCCGGCGCAGCAGCCAGATCGATCAACTCCAGTTTCAGATTGCGCTCCTGAAAGGCCGCCTTGAACTCTGCCTGCACCCGGATCAAAATCCGCTCCAGATTCACGGAAGTCGGTACTACCGACAGTACCTGCCCGCTGATTTTCGACACATCCAACAGGCTGTTGACGATCTCCAGCAGCCGATCCTCACCGTTAAGGATGCCCTCGACCAGTTGCAGCCCCTCAGGATTGTTCTGCACCATCGTCCGCAACACCCCGGCATAGCCCTTGATCAGAGTCAACGGCGTCCGTAATTCATGTGCCGCCACATCGATAAAGTCCGATTTAGTCTGATCCATCTTCTCCAGCACCTTGTAAGCGTTCTCCAGCTCCTCGGTGCGCTGCTGAACCACCCGTTCCAACCGTTCGTTAAATCCCGTAATCTGTTCGTACAGATTGGCATTTTCCAGAGCGATCGCCGCCTGGGCCGAATACATCAACACCAGATCCGCATCCTCTGCCTGAAAAGCCCCGGCCGCAGCTCGCGTTAACGAAAGCATCCCCACCACGTTATCCTTGGTAATCAAAGGCACGCCCAGCCAGGAGCGATTGACCGGCAACGACTCCACCTGTTTCCAGGCCGAGGTCTTCGTCACATCCTCCACAATTACCGGCTGCCGGGTAGCAATTAATTGATGGTACACATCGCCTTCCCGCAACGCCACCGTCAATTCTTCGTTTTGTTGTCCCTCCGGGAATCCGCGCTGCGCCACCAGCTTGGCCGTATTATCCTGCCGCAGCCAGACCGATCCCCGCTCATAAGGCACCACATCCGCCAATCGCTCCAGAATCCGCACCGGCACCTGCCGCATATCCAGACTGCTGGATAGAATCCGGCCCGTCTCCTCCAACGATTCGGCCAGCACCCGCCGCTTCTGCTCCGCCCGGCTCAGATCCCGAATCCGCAAATGCGTGGAAACGCGCGCCAATACCTCCGCCTGCTGAATAGGCTTGGTCACATAATCGACCGCCCCCGCCTCAAACCCGCGCACCTTATCGTCCACACTCGCCAGCGCCGTCATAAAGATCACCGGGATCTCCCGGGTCTCATCATGGGCCTTCAACCGATGGCAAACCTCAAACCCATCGATCCCCGGCATCATCACATCCAACAAAATCAAATCCGGCCGCGCATAAATAGCCCGTTCCAACCCCGATTCCCCATCGGTAGCCACCATGAGTTCAAATCCGTACTCATCCAGGTAATCGGAAATCACGCTGAGATTGGTAGGATTATCATCAACGATGAGCAGCGTATATCCTTCATATGATTCCGGAGCACTCTCGGTAGCCATTTTATCCTCTCGATCAAAGAATTCCCGGCTTGTATTTTCCAATCTTCCAACTTCCGGCCTTCCACTCAGCCTGTCTACTTGCTACTGTCTACTTCTCCTGCGACATACTCCCGAATAAAGGCCAGCAGTTCTTTCTCCTTAAATCCCTTCGCCATCTCCCGTATCCGTTCGCTGAACAGCTTCAACCGGGAATCGCTCTGTTCCAACTGATCGGCCCGCTCTCGAATCCGCTTCATCTTGCCGCTCAACGCCAGATCCAACAGGACATTCAATTCCTCCGGCGGCGGCGGCACCATCACCGGCGCGGCATCCTCTGCCGCCGCCCCGTTGCCGCCTTCGATTTGTTGACCTTCATAAAGCCATTCCAGCTTCAAATGCTCCACCAACAGATCGGCCAACCGCTGCGCATGGATCGGCTTCGCTACAAAACCGTCACACCCGGCCAGCAAACTCTCCTGCCGATCGTTGTCAAACACACTGGCCGAGGTGGCAATAATCACCGTACCCTTCAACTCAGACTGCTGCCGGATCTTCCGCGCCGCATCAAAACCATTCATCACCGGCATAATCAAATCCATCAAAATCACATCCGGACGTTCCATCAAAGCAACATCCACACTTTGCAACCCGTTCTCCGCTTCCACCACATCAAACTGCCACAACCCCAACAAATGGACCAGAACGGCCCGATTGTACAGTTTATCGTCCACCACCAGGATCTTCCGCCGCGGTCCTTTATACCCCACAATGGGCTGCTCCACCCGATCCGTCATCACCCGCTCGGTCGCCACGGGAATATGCAGATCGAACCAGAAACGACTCCCCTTCCCGGGCTCGCTCTCGACCTTGATCTCACTGCCCATCGTCTGGACCAGCTTCTGACTGATCGCCAGCCCCAGACCTGTGCCTTCTCCGCGTCGCTGCAAATCACCGGTTTGCTCAAACGGGGTGAACAACTTGACCATCTGCTCGGGCGTCATTCCCGGGCCGCAATCGCTCACCTCAAACCGAATCAACGCCACCGGGTTTCTCACCGCGCCCACCACATCGGGATCATCTTCAGCAATCGCCTGCACCCGAAAAATCACATTGCCCCGATCGGTAAACTTCACCGCATTGCCCAACAGGTTCAACAACACCTGCCGCAATCGTTTTTCATCGGCCCGCACAGCATCCGGCAACGGCGGGACCGTCTCATATTGAAAATCCAGTCCCTTCTGCTCGGCCCGCATCCGCATCAGCCCCGCCAATCCATTCAGAAAGCTCATAAAATGGAAATCGCCCGGATAAAGCTCCAGCCGCCGCGCCTCAATCTTGGCCAGATCGAGAATATCGTTGATCAAAGTCAGCAAATGTTCCCCACTTTGCTGAATGACATTGATTCCATCAATCTGCCGGTCGCTGAGCCCCTTATCCCGCCGCAAAATCTGCGCATAGCCCAAAATTCCATTCAACGGCGTCCGCAGCTCATGGCTCATATTCGCCAGGAACTCACTCTTGGCCCGGTTGGCCGTCTCCGCAGTCGCCTTGGCCGCCTGAGCCTCGGCAAAAAGCTGGGCATTGCGCACCGCAATCGAGGTCTGCTCGGCCAGAGTAGTGAAAATCCGCACTTCTTCAGCCTGGAATCGGCCCGGCTGCTCCGACTGCACATCGAAAATTCCCACCAGCCGATCGCCCCGCAACATCGGAATCGCCAGCTCCGCCCGGGTCTCGGACAAAGCCGCCCCTTCGCCGGAAACAGAAGACTCAGTCACATCGTCAATCACTACCACTGCATGCGTCCGGGCCACCTGCGCGATCACACTCGACTCTGCATCCAGAGGAATCGCCTTTGCGCCGGCTTCCAGCCACTCTCGATCTTTCACTCCAGCCGCCGCCGCCAATGTCACCGACTGCTGCCCGGGACTGGTCAGATAAATCGCACAACCATAAAGGCCATAGCTCTCTGCCGTCAACGAAACCACTTTGTCCAGCACATCGTCCAACGACAGCACCGTCGTGATCTGCCGTGAGACATCGGCCGCAATCTGCAAATCCAGCGTCCGCTCACGCACCCGATCTTCCAACGTATCGATCAAATCCTGCAACCGTCCGGTCATCGTATTGAAAGCCCCCGACAACATGCCGATTTCCTTCGTGCTTTCCACTTCGACCCGCCGCGTCAGATCCCCGCCGGCGATAGCCGTCACGACTTCTGTCAACAAACGAATCGGCAAGGTGATCCGGGCCGCCAGATAGAGACTGACACATAGCGCCACAAAGAGGGTGATAATGGTAGCAATACCGATCAATTGCTCCAGTTGAGCCACATCCTGCAACGCCTCTGCTTCATTGCGTTCAGCCAGAATGACCGCCTGCAAATCCGGCATCCAGCGATAAGCCCCCACCACTTGAACGCCGTTGTAATTCAGATAAATACCCTGACCGTCTCGCGCCTCCCCGGTGACTTTACCCAGGGCCCGCAGAATGGCATCCGAAGTTGCAGGTTCAGATTGCGGGGGAAATCGCAATGGGGTAACAAACTCCTGATCCTTACTGACCAGATAAACCTGCCCCGTGGTGGTTGTATGATCGTTTTCTCCCAACCAGTCCGGCAACAGCTCCAACACCTGAATTCTTCCGGCCAGCACCCCGATACGCCGGCCCAACGGCCCCGACACCGGCACAGAAAGGATGATCTGATGTTCTGCTGTGCTCGGATTGAAAAAACAGGAAGAAATAGAAGGGGACTGTATTCCATCCAGAAAATGTGATTGATGCCGATGGTTGGTCCTCAGATTTTCCGGATTGGTACTGAAAATAACGATCCCCTGATCGTTCAATAGAAAGATCTCCGCAAAGGGAGCCTCCACCCCTACCTGCGGCTCCAGCGCGGCAAAGAGTTCACGGGATAAACTCTCATCCGCTGTCTCTGTTGTCAGCAGTTCCTCCATCTGAGCCTGATTATAAGGAACCTGCGTAAAATTCTCCAGATCGCTCAACCGCTCCCGCAACGCCGAATTGATGGTTTGCTGATTGATTTCCACTTCGGAAATCAGGGTCTCCAATACCAGCCGTTGAGAAGTTTGAATGCTCGAAACCAGACTGAAATAAGCGACCACCCCGGCCGGCACAATAGAAAAAATCACAAAAACCAGCAGCAACACCCCTTGCAAGGTGTCGGGCATCAAACGGTGCAACAACTGTTTAACCATAGTTCTATTGTTTTAAATTATCCGCCGTAGCGATCTCTTTCACAAACCGCTCAATAAAAGCTTTCTGATTTTCTGCAGCCCATTCAAAATCATAATCGATCAATTTGGCATCCCAGATCTCTGGATGGGTCACCACGACATCTTTAACCGTCGGTCCTTGAAAGACCTTGTACTTGGGTGCCAGCGATTGCATTTCTGCCGTCAACGACCAATCGTACAGCATTTTTGCTGCTTCCAGATTCTTCGCCCCCTTCAGAATCGCCATCGCTCCGATCTCATAACCGGTCCCATCCTTGGGGAAAGTCAGTGTCAATGGGGACCCCGCTTCAATCTCTGCAATCGTCGCATGGGAAAAAACAATCGCAACCGCCGCCTGGGATTCTCCTACAAACGTCGCCGGGGCCGCCCCCGCCTTGGTAAACTGAGAGACCTGATCGCTCAACTGCTTCATATACTCCCAACCGGCTTCCTCGCCTTTGAGCTGCAAAATGGTCGCCAGAATCGTATAGGCAGTCCCCGAAGTCGAAGGATGCGCCATCATAATCTGTCCCTTGAATTCCGGTCGCAACAAATCATCCCACGATTCCGGCGGTTTGACCCCGGGATGCGTATTCAGCCAATCCGTATTGGTGCCGAACCCCAACGTTCCCATATAAATCCCCGCCCAATACCCCTCAGGGTCGCGATACTCTTCCTTTAACAGATTGCCGTAATTGGGGGAATCATAAGCCTGTAACAACCCCTCATGCTTGGCCGACATCAGGCTTTCACTGGGACCGCCCCAGATAATATCGAATTGCGGATTGTCCTTCTGTTCGCGAATTCTCGCCATCGCTTCATTGGTTGAAACCCGCACATAATTGACCTTGATCTTATAGCGCGCCTCAAACTCTACCTTCATGGCTTCGCACCACTCCGGTTGGGAAGGACAGACAACATTGACAACTAATGGAGATTTGCTTTGACAGCCCGGCAAAAGCAATGTACACATCCATAGACACACCATTAAGGCCAATCCGATTTTTCGTCTCATGGTCTAGCCTCCTCGACGTAGTGTCCTGGCTCTTTCGCCGGTCTGACAGGGGAGAGAGCGTATCCTATTTTATTCGATTATTCCCAGGGATGCAAACCACCCGGTATTTTAAACTTTTTTAAAAACGCCCTACCACGCGAAACCCGACCGTATCATCGCCCGTCACCGCCTTGAACGGCGTCCGCGCTGCACTGCGACAGGCCCCCGGAATATCATGCCAGGATCCCCCCCGCGTGACCCGTAATTCAGCATCCCCCCGCGATTGCCAGGGCTGATCCCCCGCCGGCACCCCTTCGTAATTCTCATGCCAGAGATCCGCGCACCACTCCCAGAGATTGCCGTACAGATCGCACACCCCCCAGGGATTCGGCGGAAAACTTCCCACATCCGTAGTCACATGCCGGTAAGGCCCGGGCGGTTCCTTCAAATAGATATGCTCGCCGCAATAATTGGCCAGATCGGTCGTCAACGTCTCACCACAATAGAAAGCCCCCGGCATCTCCGCCCGACAGGCATATTCCCACTGCGCCTCCGACGGCAAAGCATACCCCCGCCCCGTCTTGGACGATAACCGCTCGCAAAACTTTCGCGCTTCCATCCATGAAACATTCTCCACCGGGCGCCGCGCCCCCTTAAACCGGCACGGCGTGGACTTCCCCATCACCGCCAGCCATTGTTCCTGCGTCACCGGATAGCGCCCCATCCAAAACGGCTCCACCGTCACCCGATGTTGCGGCATCTCATCGGGATACCCCTGCGGTGCCCGCGACCCCATCATAAAAGAGCCGCCCGGAATCGCCAGCAACTCCAGCGCAACCTCCGCATTGAGCATCTCCACAAATTGCTGCGCCGTCCCCGTCTGACGGTCGACCTCCTCACCCTGCGCATCCACCCGCACCCATTCAAATTCCAACGTCTGAATCATTGCTGCCGTTTCCTCCTCCTTATTCCCTGCGATTTCTGCGCTAAATCTGTCCTGAAAATAGGCCCCGCCCTGCAAAAATCTCCCCGAGGGCGGCCACATCGGGCCGCCCCTACCCGGAAAACGTCTCCCGTAGGGGTACCCCTTGTGGGTACCCAATCCTGACGAATCGTCTATTTTCATTTTTCGGGGTGCCGCCCCCGGCATGACCTTCTGTCCTGAAAATAGGACCAGAAAAGACTCACCACAGAGACACGGAGGACGCAGAGAAGAATTCAAAGAAAATCTCCTCCCTTCCCTCTTTGCGGTCTCTGCGTGCTCTGCGGTGAAATCTCTTTTTTATCTTGTAACATCCCGCAAATGATCTTTTCCCGGTCAGATGCGACGCGCGGTGCGAAGCAGGGAAAGAGAGTTTTTTTGTTGATGTTTTGGTGCGCATCAGAATGCACACCAAAACATAGGCTTTCCCGTCTCACGTTTCACGTCTTCCGTCTCCCCTTGCCCGGCAAATAAGGTAAAGTCACCTGAAAACAGGTCCCTTCGCCCGACCGACTCTCTACCTCAATCTGCCCCCCATGCTCTTTGACAATATTCGACGTCACATACAACCCCAACCCCATCCCATCCTGCTTGGTCGTAAAAAACGGCGAAAATATATGCGGCAGAATCTCCTCCGCCATCCCCCGCCCGCTGTCTTTAACCATCACCCGCAACATTCCAATCGCCGGCGTCTGCTCCACCCGGAACTCCAATCGCCCCCCATGCGGCATCGACTCCACTGCATTCAACGCCAGATTGAGAAAAACCTGATGCAACTGATCCGGTCCCCCATGAACCATCGGCAACCCCGTCTTGGGCCGCCAGATCACTTCAATCTTCTGTTCCAGACAGACCTTTCGAATCAACAACATCACCCGTTCCAGCAAGCCATTCAAATCCACAGCCGATTTATCCACCGACGCCGGCGGCCGGTTCAACTCCCGCAATTGACTTACAATCCGGGCAGCCCGCATCAACTCATCTCCCGCGACCTGCAAATAACGCTCGATCGATCCCCCATCCGCCAGCGTCTCCTCCGCCAGCCCCAGACAACCGATCACGGTCTGCAAAGGATTGTTGATCTCATGCGCCAGCGCCGCCGCCATCTTTCCCGCCACCGCCAGCTTCTCAGCCTGCAACAACGCGGATTGAATCTGCCGCCGCTCCGTGACATCCTCCACCAGATAAAGGAAAAAAGGCTGCATCACCACAGAACTGCGCACCAGAGAGATCGTAATATTCACCCAACGAAACTTTCCATCACTACACCGGTAACGCCGCTCCCCCACATAATGGACCTGCGGCTCCGGCCCTGAATCCATCGACCACGTCGGCTCATGGCTCCAATCATCAGGATGTGCAAACGTCGGCAGCCCCATCCCATGCAATTCCTCCGCACTGTGCCCGATAAATCGCTGAAAAGCCGGATTGGAAGTCAGAATCCGCCCCTCCATATCCGTCAACACAATCCCCAACGCCGCCGCCTCAAAGACCGACCGGAACCGCGCTTCACTGGAACGCAACGCCGTCGTCTGTTCCGTCACCAACCGCTCCAGCTCTTGCGTATACCGCTCCACCTTCTCCGACAGGCGCGCCTGCCATAACCCCAACGACAGCTGCGCCACAAATTCCTGTAACAACGCCGACTGGCGTTCCGTCAACTGAAAATTATTCGGAGCCCCCAGATTCAAAGACCCGATCAACGTACCCTGGGCCTGCAACGGAACATTGAGATAGGTCAAAATACCGGCTTCCCGCAGCCGCTCCCCTAAAATCGATTCCAAAACGCTGCCGTCGATCCGATTGGCCACAATTTCCCCACGCCGCAGGCCCGGCAAAAACCACAACTCCCGCTCAGCACAATGCCACCCGACACGCGGCTCCACCCCCATCTCCGGATAGGTTGCCAGCGTGACCGCCCCTTCCCCGTTGAACTCAAAAGCCGACAGCTCCAGATAATTCCGCGCTAACAACAGATGAATATCCCGCAACGCGGTCTGAAAGATCGATTCAATCGGCACCCCGGTCAAAATCGCCTGATCCAATTCATGCAACATCTGCAACAAAACCACCGATTCCTGCAACGCATTCTGCACCAGCTTCCGGTCCGTAATATCCTGGAACGTGATCACCGCCCCTTTACGCATCCCATATTCATCCCGAATGGGGGCCGCATTACAGAGCAAATTCCGCGCCTGCTCATTGGGCCCGGGAATAGTGATCTCCAACCCATTCACCGCCTCTCCCACCAGAGCCGCCCGCACCCAGGGCAAATCCTCCGGCTCATAGGGCCGCCCATCGGGATAACACAACTGCAAATCCATATAACTCACCAGCGGCTGGTGATAAGGAATCGGTCGCCCCAACAAATATTCGCCCATCGGATTGGAAAAAACAATCCGCCCTCCCGGATCAGCCATCACAATCCCTTCCGGCGCCGCATCGATCAGCGCCTTGATCCGGGCCTGTTCGGCATTCAATTGAGTCAACAGGGCCTCCCGCTCCGTCACATCCCGCCAGACCCCTACCATCCCGGTAACCTTCCCGCGATCATAAACCGGCGCCGTTGAGATCGAAACCACCACATCGCGCCCCTGCGCATCCGTATAAATAGCCCGCTCATTCAGACTCAACGTACCATCCATATTCTCTAAAGAAAAGAATTCATTGATTGGAATATTGTCGCCGTGTAAATCCCGCCGCAATCCCACACAGGTGACACAGGCCTTGCGATCCAGCCCGGTGGGATCAAATCCATAAGCCTTCACCGCTGCCGGATTCACCTCCACAATCTTGCCCTCTTGATTGAAAATCAACACAATATCGGTCAATGCGCTGAACGTGGCCCGCAAACGGTCGGCCTGCGATTGGGCCTGCGCCGCCAGGGCGGCACTTTGCCGTTGCTCTTCCTGAATCCGGCTCAGCAAATTCTCGCGTTCCTGTAACGCCGCCTTGAACGATTCAATATCCCGCCACACAACAATCGCCGCCGTTACCTTATCCTGCCGATCCCGCAATTGCACCGCATCGCACACCAGGGGAAAAAAGCTTCCATCCGCGCGTTGCAACAACCACTCCTCATTTTTAACCAGTTCTCCGGTCCGCAACAACCGGGTCAAAGGTCGCTCTTCCCACAACGCCGGCGTTTGATCGGCCGGCCGGAATAAAGGCCAGGATTTCATCTTCAAATGTTCCAGCGAATACCCCGTAAAGATCTCACTATAGCGACTGATATATTCAACTTTCCAGGTTTCCGCATCGACAATCGTAATCCCCTGAGGAACATACTCCATCAATCCTTCCAGCATCGCCCGACTTCGCTCCGCTTCAGCCGCCCGACGCTCGGCATCCTCTCGCGCCTGGATATGCCGCAAACCCAACGCCGTCAGCCCCGCCAGTTGCAACAACAACGTTTCATCTTCCGGGGTAAAATTCACAGGGGTGCTGTGTGACATCACAATCAGGCCGTTGATGGCCCCCTCACTGTCCACCAGCCGGGCTCCCAACAACCCATTCAGCTGAAAATGATTCAAAGGCAACGTTGCTTTAAGGGGATGCGAATTTAATTCGTCTGAAGATAACAATAATGAAGGAGATTCCTGGACCAATTGGAGAAAAACCGCTCGGGTCTCTGGTTGCAAAAGATGCCCCGTCAAAACCACCGGAGGATCGCCCCCATAACAGACCACCCCCAACGCAATCTGTTCCGTACGATAACCATACTCCACAATCCCTACCTGAGCGCCGATCACTTCACTGGCCGCACACACCACTTTCTGTAGCAGCCCCATCACCGTCGTTTCGGCCAACACCTGCTCCGTCACTCTCAGCAACCTTTGCAGGCGTATCAACAGCCCTTTTTCAGCCGCCACCGCGCTCGGCTGTGCATCCAGGCCTACTTTACCGTCCATAGATGCCACCATTTTTCGCCTCTCTGTTAAACGCTTCCCTGTCAAGCAGGCATTTTAGCACAACGAGATTACACTACAAACTACTTGAAGGTGCCACGCACTTTCGATCCTTCTTCTCGGCGCTCTCTGCGACTCCGCGGTGAAATCGCTTTCCTTTGGTCTTTTCAAAGCCGTCCCGACAACGCATTCTGAAGCCCCTCCCCCTCACCTCTATGCCGGCGGCGCATCTTCACAAAGAATCTCCTGAAAGCGCGCTGCGCCGGTACGACTGCATGGGGGAGGGACAGGGAGGGGGCCTGCGCCGCGCAGGATAGGAAGAGAAAGTTTTTTATTGATGTTTTCGGCGGCTTCAGAAAGCCGCCGAAAACATGTGCCTTTTCCAGAACCGTCCCGACAACACGCTCTGAACCCTCCCCCTCACTCCAATATCGGCGGCGCATCTTCACAAAGAATCACCTGAAAGCGCGCTGCGCCGGTACGACTGCATGGGGGAGGGACAGGGAGGGGGCCCGCGCACCAAAACATCGCCTTTTTCATTTTACGTTTCACGTTTCCCCCTTCCCCCCCTTGAACTATAATATTGCCATCCCCATGCTCAGGAGGTAAGTTCGATGAACCTTCGTACCTTGAAGTTGCGTCAACACTTCACAACCCTTCTCACCATCCTCCTTCTCTTTCTTACAATCGTATCCCTCTTCCCTGCCAACCTTCCCGCTCTCCTTGCCGCCCGCCCCATGGGCGACAACAACATCCACTGGGATGAACTCTACCACAACACCCCCAACGCACCCTACGGCAACCCCGCCACCGAACTCGTCCCCAATGAGACCTTCCACTTCCGCGAAGAACATGCCGACGGCTCCGCCGACATCTACTTCGTCTGCGACTGGCAGGATCTCTCCAGCGCCAACGTCGTCTACCGCACCGCCGCCGACGGCTGGCAGGATCACTGGGTCCCCATGACCTGGATCAAAAACATCAGCGGCAATATCCACGGCTACCCCGCCGCCTCCGGTCAGTACGACCTCTGGAAAGCCGTCATCCCGGCCCAAACCGCCGGCGCCCAGGTCGCCTACCGCATCCAGGCCAACGACGGCAGCGTCACGGTCTATCTCAAATCCACCGGCGCCGTCGGCAACCCCGCCCGCCTGGGACAATGGATCTGGACCACCGACAATCCCAGTCAGGCCAACTGGACCTACACCGTCTCCGGCGGCAGCAGCGGCCACGACAACAACATCCAGTGGAACAACCTCTACCACAACAACCCCGCCGCCTACAATCCCGACGCCGAAACGGTCCTCACCCAAAGCTACACCTTCCGCAAAGTCAACACCGACGGCTCGGCCGATCTCTATCTTCTCGGCCTGAATGGTGACCTCACCGGTGCCACCATCCTCTGGGAAGCCAGCGACAACTGGGGCCAACAAAACATCCAGCCGATGACTATCACCGGGGTCATCACCGCCGCCTTCCACTCCCAACCTGCCACGGTCGGCTACGAAATCTGGAAAGCCACCCTGCCCGCCAAAGCCACCGGCGTCCAGGTCTATTACCGCTTCCAGGTCACCGACGGCACCGCGGTCGCCTATCTGAAAAACCAGTCCGGGACCCTGCAAAATCCCCTCGGCCAATGGATCTGGAGCGCCGACAATTCCGCGCAGGGCAACTGGAGCTATACCCTCGGCGGCAGCGTCACCCCCACACCCTCCCCGACGCCCTATCCCACCCCCACCCCGCAACCGCCCGTCACCACCACCCAACGCACCGCCATCGTCCATCTCTTTGAATGGAAATGGACCGACATCGCTCAGGAATGCGAAAACTACCTCGGCCCCATGGGCTTCGCCGCCGTCCAGGTCTCGCCCCCTCAGGAACACCGCGTCATTCCCGAAAGCGGCCATCCCTGGTGGGAGCGGTACCAACCCGTCAGCTATCAACTCGTCAGCCGCAGCGGCTCCGAAGCTGAATTCACCAATATGATCACCCGCTGCGCCGCCTCCGGCGTCAAGATCTACGTCGATGCGGTGATCAACCACATGAGCGGCATGGCCAACAACACCTCCACCACCGGCTCGGCCGGCCACAACATCACCTGCGATCAGGTCAACAGCGGCAACTGCGTCGCCAACTACCCCCAGGTTCCCTATACCCGCTCCGACTTCCACCTCGACCAGTGCAACCACAACATCGGCAGCTATGACGACGCCTGGGAAGCCCGCAACTGCGAACTCCTGGGCCTCGACGATCTGAAAACCGAAAACAACGCCATCCAGGACAAACTCGCCACCTATTTGAACTATTTGACCTACCTGGGGGTCGCCGGCTTCCGCATCGACGCCGCCAAACATATGTATCCCAGCGACATCGTCGCCGTCAAAGGCAAACTGACCGGCAATCCCTTTATTTACCAGGAAGTCATCCAGGCCCCCCTCACCGACGGCAACGATTATCTCCCCGCCGGCTCGGTGACCGAATTCCGCTACTCCAACAAGATCGGCAGCGAATTCTTCAACGGCAGCATCGCCTGGCTTCAGGGTATCGAGAACGGCAAACTCCCCAGCGCCAGCTCGATTGTCTTCGTCGACAACCACGACAACCAGCGCAGCAGCGGCATCCTCACCCACAAAAACGCCGACCTCTACAAGCTGGCCAATGTCTTCATGCTCGCCTACCCCTACGGCACCCCCTCGATCATGTCCAGCTTCTACTTCAGCAACAACGATCAGGGCCCGCCCTCCGACGGCAGCGGCCACACCAACACCATCTACGCCGGCGGCCGCCCCGTCGGCTGTGATGCCGGCGGCGGCTGGGCCTGCGAACACCGCTGGCTCCCCATCGGCAATATGGTCGCCTTCCGCAACTTCACCGCCGACCACTTCTACCTCACCGACTGGTGGACCAACGGCAACGACCAGATCGCCTTCGGCCGCGGCGACGCCGGCTTCGTGGCCATCAACCGCGAAAACGGCTCCCTCAATCGCACCTTCCAGACCAGCATGGCCCCCGGCGACTACTGCGACATCATCCACGGCAGCCTGGTCAACGGCGCCTGCACCGGGCCCGTGATCACCGTCCAGGCCGGCGGCTCGATCGCCTTGAGCGTCGCCGCCATGGATGCCGTCGCCATCCACATCGGCGCCCGCCCCGGCCAGGTTGTCCTGCCCCAGGTGACCCTGCTCAGCCCGGCCACAGGGGCGACGGTCAGCGGCGCCTTCACCGTCGCCGTGACCGCTACGCATGCCGTCACGATTTCCAACGTCACCTTCTACGTCGACAACCACGTCGAAGGGACCGTCTATGCGGCGCCCTACCGGATCACGCTCAACGCCGCCGCCTACACCCCCGGCTCGCACACGCTGCGCGCCGTGGCCACCGCCGCCGACGGCCTCCAGGGCGCGGCCGCCGGCACCTTCAACATCGCCGTCACGCCCCTCGTCTCCATCACCGCCCCGGCCGACGGCGCGCTCGTCAGCGGCAACTTCCCCGTCACCGCCACCGCCACCCATCCCAACGGCATCGCCGGTGTGGTCTTCCTGGTGGATGGAACGGCGGTCGCTACCGACACCACCCCCAGCCGCAAAGCCTCTATCCGCTCGCTCAAGCGCGCCCCCGCCAAAACCATCGTCATCGACGGGCTCGATACCAGCAACGAATGGACCGACACCGAACTGATCGCCACCGCGCCCGCCCACAACAGCGCCCAGGTCGCCGCCCCCTGTCCCAGCGGCCCCTACTGCAACAACGGCCATACCTGGTCCACCCACGAGCGGCAGGTCGATTTCACCGCCCTCTACGCCACCTGGGATACCACCTATCTTTACATCGGTATCCAGGGCGTCGATGTGATCGACATCGAAGATCCCGCCAATGCCAACAGCGGCGATGCCCTCATCACCTGGAACATGCCCCTCTTCGTCGGCTTCGACACCCGCTCCGGCGGCTACGGCATGCAGACCACCGGCGATATGTGGGGCAAACCCGCCCACTTCAGCGGCACCAACCAGCTCGACTATCAGGTCTACTTCGCCTCCAATTTCTGGCAGGGTCCCGTGTTGCGCCAGTACCACGACGGCACCGGCTGGGATTCAGTCGATACCAGCCTCCGCCCCGGCGGCGCGGCGGGCCACAGCGATGCCGGCGCCCCCATCCTCGGCCCCGACGGCCGGAACTACCGCACCCTGGGCCATAACACCGGCCGGGATTCCTTCTGGGAAATCAAAGTCCCGCTCAGCAACCTCGGCAATCCCGACCTGGAAAACAGCTGCATCGGCGTCTTCGTCGGCCACGGCGACTATTCTTCCATCGATTCCATCCCGGCCGATCCCGCCACCCTCGATACCCCCGGCGCATCGGCCAGCAATTCGCCCCTCGAATGGAGCGACCGCGATATCTTCACGGTCCCCTTCGCCAAAATCGGCCGCGGCACCCAATGCAACAACACGGCGCCTTCCACCTACGGCGTCACCCTCAATGCCGCCTCCTTCAACGCCGGCCTGCACAATCTTGAGGCCCGCGCCCTCAGCACCGACGGCATCTATGGCTCGGCCTTCAGCACCTTCGCCGTGGGCAACGGCCCCAACCTCGCCGCCTCCACCAAAACGGTCACGCCTCTGGTAGCCTTCGCCGGCGACACGCTCACCTATACCATCGTCCTCAGCAATACCGGCAACCAGAGCGCCACCGTGCTTCTCACCGACACCCTTCCCACCGGCGTTTCGGTCGTTACCACCAGCCTTCCCGGTGGATTGAACTACACAGCCGGCCGGCTCACCTGGAACAACATCGTCACGGCCGGCGACCGTGTCGTCCTGACCTTCAAGGCCACGGTCAACACCGGCGTCGCCAACACGATCCTCACCAACACCGCCCTCATCCAACCGTCCGGAGGCACCGTCGTCACCCGCCAGGCCGGCACGCAGATCCGCGCCCTCGGGCCCGATCTCTCCACTTCCTTCAAGAGCGCCACACCCGCCACGGTTCAACCCGCCGGCACCATCACCTACACGCTCGCCCTGAGCAACACCGGCACCCAGAACGCCGCCGCCCGCATCACCGACACCCTCCCCGCCGGCGTGGCAATCGTACCCGGCAGCCTGCCTCCCGGAATGGGCGGCAATAACAGCCGCCTCGTCTGGAGCGGACCGGTCACAGCCAACACCACCGTCCTGCTCAGCTTCCGCGTCACGGTCAACGCCGGCATCTCCAACACCACCCTGGTCAACGGCGCCCAGATCGACGACGGCAACGGCAATCTCTACCTGGTCCAGGCCGGCACAACCGTCGCCGCGCCCGGCCCCTGCGCCAATGCAACAACCGGCGACGGCAATGTCGTCACCGCCGAGATCTATCACAGCAACCTCGATGCCGCCTACCGCAATCCCGTCGGCACCGTCTCGATGAGCCAGCCCGCCACCCTGACGCTGCGCACCTGCCACGGGGACGTGCAACAGGTCACCCTGCTGGTCTGGAAGACCGGTGAAACGCTGGGCGCCCCGGGCGTCACCCTGACTGCGACAGCCGTCGCCAACGGCGCCTACGACAACTGGATCTTCTATGTCGCGCCGCCCACCGGCGGCACCGTCGATCAATGGTACCAGTTCAAACTCCAGGACGGCAGCACGCTCGGCTACTACCACCCGAACAGCGGCAACACCGGCCCCGGCGTCTGGTATACCGGCGCCTCTCAACAAAATCCCTCCTGGAGCCTGCCCCGCACCGGCGACAATCCCCAACCGACCGACTGCACCGGCGCGGCCGCCGGCGACAATGCCATCCGCAGCGCCGGCCTCTATCACATCGACACCGACACCGCCTACCGCACGCCGCTCGGCAACCTCAGCATGGGCCAGACCGCTACGCTGCGCCTCCGCAGCTGCCTCAACGATGTCCAACAGGTTCAGGTCTGGGTCTGGAAAACCGGCGCCGGCGCCACGCCCAGCTATATCTATACCGCCACGGTAGAAACCAGCGATGCCGGCTACACCTACTGGAAAATTCTGGTTCCCGCGCCCGACCTGCAAACCGATCAATGGTACCAGTTCAAAGTCACCGACGGCACCGCCGCCGGCTACTACCATCCCATCAGCGGCAACACCGGCGGCGGCGCCTGGAGCACCACCGGCCCCGGCTCATCGTGGAAGCTGGGCACCAATCCCGGCCCCATCCCCGATGTCACCGATGTCCCCACCTGGATTCAGGATGCCGTCATCTACCAGATCTTCCCCGACCGCTTCCGCGACGGCAACGCCGCCAATAACCCGCCCTCCTACATCCAAAATGTCAAAGTCTACGGACCCAACACCTGCCAGGGTTACCCGCATGGACGCGGCAGCGGACCGCAATGCGTCATCGACGGCCGCGGCTGGAATGACGGCCTGTTGATTCCCAGCTACGGCATTGATTTCTACGGTGGGGATCTCGACGGCATCATCCAGAAGATCAATGAAGGCTACTTCAACAACCTGGGCGTCAACACGCTCTACCTCAACCCGATCTTCGAGGCCTCCTCCAACCACGGCTACGACACCAACGACTACTACCACATCCGCACCTACTTCGGCGGCGATGCGAAATTCGACGAATTCATCACCGCAGCCCACAACCACAACCTGCGGGTGATCCTCGATGCCGTCTTCAACCACACCGGGATGGACAGCCGCTACATCGACCACGACAAAGTGGGCAACCCTCTGGGAGCCTGCGGCTCTGTCGATTCACCCTATCGCGCCTGGTTCACCAGCGGCAGCCAGGGCAGCAATTTCAGCTGCGCCAACGGCTGGGGCTGGAAAGGCTGGTACGGCTACGAAACGATCCCCGAACTGGTCGACGACAACGCCGATGTCCGCGACTTCTTCTTCCGCGGCGGCAGCGCCCAGAGCCCGCTCTCCGGCACGCAGCGCATCTCCGTCGCCGAATACTGGCTTCGCAAAGGGATCGACGGCTGGCGCTTTGATGTGGCCCAGGATATCAGCCACAACTGGTTCCAGGAGATGCGCCCCTACTTCAAAACCTCTACCGGCACCCATTACGGCAGCCGGGAGGTCTTGATCCTCGGCGAAGTCACCGGCGGCTGCGCCTCGGGCGGCCTCTACGAAAGCTATACCCGCGGCAATGAACTCGATTCGGTCATGAACTACTGCTTCCGCGACTGGGTCGCCGGCTATGCCAGCGGCAACAACCCCAGCTACTTCGACAACTCCTTTAACGACTTCCGCAACCAGTATCCCACCGCCATCTGGCACGCCATGATGAACCTGATCAGCTCCCACGACTCCCCGCGGCTCTACCAGATGGTCGGCTCCGACTACGGCAACCTCAAACTGGCCGTCATGTTGCAGATGCTGATCCCCGGCGCCCCCTCCGTCTACTACGGCGATGAGATCGGGCTCCCCGGCGGCAGCGACCCCGACAACCGCCGCACCTATCCCTGGACCGACCGCGGCGGCACGACGCCCGATCCCACCATGTTCACCCATTATCAAAAGTTGATCGGCATCCGCAACGCCCATGCAGCTCTGCGCGGGGGCGACATGAAGACCCTGCTGGTCGATAACAGCAACCACCTCTACAGCTTCCTGCGCTGGAACAGCAGCGAACAGATCGTCGTGGTGCTGAAAAACACCGCCGGCGACGGCACCCAGGCCGTGATCCCCGTGAGCGCCTACTTCCCCAACGGCACCGTCTTGACCGACACGCTGAACAATAACGCCACCTATGTCGTCAACAACGGCAACCTCACCCTCCCGGTCAACGGCAAATGGGGCGCCGTCCTCATCGGCCCGGCCCCGCTGGCGCGCATCAACCAGGCCCCGACCCTGCCCAACGGCCCCAGCCCGGCCCACGGCGCCGTCAACATCCCGGCCAACATCAAATTGCAATGGTACGGCGGCGACCCCGACAACGATCCCGTCACCTACACCGTCGCCTTCGGCACCACCAGCACCCCGCCCGTCGTCGGCACCCTGCCCGGCCTCGCCGAATACACCCCGCTCACCCTCACCGCCGGCAACACCTACTACTGGCGCATCACCGCTACCGACGGCCTCAGCAGCACCGTCGGCCCGCTGTGGAGCTTCACCGTCGTCGCCGCCCAACCCGTCAACCAGGCACCCAACGCGCCTTCCAATCCCACTCCCGCCGATGGAGCCACAGCCGTTCCCACCAACACCGTCCTGGGCTGGCAGGACAGCGATCCGGACGGCAATCCTTTAACCTACACCGTCGCCTTCGGCACCAGCGCCACGCCTCCCGTCGTCGCTACCGGTGTCACTGCCACCCACTACAACCCCGGCGCCCTGGCCCCCCTCACCGTCTACTACTGGAACATCACCGCCTCCGACGGCCTCAGCAGCACCGTGGGAGCCACCTGGGTCTTCACCACCGGCACCACCGCCGCCGCCAATCGCGCCCCCTACATCCCCAACACCCCCTTCCCGGCCCTCGGCGCCCTCGACGTCACCACCACCCCCACCTTCACCTGGTCCGGCGGCGATCCCGACGGCGACCGCGTCACCTACACCCTGGCCTACGGCAAGGCCCAACCGCTGCAAGGGCCCTTCACCCTCACCACAACGCAGTACAACCCTGCCGCCCTGGTCGCCGGACAAACTTACACCTGGATCGTCACCGCCACCGACGGCCTCAGCAGCACCGTGGGACCGCTCTGGACCTTCACCACCGCCGCCTACAAGGTCTATCTCCCGGTCGTCATGCGAAAAGGATAGAAAAAAGCGCAAAAATGTAGTATGCTATAGATAATAACCATCCATTATGTAAAGGGCGCCCCTCACCGGGGCGCCCACCCGCTTTCCGAAAAATTTCCTCCCATCCGCTCATGACATTTTCTCCGTAAGATATGCCGCACAGGATCGGAGGAAAGAGATTTTTTATTTATGTTTTCGGGCGCATCAGAATGCGCCCGAAAACATCGCTTTTTCCAGAGCCCTTCCGGCAATACCGGTTGTCTTACGAATCGCCAAAATACAGCGTCCCATCGACGCAGCCACACCACCCACCATCGAGGCAGCCAAAAAAGGCTGCATCGATATCTCCAACCCTCTCATCGACGCAAGAAAAAACTTCGCCGATGAAACAGCACTTCGTCAATGGGACACAAAGCCTCGCCGGCCCCATCAAAAAAACTCTGCCGGCGAGGCTAAAAATTACATCAGCGAAGCAAAAAGTTACTCCGACGAAGCAAAAAGTTACTCCAGCGAAACAAAAAGTTACTCCGTAACAACAAAAAGCCTCTTCAGCGAAATAAAAAGTCACTCAAAAGAAACATCAGGTTACTCCGTCGCAACAGAAAGTATCTTCGACGAAACAAAAAGTCACTCAAAAGAAACACCGGGTTACTTCACTGCAACAGAAAATATCTTCGACGAAACAAAAAGTCACTCAAAAGAAACACAGAGTCTCTCCGAAGTAACAAAAAGTTACTCCCACGAAGCAAAAAGTTACTCAAAAGAAACACGGAGTCT
>CAZCTC010000057.1:37426-51138 GCA_964501335.1 uncultured Anaerolineales bacterium | reverse complement strand
GAGAGTTTTTTTGTTTATGTTTTGGTGCGCCTCAGAAGGCGCACCAAAACATGGCTTTTTCCAGAGCCGCCCCGGCGATGCAGGTTGTCTACTGTCTACTTGCTGTTGTCTACTATCCCTTAAGAAACGACGCGCGATGCGAAGCAGGCAGAGAGAGTTTTTTTGTTTATGTTTTCGTGGTTTACCACTTTAGAAGGCGCACCCAAACAGGGCCTTTTCCAGAGCCGCCCCGGCGGCGCAGGCTGTCTACTGTCTACTTGCTGTTGTCTACTACCCCTTAAGAAACGACGCGCGGTGCGAAGCAGGGAGAGAGTTTTTTGTTTATGTTTTCGTGGTTTACCACTTCAGAAAGCCGCCGAAAACAGGGGCTTTTTTCTCCTATTTGGAATGCGGGCCGAGGGCTTCTCGGATCCATTTGGAGATTTCTTCCAGTGACGGTACGCGGCCGGCGCTGACGAGCCGTTCGTTGATGACCAATCCCGGTGTGAACATGATTCCGTAACGGGCATATTGTTCGGGGTCGCTGATATGGACGACGGCGGCTTCCATGTCCGGATTGATTTCGGTGGCGACGGTTTCCAGTGCTTCTTTTGCATATTGCTCAACCTGTCGGCAGCGGTTACAGCCGCCGCCCAGGACTTTGATGGTCAACATTCAGGCCTCCTTGGATTTTTTATTGGTTTACAGCTTTGGTTAAGAGCTTTTTTTACGTCCCGCAATGGGCTTTTCTTTTTCTTGTTTTCAAGGTTAACTGCACAGGGTGTTTTTTAACTTGCATTAACCGTTTTGCCAGTCCTGGTCGTCGGCGGTGTTCCAGCGAGCCTGGTCGCGTTGTACTTCGGCCAGGCGGGCTTCGATTTCTTCCAGGGTGGGGGGGCGGGAGCCTACGATGAATTTGCCGCCGGCAAAGCTGAGGGGGACTCCTTCTTCTTTATCCATGGCGAAGCGCAGGGATTCGCTGGGTTGTTCGGGCCAGGGGGCGCCGCGTTCAAAGACGATCAGTCGGACTTCGCCGGGATGCCGGCGGACGGCTTCTTCCATGACGGCGATGACTTCGCGGCATTTGCGGGTCGGAGGGCGGGCGATGTAGGCTTCCAGTTTGATTAAATCAGGCATGGTATGTCTCCTGAACGAAATTTAACCTGTGCGGTTAGTATTTTAGCGTCCCGCACTGGGCTTTTGCCCGGTTCGATGCGACGCGCGGGCCGGGCAGAGAGAGTTTTTTATTTATGTTTTCGTGGTTTACCACTTCGGAATGCGCACGAAAACAAGGCTTTTTTCGCTTGTTTTCCGGGTTAACTGCGCAAATAGAGAGAATATCAAACGGATTAAAAGTTCATTTCGGAGAGAAGGCGTTGTAGTGCCGATTGTAATTCCGGCGAGAGATCGGCGGCTGCGATCCGTGCTGCCAGTTCGGGCGGTTTGCTGCCGGTCAGGGCGGTTTCCATCCGGCGGAGTTCGGCTCCCTGATCGGTCAACAGCCAGTCCCCTGTCAGTCGGGCTTCCCGGATTATTCCTTCTTCCAGCTCCAGTGAGAGTGAGAGAACGCCTTCCGCTGTCTTCACTGCCTGGCTGACCCGATAGGCCCGCCGGGTTCCCAAATTCCATTCCTCCAGGCCGTATTTTACGGCCAGCAATTCCGCCGCCAGTTCCGTTTCAGCGGGCAAAAGCGCGCCGGAGGTCAGGGTGACGTTAAATGCGGCGGCGAAGTGTTCGGTGAAGCGGGCCATTACTTCATCGACCGGGATTTTTCGCCCGGATTCCTGACTCAGCGAGGTTACCCGATCCCGAATTGAATGGACCGGCTTGTCGGAAAATTTGAGCGCGGGTGGCGTCAAGGTGCGTTCCATGGTTTCAAAGTCGATTGTGACCAAAAAGGTGCCGCTCTGGATAAAGGCGCTGTACCAGGAGAGCTGCGCCGATCCGTAGATCTTGCGGCCCCGGACCAGGAGGTCGTTGCGGCCGGTGCGTTCTGCTGTGAATCCGTAATCCGCGCAGGTACGGATTACCGGGGCGGCAAAGAGGGGGTAGAGTTCACGATCTTCTTTTTCCTTAAAGAGCGCCCGGGGGAAAACGGCCGAGAAGCAGAAACTGCCGGTGTCGTGATAAACGGCGCCGCCGCCGTTGGCCCGGCGCACAATTTTAATGTCGTGGGCGCGGCAGTAATCGACATCGACTTCGGACCAGGTATCCTGCATGGCGCCGATAAAAACTGCGCGGCGGATCTGCCGCAGTCGCAGGGTCGGCGGGGATTGTTCTTCATCGACCAGGCGCACCAGCGCCTCTTCCATGGCAAAGTGATGATGCGCGTCGGTGATTCCATCGCGGAGCAAACGCCATTCCATGTCACACCTCTGCGTTCAGACTGCCGGCCGGGGCCAGTAACGGCAACGCTCGCCTTTGCATTCTGCATTACGGGCAGCCGATTCGCAATGTACCTGAAGGGGCAGTTTTAAATTTAACTCACGGGAGAGGAACTCCGCGGTGGTTTCCAGGGTCAGATAGACGCTCTGTTTGCAGCAACGCGGGCCTCCGGCTTCGGCGATGGCCAGCAAGGCGGCGGCGGTCGCCTGGAGCGCCAGCGAGCGTTCCCGATCTTTGAGATAGGTGGCTTTGGTGAGGATCGAGACGGCGGCCCCGGCTCCGGCCGCTGCACCGCAATCACCGCGCAGGCCGCAGACGGCGGCCGGGATATCGGCGGTTCGTTTCAGGGCGGCGGGCAGATCGGCCGGCTGGAAAGCGATCTGGCCGCTGTTGGACAGGGCGGTCAGCAGTACCGGCGCGATCAATTGATGGTGGTAGGGTCCGTGCATGATCATTCCCGGATGTTTGAAGATCAGGTTGGCGATGGCGACGGGATCCTGTTCCCGTGTCCCTGCGCAGACTCGTTCGATCACTTGCACGGGGGTGGCCAGCTGGCAATCTTCGCAAACGGCATGGCCGTGTGGACAGCGATACTCCATCAGGGATTCCTGACCGCAAAAGCTGCATACGGCCAGGCCTTCTTCCGCAATCAGCTCCGTCTCACAGATCACGCAGGGATAGTTCATGGGGATGTGCCTTTCTAATCACAGCAAACGTCGGCGGTTTCTCCGCTGCGTTCCGCCCGACATTGGGGGCAGGGGCAATTTGGGGGTGCTGTACGGGGGCCCGCCGGGCCGCAGACCGTTTCCAGCAAGGTCAGCGATTCGGGTTGGTTGAAATGGTAATAGGTGTTCAATCCTTGCTGCCGGGCTTCTACGACGCCGGCTTCGCGCAGCAGGCGCAGTTGTTGAGAGATGTAGACCTGGGGACGTTTCAAGACTGCCTGGAGATGGCAGACGCAGGCCGGCGCACGGCGCAATTCGTCGAGGATGTGGAGCCGGCCGGGATGGGAAAGCAATTGAAATCGTGCAGCGATCAGGATGTAGTTGTTTGAGTCCATATGCACCGGGTTGAATATGCAGAATAATGTATGTAGTATAAAGGCAAATTAACTTTTTTGCCAGTGACAATTATCCTGAGTTGATCTGTAGCGTCCCGCAAATGATCTTTTCCGGTCAGATACGCCGCGCAGGAGGGGGGAGAGAGTTTTTTGTTTATGTTTTCGGCGGCTTCAGAAAGCCGCCGAAAACATAGTTTTTTTTAGCCAGTCGGGCAGGGTTTCTAATTTATTGCCGCGGAGAATGAGGCATTCCAACCGGGTCAATTGTTTGAGAGATTCCGGTAAGGTTTTCAGGTGATTAAAGGAAAAGCGGCCGGTTTCTGCGTCGGTTCTACTGCCGAGGTCGAGTTTGTTGAGCCGGGTGAGCTTTCCTATCTCCTCAGGCAATTCTTTGATGTTTTGTCCTGTTAAATCCAGCACAGTCCAGCCTTCGCGTTCGGCCTGATCGATCCGGTGTAGTAGGGGGTTGTGGTTCAAGGGGTGCCTTTACGCTTTGCTCAACACCCACCAGATATCGTGGCCTTTGAATCCGCAGTTTCGATAGAGGGCTTCCGGATGGGTGATGTTGTTGACTTCTCCTGCTACGGTGGTGAATTTTACCCGTTTTCTCAGGCGAGAGAGCAATTCCTGTACGATGGTTTTGCCGAGGCCTTTGCCTTGATAGGAGGGCAGCAGCTGGATCCATTCCAGCGAGCCTTCGGAGACGGTGGTATCGATTTCAGCGATTCCTAATCCGGCCGGAAGTCCTGTGGCGCGATCGACCAGCCAGATCCATAGTTCGGGATCGAAGGTCGGGTGGCTACGCCAACTGAGTACGGCATCGGGGGTGGGCTGGATGTCTTGATAACATTGTCCGATGAAGTGGGCTACCTGTGCGCATTCCTGCCGGCCGTTGACTTCAATGATATCAAAACCGGTGGGAATGGAGAGGGGGATTTCGTTTTCTGTTCCAGGGTGGATCAGCCGGAAATAGGGGGTTTGGACGGGATAGTGCTGAACGGGAAAGGCCGGCAGGTAATCCTGGTGCAGTACGAGCATGTCCAGGCGTTGGTATGACGGAGGAAAATCGGGGGAGGGTTTCCGATCCAGGGTCCAATAGGTCAGCAGGCTGTTTTCCGTACCGACTTCGAGGTGGACAACCCGGTCATTTTCGACCTGGAAAGATGTTTGCAGCTCTTCAAGTCGTGCCGCTGTTTTCCAGAAGGCATTGGGCAAAACGCGGCATGGATCCTCGCAATAGGTGGAGAGTAAATAATTGTAGAAATTCATGGGGTGCCTGAACTTAGGGATGGATTTTGACGGCCATGAGACCTCCTCTGGAGAGTGCCGGCTGGTTGCAATGTGATTGTATCATCAAGTGTTATTTTTGCCGGAAAGGATAGGGCTCGAATCAAGAGGGCTGCTTTCATAGTAAAGTGAGGCAGCGGCGGGTTCAAAATTGAGGTTTTATGAGTCTTATGCTACACTAATGCCGGGAGTGGCGTTTTATAGAAAAACTTACCCGTATACATAATCAGGAGCTCACCATGAACTCTATACTGAGCCTTTTTTACAAGATTATTGAACCGGCTTCTGCCATTACAAATCCGGAGCAGCGCCGACAGGCCAGCCTTTTATCGGCCATTTTGATTGTTTTTATTTTCGTCATTGCCTGGATGGTGGCTGTCAGGGCTTCTGAATTCTTATCAGTTCCGGGAACCTCCATCACACAATTATTGCTTTCGCTGGTGGTCGGGATTATTATAATCGGACTTTATATTGGAAGCCGGACGCCTTACTATCAGATCTGTTCCTCTATAATAATCGGATTGGCCTTTCTGGTTATTCACGCAGCTCCTTTTTTAAGCGGCGGGGAACCCTATAATTTCTTATTTGGACTACTTCCTATTTTGCTGGCCGGCATTTTCTTAAACCTTCAATGGGTCGCCGTTCTTTCCGGCGCCAACGTATTCATTATGATCCTCTTTTTTGTTTTGGGCTTTGCTCCTTTGGCCACCCATGACTGGTATTTCCGACTCATGATCATTGTAGAGCTGTCGCTCTTGATCTTTGTTTATTACCGCAATGTGGTGGAAAAAGAACGTCGTGCCGTTCTCCAGGAGGCTTTTGAAAGCACGCAAAAACTTTCGGCGACTGTGGCGGCCTCGGAGGCTCAGTTGAGTTTAATCCTGGATGCATCTCCCGACATGATCTTTAATATCGATCCCCAGGGGATGATTCGTTATTTCAACCATGACCGCGAAGGTCAATCGGTGGTTGGTCAATCTTTAGTTGAAAGGTTCTTTCCGGAATCTTTTGAACTTTTTGAAAGTGCCAAAGCAAAGGCGATAGAAAAACAGCAGATGGTCGAATATGAGGCGGTCACTGCCGACCTGGCTTACAGCATTCGCGTGGGGGAGATCAAATCCCAGGGTGAAAACGACGGTTTTATTGTCACTGTGACCAATATTACGGAGCAAAAACGGGCAGAGGAACAGCTGCAACGAGAGCAACGGCAAGAAAATCTCATCGCGGTTCAGCAACAGCTTATTCAGGAACTTTCAACTCCTATTATTCCGGTGATGGAAGGCATTATTGTGATGCCTTTAATCGGCGTTATTGATAAACAACGGGCGCGAGATCTGATGCGCACGCTTTTAACGGGAATTGCCGAATATGAAGCCCGGGTCGTCATTGTCGATATTACGGGCGTCAGTGTTATCGACAGCGAGGTGGCCAATTATCTAAATCGGATGATCCAGGCCGCGCAACTTAAGGGAACCCGCACGATCATTACGGGAGTTTCGGATGCTGTGGCTGAGACGGTGGTCGATTTGGGCATTGATTGGAGCGCGCTCGAAACTCTGCGCAGCCTGCAAACCGGGTTGGGTGCGGCTTTGAACAGTCTGGGATACAATCTGACAAGAAAGAATTAAAGGGTATTTGAGCGTGATATTGACGATTCCCGATGGTGGGAAGGAGAATCTGCGGATGAGTAAGATCCCCGTCCTTTCGCAAGAGCAGTTGGAGGAGCTTTTGGCCCGCTTTTCTCCTGACGCATTGGTTGTGGTTACGCGGATTCGTTATAAGAACCGGGTCGAGATTCGCCGGTCCAGTGAGATGACGGTGGAGGCCCTCCGGGAGTTTGTTTTGACTGCTATGGAAAAGGGGCATCAACCGGGCGGCGATCTGGAGGTTTTTCTGCCGGGGATGTCCGCCTGTCTGGTGGGGCATCATGACGGCATCTATTGGCTGGAACAGCAGGAGCTTGTTTAACGTCCCGCCATAGATGCTTCCCCGGTATAAAGCGCCGTGCGGTGCGAAGCAGGGAGAGAGAGTTTTTTTATTCATCTTTTCGGCGGCTTCAGAAAGCCGCCGAAAAGATGGGCTTTATGCGATTTACATGTTCATCAACGTATGCTTACCAGAAATGGCGACTTTTGGACTTTTGATAACTGCGTGATCCACCCGCAAATATGTGGGCGGGTAGAAGTAGCCCTTGTCCACCGATTGGTTGGATATAGATTTTTTATCAACAACTCCCCATGCTATGGTATATGATAAAGCTTCTTTATCAAGCGAAAGAATGGCGTAGTTCCCCGGATTAAAACGTGGTGTAGCCAATCCCATCAACTGTTCCGGGATTTCTACTGCAATGACTTGGGGAAGAGGTTCACCTTTTTTATACGCCGACAGCCAGAATCCCGGCTGCCGGCGGTTGTTGTTGAATCCGTCTCTGCATTCGGATGCAGATCGGATCCAGGAGATGGTCAAGGCGGTGGAGTAGGAGGGCCTAATTTCCCAGGGTGCGTGCCAGAGCGATGGCATGGTGTACTCCTTTGGATTCCCCCCCATGCGATTTCAACCATTCCCAATCTTCTCGAGACACGGAAATGTTAATGCATATGTTGTTCAGCTTTGTGGCGCGATTTTGGGATTTACGTTCTTCACGCACTCTTTTTAATGCAGAAAGAACGATGTTTCTGGCATCGCGCAGGGGCACACCTTCTTTTATCAACTGGTTAATTTCCTGTTGATAGGTGGTTTCATTCAAATCGGCCTTTTGCAATCGTTCCAGGCTACGATTGAAATCGTCTATGTTTTGCTGCTTTTTAGTTGCCATGATAGTACATTCATCCTCAGTGGTTTTTCTTGATTTGGGGCCTGTTTCCTTCCTGCCTCGCTCTTTCCAGACGCCGGCCCGGCTTGAGGGCAGGGGGAACCGTGATTCCATGTTTTAATGCTTCAATCACCCAATCTCCAATGCATTGAGCGCCTGCTTGCGCGCTTTCCAGTCGGGCAGGACGCGATCCAGGAGGGCGTAGAAGCGGGGGCTGTGGGAAGGCTCTTTGAGGTGGCAGAGTTCGTGGAGGATGACGTAATCGATGGCGTCGAGGGGGGCCTGGATGAGGCGCAGGTTGAGGGTGATTTTGTCGGGCGGGGTGCAGCTGCCCCAGCGGGTCTTCATGGTGCGGAGGGTCAGGTGGGTGGGGCAGGCGATGCCCAGGTGTTCGACGCGGGGACAGCAGGCTTTGAGCCGCAGATGGAAGATCCGTTCGGCCTGTTGATCGTACCAGCGGTCGAGCTGCGCTTTGACGCCGGCGCGATTCTGGGGATCGAGCCGGTGGACGTAGAGGTAGCCCCGGGTGAGGCGCACGGTTTCCTGGTGGTGTTCTTCGATTTTGAGCCGGTAGGTCTGGCCGAGATACCAGTAGCTTTCGCCGCTGATGTATTGGCGGGGCGGGGGCGGCAGCGGGGCGGTTTCGAGCTGGGCGAGCTGCTCGGCGATCCAGCCGGCGCGGCGCTGGAGCAGGGTTTCGATTTGCGGCAGGGCGCTGCCGATCGGTGCGGCGACGGTGACGCTCCGATCGGGATGGACGGTGATGCCCAGGGTTTTGCGTTGGGCGTAGGTGAGTTCGTATTGGATGGTGGTGGTGCCGTAGTGTAGAGTATGGGTTGTCATATGGCCCTCATCACCCCCCCAGCCCCCCTCTTCCCCCGCGAGCGGGGGAAGAGGGGGGAGTTTTTTATAAGGATATTTTGGGCGGCTTCAGAAAGCCGCCCAAAATATAGGCTTTTTTTACAATCTTCCATCTTCCAGTCTTCCATTCCCCCATTCTATGCCCGCTCGCGTTGTTTGGCGACTTCGACGAGGTTGTCGAGGATGACATCGAGATCCCCTTCGGTGAGAGGGATGCCGTGGCGGCGTTTGATGTCGTAGAGGTAGTCGTCGAGGGTGCGCTTGATCCGCTTTTGCACGTCGAGGTTGGTGGTCCAGTCGCGCACTTTGCCCTGTTCGATGAGCGCTTCGGCCTGGATGGCGATTTCGGCGACGAGGTCCGGGCTGATTTTTTGCCCGGAGGTGAGGTTGTAGGTGCCGAGTTGTTCTTGCAGGATGCCGTAGTAGGCGCCGGCGTGACGGTAGCCGTTGAGTTGAGCGGGGCGGCCGGCGTCGTGGCCGCTCTGGAAGGCTTTGAGCAGCTCCTGGCTCTTCTCCAGATATTCCAGGTCGTCGAGGCGGCCCTGGCGATAGGCTTCGATGGTCTCTTCGATCAGTTTGGAGAACTTCTTGTAGAAGGCGGGGTCTTCGTCCATCTTTGCGCTGGCTGTGCGCTTCATCTGATGAGTGATGGTGTCGGCTTTGGAGGCGGGCGTGGTCAGGCGGTCCACTTCGGCCTGGAAGGCTTCGGACTGGAAGATGTCGACCGGCGGCGTGATCTCGACGATCTCCGCCGACCGGATGTGTTCATCGAGCAGTTTGCGGATGCGCCGCTCGTAGTCGGCGTAGTCGATCACTTCGCCGTAACGGCGGGCCACGGAGGCCCGCAAATTGTGGAAGAAGTTGAGATCCCGTTTGTACTGGTCGATCTGGGCCTCGGGCGTCTTTTCATAGAAGAGGGCGGCGCTGAGGGCGATGCGCAGGGCGCCGGCGTAGGCGGAGAGGGCCTCGTAGAATTTCTGCCGTAGATCTTCGGGGGCCAGGAAGCGCTGCAGTGCCTCGACATCGAGTTTGTTGGGCACGGTTTTGAAGCAGTCCCAGAGATCGGCCTGGAGTTGCGGCAGTCGGGCGATGGCTTTGGAGACATCGGTCAGGGTGCCGGCCACATCTTCGGAGTCGAAACCTTCCAGGACGTTGTAGGTCTCCAGGGCGCTGTTGAGTTCGCCCAGCATGCCGCGATAATCGACGATCAGGCCGTGCGGTTTGTCGACATGGATCCGGTTGACGCGGGCGATGGCCTGGAGCAGCGCGTGCTCCTTGAGCGATTTATCGACATAGAGGATGCCGCAGCGGGGCTCGTCGAAGCCGACCAGCAGCTTGTCGACGACGATCAGCAGTTCGACGCCGTCGGGGCGGGCGAAGTCGGCGACGACTTCCCGGTTGTACTTTTCGTCGGTGCCGTAGCGGGCCAGGATCTGTTTCCAGAAGCTCAGCAGCTCGGGCGTTTGGGATTCATCGACCTCTTCATTGCCTTCGCGGGTGTCGGGGGCGGAGATGACGACCTGGGAGCGGATGTCGCCGAAGTCGTCCAGGAGCTTTTTGTAGCGCAGGGCGGCGGCTTTGCTGGATGTGGCGAGCATGGCTTTGAGGCCGAAGCGGCGGCCGTTGTGTTTGTAGTGGGTTTTCAGGTCATAGGCAATGAGCTTGATCCGTTGTTCGGCCTGGCTGATTTCTTCGCGGCGGCTGAATTTGCGCTTGAGGTCGACCTTTTGTTCGGGGGTGAGATCCTCAGTGTAGCGTTCGAACCAGCTGTCGATGGTGGCTTGCTCGACGCCCAGCTCGGCCATGCGTCCTTCATAATAGAGGGGGACCACGGCGCCGTCGGCGACGGCCTGGCGCATGGTGTATTTATGGATGAAACCGCCGAAGGTGCCGACGGTGGATTTCTCTTTTTTGAGCAGGGGGGTGCCGGTGAAGCCGATGTAGCAGGCGTGCGGGAAGACGCGCTTCATCTGGGCATGGATGGCGCCGTACTGGCTGCGGTGGCTTTCATCGACCAGGACGAAGATATCGGCGTTGCCGGCGCGGACTTTGGCCTGGGCCACGCTGTCGAATTTGTCGATGACGGTGGTGATGATGTCGGCCTGTCCCTGGATCAATTTCGCCAGATCCCGGCCCGAATCGGCCCGCTCGACCTGCTTGCCGCAGTTCTTGAAGGTGCGCCAGATCTGATCGTCGAGGTTGATCCGATCGGTGACGATGACGATGCGGGGATTGCGCAGGTTGGGGTGGAGGGCGAGGGCCTTGGCGAGCATGACCATGGTGAGCGATTTGCCGCTGCCGGTGGTGTGCCAGATGAGGCCGCCGGTGCGTTCGCCCCCGGCGTTGAGGTGGGCGACGCGGGCGAGGGTCTCTTCGACGGCGAAGAACTGCTGGTAGCGGGCGATCTTTTTGACGCCGCCGTCGTAGAGGATGAACTGGTAGATCAATTTGAGCAGCCGGGCGGGTTGCAGCAAGGCGTAGAGCGTGAAGTCCTGGGGCGTGGGGAGCCGGGGAGCCTGATCCAACTCCTGGAAATAGCGCTGGATGCCGGCGGCGTGGTCGCGCCAGGTGTAGAGGTCGCGGGCCTGCGCCGGAGTGAGCGGTGTGTTGATAGCGCGGGCGACCTCGGCTTCGGGGAGGGCCTCTTTCCAGACGAACCAGAAATCTTTTTTTGCGCCGGTGGTGCTGTAGCGGGCCTCATTGACGCTGACGCCCAGCAGCAGTTGGGCGTAGGCGAAGAGGTGGGGAATTTCATCGGGCATTTGATTGCGGATGGTCTGGCTGACAGCTTCCCAGACCGCTTCGTCGCGGCCGTTCTTGAGGTCCGGGCGTTTGCATTCGATGACGACCAGGGGGATGCCGTTGACGAAGAGGATGATGTCGGGCCGGCGGGTCTCTTTGCTGGCGGTCTTTTCGATGCTGAACTCTTCGGTGATGTGGTAGACGTTGCGCTCGGGATGGTTCCAATCGATGTAATGGAGGCTGTAGCTTTTGGCGTCGCCGTCGACGGTCTGTTTGAGGCTGGTGCCCAGGGTGAGCAGCTCGTAGAGCTGTTCGCTGGCCTGGACGAGGCCGAGCTGGAGCTGCAGGTCGTTGAGCCGGCGCAACGCTTCGTGGATGTTGGCGGGGGTGAAGGGCTGCGGCGTCCCGCCGGCCTGGACGGCGTTGTGCTGCGCGAGCCAGGGTTCGAGGATGCCGTCGAGGATCACCCGGTCCTTGCGGCCGCCGCGCAGGCGTAAAGCGGCCTCGGGGGTGAGGTATTCATAGCCCAGCGCCATCGCCAGCCGCGCCGCCGGGATCTGCGAGATCAGCTCTTCCAGAAAGGATGGAACTTCGATCATAGGGCCTCCTGGGCAGACGGAAGATGTGAAACGTGAAACATAAAACGTGAAAGAAAAAGTCTATGTTTGCGCTGGCTTTCCGACGCCTGTCAAAACATAAACTCGACCTGGGCGGTTAGTCTGGAAAAAAGCTCATATTTTCGGCGGCTTTCTGAAGCCGCCGAAAATATGAATAAAAATAATTTCTCTCCCTCCGTCCAGCGCGTCGTATCTGACCGAAAAAAGCCTTTTGCGGGACGTAAAAACCGCCGGTTAAAGCCGGGATCGGTTATCCTTTGATATCCGGCCGGTATTTATGGATTTCCTGCATCAATGGGCTGTCGGGGCCTTCGCTGAAGAGGTATAAAGGGATATCTTTCGGGTACCAGTTCAGTGTTTCCACGATGGGCGGAATGGTTTTTACTTTAGAGTTAAGCTTGAGGATTGTAACGCCGCTGGTCAGGCTGATCCCTTCAAGATTTTCCCAGGTGGAGAAAATGACGATTCCAAAGGAATGGTATTCGATTCCTTCTGGAGTGGTCATCATGTAAGAAGCCATTTGAGCGAAGTGGTTGAAGATGTTGATAACTGTAGTTATCATGATGATGATAGGGACGAGAAAATTTGAAGAGAGTAAAGCGCTTATTATTCCCAGAATAACACTGGCGATGAAGACAACTGTGTTCATAACAATAAGAAAGATAGGAATTTTTCGTTTGGCCGGTATGAGCGAAAAGTAACTGGCGTCTGAGCGGTACATAGTGAATCCTTTCAATTTTTTCGTAGGGGCGGGATTGCCCCGCCCATTGCCGGATCGATCCATTCTCCTGGTTGGGCGAGGAAACCTCGTCCCTACCGGGAACACGATCTTTTGTAGGGGCGCCCCTTGTGGGCGCCCGTTTGCTGTTCCCCAATCCGGGCGACCCTAAAGGTCGCCCCTACATCCATCCCCAAAATCCGTTCGCTGCCGGCTCTGTGGGAGAGGGAAGGGGCCGGAACGGCCCTGTTATTAGCCTTTGATATCTGGCCGGTATTTGTGGATTTCCTGCATCAATGGGCTGTCGGGGCCTTCGCTGAAGAGGCGCAGTGTGACTTCCCGGGGAGCCCATTTCAAATCGTCGACGGCCGGGGGAACCACTTCTCTTTTGGTAAAGATCAGGATCGGATAGACGACGTTTTTGATAAGTTTGCTGCTTTCCTGTATATCTTTCCAGGCGCAAAAGGTGGTGATGCCGGTGAGGATGTGATAGGTGATCCCTTCGGAGGAGACGGCCAGGTAAGCATAATGCAATCCAAGCGCATGCCATATTAGAGATGCAGATACGATTATCGTTAAAGCCGCGCTAACCGCGCTCCATGACGAGATGAGAGTGCCTATAATGGTAAGAATCCATGCAATGGCGAACAGGATCAGAAGAGCCGGAATATTGGAATAGAAACCGGTTCGATAGCGCAGCAGGACGGGAAAGTTTTTAATGTTTGGGTTGTACATAATAAGTTCCTTTTGTGATTATCCAATCCGGGCGACCCTAAAGGTCGCCCCTACCGGGAAACAATTCTTGTTCCGCCTATGGCCCTCACCCATCCCCAGCCCTTCCCTGCGCAGCACCCAATGAACACGCTGACACGGCTGCCTTCAAATCTGTTCGCTGCCTGTTCTGTGGGAGAGGGAAGGGGGCCAGAACGGATCTCCGACGCTGCCGACTTCCGGCCCTCACCCTTTCCCGGCCCTTCCCTGCGCAGCACCCAACGAACACGCTCACAAGGCTGCCTTTAAACCCGTTCGGCGCCTGCTCTGTGGGAGAGGGAAGGGGGCCGGAATGGATCTCCGACGCTGGCGACTTCCGGCCCTCACCCATCCCCGGCCCTTCCCTCTCCCAACGAACACGCTCACAAGGCTGCCTTTAAACCCGTTCGCTGCCTGCTCTGTGGGAGAGGGAAGGGGGGCAGAACTCTCCGACGCTGGCGACTTCCGGCCCTCACCCATCCCCGGCCCTTCCCTCTCCCA
>CAZCTC010000057.1:0-37326 GCA_964501335.1 uncultured Anaerolineales bacterium | reverse complement strand
ACGAACACGCTCACAAGGCTGCCTTTAAACCCGTTCGGCGCCTGCTTTGTGGGAGAGGGAAGGGGGGCAGAGGCATCGTCGCGACGGATCTCTGTTTCCCCCCCTTCCCCCATAGACAAATCATCCTTCGGAAACCAGAGCCCCGTTCCCCCGGTGTTCATTGGGGGAAGGGGGGGACAGGGGGGGATGAGGGCCAATCCGCGGCCTACCCCCTCACCCGCACCTGCCCGGTGAGCAATTGCTGCATCAATCCCTTCTTCTGCCGTTCCAGCGCGTCGAGCTTGCGGGTGAGCAATTCGATCTCGCAGTCGGCGGCGTTCAATACGGCGGCGATTTTGCGCTGCTCGTCTTTACTTGTAGGAATATCGATTTCTATTCCTAAAAAGGCTTCTACTGGGGCTTTTTTTCTTCGCACATTGGTGCCTTGAGAAATGAATTTGTATAACTCGTGCATTCTATGAGTTTGGAATAGGTATTTGAAATATTCGCGAATGCCACTTTTTTCTTTAAATTTGAAAGTGCTATAAGCTGGGGAGATAACTCCTTGATTTACAGTTTCTACAAATCCAATAGATGCATCCCAAAGTAACATGGGATCATAGACCAGATCGCCTCTTTGGACTATTTTGTAATTGCTGAGATCTTTGGAAGCTATTCGTTTTTTGAAAAGTTTTTCTTGCGGGATAATTCCATAAACAGTGGAACAGGATAGGATTGTAAAATCTTCGTTCTTTGAATTTTTGATCGATGATGCTTTGAAGAAATTATTTAGAGAGGATTGTTCCCATTGAGAGTCTTTAAATTCATTAAGTCGATGTTTACCAGTAAACAGTAATTGTAAAAGCGCTTTTTTGCGGCGCTGCGCCGCGTCGATGCGACGTTGAGTCAGCTCGATGGCTTTATCCCAGGCCCCAAGGATGGCAGCGATTTTGCGCTGTTCAGGAAGGGGCGGGAGAGGAACTTCAATTTCTTCAATTCTAAATAAAGCCAGCTTTGATTGTGTAGAACCGACAGTCAAAGATTGGATTTGAGATTGTCCAGAAGGTGACTTTAGGAAAACTGCTAAGTAGTTTTTATCAACTAATTCTTTGTTGATCTCACATATTTTGGCGGCATTTTCAGTTAAATTAGCTCCATCTAATTCAGGTTCTACTATTCCTACTAATCCAACTGTGCCTACTATGGAAATATAGATATCTTGGGCTGTTATAATATAGCGTGATATTTTGGAAAAAACTTCTTCTGGCACATAAAGAATATTGGACTTGTCGATTTTCCCATTTTTAAAATCTACAATTCGAATATATGGATGGGCGGTTTGATGTGATACCAGGGATGTTCCAAGGGGGAGTCTTTTTCCTCCTTTTACCTTTGCAAACTCTCTAATATTTCTGACCGTCCAATTCCGTGGGAGAGTTAAGTTTTTCTCCGAAAGGGTTCCCATTTTTAATGATCTCCGAGTGACTTTAGCGTCCACCGATGAAAGGTCATAGCCCCAGCTCCTCCAGATAGCCTGCCAGTTCCTGCTGCACCTGCGCCAGCTCGCGGTCCAGGTCGGCGATCTCGGCCTGCACGGCGGCGATGTCGATCTGCTCCTCTTCCTCGAAGGTATCCACGTAGCGGGGGATGTTCAGGTTGAAGTCGTTCGCTTCGAGTTCCGTCGCTTCGGCGAGGTGGGAATATTTTGCCTCACTCGCGCGCTGCGCGTAGACGGCCAGGATGTGTTCGAGATCCTGCGGCCGCAGCCGGTTCTGATTGGAGCCGGGCTCGAAGTCGCGGGAAGCGTCGATGAAGAGGACGCGGCGGTCGTCGCGCCGGCGTTTGAAGATCAAAATGGCGGCGGGGATGCCGGTGCCGAAGAAGAGGTTGGGCGGCAGGCCGATCACCGCGTCGAGCAGGTTCTCTTCGATCAGCTTGCGGCGGATCTGCCCTTCGGCTCCGCCGCGGAAGAGGACGCCGTGAGGGACGATCACGCCGACGCGGCCGTTTTGCAGGGGATCGCTGAAGGTGCTCTCGATCATATGGGTGATGAAGGCGTAGTCGCCGACGCTCTTGGGCGGGATGCCGCGCCAGTAGCGTTGATAAGTGTCGGCGGCGGCGCTCTCCGCGCCCCACTTATCCAGCGAGAAGGGGGGATTCGCCGTGACCACGTTGAAGCGCATCAGCCGGCCGTTTTCGATCAGCGTGGGATGGCGCAGCGTGTCGCCCCAGTCGATGACGGCGTTGCTCACATCGTGGAGGAACATGTTCATCTTCGCCAGCGCCCAGGTCGCGCCGTTGTTCTCCTGGCCGTAGAGGGCGTAGTCCTGGCCGCCGACCTCGCGGGCGCACTTGATCAGCAGCGAGCCGGAGCCGCAGGCGGGATCGCAGATCCGTTCGCCGGGGCGGGGGGTCAGCAGCTTCGCCAGCAGCGTCGAGACTTCGGGCGGGGTGTAGAACTCGCCGGCCTTCTTGCCCGCGCCGGCGGCAAAGCGGCCGATCAGATATTCATAGGCGTTGCCGATCACATCGAGGTCGCCCACGCGGGAGGGGCGCAGGTCGAGGCGTTCGTCGGAGAAGTCGTTCAGCAGATTCTTGAGCCGTTCATTGCGCTCGCGGGTGCGGCCCAGGGCGGCCTCGGAGTTGAAGTCGATGTTGCGGAAGACCCCGTCCAGCTTTTCCTTGTTGACGCGCTCCAGCTCCATGAGGGCCGTGTTGATGATCTCACCGACGTTGGGGGCGTTGCGTTGCTCGAAGAGGGCCTGAAAATGGCTGGTCGGGGGCAGGATGAACTTCTCATAGCGGTCCATCGTGCGCTTCACCCGGTCGGGATCGTCGGGGTACTGCTGCTGATATTGCTCGCGGTGATCGCTCCACACGTCGGAGATGTATTTCACAAAGAGCATCACGAGGATGTAGTTTTTGTATTCGGCGGGGTCCACGGTGCCGCGGAAAGTGTCGCAGGCGCGCCAGAGGATGCTGTTGATTTCGTCCTGGGAGATAGTTCCGTTCAAAGTATGACCTCGGTGTTTAAGTTAGGAAATCTTACATTGTCGGAACTATTGTATCACTTTGTCGTATTTTCACATTACAAAATACTACAGAGAAGTAGACAGTAGAAAGTAGACAGCGGATTTGCAATGAAGTTTTGCTGCTAAGGCGACGGTTCTTCCTGCCTACTCTGCTCTGTTCATCGTTCGCAATGAATGAATTGCCGGCGGATCGACGGCTGCACGAATCGAATGGCCGAATTGCTTTGGTTAACAATTTCTATTATACTGGGCGAGCAATTTAATTCAGCAGGAGAGGCAATATGTATTGGCATACCCAGACCCTGGATGAAATTTACCAGACACTCCAAACTACGGCGGCCGGGTTGACTGAAGCCGCGGCTGCGGGGCGACTTACTGAACTCGGCCCTAACGAGTTGCAGGAGCGCGGAGGCAAAAATCCCCTGCGGATGTTGTGGGAACAATTCACCGCCACCATGGTGCTGATTTTGTTGGCGGCGGCAGCTATTTCGGCTTTGCTCAATAAAGGGACAGAGGCTGCGGCGATTACAGCCATTGTCGTACTGTTTGCCGTGCTGGGTTTTGTGCAGGAGTATCGTGCTGAGCGTGCGTTGACGGCCCTTAAGCAGCTGGCGGTCCCCACTGTGCGGGTGCGTCGCCAGGGCGCTGTAAGGGAAATTTCGGCGCGCGACCTGGTGCCCGGCGATATTATCATCCTGGAAGCCGGTAATGCCGTGCCTGCGGACGCTCGCTTGCTGGAAAGCGTCAATCTGCGGGTCCAGGAGGCCGCCCTGACAGGAGAGGCCGAGGCTGTGGAGAAGCAGACCGCGCCGCTGTCCAATGAGACTCTCCCGCTGGGGGACCGGCGCAATATGGTTTACCTCGGCACGACGGTCACCTATGGGCGCGGCGTTGCGGTCATTGTAGCGACCGGGATGGCTACCGAACTGGGTAAAATCGCAGCGCTGATTCAGGGCGTACAGCCCGAGACTACACCGCTCCAGCGCCGGTTGGATCAGTTAGGGAAACTGTTGGCGGGCGCGGGCATCGTCGCGGCTATGCTTGTCCTGTTGATCGGGGTGCTGCGCGGCGAACCCGTAGCCGATATGTTCCTGACCGCGGTCAGTGTAGCGGTCGCCATCATTCCAGAGGGCTTGCCGGCGGTCGTGACCATTACCCTGGCTCTCGGCGCACAACGAATGCTTAAACGCCGCGCGCTCGTCCGCAAACTTCCGGCTGTGGAAACTCTGGGAGCTGTGACCGTGATCTGTTCCGACAAGACCGGGACGTTGACCGAAAATCGCATGACCGTGACCGTGGTAGACATGGCCGGACAACGGCTGGAATTGACTGAGCCGTTGGTACACGGTCAACCGATGTTCGTTACACCCTGTCAGGATAACACCTGCGTCCAGGCATTGGAACTGACTTTAGCCATCGGAGCACTCTGCAACGATGCCACGCTTCATCCCGGAGCGCATACCGGCGAATTTCACGCGCTCGGTGATCCCACTGAGGGCGCATTGTTGGTGGCAGCGGCCCGTCAGGGGGTATTCAAGGAACAGTTGGAGCAATCCTTTCCTCGAGTTGCCGAGTTGCCGTTTGATTCCGACCGCAAGCGGATGACCACCGTGCATTCATTGCCGCCTTCCGCCGACCGTCCCGCTTTTTTACAAGCGTTGTTGCCGGGGGATTACTGCGCGTTTACCAAAGGCTCGGTCGACGGCCTGGTGCAGCTGTCCACTCAGGTCTGGGTCAAGGATCGTGCAGAACCGCTCACTCCCGCCTGGCGGGAGCGAATTCTCACCGCCAATGCCGCCCTGGCGCAGGCCGGGATGCGGGTGTTGGGGCTGACCTGTCAGCTTAGCTCGAACCTTCCAGCTCCAACCCGGTTAGAGCAAGATCTCATTTTCGTCGGGCTGGTAGGGCTGATGGATCCGCCGCGTGCCGCTGTCAAGCCGGCCGTGGCGACCTGTCAGGCGGCCGGTATCCGTCCCGTAATGATTACCGGAGATCATCCATTGACGGCAGAAGCCATTGCCCAGGAGTTGGGGATTGCCACCCAGGGCGGAACCCTGACCGGCACTGCCCTGGCTCAATTCAACGCAGCCGATCTGCGTGCGGCCGTTGGGACTGTCTCGGTCTATGCACGGGTTTCCCCGGAGGACAAGCTCAAGATTGTGGAGGCATTGCAGGCGCAGGGTGAAGTGGTGGCGATGACAGGCGACGGGGTTAATGATTCACCCGCTCTCAAGAAAGCCGATATTGGGGTGGCGATGGGGATCACCGGCACCGATGTCGCCAAGGAGGCCGCGGCCATTGTATTGTTGGATGACAACTTCACCACTATTGTGGCAGCGGTCGAGGAAGGGCGCACCATCTATAACAATCTGCTACGCTTTATCAAGTTTTCCCTGGGCGGTAATCTCGGTAAAGTGTTGGTGATGTTGGGCGCACCGCTGTTCGGCATCAACGTCGCATTACGTCCCTTGCAACTGCTCTGGCTCAACCTTTTAACCGACGGCCTTCTGGGATTGGGATTGGGCGTCGAACCGGCAGAACCGACTACGATGCATCAGCCGCCTCGCCGTCCCACCGCACCCTTGCTGGATACCGCTGCCCGCCGGCATGTAACCTGGGTGGGCCTCCTCATTGCGGCATTGACGCTTGCCATGGGGGCGATCTATCAGGAAGGGCCGATAGATTGGCAAACCATGCTTTTTGCCACGCTGGGCTTTTCGCAGGTGGCCCACGCACTGGGGCTGCGTGCCGGTGGGCGGATTACAGCCAATCCGTTACTGACCGGTCTGACGGGATTGGTCCTGGCGTTACAACTGGCCGTCATTTACCTGCCGTTTCTGAACGGCTTTTTTGGGCTGCGCCCGTTGCCGTTGCCGGAACTGGCATTGACGGCAGGTCTGGGAAGCCTGGTCTTTGTGGGCGCTTACCTCGAGCGCCGGTTCACCCGTCGTTCACGCTAGGGAGGGGCCATGGGCTCAGGCATGCCGATGCCACGCGCATGTTGCGGGATGCCTGGGCCGATCTGCTCACGGCGGCGAATGTGCCGGGCTACAGGATATTAGTTGTACTCGTTGCGCAATTCCCCGGAAACGATCAACCCCAGACAGATGGCTCCCAGCGGTAACCAGGCCAACACTCCAAAATAGCTGACCCAGGTCCAATTCGGCCCGCCATAAAATAAAGAAATCATCATGAGAGAACCGAAACTATTTGTAGCGGCATGGGCCACGCAGCAGGTCCATACTGATCCCGTTTTCAACCGCAGCCATCCCCAAATGATCGATAACAGAACCGCCGTAACTGGAAAAACCAACAATCCTAACAGCGGATTGTCTGCATATTGATCCCCGGAAGCCAAAATCATGGGGGCGTGCCAGAGGCCCCAGATCAGGCCGGTGACGATCCCGGCCCATACCGGGCGCTCGGCCAACAATCGTATTTGCAAATATCCCCGCCAACCAAATTCTTCCCCGAAAATTAAAAAGGTGGTGATCCAGGTGAGAAACATGGGTAAAACGGGCAGGGGCAAATTCAACAGTAAAGCGGGCGGGCCGCTTTCGGGCGCCAATAAACGATAAGCTCGCTGAAGGGTTGGATCGGGCATGCTTATCCGAAAAATGACTGCTAATCCTGTAATTACCGAAGCGATCCCTAGCGGCAACAACCAGACCAGGAGATAGTAGCGCCATTTACGTAAATCAGGCCAAAGGCCGGCATCCGCAAACCCTTCACGAGTGATCCATTTTCTTGTTACAAACGCTGCAATTGCCGGTGCAAAGCCGGGGAAAGTACCCCATAGTTGAAACCGTGGATCACGGGGCGTGATGCCCAGAAAAAAGAGAAGTCCCCATAATCCCCAGGCCAATCCAAAAGCGATCAATAAGTAACTGATGATACCTTTAGTTTTTGTGTTCATTTCTTTTCTGGTTGGCAACTTAAGCCTGTACGTATCCAGCTTTGTAGTGTTCTATACAGGGCATTCTCTCTGTATAAATCGAGGGGCTGGATGAAGGAAGCGTGTTTTTACGCCAGAGATTTTTTATTCTTCGTCGTAAGCAGTCAAGGCAATGGGCAATACCTGCGTAACACAATGTCCCGCGGCCGGCAAGCCGACCAATAGGGCGCTGATGACTTCTTCGCGGGTAGCCCCTTGCTGTTTGGCGACTTTCACATGGAACGGGATGCCGCTTTCCAGGCGCAACACTGCCAGGACGGCCAGGTAGGCCAGGGCGCTGGTTTTGGAATCCAGGGCGCTGGCCTGGGCGAGCCCTTGCACCATACCTCCCCATGCCTGGGCCTGTTGCGGAGCTTCTTTCATAAAAGTCTGGAAAGCATTGCTGACGGACGATTTGGGGTTATTCATGGGTTTCTCCTGTGAAATTTATGGAATTTTTAGTTGTTTTACGTTAGGCGAGGGGGGGAGGATTCTCTTGCCTTTTTTCGTTTCAGCCCACGATAGCGGCATGGGATTCTCCTGATGCCCCGGGGGGGTGAAGTTTTTTCAATTGTTTCAGAGCGGCCTGACGAGCCCCTTCATGGGGGCTTTCCAGAAGCGCTTGAATCGCAACGTTGACCTCTTCCGGGTAAACCGTTTGCAGAAAATCGATTGCATCCAGTTTCAGGTAATCCCAGGGATCGTTCAGCATTGGTTTGGCCAGGGGATATCCCCGTGGATCGTTGATTTCTACCAATACGCTGAGAGCTGTGTCCCGATCGTCGGGATCGGTGCTGGCGAGCAACTCTTCCAGCGCCGGCCAGCCGATTTCGGGGTTCTTCTGTACAAATTCAATGCCGGCTTTGATTCTTACGTCGATATATCCGTAATGTTTGGTAAAGACCCAGCGGAGCACGGCTTCACGATCAGGTTCAGTACTACCTTCCAGCAGGCGATTAAGCATTTCCCATTGATCTGCCAGGTAAGGTTCCGGGGCCAGCAGTTTTCTCGCTTTGTCGATTAAATCAATCGTCATGTCGTATCAATCCCACGAGGGCCCGGTATCCACGGTGTAAAGGTCCGGCCGGTATCGCTGGATTTCCTCCCTGAGCGAACTGTGCTTCCAGTCGCCGAATTCGTTAAGCGGAATCATAGGGTAGGGAACGAACGATTCTATCCAGGGTAACTTTGATAAGATTTCCGGCTTTTTATGGAAGATAATCGCTATGATTTGTCCTCTCTGTAGAAAAATTTTCTCAATCGACTTCAGGTTTTCCCAGGGAGAGCGGAGATGGAAATGGAGGCCGGTGTATTCAATTCCAGCCGGCGAGGTGATGATGTAGGAATTGGCTCTTTTGTAAAAAAGAAAGATCAAAGGGAGAAATATCAGGACCAGGAAAATAATCATGCCAACAGGCAGGATAAGCAGGATATAGCTCAAGCCGGATCGCATCGACGAGGTGATAAATTGGGTCAATCCCATGGCTGAAAATGCAGCAATGGCGGCCAGGATAATACAGGATAATATTCCCAGCATGCTTATATAAAGGATTTTATAAGTTGGCGCGATGCGATGGATACGGCGTTCACCTTTAGAGTCCATGATTTCGATTCCTTTCTGAATTGACGGCGGGGCTTTTATTCCTGTGCGGGCGACCATAAAGGTCGCCCCTACCGGGAAACATGATCTTTCGTAGGGGCGGGGTCGCCCCGCCCGCCGCCGGATTGATCAATTTTTTGGATTGGGCGAGGAAACCTCGCCCCTACCCGGAAACAATTCTCGTTTCGCCTCTGGTCCTCACCCTTCCCCGGCCCTTCCCTGCGCAGCACCCAACGAACACGTCAACAAGGCTGCCTTCAAACCCGTTCGCTGCCTGCTCGGTGGGAGAGGGAAGGGGGCCAGAGTTCTCCGACGCGCCGACCGGTTCCCCCCTCACCCCCTGCCCCCATAGGCGCTAACTTAAGGAACGTAAGAGAAAAAAAGGGGGAGTCGAGAAGGGTTTTTACAAAAATGAGCTTCTGGGTTAAGGTGAAAGCGATCAAACCCTACCCAACCCAGGAGCTCATGTTAAAAGATACCACAAAAAAACAGATTGACGAATCGGTGAGTCCGGTCAGTGATAACTCCCATTTGACCGATCAGGAATGGCAAGAATTGGTGGAAACCCTAGAAGAAAAACTACAGCTCACTCAGCTGGCCTATCAAACCGGAGCTTTTACGCGACGGCGAAAAATCCAGACAGCGGGGGATGTATTGCGTTTGATCTTGGGCTACAGCGAGTGTGATTGGAGTTTATGGGTGTTGGGGGGCTGGCATGAAGATAACTCGGCTGCGGCCCGGCGCTGGCGCCTTGCGGCTGGGCCGCGAGGCGCGAAGCGCCGAGTCGACTGCACGCGCGTGTCAGGCAGGCCGACCACAGGTTTAACTTACTTCTCGCAATAGATCCTCTACCCCGCCCTCCAACCATCGTACAATACGCGGTACCCTCTCCGCTTCAGCCGGACTCCCCTGCCAGACGATCTGTTGTATTTCATGTTCCACCTGGTACAGCGTCAAACGCCTGGCTAGCTCGGGTACTTGCGTGCATTTCGGTGCTGCCTGAAATAGGGCGCGCAGAAACGCCCGAAAATCTATGCCAGGGTGGGGCGGATACACACACCAATGGATCAAATGGCATAGCTCAAAATCCACCTCCCCATACTGAGAACACTCCCAATCGATCACCCCCGAAAAACAACCGTGGTGAAGCAGAATATTTTTGGGATGAAAATCATTGTGCAACACGACAGGCCCTGTTTGATAATCCAAGACGCCTGGAGATGCATTCAAAAACTGGAATGCCTTTGCGAAAATCCGTTGACTGTCGGGCTGTAGTTGTAAAGCAGCAGCGCCTTGTTTGAGCAGTTCCCAATAGCGTTGATGACCAGCGCGCCAAGTACCAGAGAATTCAGGAATCGTCGGCTCATAGAGCCCGATGTCATAGCTGGTTCCGCGGTAGGCATGCAGGCTGTCCAAAAATTTCGCCACGGCTTGCCCAAGTTGTTTCTGCTGCGCGACAGTCGTTCCGAAATAAACATTGACAAAATCATCGCCCGGTAACAGCGTCAATAAGGTATAGTAGACAGGCCCTCCCTCGCGTTCCAACACCCCAACATTTTTGATTTGGGGCACCCCTTGCAGCGCTGCGACCCGCAGGAATCGTTCTTGTTCGCGTGCCATCGTTGTGGCAGAGACACGAAGCAGGAGCTCATCATTGATAAAGAAGATCTGTTTATTGAAACTACCGATAGTAGCATGCAAATCCTTGATTTCTATCCGATGTTTGGCACATATTTGACTGACCTCTGCAAATCCTATTGCCTTTTCCAATCTTTTCCATCCTTTGTTTCTATGGCTGCTTCGTCGTTATCCAGGATCAATATTTGAGGGGTATCGAAGCCGGGGTTGAGTTTGATTTCATCAATGACCAGGAGATTGATCCCCTGGATTTGTTCGGAGATTTTCGGGGCGATTTCTTCATCGGAATCATAGATCGCTTCGTAGTAAGGAGTCAGGCCGGCATGTCCCCGGCCGGCGTCGTCGAAGACATCCCAGAGGGCTATCTTGTTTTCTATGGCAGATTCAACATCCAGATAATAGGCGCGGAGTTCGCCAATGACGATGTTGTTGTCGTTGTCAGGGAGCATGATTACCCCGATAATATCCGTGTGGAGATCGCTTTCGATAGCTTTACCTGTGTTTACAAGTGAGCTGAATCCATAGTTGATAATCAATGAATCACTCCAGGTGTTGGGTTTCCGGTGTACAACGGGCCGGTGTAGTATCCATCATATCACTTTTTGTATACAAGGAAAATCAAGGATAGGACGTTTTTTGGAATTCACACTCATTGGGGCCCCTTGTGGGCACCCTGCGGTTGTTACCTAATCTGGGCGACCCTAAAGGTCGCCCCTACCGGGAAACAATTCTCGTTTCGCCTCTGGCCCTCACCCATCCCCGGCCCTTCCCTGCGCAGCACCCAACGAATACGTTAACAAGGCTGCCTTCAAACCCGTTCGCTGCCTGCTTTGTGGGAGAGGGAAGGGGGCCAGAGCCGCCCCGGCGACGAGCCTCTTCTCTGCTTCCCCCTCCTTCCCCCATAAAGCAAGAATCGTTCGGGAGCCAGATCTTCCTTCCATGTCGAAGTCGGGATCGGCGAAGCGTTCCGAGGCGCTGCCGGTGTAATCCAGGATGTTTAAGAAATACTTGCCGTAGTCGGCCTTCACCCGGGTGTCGCGGCCGATGATCTGCTTGAATTCGGTCATCGAGTTGACCACGCGGGCCAGCGTTATGTTGCGGCAGTCGGGGATGTCCACGCCGGTGGTCAGCAGTTTGGAGGTGGTCACCAGGGCGGGCGTCCGGTGTTCCGGGTCTTTAAAATTGCTCAAGTGGCTGAGGCCGATCTCTCCTTCGTCGGAGGTAATGCGGACCACGTAATTATCGAATTCGAGGATCTGCAGATCGTTGGTGGCATAGGCGAATCGAAGGCCCAGGATCTCCGCGTATTCTTTGGCCTGCTGCATTCCCTTGCCGGCTTCGTGATCTTCGGCCTTGGCTTCGACCACCGCCAGCGTAAAGTCACGCCGGTAGCGGAGGAGATAGTCGGCGCGTTTCTGGTCCAGGCGGGTCACATGTTCTTCGATCGGCAGAATCCGGCCGTCGGTGAAGGTCCGTTGTTCGGCGATGGAATAGGGCTCAGTGTCCCATCCCGCCGCTTGCAGGGCCGGCGTGATGTACTTGCGGCAGGTATTGGCTTCGGTAACCATGGGCCCTCCTGCAAAGTGTAGTGGTTAGTTGTGGTGTTATTGTATCACTTTGTGTTATTTTTGCATGAAAGGATACTACAGGGAAGTAGACAGTAGAAAGTAGACAGTAGACAGCGGATTTGCAGCGAACTGGAGCCTTTAAGGCGACGGTTCTTTCTGCCTACCGGGTTCTGTTCATCGCTCACAATGAATGAATTGCCGGCGGGGCCGGGGTTCAGGGCGAGGGCGGGCCTCACGATTGGAATCCGTGGGCGGTCGGTGAATCGTTTGTAGATAGCCTGTCATATAACCACACAACAAAAATCCCGGCTTTAGGAGAAAGGGGCCGGGAACTTGATAGGACCAGGATTGTCGTTGCTTAATTCGGTTTACACTTTATTAAGTTGTATCCCCAAACTGTTCAGGGCCGTTTTTAATCCGGTTTGTAAATCGCTCAAGGTAGCGGCTTTACCTAAATCAACTCCCAAGTCAACAATCGCTTCCGCTACAGCATCAGAAATACCAGTAACGATTGTATGGGCGCCTTTGAGTTGGGCTACCTGAATCGCCTTGTTCAAATGATTAACCACCCCCGTATCCATAATGGCGACCCCCGTCACGTCCAAAATAACCACTTTAGCCCGGTGTTGACTGATACCCGACAGAAGCGAGCGTGTGATTTCATTGGCACGCAGGCTATCAATGCTACCGATAAGGGGTAAAACAATGATTTGATCCATAATCGGAATGACCGGGGTCGAGAGGTCTCTGATGGCTCGTTGTTGAGCGGCAATGACTTCTTGGGTCGCGAGTTCTAATTCTTTAGTTTTTTCTGATTGTTGTTTTTGAGCCAGTCCCATTTCGCCAATGAGATGGGCCAGGCGAGTGAAAAAACTCATCATGGTCTTGATCTGGTTTTCTGAAAAAACAGACACTTTGTCCAATGCGGCCAGGTAAGCGGTCTGATCAAATCCAAATTCTTGAGCCTGGTGAATGAAATAATCTCGATTGGGAGGTTCAAAGAAAAATTGACCGGTAAAGAAGTTAGCGACGTGTTCATTGCCAATCATAATAGGGATGGCTACATCAATCAACCCATTTTTGCATTTATAAACGTTATAGCGTTCTCCTTTTCCCAATTGACCGGCCAGGATCGTATCGCTTTCCAGACAACGGGCGGCGGTCGTGGGGTGAACGCGATGATATTGGGTACAGATATCTTGCCATCCAGTGGCGATAAGGACCTTGCCTTTCAGGTCTAGCAAAGCCGTGCCTGCTCCCGTAAGGACAGTAAAGTCTTCACATAATTTACTTAATTCTTCAATGTTTACGAGTTCTGTGATTTCCATAGAATGATTCTACCTCCATTGGAAAAGCCAAAGGAATTTTATGTCCGGCAATTGAAGATAGTAGATGGACACTTTTACTGGTGGGGAAACTTTGTAATATCTTATCATACATTTTGTTTTGTTACCAAAGCTTGAGCTTTGGTTCCATCAAAGTTGGATGGTTTTATTATGTTCACGTCAGGTGCATGCTGTGGGAGTTTGCTTTTAGATTTCGAGAGCCAAACCATCATAAGCGACATCATAACCATTTCGGGTTGCAAACTCAACTAATTCTGGATGAACGGGATTGCCTTCATGGGCAATATGTGTAGCGAAGGTGTGACCATGGGGTTTTAATAGCCCTTCATGACGCATACGCTGGGTATGTTCAATGACCTGGTGGGCGCTTAAGTGGTCGCTTCCGGGCTGATTGGGTCCATAAGTGTGGTCAAGTATTACGAGGTCGAATTTCATTTGGAATTGATGAAATGCCTGCCAGGTCTCCTCGAACAAAGTAGCTGTATCGGTGCCGTAGAAAATACTTCGATCGTTGGACTCGACTGAATATAACATTGCGCCCGTTTCAGCTGCATGATTTGCAGGAAAGGCAATTACACGATAATTCCCAAAAGTGAAAGGCTGTAAAGGTTCTATGGGGTGAATTTTTAGATTTAACCATGCTTCCGCATGGGGAGATAAAAGACTGTATTCAGCAAGGTCCCTTTCAAATGTTTCAGAGGCTCTTTGCAGGGTTTCAGCCGAAGCGTAAAAATTCAGAACAGGTGTGCCCACGGTGCCGTATTCGAGGCTGCGTGAGAGCAAGTGAGATAAATCTAAATGGTCAGCATGAGGATGAGTTTGTAGACAATAGCAAACATTGGTTAAAGAACAACCGTGAATTTGTGATGCTACCATAATGTCGGGATTAAGGTCAATAAGCAAATCATCGTTTATCAATACAGCGGACCGTTTTCTTAAACTAAAACCGCCCAGCATCCGTGCCTGTTCGCAGTTTTTACACTTGCAAAACGCTTCTGGAAAAGCATTAGAGGCGGCAGTTCCAAGAAAGGTGACAATCATATTTTGTTCTTTTACCTGATTGCGCAAGGGGTAAGCCGGCTAATTTAAAAATATGTTAAGGTAATTGCCGAACTTGTCAATATTTTGCCAGGGGCGGGATAACGCAAAAACACCAAACTTATCCTGCGGAGAATGCAATGTTCACCACACAAGCTGATAAGCAAGAAAAGAAGAAAAGTGGTCGTAGCCCCCGATCTTTGCTTCAGGTCTTTGTAAAGCCCGAAATCTACCAGCGTTTACAGCAAGAAGCAGATCAAAACGGTGACACGGTTTCATCTATTGTTCGTTCTATGCTCCGCGATCGTTATAACAACCCCGCGCAGGTTCCCAATGCCCAACCTACGAATCAGACTGATAAATAGTTTGCGCCTGACCTGAGAGAAGCAGGTCAGGCGCGCCACTAAAGCTGGGTCGGCTTCAGTATCCCCTATTATACCATGCTGAATGTCCTTTTGTATCAGTTTTCATTTTTTATTGCTGGAATTCCAGGGGGGCTACCATGTTAGATTTGCTTTGTGATGCGCTGCGTTTCGGCGACTGGCCCGGTCATCTGCGGACGGCCTGGCGTTTGCTGACCCGGCAGGTTGGCCCTGACGATCGGTGCCGGGTGGTGGCTCAGACCCACGAAACCATCCCCGTTTGCGACGAACCCTTTTGCTTTTACATCGGTTTTCCCTGCCGGCGCCCTGATGGGACGACGGTCCATTACTGCGAATGGCACGCCCGCCGGCACGGGATCTGCCCGGAGTGCTACGAATTCCACGCCGGCGAGGAAGCCTTCGAGATTTCCAAGTCGGGGATCTGCGACTCCTGCCTGGAAGGAATGCAGCATGGACGAGCTTGAAACCTACGTCTTCGTGGCAAACGTGATGTCCTGGATTGTGGCGTTGCACTTTGGGCTGTTCATGTTCTGGCGCTGGCTCACTCACGACAGTCTGTCGGCCGTGGCCGCGACCGTAATCACCATGACCGTGCTCTGGTCTCTCATTATCAAGATTCTGGAAGCCTACCAGCGAAAGGTGAAAAATGGAAAACGATAACACCTTTGCCTGTCCTCACTGCGGTGGCCCTGTGCGCGTCATCCCCGAAGAGACCCTGCTGAGCGGCACCGATCCTGAGAAGATGGACCTGTTGGCCCAGGCCCTCGGTATACCGCGGCCTGCCATGCACCGTCGGCCGGACGGCATCGCCCAGCGCACCGCTTATCGTCCAGTTCCCGGAGTGGGGGCCGTCGCCGGTGCGATGATCCCCGAGCAGTGGACCGAAGCCTACTTCCAGCAGCCGGCCCGTACCCCCACCGTCGCCGGCGATGTGATCGTTCCTCTGTACCAGTCCCTCGCCAGCGGCGCGATGGCCGGCGTGCTGGTCGCCATTCCCACCCTGGTCTGGTCCTGGCCCTGGACCGTGCCGGCCGTCTCCGCCGTCGTGGCCACGGCGGCCGTCTGGGCCTGGCGGCTGGTCGATCTCGTCGATCTGCTGCGCAAGGTCGAGCGGTGGACCAACACCGATCTCGACGGCGATGGGAAGATCGGCAAAGTAGAGCCCCAGCGCGTGACGGTGGAGACCCTGCACAAAGATGCCCGGGGCAACGTCGAACGGATTACCTATGACGACATCCCGGCCAGTACCGACCAGCTCCGCGCCCTGGCCTGGGGGCTACTCATGGAGCGGCGACCGTTTTCCCGGCGGGAATGGACTACGGCCCCGCATAAGGTCTTTTCCCCCGATCAGTTCACTGTTTTGCAGGATGAGATGATCGCGGGGGGGCTTTTGTTGCCGAAAGGCAGCGGAGCCAATGCCGGATACAAGCTCTCTTTGACCGGTCGCAAGTTCCTTTGTCAGTACCTCCCCCACCCTGGGGCGGTGGTCGGTGGTGGTATGGCCCCTCGTATACCACCCACACCACACCACCGAAAGGAACGCGGAATGAATGCCGGTGCAGGCCCTCACCATCCCCCCGTCCCCCTGCCTCTCCCATCTGCGTCTTTGGGAGAGGCAGGGGGAGCCGGTGACGATTTCCCCCTCCTTCCCCCACAGACAAATTATGGTTCGGAAACCAGGCGCCCCCCGAGTTTTGTTCGTTGGGGGAAGGAGGGGGCCAGGGGGAGGATGAGGGCCGGAAACAGGATGAGGGCCGTCATGGCGGAGGCGAAGCGCCTCTCGCAGGCGATCTGGGATCTGGAACGCAGTTTGATCGGCTTAAAAGGATTGGCGGCGGTCTGGCACGCGATGGAATGGTATTTCAGCAATGACATCGGCAGAGATCGGCTGGAGATGGCCGTGGCTCGCTACCTGGAAGAGAAAGCCGGATAACAGGGGAGTGAGGAATGAATGCCGGTCCAGGCCCTCACCATTCCCCCGTCCCCCTGCCTCTCCCAAAGACGCAGATGGGAGAGGCAGGGGGAGCCGGTCGACAAACGCCGCTGCAAGTTTCCCCTCCTTCCCCCACAGAGCAGTCGCCGATCGGGAACCAGACGCTTATCCAATTTGTTCATTGGGGTGCTTCGCGAGGAGGGGGACAGGGGGAGGATGGTGACCGGATGACTACCTTAATCGCCGTGTTCAATGCTGAGGGCAAGTGCGTGCAACGGTGTGACGCCAAATGCTACGACGCCCAGGACGCGCTCAGCGTAATCCCCTCCCAGATTCAGCCGTTCGATTTTCATTACATCAACAATCCGTTGAGCCACCTGCATTTCAACGTAGACTTCTTCTATACGATAGGGAGAGTCGGCGTGACCATCTTTGAGATGGTGCGTCGCACCGACACCTGGCCGCTGCTGATCGTCGTCCTGCTTCTGGTGGCAGCGTTCAATGTCTTGTTTACCTGGCTGAACAAGACCGATGAGTTGGAATAGGAGGCTGGAATGTTGAAATCCAGGCAAGGAATGCAGGCCATGACGGTGATGTTCCGGGTATCGACCGCCGTAAAGTGCCATAGCTGTGGGCGGGATCTCAAGGGCGAGAACCTGCAGCGCCTGGCGCGGCTGGGCTGCCCGGAGTGCCATGGAAAGGTCTTCGATTACACCATGCCGGACGAAGCAAAGCGCCGCTTTGAAGCGGCGGTAGGAGGATAGCCGATGTTTCCCTGGGCTACTCCTCAACAAGTTGAGCACTGGATGGGCGTTGCGTTCGTGAAGTTCCTGCTCTGGAAGAACCGGGCCCAAGGGATGCGCTGCACCCAGTGCAAGCAGACCGTGGAGCCGGAGCAGATTACGAGTTTTGCCAGGGCCGGCTGTCCGGCCTGTCAGGGCACAAAGCTGGAGATGACGAAATGAAGCAAAAACAGGGAAGGTGTTTTGGGCGGCCTTCCGAGGCCGCCCAAAATACCCACAAAAAAATTCTCTTCCCCCCATCCAGCGCGGCGTATCCGAATTTAGATAAACCGATTGCGGGAAAGCAGGAAAAGCCATGAAACAACGTCTGGAAGTTTTCTTTTTGAGAATGCGGTGGGCCCTACGGCTTTTGGCCAGTAGTACATTGCCGGCGGGCACCCTGGAATTTTTGGAGACGCAGGAGGAAGCATGGGAAAGCTCATAAACAGCGCCTTTGGGGTGGCAAAGAAGGTCGTGAAGAAGCTCAAGGGCGGCGGGAAGAAACGCCGGCGGAAAGGCGACAAGAAATGATGGGGAAGACGCACCTGGCGGCCGGCGCTGCGGCGGGGATGGCGATGGCCCGCTGCGCCGGCCTGCATGACCCGGCAATACTGGCCCTTTGCACCGTCGCCGGCGGCCTGGCCGGCCTGGTTCCCGACTGGCTCCAGATCAATCTACCGGGAGCCGGCGAGCAAATCAAGGGGCTGTTCGGGCACCGGGGCTTTACCCACTGGCTCTGGTCGGCCCTCGCTGCAGGCTGGCTGGTCTATCAAGTCGCGCCGATCGCCGTCGCCGTCGCCGGCGCGGTGCTGGCCGGCTGGCTCTCCCACCTGGCGCTGGATTGCCTGGCTGACGGAATCCCCTTGTTGTGGCCGCTGGGGAGGATCACCGTGGCGCATATCAAGACGGGGAGCTGGATGGACAGGATGGTCGGGGGAGCGGCGGTGGTGGGGATGGTCATTCTTGCTCTGAGGTAGTTAATGCGTTCAGCCAGTCGCGTACGGTTAAGACAAAGCCTTTGGTCAACCCTATGGATTCGAAAATTTCCAGGGATGCTTGTAGGAGTTGAATGGCCTGGATCTTTTGGTTTTGTTTTGAAGCTACTCGTCCCAATGTTGCGAGAGTGTTGGCTTCGCCCAGGCGGGCGCTGATGGCCCGATAGATCGGCAAGGCTTCCGCGTACCGTGTCTGTGCCGCTTCGTACTCGGTGAGCCTCAGGTGGATATCCCCTAGGCTTTTTAGGGTGTTGGCTTCACCCAGGCGGTCGTCGATGGTTTGGTAGATCGTCAAGGCTTCCGCGTACCGCGCCCGCGCTGCCATATACTCAGCGAGATCGAAGTGTACGTCCCCCAGGCTTTTTAGGGTGTTGGCTTCGCTCTGGCGGTCTTCGATGGCCCGGTAGAGCGACAAGGCTTCCTCGTACCGCGCCCGCGCTGCTACATGCTCAGCGAGATTGAAGTGTACGTCCCCCAGGCTTTTTAGGGTGTTGGCTTCGCTCTGGCGGTCTTCGATGGCCCGGTAGAGCGACAAGGCTTCCTCGTACCGCGCCCGCGCTGCCATATACTCAGCGAGATCGAAGTGTAGATCCCCCAGGTTTTTTAGGGTGTTGGCTTCGCCCTGGCGGTGGCCGATGACCCGGTAGATTGGCAAGGCTTCTTCATATCGTTCTCGTGCCACCTCGTACTCGGCGAGCATATAATGTATGCCTCCCAGGCTTTTTAGGGCGTGGGCTTCGCCCTGGCGGCTGCCGATGGCCCGGTAGAGCGACAAGGCTTCCGTGTACCGCTCCTGCGCCGACTCGTACTTATTGAACATCAGGTGTCCGTTCCCCATGCATTGTAGGGCGTTGGCTTTGCCATGGCGGTCGCCGATAGATCGGTAAATCGCCAAGGCTTCTTCGTACCGTTCCTGCGCCGATTCGTATTTATTGAACATCAGGTGTGCGCTCCCTATGCATAGTAGGGCGTTGGCTTCGCCATGGCGGTCGCCGATAGATCGGTAGATCAGCAAGGCTTCCTCGTATCGTTCTTGCGCCGATTCGTATTCGTTGAGCATATAATGTATCTCTCCCATGTCTTTTAGGGCAGCGGCTTCGCCATCGCGTTCACCGAGGGCCTTAAAAAGCGGCAAGGCTTCCTCGTGCAGCTCTCGTGCCGGCTCGTACTCGGCGAGACTCAGGTGTATGTTCCCCAGGCGGCTGAGTATGTAGGCTATGCCTGAGCGGTCGTCGATGGCTTGATAGATCAGCAATACTTCCGTGTATCGCTCCCGTGCCGACTCGTACTCGCTGAGCATATAATGTATGTCCCCCAGGCCTTTTAGGGTGTCGGCTTTGCCCTTGCGGTCGTTGATGGCTTGGTAGATCATCAATGCTTCCGTGTACCGCTCCCGCGCCAACTCGTACTCGTCGAGCATCCTGTGTGCTCCCCCCAGGTTGTTTAGGGCGTTGGCTATTTCTTGCTGATTTTGCAACTTTTTAGCGGCTTCCCAGCGCCAGCGGGCACGTTCTAGACTCATGGTGTTGTATCCACGGAGTGATAAATAGAAATCTACCGCTATGTCAAAGGAAATGACTTTAGGCCAATCCTGTCTTTTCCAGGCCCAGGTCATTGCACTCAATACGTTGTCGTGTTCGGCATCGAGATGTTTGCAGTAGTCATTATTGAGATAGCCCTGGAGGGCGTAAAGCAAATAGTATAGCTCTAAACGTTCACGGAGTAAGGAATTTTCATTGACAGAAGTCTTTTCCCCGGCATAGAGTTTGAGCAGGGGATGTAATTGCCAGCGGTCCCCGTTTTGAATAACCAGCGAGTAATCGCCTAAAGACCAGAACACGGCTTGCAGGGATTGTGGGGCCATTTCCAGGGCGGAGGCCAGGGCCGGCAAGGTGGCGGATTCACCGGGGAGTGCGGCGAGGGCCATCATGGCACGTTGTTCTGTGGGGTTCAGGCGATCCCAGCTTAAATCGAAGGTTACCTGTACACTGAGCTCTCGTCGATTGTCCAGGGCCAGGGCCGTTAAAGGGCTTTGGCGAAGATGATCCAGATAGGTTGTCATGGGATGGGGATCGCGGCGCAAGGTTCGCGTTATAAACCCGGCGGCCAGGATCAGGGCCAGAGGCAGGCCGCCGACCAGGGTGTTGAGTTCGCCGGCCTGATTGTCATCCAGTGGTATTTGTTCCAGGCGCGAACGTAGCAAATCAATGGCATCGGCATCTTTCATAGGATCGAGATCGTCCGGACTGTGGGGGATGGCGCTCAATCCTACTTTGGCATCTCTACTGGTTACCAGGATGGCGGCTTTACCCCGGTGGTCAAGGATGGTATCAGCAGTTTTGATGGCCGCTTCGGCGTTGTCCAGGATCAACAGGGGTCGGTAATGGTTGAGCATCTGGGCCATGTGGATCAAAGGATTGCCTTCAGGTTTCAATCCAAAGGCGGCCAGAATCCAGACGGCGACGGTATCAGGGGCGGGATTGCCTTCCAGGGGAATCCAAAGGATACCTTCAGGGAAATGCCCTGCATCGGCCATGTCTTGAGCAATACGCTGGGCCAGGGCGGTCTTGCCGACTCCACCCATGCCGCAGATCAGGCGCACATCGCCGGCAAGCAGGGCCTTGCTTAGGGTTTCCCGTTCCTTTTCCCGGTCAATGAAAGGCTGGGGGGGAGGTAGGGCCTGGCAGGCGGCTTTGTGCCCCATGGGATCGGGCAAGGGCTGGATGATCGTGTTGTTATCGCCTATTATGTTATTGTTGCCGTTGACGTTGGTTGTATTGGGCGGATTGGATGACATAGGATTGCCTCCTCAGAACTTCTCTTCATCAGGTAACTCGGCCAGCCAGCCTTGAACTTCGGCGACCTCTTTTTTGAGGCCGATTTCTTGAAAGGTTACCAGGGCTTCATTGAAAAGCTGGCGGGCGCTTTCGTTATGGCCTTGGGCGGCAGCCAGCCGGCCTTGCATGGCAATACAGTCGGCTTCGCCGTATCGTTCACCAATTTCACAGCAGATATTCAAGGATTGTGTGTAGAGGTGAGCGGCATCATCCCATTGTTGTTGGCAATAGGCTACATTTCCCAGTTCCCGGAGAGAATCGGCTATTCCTACACGCTCGTTAATGGTTTGGTAAAGTGATAGCGCCGTAGTCAAAAGATTTTTTGCTTCAGTAATTTTCTTTTGTTTTAGGCAAATTTTTCCAAAATTGTGGATAGTGTTGGCCTCGCCCAGCTGGTCGCCGATGATTCTATAGATCAATAAAGCTTTTTCATATCGTTCCTGTGCTGCGGGATATTCGGCGAGCATATAATTCACATTTCCTAGTCTGCGAAGCGCATTGGCTTCACCAAGGCGATCACTGATAGCTTTGGTGATTTGCAAAGCTTCCTCGTATTTTTTCCGTGCTAAGGGATATTCGGCAAGTATATAATGTACATTTCCCAACCTACGAAGTGTTTTTGCTTCGCCTAAGCGATCATTAAGGGCTTGAAAGATTTTTAATGCTTCGTTATATTTTTCTTTTGCAGATTTATATTGGGCAAGCATTCGATACACATTTCCCAGATTACTAAGAGCGTTGGCTTCGCCCAAACGATCGCCTATGTCCCGATGAATGGGCAAGGCTTCTTCATGTAGCTTCTGCGCTGTTGAATATTCAGCAAGCCTGTAATGTACATCTCCTAGACTTTTTAGAGTATTTGCTTCTCCCAGACGGTCTTTGATGGCTCTGAAAATTTGCAAGGATTTGTCAAATTGATCACGTGCTATAGTGTATTTGGCAAGTCGTAAGTTGATGGCTCCTAAACTATGTAATGCGTTGGCTTCTTCCCAATCATCTTGCAGTTTGCAAGACGCATCTAATTGCCAAGTTGCGTATTTTAAGCACTCTACAGAATATCCTCGTAACAGCAGATAGAAGTTTATTGTTTCAGCAAAGACAATTACTTTGCGCCAATCTTGCATTTCCCAGGCCCAGACTATAGAACCCAAGATATTGTCGCGTTCGGTATCGAGATGTTCGCCATATCGATTTTTTTCATTTCCTTGCACAACATAATCCAGGTAATATTGTTCCAGACGTTCACGAAGTAAGATGGCTTCGAGGGTAGGAGTTTTGTCGTTGGTATAGAGTTTGAGCAGGGGATGTAATCGCCAGCGTTCTCCGTTTTGGATGACCACTGAGTAGTTTCCCAGTATCCAGAGAATAGATTGTAAGGATTGAGGTTCCATCTCCAGGGCGGCGGTCAATGCTTGCAGGTCTGCTGATTCACCAGGAATCGTCGCCAGGGTCATCATGGCGCGTTGTTCTGCCTGGTTCAGACGATCCCAGCTCAGATCGAAGGCTATTTGTACACTACGTTCTCGTCGATCGCCCAGAGCCAGGGCTGTCAACGGGTTGCGACGGAGAAGATCCAGATAAGTTGCTATGGGATGTGGATCGCGGCGGAGAGTTCTGGTAATAAACCCGGCAGCCAGGACGAGGGCCAGGGGGAGACCTCCAACCAGAGTGTTGAGTTCGCCGGCCTGAGTGTCGTCCAGGGTAACCTGTTTCATCAGGGAGTGCAATAGTTCAACGGCGGCCGTATTCTCCAGCGGAGCCAGGTCATCGGGCAGGCAGGGAACGGCATCGATTCCGACTTTGACATCCCGGCTGGTCACCAGGGCGGCGGCTTTACCTCGATTTTGTAGAATGGTATCGGCTGTTTCTATGGCCGCTTCGGCATTGTCCAGGATCAACAATGGGCAATATTGGTTAAGGAGTTGCGCCATCTGGATCAGCGGGTTGGCTTTAGCCTCGACTCCGAAGGCCGTTAAGATCCAGACGGCCACGGTTTCAGGGGCAGGATTACTTTCCAGGGGAATCCAGAGGATGCCGTCTTCAAATTTCCCCGCATCGGCCAGGTCTTTGGCCACGCGCAAGGCCAGGGCGGTCTTGCCGATGCCGCCCATGCCGCAGATCAGGCGCACGTCGCCGGCGAGCATGGATTGAAATAAATCCTTGCGTTCTTGCTCCCGGCCGATGAAGGGCTGGGGCGGCGGCGGTATTTGATAGACCTGGCTGTCGGGTTGAAACGGCATGGGAGACCTCCCGAGAATCAAAGCAGACGGTTATGGCTATTCTTTGAATTTCGGCTGTATCTTTTCTGGTTTCGATCTTTTCGCTTTTAATTAATGTTGCGGTGTAATTCCGGGTGTCAAGGAAAAAGCTTAATCCGGATATCCTATCAAATAAACGAAGTCAAAAACAGGTGTGCCGGTTGAAGCCAGTCCTACTTCCCAGGTATAGCCGGTGCAAGAAATGTCGGAGACGAGTTCTTGCAAAGCCTGGGGGGAATAAACTCGTAACATCGAAATGATCCCATCCCAACTGGTGGTCAGGGGTACCACCGGCAACAGATAGGTCCAGAAAAAACGAGTCCAGGATCGCGGCTTAATAAAGGGTGTCATAAAAAAATAGCCCAGGAACGTCGTCAAAGGTGCCAACAATAAAAGGAGTATCCCCAATGGCTGTTTCAAACGGGCCTCGAAAATGCCGATCGAGGCCTGTTGCTTAACAGCATCCTCTAAAATTAACACGGCCTGTTCCGGTTTGAAATGGTGGAACCCCTCAAAGAGTGTTCGCATCCCCTTCAAGTACGCCGGAACAGCCATCGCATCGACGGACTCATTCAGATATTCAATCGTCCCTCCAGATGCCCGATCCCATCGTTGAGCGGCTTCAGGATGGGGATATTTATCGGTAAGTTTGATAGTTACCGGGCAGCCGGCCTGAGCCAGTTGCTGTTGCAAGTTCAGCCAGGGTCCTGTGCCACCCGAACACAAATCCACGATTTCAGTTGTCTGCGCCTGGAGCAGCGCCTTTTTTATCAGAGGGACCAGATTGGCATGGCCCGCCCCCCGGGTAGCCACAAATTGTAAATAATCGGTTTGCATCCTCCGAAACGTTTCTGGATACCAGGATAGATCGAGAAACTCAAAAAGATGAATCCGCTTCATCCAGCCCTCCCTGACTAAGGGGCGACAAAAAAACTGACCGAGAAAAAGTCATTTGCGGTATGTTATCCAAGGCGGGTAATTGTTCCTCAGAGCAGTCGTGTTTTATTTTTTACAGTTCTGTTTCGGCGGCGTTGGGCTGTGTAAGATCCAAATCCATAGCTTTTTTATACGCCGGCAGCCAGGATCCGGGCTGCCGGCGGTTGTTGTTGAATCAGACTATAGTCCGGCTTCGGAGGGAGTGGGGCGGACCAGGTCAAAATCCAGGTACAGAACATTCTCGCCGATCGGACCCCGGAAGCCCAGGCGTTGGTATTGCCGGATTTGTTCTTCGATGACGGCTTCGATCTCAGCCGGGCTCAGATCGCCGGGATTAGTCAGGTGGGGGGAAAGCAGGGCCAGGCCACAGCCGTGATGGAACCTTTTCAGGGTTTCCCAGACGGCTGTGAGCCGTATCTGAGGGGTATCGAAGCCGGGGTTGAGTTTGATTTCATCAATGACCAGGAGATTGATCCCCTGGATTTGTTCGGAGATTTTCGGGGCGATTTCTTCATCGGAATCATAGATCGCTTCGTAGTAAGGAGTCAGGCCGGCATGTCCCCGGCCGGCGTCGTCGAAGACATCCCAGAGGGCTATCTTGTTTTCTATGGCAGATTCAACATCCAGATAATAGGCGCGGAGTTCGCCAATGACGATGTTGTTGTCGTTGTCAGGGAGCATGATTACCCCGATAATATCCGTGTGGAGATCGCTTTCGATAGCTTTACCTGTGTTTACAAGTGAGCTGAATCCATAGTTGATAATCAATGAATCACTCCGTGCGTTGGGTTTCCGGTGTACAACGGGCCGGTGTAGTATCCATCATATCACTTTTTATATACATGGAAAATCAAGGATAGGGTGTTTTTTAGCATTGGCACTCATCGTATAACTTATCTTATACGTTTGCCATCTGCGGAAAAAGCCCTAAAATAGGCGAAAATCAGCCTTTTTCAGGCATTTATCCCTTGTCGATCTCATCGTATAACTTTTGGCAGAGTCAGGAGGCCGGCTGTGACAAACTATCTGGACGAATTTACTGCCTATTTGCAGGGGCTGGACCGCAGTCCGTTGACGGTGAAAAGCTATCGTCACGACGTGGAGCTGTTCTTTGCCTGGCTGGAGGCGCGCCTGGAGCGGACGGTGCCGCTGGTCGAAGTGACGCCTTTCGATTTGCAAAAGTACCGCGATTCTTTGGAAGACGGGAAGCCGTCGGTTACCAATCGGCGTCTGGCTTCGCTGCGGGTCTTCTTTACCTGGGCCCGAAAGCAAGGCCAGGTGGCCGGCAATCCGGTGGAGGATATCCAGGGGATCAAGCAGGACGACAAAAGCCCCAAGGCATTGACTCAGCCGGAGATCTACAAGCTACAGCGAGAAGCGGCGGCCCGGCATCAACTGGCCCTGGCCAAGGCCGGCGAGGAGATCACGGCGGCCTTAGTCGATGCGATTCGGGACGAGGCAATTTTCAATCTCCTTTTGTACACGGGCCTGCGGGTGGCCGAGGCTTCCGCCTTGAAGGTGGGCGATGTGGAAATCTCCGCCCGCAAGGCGCGGGTTACGGTGCGGAAAGGCAAGGGACGGAAATACCGGGTCATTCCGCTGCATTCCGTGGCCAAGAAGTCGCTGGAGGCTTACCTCAAAGTGCGGCCGGCGGATCGGGGCGAGGCGCTGTTCCTCGGCCAGCGGGGACAGTTGGGGACGCGGGGGATCCAGTTCCGCATTGAATCGCTGGCCGAAGCGGCGAAGGTCGAAGTGACGTGCCATGTACTTCGTCATACCTGCGCCTCGCGAATGTTACGGGATGCGAAGGCCGACCTGGTCACGGTGGCGAAGGTGCTGGGCCACAGCAATATCAATACGACGGCGATCTACACTCAGCCCGGCGAGGCGGAGATGGTCAAAGCGGTGGAGGGGGTGGAGTAGGGCTGGAGCAACTGCTGTTGTTGGAATAGGATGGCTGACTAAAGGCCGGGGGCCATTGATTTTGAATCACATATCCCCACAGAATCATCAGACTGACGCTGGTCAGGATGATCGTGGTAAGCTGGCCCATGATTTCTATAAAGCGTTCGTTTCTGAGGAACCCGGGTTTGAAAATAAAATCGATCAAAGTCAAAGGCAGAAGAATTAAGCTCATAGCTAATGCGGAAAGAAAGCTTACCCCCATACCGCTTCCTGAGCTATACCATAAAAATTCCAGCATTTTTTCGACGGGGGCTTTCCCGGTTCCGATGTGATACAGGGTGAATAACATTGCTCCCAAGATCACTATAAATGAATAGGCGAACTGTTTTCTTATATTTCCATCATTGCTGTGGGACATTTCTTCCCGCCAATCGATACTGATGACGCCGCAGAAGACTGGAACGACCATGCCGATGATTAACAGGCCGGGTTCCGGTTGCCTGGAGAACATCCGGGGCATAATAATGATTCCCATGGTTGCTATGACCATGCTTATCAAGCCGGCAACGATTCGGGCCTTTTTAATCGACATGGTTTTTCCTGTTGCTTTTTGTGCATCGATAAATGGTTTTAATGCTGGTGACTAAGCAATTTTTTCACTTCCCCACAATCGGCAGATAAGTCCGATACACGTTCACGGCCGGCCCCAACATTTCCGGGTAGGCCAGCTCCAGGTTGCGTTGATAGCCCCCCGTGGAGGTAATGACCGCCGTCCCTGAATAGACGGTATTGACTCCGCCGATGAATCCTTTGCCGAAGATCGTCAGGGCTTCGATTTTCATCGTGTTGGCCTGGCCGGCTCGCAGGCGGTTGGCTCCCAATGGCCCGCGACGGTTGATGACGACGGAGATACTTCCCTGCTGGTCGACCAACTCATTGTTGAGCCAGAATTTGCTATTGGAGAGTGCCGTGCAAAACAGGAATCCCCGCTCCAGGTAGGTGCTGGCCAGCGGCAAGGTAATAGTGGATTGAGAACTTCCGCTGCCGTCTATGTACAGCCAGTGCGAGGTGATGTAATCGGCGTCGGGGTTGCGGAAGTCGTAGTAGTGGGTCGTGGGCGTGGTCACTTCCATCGCCGTGGTGATTTCATTGAGGGTCCGTTCGAGTGGATTGATCAACTGTGACGGCTGAGCGATGCTGAACCCGACGCAATCGTACAGGTATTCGGTGCTGTATTCGCGGGGATAGTAGGCAATGATCCAGCCGGCGCTGCCGATCGCCAGCTTAACGGAGTCGGTTCTGCCCGCGAGGGTGTAATCGCCGGCCAGGTAAGTCGCGTTCTCAAGGTCCACATGGGTAAACAGGGGGCGGACCTGCGCCAGGGAGATGGGATTGGTTAAGGTGGTATACGCCGCGATGCCGGCCTGGGCCTGCAAGACGAAGCGAATATCCGGTGCGGCGGCCGGCGCTGTAGCCTTGACCCCGGTGGCGAAAACCAGGACGGCCAGGGTTACAAGGATGCAGGTTATCAGAAGGCAGGCCAGACGTTTGGCGTTGCGCATGTGGAGAGTTTCCTTAATAGATGTTTTGGGGGAGACTGCCGGCGGATTGTTCTCTTGCTCCTTTACTCCGCCTTTGTTTCCCCTGCTATCAACGCTTTGAGCAAAACCAGCGACTCTTCGTAAGCCGGACTAAAGCGGGTGGCCCAATAGATCTGATCCAGCTCTTCGGTCGGTAACGTTTCGAGCAAATGCACGGCTTCTTCCAGCGTGGTGAACTTTGCCAACCATGTTCCGGCGATTTCAATCTTCTTCGGCAGGATGGAAAGCACCAGTTCACGTTGTTCTTCGATTGTTTCCAGCACGGGGATCCATTGACCAAAGGGATGGTCCTTGCTGGGATACTCTGAGCCGATTCGAAACATGCAATCCAGCGGTAAGAGATTCATCCCTGCGGCTTTTCGCGGATGGCATCCGATATCGAGTCGAAAGCAACCCGGGCGATAGTAGAACCAGGCGACATCGATAAAATGTTCTCGATAACGCCAGGAACTGATGCCGGGATTGGGAAATCCCAGGGCCAGGAGCGCCGGCCGGCATACCTCTCGGATTACTTTTTTCGTTTCAGCCCACGATAACGGCATGGGATTCTCCTGATGCCCCCGGTGTGTGAAGTTTTTTCAATTGTTTCAGAGCGGCCTGACGAACCCCTTCATCGGGGCTTTCCAGAAGCGCTTGAATCGCAACGTTGACCGCTTCCGGATAAACCGTTTGCAGAAAATCGATTGCATCCAGTTTCAGGTAATCCCAGGGATCGTTCAGCATGGATTTGACCAGGGGGTATCCCCGTGGATCGTTGATTTTTACCAATACGCTGAGAGCCGTGTCCCGATCGTCGGGATCGGTGCTGGAAATCAACTGTTCCAGCGCCGGCCAGCCTATTTCGGGGGTCTTCTGTACAAATTCAGTGCCGGCTTTTATCCTTACGTCGATATATCCGTAATGTTTGGTAAAGACCCAGTGAAGCGCGGCTTCACGATCAGGTTCAGTTTCACCTTCCAGCAGTCGATTGAGCATTTCCCATTGGTCTTTGTCGTGGGGTTCCGGGTCTAACAGTTTTCTCGCTTTTGCGATTAAATCAAGAGTCATGCCGCCTCAATCCCACGAGGGCCCGGTCTCTACGGCATAAAGATCCGGCCGGTATCGCTGGATTTCTTCGCCGAGGGAGCTGTGCTTCCAGTCGCCGAACTCGTTAAGCAGGATCATAGGGTAGGGAATAATCGCTGTTACCCCAGGCATTTTTCGTAAGATTTCTGGTTTGTTGTGAAAGGTGATGACCATCATTGGCGTTAACTGAACCGTTTCTTTCTCAATCGCCTTTACGTTTGCCCAGGAGGAACGGAGATGGAAATGGAGCCCGTTGTATTCAATCCCGGCCGGCGAGGTGATGATGTGGGCATTGATTCTTATATAGAGGATGAAAACTGTGAAAATTAATAACAGGACAAGGACTAAAATCATTCCAACGGGGAATACGAGAAAAGCATAATCCGAGTTATATCGCATGAAGGATTCTGTCATAGCCAGAAGTACTGCAATGCCGGCCAGACAGAGAACCGTCACTATGACCATTAAACCCGAGTAGAGCGTTCGATACTTTGGCGCGATGCGATGGATACGGCGTTCACTATGAGAGTCCATGGTTTTGATTCCTTTTTGAATTAATGGCGGGGCCGGGGTTGGATCCTTTATTCCTGTGCGGGCGACCTCAAAGGTCGCCCCTACCGGGATTCCTTCGTAGGGGCGGGGTCGCCCCGCCCACCCGCCGGGTTGATCAATTTGCTGGGCTGGGCGAGGAAATCTCGCCCCTACCCGGAACACGATCTTTTGTAGGGGTGCCCCTTGTGGGCACCCTGTGGTTGTTACCAAACCTGGGCGACCATAAAGGTCGCCCCTACATCCATCCCTCAAATCCGTTCGTCGCCTGCTCTGTGGGAGAGGGAAGGGGGCCAGAGCCGCCTCCGCGACGGATCTCTTCTCTGTTCCCCCTGGCCCTCACCCATCCCCAGCCCTTCCCTCTCCCAACGAACACGCTGACCCGGCTGCCTTCAAATCCGTTCGCTGCCTGCTCTATGGGAGAGGGAAGGGGGCCAGAGCCGCCTCCGCGACGAATCTCTTCTCTGTTCCCCCTGGCCCTCACCCATCCCCAGCCCTTCCCTCTCCCAACGAACACGCTGACCCGGCTGCCTTCAAATCCGTTCGCTGCCTGCTCTATGGGAGAGGGAAGGGGGCCAGAGCCGCCTCCGCGACGAATCTCTTCTCTGTTCCCCCTGGCCCTCACCCATCCCCAGCCCTTCCCTCTCCCAACGAACACGCTGACCCGGCTGCCTTCAAATCCGTTCGCTGCCTGCTCTATGGGAGAGGGAAGGGGGCCAGAGCCGCCTCCGCGACGAATCTCCGTTTCCCCCTCCTTCCCCCACAAAGCAACCGTTGATCGGAAAACTGAGCTCCTTCGTTTATCGTTCATTGGGGGAAGGAGGGGGCCAGGGGGAGGATGAGGGCCACCCCCCCCTACAGCTCCCCCTTGAACGCCCGGTCCAGAATGGACGGCAGCAGTGACTCCAGCCCGGCGGCCGTGACTGTCTGCAATTGCCGCACTGCATCGACTCTGGCCTGCAATCCGTCCAGATAGGCAACGATGCGTCGCTGCTCGGCGAGGGGAGGAACCGGCAACTTGATATACTTTAGTCGTTTAGCAGCGATTCCTTTTACGGTTGTTCCTGTAGCATTAGCATAGATTGTTTCGCGTACATCCGGACTTGTTAACGCCCGAGCCATAAAGAAACTATCGATAAGTTGAGCCTGGTTCCTAAATAAAATGGTCCTTTGGGCAAGGGAAAATCGGCAATCTCGTGTGACAACCGCCGCTTCTCCCAATGGAGCTTCCATCGTAAAAATAATGTCGCCGATTTGTGGTAATCCTCGGGTCATATAAGCTAAATAAGTTTCCTCGGAAACATACTTCGTATTATCCCAATCGATATTTCCATTTTTTATATTTGCACTGGTAAGATGAGGAATTCCTGATTCAGAAACAGGGGGAGTTCTTCCCCTATAGTCAATAATGTTTTCGCAACAGTTTTCCACGGTTAAGTATTGCCAGTTATTTGATTTGGATGGACTAAATAGTTTTTTTGTAGCAGTTGTTAAAATCCTTTGGGATTCGACGGCGGCTTTTTCCCGCAATCCCCTCGCCGCATTGACCCGCTCCGCCAGGGACTCGATCCGCGCTACGATACGCTGCTGTTCCTCTAGCGTAGGTAAGGGTATCTGATAGTGTAAGACATCAGTAGGGCGGATGGCTGCATAATTTGTAGTTCCTTTAGCAACGACCTGATCGAAAAAGTTTGAGGTTTGAATAAAACATTTTAAAAAACGAGGATCTAAGAGATCTTCATTTATCGTAAATAAAAAATAATGGCTGCTGACAATTGATCCGTCTAATTCTGGTGGTACAACTCCATAACCGCCTTCTTTAGCATCTATTTCTGCTACTAAGAATTCGTTAGTAGAGCATATTTGTTGCTCTTTGGTTTTTATTTCTGATCCTTGAACTATGTCTCGCAATACTGCACCTTTGCCATACCATTGCACACGGCATCTTTTATAAGTTTGCGAGTCATCAATGTAAATAAATTGTTTACGATATTTCAGCACTTCCCCCAGCGCCACCCTCGGCCAGTCCTGCGTCATGCTTTGGCCTCCAGCATCGCCTGGATCTCCGCCATCAGCGCCAGGATCTGCCGCTCCTTCTCCATGATCCCCTCCACCAGTTGCTCCGGCGGCACATGCGCCAGATCCTCGGCGGCGTTGGGATTCTTCAGATCCAGGTTGACCGACAGCAGCGCCCCGGCCGGATCGTATTTCAGTACCTCCGTTACCGGCACCGGCCAGGCGTGATCGTGGGCCTCGCGGTGGGACCACCAGGCCAGCAGATCGGCGAATTCTTCGTAGGCGATGGGCCGCGTCTTGGTGTAGCTCTTGCGGCCTTCGGGCAACGGCTGCTCGTAGTACCAGATCTCGCGGGTCGGCCCGGTCGCGTCGAAGAAAAGCAGGTTGGTAGGGATGCCGGTGTAGGGGGCGAAGACGCCGCCCGGCAGCCGGACGATGGTGTGCAGGTTGAACTCCTTGAGCAACTGTTCCTTGATCCGGGCCGCCACGCCGTCGGCGAAGAGCGTCCCGTTGGGCACGACGACGCCGGCCCGCCCGCGCTTGCGCCGCAGCAGCCGCATGATGAGCTGCAAAAAGAGCAGCGTGGTCTCGCCGGTGCGTTTGTCTTCGGGGAAGTTGTTCTGAATGCCGGGCTCTTCCTCGCCGCCGAAGGGGGGATTCGTCAGGATCACATCGACGCGCCGGCTGTCGCCGATCTCCCACAGCGGCGTGGTCAGGCTGTTGCCGAAGGCGATCTTGGGCGATTCGAGGCCGTGCAGCAGCAGGTTCACCTGGACCAGCAGATAGGGCAGCGGTTTGGCCTCGCCGCCGTGGATGCTGCTCTGCAGGATGCGGCGATCTTCGACGGTGCGGCACTGGTTTTCCAGGTGGGTGTAGGATTCCACCAGAAATCCGCCGGTCCCGCAGGCCGGGTCCATGACGACCTCGCCCAGGCGGGGATCGAGGGCCTCGACCATGGCGCGGACGACGGCGCGGGGGGTGTAGAATTCGCCGGAGTCGCCGGCGGCGTCGCGCATCTCCTTGAGCATCGTCTCATAGAGGGCGCTCAGGGTGTGGATCTCTTCGGAGGCGGTGAAGTTGATCTGATTGACGCGGTTGATGATGTCGCGCAGCAGGTAGCCGTTGATCATCCGGTTGACCACGCCGCGGAAGACGGTGGCCACCACATCGCGCCGCTCGTCGCCGTCCACAGCCTGGAGGGCGCGCAGGTAGGCGAAGAGGCCGGGGCCGCGGCTGCCGTCGGGGCGGATCGCTTCGTCCTGGTTGATGAAGGCGATCAGCTCGTCGCCGGTGATCCCATCCTCGCGGGCGGCCCAATCGCGCCAGCGGTAGGGCGGCGGGACGATGGGGCGGAAGGCTTCGCCGGCCAGCTCGGCCTCGTCCTCGCGGATGCGTTCCATATCGTCGAGGAATTTGAGGAACATGATCCAGGTCAACATGGGCAGGCGGTCGAGTTCACCGCTGAGGCCCTTGTCTTTGCGCATAATATCGCGGGCGGATTTGATGATGCTGCCGAGCTGTCGGGCGGAGGTCATCGGGGCGGCTGTGTTGTTGCGGGCCATGAGGGTCCTTTCGTGTAGGGTTTAACCGTGTAATTTTACTACAGATGAGAAACGTTAATATATTCGTCCCTGCTGTTCCCCATATAAAGCGGGTAAAATCGAAGCCAGGTGGTTGTACTCTGTCAGGCTGTGGATGCAATTGCAGCGAGCCATATTCTCCATCAGCTTTGAAGGAAAAGGTAGGCCTGGTTTTACGAATTCCCCTTGTTTGTTGAGGGTCCATCCAAGCCAATACCGGCTGCGGTACTCGATCCCGCCGTCTATTTTACGAACGCAGTGCATAAAGACATTGATTGGAATCGAGATCTTCCCTATCTCCCGTGTAACGGTAGCCGTAAACAGATTGCTGATGTTCGGCTCGATAAATTTGCTCATATCCAGATTCAGCTGTTCGGGCGTATAGAAATGTATGCGAATCTTCTGGGCGCCTTTCAGATCAAAACCTTCTACGGGATAATGGCTCTTACCATAATTGCGGATATGAAGATCTACGCCGCTGTTATCCTGATGGGCTTCCGGGGTTTCTGCACTAATTCCAGCGTGAGCGACCGGACACCAGATTGCATAACGCAGAGGAACCAGGGGATGCCAGTTGAACCACCAGTCCAACATCTGAGGGGTTACGTTCGGCATGAAAACTTTTGTAGCCGCAAAACCTGTTCCATCGGGCATCAAGCAGTATCCAGTTTCAGTTTTTTGATATCCCGGGTCAAGCATGGCATTCCGTTCGGTGGTCGGCAGGGCGTCACGCACATTGATAGGACCGGCATTGACAATATCCAGGTCCGCTTGCGGAATGGGAGCCATATCCTGATGATAATACTTTGCGTAGGGTAGTTTTTTCTCCTCCGCAGTTAATTCACGGCGTGGCATTTGATTGATCCACTCATTTGATATCTTCTTTGGGAAAACGTTTTTTATACCGATAATTGCTTGTAGCAGATTCATGATTTTCACCCCGGTTAGCCGTTCAAGCCTGAATTATTTCACATCGCATAGAGCAGCGTTTGCATCTGCGTCACAGCCTGCTTCAGGATCGCCGGGCTGCCGAAGGTCTTGGCGATCTCGCTGACGGTGCCGTGGCGGGAGAGCGGCGGGATTTTGAAGACGGCGGGGATCTCGAACTGGGCGGTGCCGTGATCGGCGTACTTTTCCAGCAGCTCGCTCAGGATCTCGCGGGCCTCCGGGCTGTATTGGGCGAAGAAGTCCGGCCGCTGCTGGCGCAGCAGATCGGCGCGCTCCCGCCGGGTGCGCACCGGCGTCTCAAAGGCCAGGTGGCAGAGCAGATCGAAGGGATCGGCCTCGGGCTGGCCCGTCGCCTCGCGGAGATAGTCGAAGTCGATGCCCCGTTCGGCCAGCTTGCGAAGGATCTCCCCGCGCAGATCGGGATCGGCCCATTCCTTGCGCAGCGCGGCCGCATTGGGGTAGAGGGTCCGCACGGTGGTGCCGGCGTAATCCACATATTTCACCATGCGCAGTTGCCGGCCCTCGGGGTCCATCTCGTAGACCATGTGGGCCATGATCTCCACATAGCCGCCGTCGACGTAATATTTACGGCGCTCCTGCCCTCCGTCGCCTTTGCTGCCGGTCGTGTCGATGATGCGGGGCGGTTTGTCGGGCTCTGGCGGGGGCGGCGGCGCAATCACGGTTTCCGTCCCGGCGATCTCCAGGCCGTCGTCGTCGATTTGTACGGTCACAATCCGGGCCGGCTCGCCGTCGAAGTCGGGATCGGCGAAGCGGGCCGAGGCGCTGCCGGTGTAATCCAGGATGTTGAAGAAATATTTGCCGTAGTCGGCCTTCACCCGGGTGCCGCGGCCGATGATCTGCTTGAACTCGGTCATCGAATTGACCACGCGGGCCAGCGCCACATTGCGGCAGTCGGGGATGTCCACGCCGGTGGTCAGCAGTTTCGAGGTGGTCACCAGGGCGGGCGTCCGGTGTTCCGGGTCTTTAAAATCGCTCAAGTGGCTGAGGCCGATCTCTCCTTCGTCGGAGGTAATGCGGACCACGTAATTGGGGTAGTTTTTGACCAGATCGGCGTTGCAGTTGCTCAGCGCCCGGCGCATCTCATCGGCATGTTCCTGGTCGACGCAGAAGACGATGGTCTTGGCAAAGCGATCGGTGCGCTTCAGATAGTCGGTCAGATGGCGGGCGATGGCTTCGGTGCGGGCGCGCAGGGCGATGATCCGTTCGAAGTCGCCGGTCTGATATTCCTGGTCGGGGATCTCGCGGGCGTAGCGATCGAGCTGGCCGCGGGTAGGTCGCCAGCCGACGGCGTCGTAGCTGGTCACCACGCGGTGGACGCGGTAGGGCGCCAGGAAGCCGTCTTCGATGCCCTGGCGCAGGGTGTAGGTGTAGACCGGATTGCCGAAGTATTCATAGGTGTCGCGGTTGTCATCGCGCAGCGGGGTAGCGGTCATGCCCAACTGCACCGCCGGCTTGAAATAATTCAGGATCTCCCGCCAGTTGCTTTCATCGGTGGCGCTGCCGCGGTGGCACTCGTCCACAATGATCAGATCGAAGAAGTCGGGGGCGTACTCGCGGTAGAGGCCGGGGCGGCGCTCATCGCCGGCCAGGGCCTGATAGATGGCAAAATAGATCTCGCGGCTTTTGATCGCTTCGCCGTTCTCGATCTTGCAGCGGGCATCGCCGAAAGGCTCGAACATTCGGCTCTTAGGATCTTCGACCAGAATATTGCGGTCGGCCAGGAAGAGGATCTTGGGGCGGCGGTATTCGCCCTTGCGGTTCCAGCGGGAGGTCCACAGCTTCCAGCAGATCTGGAAAGCGATGAAGGTCTTGCCGGTGCCCGTGGCCAGGGTCAAGAGGACGCGCTTTTTCCCGGTCAAAATGGCCTGGACGGCGCGGTTGATGGCCTGTTCCTGATAATAGCGGGGCGCCCGGCCGGGATCGGGGTAGTAGTTGGCCGTCAGTCGGTCCAGCAGGGGCTTTTCCGGGGGGATCTGTTGGTCGGCGCACCAGCGGGAGAAGAGTTCTTCCGGCGTGGGGTAGCGGTCGATGAGCTGCTCCAGGCCGGTAGTGAAATCGAATTCGAGGATTTGCAGGCCGTTGGTGGCATAGGCGAATCGGAGTCCGAGGATCTCTGCGTATTCCTTGGCCTGCTGCATCCCCTCGCCGGCCTCGTGGTCCTCAGCCTTGGCCTCGACCACCGCCAGCGTAAAGTCACGCCGGTAGCGGAGGAGATAGTCGGCGCGTTTCTGGTCCAGGCGGGTCACATGTTCTTCGATCGGCAGAATCCGGCCGTCGGTGAAGGTCCGTTGTTCGGCGATGGAATAGGGCTCAGTGTCCCATCCCGCCGCTTGCAGGGCCGGCGTGATGTACTTGCGGCAGGTATTGGCTTCGGTAACCATGGGCCCTCCTGCAAAGTGTAGTGGTTAGTTGTGGTGTTATTGTATCACTTTGTATTATTTTTGCATGAAAGGATACTACGGGGAAGTAGACAGTAGAAAGTAGACAGTAGACAGCGGATTTGCAATGAAGTTTTGCTGCTAAGGCGACGGTTCTTCCTGCCTACTCTGCTCTGTTCATCGTTCACAATGAATGAATCGCCGGCGGGGCCAGGGCGAGGGGCCGCACGAATTGAATCAACGGATCATTGCCGCCTTCATAATAAAGCGGGGGATTCGTGCGGCGGATTGGACAGGGGAGGGCGGCGCGATACAATGAAATGAAGTCAGGTTGTGATTTTACTTTGATAAGAAACCCGGATTGAGCGCTGTGCTCATCTTGGGATTTTTGGGGGATTAAAAAATGAAGAAAATCCACTTTTTTTTGTTCGGCATTTTATTGGTCTGGGTTTTGACGCTATGGTTGAAAATCTTAATGCTGGCTCCCTTTTATGGGGATAATTTTTGGGGATTTTTCTGGCAGGATTTTAAATATCCCTGGCAGGCCACGGGTGTATTGATGATGGTACTTGTATTGTGTGGAAGAACTCTTAAGTTTTATCCCTATCTTCGTGATAATGAATTCTTATTCCCTATCTTTGGAGGAGGGGGAGGACTTTTTTTGGTAGTATTTAATGGCTTGTTTTTATTTTCATGGGTAGCTGATTCTGCATTTGATAACGACTTCCTTTTGCGTAAAGCTTCTTTGTTTATGGATTTTTTATCGGCGATTGCATTCTTTTGCTTTTTTGTCGTTTTTCTGTTTTCTGAAATCTTATACCGCCTCAATTTTTGGAGGGGCAGGAGAATCGATTATCTTTCGCCGGAAGAGTTCGATAACGATTTGGCGTCGGATATAGAGCGTGACTTGAAAGGGGTTAAATAGAGAGATTCCCCTAAAGACTGGACCCTATGCTAATTAGCATTAACAGTATTAGAGACTATTTCTCTTAACATTTCTTTTG
>CAZCTC010000056.1:0-51756 GCA_964501335.1 uncultured Anaerolineales bacterium | reverse complement strand
TTGTCTTTTGCTTTCGCGGCCTGAGCGCTCCTTTTTTTACAACCGCACAGGTCGCAAAGTATAAACTCCAGTTTCACTTAAATCAAACCAACGGTCAATTCTTTGTGATTCGATATAAGGGTTGCCAAGCTCAACGCCCGTTTCCCTATAAGCTCCCCGTGAAAGATTATCCAGGATGCCCTCTTCCGTTAACGGAATAAGTTCATTTCGCTCATTCAAAATAGCTATCTTGAAATTCCAATTGCTCCGCCGGTTTTCATAAAATTTGATATAAGGAGGATCAGCTTTTAAAGCCAAAAGACTGGCTGTAACCGTAATTGGTTCTCCTACAGAATAGTCCTTTTTATCTGTCGTAACAGTTATCTCTACCAACTCATCGTAATTCCTTACTACATTTTGATTTTTACAACCCGAAATTAAACAGACCCAAATTATCGCTGCCCATAGAAAGTGGCTAAACTTCAAAGTTGATTTCATTCTCTCCTCAGTACTTTGAGAATCAGCAAATAAAAACATGATCCAACTGCAAACAAAGCGGCTAAACATAAAATCGGAATTGCACCCCAAACAATTGTATGATCATTCCGGCCATGATACCAATTTATAAAACGGAAAAAACATTCAGGCGGCCGAAACTTCCCAGGCCACCTGATTCGATTTCCACACCATGTCTTCCAACCCGAGAGAGATAATCTGCAAAAAACTCTCTGCCTGCCCGGCGCGTCGTTTCCTACCTGCAAAGAACCACTGCGGGGCCTAAAAAGCCCGATCTGCAAAATTAGCCCGGGAAAACGAGCAAAAGAAAAGCCTTTTTTTCGCGCGCCGCAGACGGCGCGCGATAACAGCAACAAAAAAACAGCACCTTGATCCAGATTTTAACGCAGAGCACGCAGAGATCGCCGATCGAAGATATCGTAGCTAGAGACGCAGAGCGGGATAAATTTTTCTCCGCCTCTGCGTCTCTGCATCTTTGCGCCTTTGCGTTAAAAATCTTGCCTGTTTATCCCTTGCGGGCGACGACAGGCAGGAAGATCTGATAGTAATGCAGATTGGCCATCAGGTTTTTCGGCGCGTCCATGGTGAGCTGGATGGTGGTGGCGGTGCCGGTAACGGCGCCGGTCCAGCCCTGGAAGAGGCCGGCATCGGTTGAAGCCAGGGTCAGGGTGACGACGGTGCCGGGCAGGAAGCCATGGCTACAGGTGGTGCCGCAGACGATGCCGGGCGGATCGCTGGTGATGAGGCCGCCGCCCAGATGGGTGCGGTGGATGGTGAGATGATTGAGGAGGGTTTCATAGGCGCCCATGTCGACGGTGGGCCCGTTGATGCGGGGATGGCCGTCCAGATCGGTCGGAGCGGTGACGCTGAGGTTGCTCCCGCTATCAATGGCGGGAGAGCCGTAACTTACGCGGTAGTTGCCGGTGGTGGTAGGGGCGGCGGTGGCGGCGATAGGTGCGATGAAGAGGGGATCGAGGTTGAGGTTGCCGGTGCCGGGGTAGCCGCCCTGGATGTCGCTGGAGTTGACGGTCATGGTGGCGGTGTAGTTGGAGATCTGAGAGTCGGTGACGGCGCTGTTGCCCCAGAGGATGCTGTTGACCACGGTAGCCTGGTTGATGCCGGGCCCGCCGAGGTTGTAGATAGCCCCGCCGCTGCGGTCGGCCCGGTTGCCGCTGAAGGTGGTATTGACCATGAGTAGATGGACAGGGCTGGGTTCGGAAGAATAGAGGTCGTAGTTAGAGTTATAAAGCGCTCCGCCGTCGTGGCCGACGTAGTTGCCCTGGAAAAGGACGTTGGTGAGGGTGAGGGCGGCACTGGCGTTCAGATAAGTCAGGTTGTAGAGCCCGCCGCCGGCTTTGGCGCGGTTGCCGTTGAAGGTCACATTGGTCAGAACGAGGTTGCTGACGCTGTCGGTATAGATGGTTTGATTATACAGGCCGCCGCCTTGCGGTTCTTCTCCGATGAAGAAGCCGATGCGGGCCCAGTTGTGGGTGAAGGTGACATCGGTGAGGGTGGGATTGGCCGTGCCGCCATACATGGCGAGGTTGACCATGCCGCCGCCGTTGATGTCGGCTTCGTTATCGATGAAGGTGACATCGTTCAGGATGGGATTGCTGGTGCTGGGGCAGGAGCAGTAATCGAGGCAATCGCATTGGGCGCGATTGCTCATTCCGCCGCCGCCGCCCATGCCGGTGCTCTGGTTGCGGTTGAAGGTGACATGGTTGAGGATCGGGTTGGCGATACTACCGGCGTAGGCGGCGCGGTTGAAGAAGCCGCCGCCGTCCTGAATCTCGCCGGCCTGATTGTTGTCGAAGGGGCCGGAGCGGTTATCGATGAAGGTGACGTCGGTCAAGATGGGGTTGACGATGCTGCCGGGGCCTTTGGAAAGATCATGGAGACCGCCGCCGGCGCCGTTGGCGATGTTGTGGTTAAAGGTGACGCGGGTGAGGCGGGGATTGTTGATGCTTTCTTGCGAAGAAGCCAGGTTGTACATCGCTCCGCCGTCCAGCGATTCGTTGCCGGTAAAGGTGATATCGCTGAGTACAGGCTGGTTGATGGTTTTGTATCCTTCAGAGCCGTTGTAGAGGGCGCCGCCATAGGTGGTGCTGCGGTTGCCGCTGAAAATGAGATTGGACAGGGTGGGACTACAGTTATTAACGCGGCTGTCGATGGAGCAATAGAAGCCTCCACCGCGATCGTGAGGGGCGTATGTATCGTTGGCGTGGCCCCCGGTGATGATGAAGCCGTCGATGACGACCTGGCCGGCGACCGAAAGCAAGGGCTGGCCGTTGAGGGTGAGGATATGATAGGCGTTGTTTCCCAGGGTGTCGGAGTAGATTTCATTGATGAAATTGTTGTCGGTATTGCGGTCATTGCCGTCGATATCGCCGCTGAGGATGGTGGGATGGGTGGTCCAGTTGCGTTCGGTGCGCAGGGTCTCGGTGCCGACGAAGCCGCCGTAGAGCAGGATGTTGTTGTGATCGATGCGGAAGGTTTCGGTGACGGCATTGTTGCTGTGACCGAGGCCTTGATCGGGGTAGTAGACGCCTTGAGCGACCCAAATTTCGTAGAATGCGTCGCTGGCAGCGTTGGCCGGAGCGAGTGCATCCTGGACATTGGTGTAGGCGGTGCTCCAGGAAAGGCCGTCGTGGGAGGTGCCGGTGGCATTGCGGTCGACATAGAGCCGGTAGCGGGGCACCTGGTTGAAAGCGGCCGTGATTACGGTACTGTTTTCCAGGGTAAAGGCCAGTGGATTGGTAAACCCGGAGAGGGAGCCGCTCCAGCCGCCGAAGTCCCAGTCGGCATCGGGGGTGGCGGTGAGGGTGACGACGGTGCCGGGGTTGAAGCCATAGATGCAGGTGGTGGGGCAATCCAGGCCCGCCGGGTCACTGGTGATGCGGCCGTGGGTGCCGCTGAGGTTTATTGTCACGGTCAGATAATGGGCTTCGTAGGCTCCCAGGTCAATTTTTGATCCAAAGAGGCGGGAATTGCCGTCGCGGTCGGTGGAAGAGGTGATACTGAGATGGGTGCCGGTATCGATGGCGGGGGAACCATAAAGCAGGCGATAGTTGCCGGTGGTGGTGGGCGCTGCGCCGGCGGCGATGGGGGCGATGAACCGGGGATCGACGTTGAGATTGTCGGTGCCGGGGTAGCCACCCTGGATATCGCTGGAACTGACCGTGAGGGTGGCGGTGTAGCTGGCGATTTGGGGGTTCAGCGCGGCGGCGTTGCCCCAGAGGATGCTGTTGATCACGGTAAAGGTGTTATTGCTGGAATCGCCGGTGCTGTAGATCGCGCCGCCTTCGTTGGCGGCGCGGTTGCCGCTGAAGGTGGTGTTGACCGCCCGCATATTGCTGCTGCCGGCGGTGGTGTTGGTGTTGTAGAGTGCGCCGCCGTCCTGGGTGGCCAGGTTGCCGTTGAAAAGAACGTTGGTCAGGACCGGGTTGTTGATGCCGGTATTGATGCCGACGGCGTAGAGGCCGCCGCCCAGTTTCGCCTGATTGCCGACGAAGGAGACCCGGTTGAGAACCGGGCTATGGATGCTATTGATATGCACCGCGGCGCCGCTGATTCCGCCGCCCTGGGCGCGTTCGCCGGTGGCTTTGTTGCCGATGAAGAGCACGTCGTTCAGCGCGGGGGAGCTTACGCCGCCGGTGTAGGCGTAGTTGAACATGCCGCCGCCGAAGATTTCGGCTTCATTGTGGCTGAAGGTGACCCGGGTCAGTTGCGGGCTGCTGACGCCGCCGGCTTTGCCCCAGTTGGCGATGCCGCCGCCGCAGCCGCTGCTGTGGTTGTTGCTGAAGACCCCATCGGTAATGATCGGGCTGCTGACACTGCCGAAGGTATTGGCCTCATTGCTCAGGCCGGCGCCGTCTTCTTTTGAGGCGCCCGTCAGGTTGGCATGGAAGGTGACGCGGGTGAGGAGCGGGCTGGCGATGCTGCGGGAGGCCGAGGCCAGGTTGTACATCCCGCCGCCTTTGCGGATGGCGAGGTTGGCGTTGAAGGTGACATCGGTCAGGACGGGATTGTTGAGGCTGTCGGTGCCGGCCGCGAGGTTGTAGTAGCCGCCGCCGTCGGTAGCCCGGTTGCCGGTAAAGGTGACCTGGCTCAAGGTGGGGCGGTAGGTGCTGCCGTTGTTGCCGGCCTCGCTGTAGAGACCGCCGCCGTTGCCGGCGGCCAGATTGCCGCTGAAGATAAGATTGTTCAGCGTGATGTTACAGCTCTGGAGGTTGGTGGTTCCCCGGCAGTAGAGGCCGCCGCCATGGCTGTGGGGGGCGGTGGTAGCGGCCGCACTGCCGCCGGTGATGATGAAGCCGTCGAGAGTCGGCACGCCGGCGATGGCTTGCGCCCGGCCTTCGAGGGTGATGATGTGGTAGGCGTTCCCGCCGACGATGTCGGAGTAGGCTTCATCGATGGAATTGCCGTCGAGGTTGCGGTCGTTGGCGTCGAGATCGCCGCTGAGGATGGTAGGATGGGCGGTCCAGTCGCGTTGGGTGCGGTGGGTTTCGGTACCGGCAAAGCCGCCGTAGAACTGGACATTGTTCCAGGCGAGTTTGAAGGTCTCAGTGACGGCATTGGCGAGGTGGCCGGAACCTTCGTCGGGGTAGTAGAGGCCCTGGGCGACCCAGATTTCATAATAGGAGCCGCTGTTGGCATTGGCCAGATTGAGGGCCTCTTGCAGCGTGGTGAAGGCGGTGGCCCAGGAGAGGCCGTTGTGGGCGGGGCCGGGGGCGTTGCGGTTGACGTAGAGGAGCTGGATGGGGATGGTCGTGAAGGCTGCTGTAATGACCGTGTTGTTCTGGAGGGTGAAGACGGCGGGATTGGCGCTGCCGGAGAGGCCGCCGCTCCAGCCGGAGAAGGCCCAGCCCGGATCGGGGACGACAGTGAGGGTAATGACCGTGCCGGCAGCAAAGCCGCCGACGCAGATCGAGCCGCAGTTGATGCCGGCAGGGTTGCTGGTGATGGTGCCGTGAGGGGAAGTGCGGTTGATCTCCAGGCGCAACCCGCCTGCTTCGTAAGCGCCCAGGTCCACCGTGCCGTCGGCGATTCTCGGTTTGCCGTCGCGGTCGGTGGAGACCGTTACGTAAGCGTTGTTGCCGGCATTGAGGGCGGGCGAGCTGCTTTGCAGACGGTAGTTGCCGGTGGTGGTAGGGGCGGCGGTGTAGGCGAGGGGGGCGATGAATTGAGGATCGATGTTCAGGTTGCCGGTGCCGGGGTAGCCGCCTTTGATATCGTTGTAAAGGATGATGGGCGAGGGGGCCGCATTGTAGAATTCGGGGCCGTTCAGGGCAAAATTGCCCCAGACGATGGAATTGACCATCGTCAGTGTGTTAGTTCCGTTGACTTCATGGCTGAAACCACCGCCGCTGATCGTGGCCTGGTTGCCGCTGAAGGTCACATTGACCAGAGTGGAGGTAACGTTGCCGCTATCGCAGATCCCGCCGCCGTTGCCGACTACATAATTACCCTGGAAGACTACATTGTTCAGGCGCGGGGTGACATAGCCGGTGTTGTAGATGCCGCCGCCGCCGGTTTGTCCTCCCGGCGTGGCCGGAACGGCTTTGTTACTGCTGAAGGTGACGTTGGTAAGGATGGGATTGATGGTGCTGTAGTGGCCGTTATTGTATATTGCTCCGCCGGGTCCGATGCTTTCATTCTGAATGAAGTCCACATTTTGCAGGGTGACCGTAATCCCTTTGCCGTACCGCTGACTTACATTCATCATTCCGCCGCCGCCTCCTCGGGTGGCCTTGTTGCCGATGAAGACGGTGTCGATCAATGTCATATTGATAATGCCGTTGATGTAAGATTCCACTTCATTGGCAATCCCCCCGCCGCCGGCATAGGGCAAAATATCAGGAGGCCAGAGGTTTTTGGTGTACGTTCCAGCTTCGTTATGGTCAAAGGTGACGTGGTTCAGCGTAATGTCGAGGATGCCGTTACAGTTGTTCAGCGCCCGAAGTCCGCCACCCGCATGGGCTGCAAGGTTGCCCGTAAAGGTGACATTGGTCAGCGTCGTTTGGCTGCGTTGATCACAAGGCTGACCGATGTACATTCCTCCGCCTTCTGTACCGCGATTTCCACTAAAGGTGAGGTTGTTCAGGGTAGCCGTGCAGATCTCATTATTTGAGCTTGATTCACATCCCATAGACAGGCCGGCATTCCAGCCGGCGCCGGTGATGATGAATCCGTCGATGGCCAGAGGGAGAATGCTGCCGGAGATATAGATGCTGGCAAATATTACATGGTGGGCATTATTACCGGCGATGTCGGAGTAGACTTCATCGACGAAGTCGCCGTCGGTATTGATGTCGTTCTGGTCGATATCCCCGCTGAGGATGGTGGGATGGGCGCTCCAGTCGCGTTGATCGCGGTTGATCTCGGTGCCGCCGAAGCCACCATAGAACTGGACATTGGAGCTTTTGATCCAAAAGGTTTCGTTAACAGCATTATTGATGTGGCCGCTGCCTTCATCGGGGTAATAGACGCCTTCGGCAACCCAGATTTCGTAGGTAGTGGTAGTATGGGTATTAGTCCAATCGAGGGCGTCCTGGAGGTAAGTGTAGGCGGTGGCCCAGGATTGGCCGTTGTGGGTAGCACCGGCGGCGTCACGATCGACATAGAGTATGGTGGCAGCCGAGGTTTGTTGCTTTTCAGGCGGCAGGGTATCCGAAGCCTTAATAAGCGAAGGAAAAAACAGAGCCAGGGCCATCAATCCCAGCCAAAGTGTAGCCATGCAGAAATAACGGAACAATTTCATCAGGTTAGTTCCTTTTCTCGAGATTTGAGAACAAAAATTCCTCTCTTATCCTGCGCGAGGCTTTTTACCGGGCACAGGTCGGTTGCAGAGCGCAAATGCCAACAGCAATGACAAAAATTCATTTTTTCGAAGAACAAAAATCTACTGGGGGGACCGCGAGGAATAAAATTCCACATTGGGCATGTTACCTCTCAACTATCAGAATACGAATTAGTAACCTGGAGTGCGTTGATAGTTTCAATGGTTTCAGTATAATTCGCAAGCGTCCAAAAAACGTCCAGTTTGGCCCTTTTTCAGTAAAAACCGGAACCATCTTTGCGGTTAGCCTGTCGATTTCAATCTCTGACCCCCCTTCAGGAGGCATCGTTTTTAGCGCCGAGATTTATCCCGGCGCGATCTCTTCTCCCCACCCCATCCACGCCAGCGCCTGCCGCACCGCCTCTCCCGCCCGGGCACAGGTAAAGATCGGCCCCAGCTCATCCTCCAAACCCAGCTGCCAATCACCGTCGGAAAACCGGCTCAACACCGGCGTGACTCCCGGGACCGGCCCGGGGCAGACCAGCGAATCCAGGGCCAGCAACAACAACGATTCAGCCGGCAACGATTGCTGCAACCGGTCAAAACCCTCGTCGCCCATCCACGTCGCCAGCAATGACAGAACATCCTCCTCTGTGCCCCCTTCCAGCAGATAGGGAGCATAAACCTCACCGTGAGATGAGAGCGGTTTGATTGTGAAGAGCATAGAAAGCAAGTTTCAAGCCGCCATGGCCCCAGCCGCACTGTGATAACTTATGACATCTACGTCAAAACGATCCATCGCAAGCCGTTCAAGTTAATCAGTGGATTTACAGATATCGACCAGGCGCTCTATATCCGGCAGGCTTTAACCCAGATATGCATCCGGGAGCGCGCCCTGTGATTGGATACCCCCCTCAATACAGACTCAGAATAATGAACAGCTGGCCGGCAAAGTAGCCGAAAGTAGCCCAGATCTGAGGAATAGGCCAGCGATATTTGTAGATCGCCAGCATCAAATCCGCCGCCATAAAGAGGATAGCCCCCACGGTCAACCAACAGGCCCGGCGAAACGGAAAAAGCGGGACGAAAAGCGTGGACAATGCGCTGCCGACCAGACCCCAAAAGGCCAGAATGTAGAGCGTGACGAAAAGCTTATCGGCTCCCAGGCCGGGCCAGAGATACCGCAGAACGCCGGCGCAGAAAATTGCCATTCCCAGGTAAACCATCCAGGTATGGAGTTGCCCACCCAGCGTGAACTGAATGCCGAGGGTGTAGCTGAGCAAAGCCGCGAAAAATATTCCCAACCCGATTTTAAAATTAAGCGGATTATCAATATCGATCAGGATGGTGTCGGCAATCAAGGAAAGCCCCAGACCGATTAAAATGCCGACCCGGTAAGAAAGCGGAGCATCCGCTTGAAACAGGCTCAACAACGCCACCGCTCCGGTCAACCCGGTCGTCAGAGGTTGAAAAACAGCCACCTGTTTCAGGGATGGCGTACGATAACGGTAGTTGATAACCAGCACCAGGCTCGCACTCCAAAACAGCAGCAATAGGTAAAAAGGCCGGAATTGCATGGGAACTCTCCTTGCAGTGAAGCTACGGTAATGTCGCCACAATCCGCTCAATTTCAACCCTGGCTTAAACCAGAAGAACGGTTAGTATAATGATCTCCTGTTATGGCGCGTAGCTCTGTCTGAGAACGGCTGTAATGCCGATGCCGACGGCAAGCCCCAACAGGATCAAGGCCACCCCCAGCCCAACCAGCAAAAAAGCCCCTTTAGAGGAAACTGCATCATTTCGATTTTGGCTTGCCAGCAACAATCCTCCCACAAAAAGCCCCAGACCAATCAGAACTTATATTCTTTTGATTGTATAATCATATCCTGGAGGTTCAATGAACAAACTTAATGCCCTTATTGCCCGAGTACCCGAATGGAAAGGCCTGACACCGCTAAAAGTAGAACCGATCGGCGGATTGACCAATACCAATTATCGAATTTCCATGCCTGAAGGAACATGGATTTTGCGTATCAGCGGCGAAAACACCGCCCTGTTGGGCATTGATCGCGAAGCTGAATGGGAAACGTTAAATGCAGCGGCCCGGGCCGGCATTGCACCGACGCCGCTATGCCGGCTTTTACCGGAAGGGCATCTGATAACCCCGGCCCTGGCCGGCCGCCACTTGACCCTGGCGGAATACAGCGAGCCGACCAACCTGGCCCGGGTAGTGGAGACCGTAAAACAGATGCATAATTTGCCCCCGGTCCGGGCCGAATATTCTCCTTTCCGATGGATCGAGGCCCGGATCAAAGATGTAACCGCCAGGGAAGTTCCGTTGCCCGAAGATTTCGCTACCTTGATGAAACGGTTGTATGCCATTGAGACCGCCCAGAGCCCACACAAGATTTACGGTTTCTGCCATAACGATCTCTTTTCCGTCAACTTTATGGATGATGGAGCCATTCGGATCCTGGATTGGGAGTTCGCAGGGATGGGAGATATTTATCTGGATCTGGCAACGCTGGTCTATGCCTATGATTCGGAAGGCCCCTTGCCGACGGAATTGCAGGAATATATCCTGCTTTGTTATTTTGGTAAACACTGTTCCGCTGAATATCTCGAACGGATGACCCGAATGCGCTTTGTGATTATGTTTCGAGATGCTCTTTGGTCGCGCATCCAATACAGTCTTCATCGCAATGATCCTATCCCGAATCCGGACTTTGATTATTGGGAATTTGGAGAAGAAACGTTTGCCGCCTTAAGGGCCTTTCCGGATCAGGCATAAATCCGGAAAAATGCGCTATCTCATTACGATCAGTATCGGCACATGACATCGCCAATTTTCTATTATCAGAGGTCACCATGAACAATCCCTCCGGCTTAACCGCCCCACAAGCAGTCCTGAGAGGACATCTCACGATCTCCTTGCCCACATTCGCCATCATTATCCTGGCCTTCTATCCGGCATGGATAACGTTCGGCTCCTCCTGGCCGACCTGGCTGGCTCTCTTAATCGGTTTTACGGCAAGCTGGCTCTGGTGGTCCTGGAGAATACCCCACTGGCGCCGCAGGGCCTTACAGCAGGGAGTTCCCGCCGACGAACTTCAAAAATTAGCCGTCATGACCGGCCTGGTCTGGCCCAAAGGCTGGATCTTCGAAAAGACCGGGTTCAAAATCAAAGACGAATAAATCAGCCCCGCTATAAAAATTGGGACTCCTGTGTCACACTTCTGTCACACCCAATGTGTATCATAGGATAAATGACGAACAATCATTTAAATTTTTCCATTCAAGGAGATCTTCTTATGACGATCATAACCGGAGTCCCGCAACTCACCACCGAAACGATCATAAAGCCAGAGGAAGCAAAAGCTAAAGGAAAAATTACGCCCGGCGACGCTCTCTCCGAGATCCCCGATCTGGATTCTACATTGATCAAAAAAATTCAAGCGGCAAATTCAGAAAAAGAGCGGCTTGAGGTTTTAGAGGACTTGCTTACCTATCTGGACAAAAAAGGGATAGTTGATAGTAAGTCCAGAATAGTAATTGAATATGACCCTAAAAAAATTAAATCTTATGGAACAACCCAAAAAAAGGAGCAAGACAACGTTAACTCAGATATTGTGCTGACAATTTACCCCTATGCTTTTAATAGCCCCGCTACTTTATACAATACAATCCGTCACGAATTGATCCATGTCGGACAAAATTTACGCCTTCCCGATGAAAAAGAACCCCCAGAAACGGATGCCTACTTCTATTGTGAAAGAGTGGATAGCAAGCTGCCCAACAGCATCACTAAAAAACTCGATACGAATCTCCAGAGCCCCTTACAAGAAATAGAGGCTTATGCCTGGGAACTGCAAAACAAACAATCAACAGGGATCAAGAAAGAACACGAGATAGAGACCTGCAGAGACCTTGTCTCATGTATAGGCACCCTGGCAAAAACAACTAAGGGTAAATCACCTTTATCTGATCCAGAGTTCAAACGATGGGAAAAATACATCCAAAGGGCTATCAATATTTTAAACTCTCTTAAAGGATTAGTTCATGAAAGCAAGCAACAAGCTTTTGATGTGGGCTTAAAAGATCTCGAAAAGCATTTTTCAACAAGGCAGAAAATACTTGAAAATATGAAAAGAGAAGCAGAAACAGATTCAAGTCCCACTTCTTCCAAAAAACAAAAAACAGCTCAGGGTCTATAAATTTATAAGTTCCCGAATTTTCAGGGAAAAACGCTATAAAAATCGGTAAGTTATTCTTTTATGCCCCCGCGCCATGCAGGAAGGCGCGGGGGAAACCACAACTCCGGCCCCTCTCCGGCTACCGGCGCAATCTCTGACCCCAAACCCAGTTACTCAACTAAATCCAACAACTCTTGTTTAGCCAAAGGCCTTCATCGATAATTCCCTCCACCCTGAGTCTGATGATCAGTTTATCATGGCCCCCCAGGGCTACAAAAATCTTCTTTTTCCTCAAACCTGTTATGATTAACACTTCTGTAACACTTTATGAATACAATAAAGAAAACCCGATCCATCAAATTAATACTCAAAACTTTAAGCCGGATAAGGAGAATGTTATGCCGTTAAAAAGTTCGACTCACCCTACAGAGAAAGGAAAAACCGTTCCAGAAGCACCCAAACCGATCAGCGAAAATACGGATTCAATCACAGCAGCACCATCCACCAATCCGGCTGTTATCCTGCAAAGAACCCACCTTGACCCCCACACACTCACCGCGCCCCAGGTACTGCAGCTTCAGCGTACCATCGGCAATCAAGCCACAAGCCAGCATCTGGTTCAAAAAAACCCTCAAAGGCAGGAAAACGCCACGGGATTGCCCGACAATTTGAAATCCGGGGTCGAAGGGCTTTCCGGAATGGGAATGGATGATGTCAAAGTCCATTATAACTCCCCCCAGCCGGCCCAAATCCAGGCCCTGGCCTACACTCAAGGCCCCGATATTTATGTAGGGCCCGGGCAGGAAAAGCATCTACCCCATGAAGCCTGGCATGTCGTCCAACAAAAGGAAGGACGGGTCACCCCGACAGTGCAGCTCAAAGACAAATTGGACCTTAACGACAACCAGGAATTGGAACAGGAAGCCACTCAAATGGGCGAACAGGCCCTGGCTTATCAAGGCGAACCCGCTGAACCTTTGCCGGCCCAGCCCCTTACGGGCCGGGTGGTGCAGGAAATGAAAAGTGATAAAGAAGAGCCTCAAAAAGGCTTCTGGGGTTGGCTTACTTCATTCTCCTGGACAAAGGGTATTTTTTCGGGAGGCACATCGACAACGACAACCGAGCAACAAACAACTCAAGAATCTGATTCGGAAGAAGACAACAATCAAGATACAACAAGCGGCAGCGAAATGGAAGAGGAAGGCATTGCAGACACTTCCCCATTGACAACAACGGCCGATACCAATGCTCAAACAGCAGGCATTCCCGTCCATAAAGAAGAGACCGGCATGGGCGCGGATCCGGAAAAGAAACCCGAGGCCCCGGCAACAGAATCAAAAGAGGACGCTCCGGAGAAAAAAGAGACCGCCACGGTGGAGCAAGACAAAGACAGCCCCCCACCCCAAACAGCAACCGCTCCCGTCCATAAAGAAGAGACCGGCATGGGTGCTGATCCGGAAAAGAAACCCGAGGCCACAGTAACAGAATCAAAGGGAGATGCTTCAAAGAAAGAAGAGACGCCGGCTCCCGAAAAAACCGCCACAGGAGATGATAAAACGGAGCTGCCGCCTTCCGAACAACTTGAGGCCGACCAAAAGAAAGCCGCAGAAGAAGAGGCTGCCAAAAAGAAAGCCGCAGAAGAAACCGCTCGACAGCAAGCCCGGACAGCGGCCAACGAAGCTGCCGCTTCCGCAGAAGATAGCTGCACAAAACATCAAAAAACCCACGCCGGCTTTCCCGAGGAAATGATAAAGTCAGCAACAGACACGGCACAGGCAGCAGCATCAATGGTTCAAAAAGCTAAAAGTGACTGTGCAGAAGCTTCAAAACTCAGAAAGCAAGCGAAAGCACTGAAAATGAGTAATGATGGGAAAGCTGATATAGGAGCACTCAACAGTAACTTAGCAAAAATGTTAAGTGACTTCGCTCAAAAAGCCAGTATAGTGGAATGTTCAGCAGCAGGAACTGACAGAATAGCAAAGTCAATCGCCACTCAAATAGAAAAATATAAAGCAGCCATTGAAAAAGCCACAGGCGCCGCTGCTAAAGCTGTCGAAGCAGCTCAAAAAGCCACTCAACATGAAGATCTGGCTGAAATCCAGAAAGACCAGAGTATCGCTGAAGCTGCGAAGGGCGAAACCCTGACCGCCATTGAAACAGCAAAGCGTATCGTTCTAGAGATTGCCGAAGCCATCAAGGAAAGTAAGGAAGCCTTGGAAAAAGCTACAAAACAATCGACTGCATTAAATAAGGATGTCACCAGCAGCCAAAAAGCAGTGGCTAAAGAGGAAGGCGAACAGAATCGCCGACAGGCTGAATGGGATGCCCGACAAGAAAAATCCGCGGCAAGCAGCTCTCAAACAAGTGCTCCCCAGGAAAGAAGTCAAAAAAGAAAATTAGAAAAGGCAGATGTAGAAAAAGAAACAGCCCCTGAAGTTGAAGAGAGTTCTGAAAAAGGCACCACAGATTCAAAAGCAAAATCAACGCATGGAGGAAAAAAATCCGGCAGTTTTACGGGGGAAGAAAATGCCGTACATTTACATCTGGGCATAGGAAATCCACATATAAAACTAAGCGGCACAAGCGGAAGAATAGATTTAAAAGGTCCTGATTTTGGAGGAATGTATGCCTGCAACCGATGCGTCGAGGCATTAGAACAGCTCGTAACACAACGCAATCCTTCTGTGCCGGGGGCGGTCGACGCTCGCACGAAGCTTGAGCAAATCCTCGATGGTGAATTTATTGAGTATAACAAGTTTGGGTCAATTTTGCATAAGTCCAAAGCTTCCTCCAGTACCACAACAACCGCAGATGCTGGAAAACAATGGGTACGGGGAAGCCAATGGGGAGTAGGACTTATTTTATCAAACGAAAAAGCACCTTTTAAAGCCGGAATGTAACTGAAAAGCCAGTTCAAAAGCAGGCCCGTCTCTCAACCCCAAAACCGCCTGGCCTCCGGATCCGGAGGTCAGGCGGGACAAAAAAGCTTTTTTAGGCAGTACCGCATAATTCACTCAGATCGCACTACAAAAGCGCCTGGGATGTAGAGAAAAAATCTATGTTTTCGCGGGCTTCAGAAAGCCCGCGAAAACATAAACAAAAAAACTCTCTCCCCCATCCTGCGCGGCGCCTTTTACCAAACAGAGGCTTTTTACGGGATGTTAAAATGCCCACTGCACAAGTCGCTGAGTTGCTTTTGCGGTACTGCTTTTTAGTGTTTCCCCGTCTTGGAGGAAAGGCCTTTTTTACTGCCGGCAGTATGATGTTTCTTGTGGGGAGGTTCGCTCTGCACAGGGGCTGAGCTTCCGGTTGGCGGGCGTTTATTTTTCGATGTTTTGCCCGCCGAAGGTTCGGCATTGGCAGGCGGCGTATAAGGTTCGAAATGAGCCGCTCCCGTATGCTGAATCATGATGGGATTGACATCTGTATTGCCGAAGTCTTCAGAGGGAAGGCCTCCCTGGTAAACCACCACAATCCCCCGAGTGATTCCCAATACCTCACAGATGATGTTAATGATTGCAGGAGTGGCGTACAACATATTCCCGAATTCCCCAATCCGCAGTCGGATCTGCAACAATTCTTCCATCGTAGCCTGGGCATCCCCGCCCAGCGCGGCTCTCTTAATGGCATTGATCAAACAGTTGTTTTGAGTCAACAGCCCGTTTAATTGACCCTTTTCTTTCTGGAAGACTTCGATTTTTAATTTATTGGCCGGCGATATCGCCTGCGAGCCGGTATTTGCAGAAAGGGTTGCAAGGGAAGATTCTGTTCCTAAAATGCCGCTGTCTTTGGTAGCGCGAGGATAGGCCTCCAACATTGTTTTTATAAATCTATCCCGGGCCACTTTCGCCCCTTGTTTCTTAGCCGCCGGATCTTCCATTTTGCTTTTAGCGCCCTGAATATATGGAAATAAGGCGTGATCTTTGGGGAAACCTTCATCGAAATATTCGTCAAAATCGATTTCTTCCCGATCCCCTAACAAGGGAGGAAAATCTTCGAGCGCCTTCTGATCAAAAAGCCCTGATAAGTGTTCTTGAAGCAATTCCCGGCGTGCAGCAGGCTCATACCCGGGCAAGGCTTCCGGCCCATATTCTTCGTAATTAAGCAAAAAATTACGATGTTGCCCCTCGCTCCGGCCATTCGGCAATCGGCCCACACTGATGGTAGAAAGCGGCAAGAAATTTACAAAACGAAGGTAGCAATGGATATAATCTTCCAAAAAGGCCATTTGCTCCACGCCCCCGGCTTTCGTGGTCGCCTCCACTTTGCCATTGGCCGTATTCAATAAATTATAAGCCCCTATCAATTTGACCTGATGCTTCTCATCGATCTTTCCACTCAATTCCACGCCGGGATCCTGCATCGCTTCAAGGGCCCGGGTCTTTAACGCCTCCATAGCTTGCGGAAGGGTTTTGTTGATCAATAACCGCCGCACTGAATCCAGATGGGCAATCCACGCCGTCGTATGGGCCCCCATCGTCCCGGAAAAGGGGCTTTCCGTACGCCCGATCATTTCCAATGCGCCGATTAAATCGACATCGCCGATGATGCCGTTGTTTTCCAAAAGCACGGTCGCCTGGAACCCGGCGCCGCCCTGCTGGAAATCGGAGGTCGCGACTTCGTTGTGATCTTCCCGAATGGCAGCTTCTTCATCGAGCGGCTCTGTCCGTAGCTTATCTTTCAGTTTGGCCAGCGTGTCCGGATCTATTGCGCCTTTTACATAGCTCAGCGCCTTATCCAATCCCGCAAGTTGATTGTCCACCTTGTGCATTTCCACGAAATCGAAAGAATAAGGATAGGCATGCTCGATCGTTTTAATGAAGTTTTGCAGCGCCATATACCAGATTTCGCTGAGATTCACAGCTTTACCCTGCGAAAAAATGCCCGGCGTTTCAACCGCAAAAAGCGCCCAAAGACGATCGATAAGCTCTGCTTTTAATGCGGTGGTATCGCCTTTAAATTTGCCGTTGGCTCCGGCTTTGATCTCTCCTTGAAAATTTTTACTGCTTAGCTCTTTTAGTTCGTCTTTAAATCCCGCAGAAAATTTATCATCCCCGGCATCCTGAACCCCCGCCGCGACATATTCAAAGAGATTCAGATCCCCACGTGCGCTGCCTTCTCCATGGCCGTTGGGATCACCCCCCTTCACCGTCGCCATGGGAAGATAGTTGACATAGGTTAAATACCGATCAATAAGTCCGCGCAACCCCTGCACCAGAGCCGCTGCATTTTTCCCCTGAATACCGCCTGCGATTTCCATAGACATGATAAGCTTTTGAGCCAATAAATTAGCGCTCGCGACTTTCAGCTTATCCTGATGGGATTTATCCAAATGCATTTCCAAAGTTCTTAACGGCGACTTCAACGCCTCATCAGCCAAATCACACAAATTCTTGATACCCTCAGATAAATCAGTATTCACCAGATATCTTCTAACTTCGTCGATATGAGCAATCCAGGCAGTGGAATGCGCCCCCATCGTGTCGGAAAAAGGCGACGGCGTTCGCCCGCCAATGATCACATCTCCAATCCGGGGTTCCTCATTCATAGGCTCTTCAATTTCAATTTTACTGAGCACCTGCCGCTGGATAACACCGCCGTTTCCTTTTTTTTGCAAAGAAATCGGAGCCATAGGGCGCGATAACCGCTGTTCAACAGCTTGATTACCGACCATGCGCTGAAGCTGCAACACATTCCGGGAGGACAGACTGCGAGGATCGCTCTCGGCTTTTTGCAGGACAATATTTGAATCGATCTGAAAATCAGTTGAAACACCTGAGTTTTCAACCGCCGGTTTGGAGGTTTCGGATACCCCGGTTTTTTTCTCGACATTATGGGAAGGGCCTTTGGGTGACATGGCAATCTCCTTTTTCGATGTAATCTGGCATGCACAAGGAACGCAACCCGAGTTACCTCTATCATAACCGAAAGATGTGACAGAAGTGTTAATCAGGCTCCCTGTTTTCGATACTGAGGTTACCCCCTTGTTTGGGCCATAAAGAGGTTAGAATCCCCCCCTTCCGCTTAACCTGTGATCCAGTTTTTGGAAGTAGGTTCACCCTTCTATCTTTTATACCCATTCTATCTATACCTAAATCCGTATCAAGAAATTTACAACAATGTTCTACTATCCTCAAAAAGAACTATCATCACACCCAATTACCATTTTTCACCATCATTTTCCTCAATTTAAACGACGCTTAAATTACCTCTTTAGAAAGGAATCGCTAAAATGAAGAAACGAGTTGAATCAGGGTCTATAGTTTTTAGTTTGTTAATCCTATTGATAACCAGTTGTTCACAAAAGAGTACCTTATCCCGGGTACCCACGCCCCTTCCCCCCACATCTACAGTATTCAGTAGCTCCAGCGCTTCTACCCTAAAATTGCCTCTCTCCGAATTAACCCGGCAGGCGCAATTCATCCTGATAGGAAAAGTGCAAGATTTACATAGCGCTTTCAACGAAGATCGTACAAATATTTTCACCGATATATCCATAAATCCTGGCTCTTGGATCAAAGGAGATGCCGGCCCCCACCCTATCACCATTCGCATCCCGGGGGGAGAAAGCGAAGGCCTTAGAGAATATGTGACCGATGTCCCAACCTTTAGCGAGGGAGAAGAAGATGTCCTCTTTCTCACCAAAAACTCGGACAACTTTTACGACGTGGTAGGCGGGTTCCAGGGAAAGTTTTCCATCAATAACCATCAGGTCTACTACGACTATAACGAGGAACCCATAAGTGAGTTTATCAACCGTATCCAAAATATCCTAAATGAAAATCAGCCCTAAAGGAGGTGTTTCATGAAACCGCGAAAAGAGGTTTCCCCAAGGTTATGGATTTACTTGATTGTCTTAATCATTCTATCCTTTACCCATCCCACCGCCCTCCAGGCCGCCGTAGAAAAACTGATGTTTAGTGAGTTGGTAGCGCAGGCAGATCGAATTGTCGTCGCTCAAGTAATCGATCTTACAAGTCATTGGGATAAAGAGAAGGTATCCATTGTAACAACGGTAACCCTGGAAATCCGGGAATCACTCAAAGGAAAAGAAGAGGCAAACACAATCCAGGTTGAAATTCCCGGTGGACAAATCGATGGTCTAATTCTGGAAGTATCGGATACACCCTCTTTTATCCCAGGTGAAGAAGTTGTTTTATTCTTACAAGCCGAGGGTTTTCCGATTGTCGGTTGGTTCCAGGGAAAATTCACGCTGGTGAATGATAGAGTCCAGGGAATTGACGTGCCCTTTAGCCAATTTAAAAATCGTGTAACGGAAATTATGACCGCCCAACAAAATGGAATCCCTGTCGATTTCGATTGGGAATCCATACCCCCAGAATCGCCGCTCGAAACAGCCTGGACCCCTCAAATTACCGGCATTGCTCCTGCTTCAGGACCTGCGCGAGGAGATGCCGGCAGGTGTGCAGACAATGCCACGGTCGTCACGATTAAGGGGAATAATTTCGGAGCAAGCCAGGGTCTAAGCCGCGTACTTTTTGAGAAGTCGGCAGGGTGTATCGTTTCCTGGAGCAACACCGTAATTGTGGTCAAAGTGTCGGGAGAAACCAGTAGTGGAAAAGTAAAAATAGAAACTCTAACGAGTATCAGCAATGAAGTCGATTTCTTTGTGCCCTATTCAACCATGAGCTGTAAATGGAATACCAACACAGTAGGGTATAAAATCAATCCCAATACCGGGGATCTCTCAGGTGAGGAAACTCCCGTGATTTCAGGCGCCGATCCCTGGAACAAAGCATCGAATGGGAATTTCCGGTTCCACTATTTGGGAACGACCCAAAAATCTGGTTTCGCCCGAGACCAGGAAAATACAATCTCCTGGGGAAACACAAACAATTCCATTGCAACTACCAGGAGCTGGTGTGAAACCAACAATCCCAACGGGTACATAGAATTCGATATAGTTTTTAACGATAATTATAATTGGGGATCCGACGGCGGCTCAGGGAAAATGGACATTCAACATGTCGCTACTCATGAGTTCGGACATGGATTAGGGCTCTCTGATTTATATGGGAATGCGGATGGAGCTAAAACCATGTACGGTCATACCTACGAAGGGGAAATACAAAACCGGACCCTTGAACCGGATGACATTGCAGGAATGCGGGATCTCTATCCATGTTCTCCCCCCAATGATGGAATCGTATTGTACGAACACTCCAATCATACCGGCAAATGCGCTACTTTCACTGGAAATGACAGTGATTTGGCCGATAACGGATTTAACGACATGGCCTCTTCCATTCAATTCCGGGGAACCTATGCTAATGGAATTCAGGCCACTGTTTACGAAAACAATAATTACAATGGAACAAATACTTCTTTTCGAAATAACGATGCGGACTTCGGCAATGATGCGATTGGCCACGATCGCACCTCATCGCTCCAACTTTCCGGGATTTGTCCCCATATCACGGCCTGGAAAGGCGAATACTGGAACAATCAAACCTTGAGCAACCGTCCTTTATCGTGCCGTAACGATTCCAACGTCAATTTCAATTGGAGTACAGGAGGGCCAGGTGAACTGATCCCCCCCGACCATTTTTCAGCCCGCTGGACTCGCAATCTCGATTTCAATGCAGGCACCTATCGATTCCATATCAAAGCTGATGACGGAGTTCGTTTGTGGATCGACAACGCTCTGGTAGTTGACAAGTGGGTCGACCAGGGGGCAACCGAATATACAGTTGATCGCAGTTTAAGCTCGGGTTCCCACAGTGTTAAAATTGAGTACTACGAAAACGGTAACGATGCCCTCATACAATTCTGGTATGAGCAAATAGCGGTTTGTCCCAACATTGCGCAATGGAAAGGTGAATATTGGAACAACCGGAATTTAGATGGGAATCCTATCCTGTGTCGCAATGATGAAAACGTTAATTTCGATTGGGGAAATGGTAATCCTGGAAATGGAGTACCCGCTGACAATTTCTCGGCTCGCTGGACGCGAACGATCAATTTCAATACGGGCACTTATAAATTCCACTTGAAAGGCGATGATGGAATTCGCCTATGGGTAGATGGAGTATTGATCATCGATGCCTGGCGCGATCAAGGACCCACAGAATATACGAGCGAGAAATACTTGAGCTCCGGGAATCATAGTCTGAAAGTCGAATTCTACGAAAACGGCGGAGGGGCTTTAGTACAATTATGGTGGGAACAGATCAATCCAGGTAACCTGGCCCTCAATCGCAGAGCCCAGGCAACCTCTCAGGAAAGTACCAGTTACCCGGCGGCCAAAGGAAACGATGGAAATACCGGAACCCGTTGGTCATCCAGAAGTTCGACGGCTAATGAATGGTGGTGGGTAGATTTGGGAAGCGTCCAAACGTTTGATAAAGTGGTCATTCGCTGGGAAACAGCTTATGCCGTCAAACATTTTGTAGGATGGTCCAATGATGGTATCAACTTTACTGGATATTGGTATACCATCAACTCCCCCGGCAATTATCTCTACAATCTAAACTCACGAACGGCACGCTATGTAGGAATCATGATGCAACAACACGCCTCCTGTTGCGGCAACTACTCCTTCTGGGAATTTGAAGTTTACCGCACCGTAGTTTTATCTGAGAATCACAGTCCAGCCGAAATACTCGAAATTCCAGAAGTTATGTCGGATACATCACCACTTTCTTCTGAGGGAGAAATCGTCACCCTTGAAGCTCCTGAATCGATGAAATAAACCGCCGGATGTCAACATCCCGCCAGAAAACTCACGGCCTGATGGAAATCTTTCCATCAGGCCGTGAAGTAAAAAACTGTCCTGTTCTTTTTGTAATTCTTCCCGAAATTGCGGCGCCGGTTCCCGCCCCATCGCCCCGGCGATCTGATGCAATGAGATATACAGTTCGCGCGAACTGACATAGGCCCACAAATTCAGCACCGGATGCCGCGTCAGATTGTCAGCCAACGCTCTGGGATATTTCTCCACGCCTGGCCCTGCTTCGTAACGACACGGATTGCCGGTCAACTGAATGCTTCCTACCAAGAGAGTGCGTAACACATACGGTAGGATTCTCATCTCCTTTCAGATAACGCGCGTTGGCGATAATCCTCCGCTTTGAGCGGCGCGACCTTGCAAATTTCAATATCCAAAATCCGCGACAATTCCCGGGTCGCTTCATATTGGATCTCCCCCACCCCCGCGACCGCTCGCCCCAAAACAACTTCGGGCTTGTAGTTGGCAATGAATAACGTCGGGAGAGCATCATTGTACCGCATATCCAGAATGCGGAAAAAATTTTCCTGAGTCCAGGAGGTCTGATTCTCGGCTCCAATGTCATCCATAACCAATACTGGAATCGAGCACAAATGCAGCAACATTTTCTCTTTTTCATCAAAGGCGTTGATCCCCCGGATCATTCCCAGCAACTGCGGCATGGTCGTCATCAGCGCCGGCACATGCCGTTGTTGACAGTAAGCCACCGCCGCCGCCGCCAGATGGGTCTTCCCGGTACCCGGCGGCCCGTAAAGGAACAACCAGGGCAAACCGGTCTCTTCTCCCACGGCAATTTTCGCCCACGACAACGCAGCATTATAAGCGCTGGAAACCCCCCCCACTTTAGGGTTGTAATTGGAAAAAGTATAACCCGTCAGGCGACCAGAAATGGTGGAGTAGCGCGCTACGATGGGCGCCAGGGTACGCTCGAATTTACGCCGGCTTAACTCCCGCGCCGCAGTTTTACAAGCGGGACAGGGCACCAGTTGCCCAAATTGGGGATGATTCAACGGTAAATCGTATTTAATATAGCCCATCCCCTTACAGGTAGAACAATCGTTGATCCGGGTCTGTAATTCGGCTTCCGACAGACCAAACAAAGGCGTGGCACGGATCGTCTGCAACGAAGGAAAAACCGTCGCCGGCTCGGGCTCGGGTGGCCCATCGTGATAGCCGTCATTGAATACCGCGCTCCTCCGCTCATCACGCCCCCCCACAACTCCATTCCCCGGCCGCTGCAAAATCTCGGAAATGCTTAAGGCTGGCATATCGGGCTCCTTTCAATTCAACGGCGGCAGAGGTTCTTCTTCCGGTACCTCCGGCATATCTTCACGCCGTACCAGAGGACGCATACCGGACGGGTCGTTCCTCGCCGAACGTCCCTGACGCCGCGACGGATTCGACACAAAGCCGTCGCCGCTTCCCGGGCTTGCCGCAGGACGCGGCTCCGAACCATCGTTTCCGCTATCCACCACCTTCAAGATATAGCGCAAAGTCGGAATTTTAGTCCCCCCACTGAGAGCCGCCTGTTGAAACGCGTGCATCCACACGGCCGGATTGGATTGTTTGGCATAGTGACTTTGGAGAGCAGCCGCCTCCGCCGGGGTTGGGAATCGATTATAGGTTCCCCGGAATCCCTCCAGAATAACCGCCGGAAGCTCCCCCGTCGACGGCAACAGAACTTCACGAACTGCGGACGGCAGATTTTCAGAAGGGATCTCCCCGGAATTCTCGTCTGGATCCGCCTGAAAGAGCGTCTCCTGCGAAAGGCCCCGGGACGACAGGGACGGCCGCAGTTCCAACCGAATGAAAGTCTCCGCCTGCTGTACCATAAAGGCCGGGCGGATTTTAATACCCCGTTGTTGATAATCGACACAGAAACCGGCAATTTGATTTCTCAACACCTGCCAGACTTTGGCATAACCATACATTTCCGTCAGATTGGATAAAGCCGCCAGGGCCGTCTCGGTCAGTTCCAGTTGCCCGGTATCGATCGCCAACCAACAGGCCGCCAAGACCGGGCCGCCTTTGGCCGGATAGATTTCATTCCAATGCTTTCCGGTAATTCGGGGCGGCATAATCCCGGCCGTCAGGGCTTCTCCAATTACAAAAATCATCTCTCCGATAAACAACGAGGTCCGATTCTGCCGGATAACCGGAGCCAAAAAACTGATCCAGGAGCGCAACAGATTGACGCTGTTGGCGTTTTTCATATGCCCCCGCAAGGATTCCACCTGGTCGGCGGTGACATAAAGGTCCAATAATTCCTGGCGCAATTCAGTCGGGATCTGTGGAGCAAACCGCCGGACAAATTCCTGATAGGGAGTCCGTTGAGCCAATGTGGCCATGATCTCGGTAAGATCATGCTGTTGGGCAGCCCAGGTCAAAGATTTGCCGTTCTCCCGGTAAATGCAATTCAGCAACTGCGCCAGCAGCTCTTCCAGGGTCGCAGGCGGAGCCGGGATAACGTTCTCTGCCAACAGAAGCAAGAGTCCATGCCAGGTTTCTTCCGGTACATTGATAAACCGTTGAGCTGCCCGATGCCATTCGGTTGCGCTGAGGACACCCTGTTTTATATCCTGAGCCAGATGTCCATGAGACTCATTTAAAATAGCCCCTACCGAAAAATCCGGACCTATTGAAGGAACCGAAGTCGTAACATAAGCCCAAATAAAATTCTCTAAAAGGTTTTCAAAGGGGAAACCCGTCTCCGAGGCAAAGCCGGTCAGATTGACTTGCTCGACTTCCGGAGCCGGTTGCTTCGCAGCCGCCCAGCGTTCCAAAATGCCTTTGATATAACGGCGCGGAGAAGTGACATCGCTGTCGACATCCAACATCGCCTTTAAGACCCAGTCCAGGCCGGTGCTCCCGGCCAGGCGTGCAGCCATATCAAAATCGGCAGCCAACACGGCCAGGTCGCTGCACTGGCGAGGTTTTAGATGTAGTTCTCGGGCGCTGGATAATTCAGAAATCGCACGAATGCTAATGGCCTTATCAGGAGGATTATTATTTTTTTTAACACCTACTACATCCGGGGCAGTATTTAGGTTTTGCGCGTGCAAAACCGAATTATTAGGTTTTGCACCCCCCCCGCAAAACGAAGTTTCTTGGTTTTGCACCCCTCCGATAAGGGATGAAGCGCTAAACCTAATATCTTGGTTTTGCACACCGCAAAACGAAGTTTCTTGGTTTTGCACTTGCACAAGGTCATCCGGTACTGGCATGTCATCCAGAATCAACGTCAGCTTCATTCCAGTACGTTTTGTCTCGCCGTTTATCCGTTCGGCCGTATAACAAAGCCGGGGAATGAAAAGGCGCAGCAATTCGGCTTGCTGCGCTTCCGCGGGATCTTTGGGAGATTCGGGAATGGACAGCCGGCGGTGTTTGGTTCCTTCTATCGGTTCGCTTTTGAGCAACCGGCTGAGGATATAGACGCTGGTTCCGAAAATTTTTGCCAGGGCCGGCAAGGTGAATTCCAGGGTGATCTCATGATGGCGACGGGATTCTTCCAACGGGACGCGGGTAGTGTAAATCCAGCGCAGCCCGGTGACCAGCAGCCAGCGGTCCATTCCCAGGAGCGGGAGCCATTCCTGCCACCAATAGTGGGTCACCGTTAGCCGCAAATCGGGTCTGACAATGGCGGAGACTGCATTGTTCCAGATGCCGTTAATGCCGGTTGGTGCAGATTCAGTCATGGCGGATCTCCTGAGATGGCTGATTGGCGCGTGAGGGAATGCCGGAGACGGGCTTTTGGAGAGCCCACAAAAGAACTTTATCCGCTTCAGGGGAAATGGTTTTCATTTGATATGCCTCTTTTTTGCACAGATTGCTGATAAAGGTCGGGCGACTGATTCTTGGTCCTTTATCTTTTCGGTTGCAATAAATGAGGCAATAACAGGGGCGTTACAAGGTAAAAAAACGCCACAGGATGATGAGGTTTGTTCCTGTGGTGTACAGCAAACAAACTTCATAGCATCTCACTTATCGCCTATATTTTCAACCGAACCCCATCTACCTGATTTTATTATAGCAGTATGATAATTTAATGCAAATGGTTTGATAGTTAGGTGGCAGATTTCGAGGCTTTAATCCTCGTTGGGGAATTATCATCGGCTCTTAGAAAGCACACAGCCCCGCTTGTGCGGGGCTGCTGCCGGTAGATGGAAGGTTGTGAGCTTAAGCAAGGTGCATATGAAGAAGCTACTTCCGACCATGAGCTCATTGTATATCGAACACCATAGAAGTCAAGTTGGCGCAGTATTTATTGCTTCTGAATGTTGAAGCGTTTTTTATTAAATGCTTAACGCACGTTCGCTTATCTTTCTACCATTTTTCCTCAGTTCTATGTCGGTTTGTTTGCTGGTCGATAACCAGGGCTTCCGAAAACCATTGACGCCCATTTCCTTCCCCCTATAATTAAACCGGATATCCCAAAAATATCGACTTGTGTGGTTAGTCTGGAAAAAAGCCCATATTTTCGGCGGCTTTCTGAAGTGGTAAACCACGAAAATATGAATAAAAAACATCCTCCCCCTGCTTCGCACAGCGCGTCGCTTTTTACCGGGAAAGTACCTGTTGCGGGGCGCAAAAAGCGTTTTTAGTCTATGTTGATGAACAACTGCACAGGTCGAAAAATATCGACCTGTGCGGGTAGTAAAAAAAGGAGGCGGTTATGGCTGATCAGGCAATCTTACCCGGAATAGAAATTCGCCCGGCAACCTGGCCGGCCGCCATTGCAGAATATCTGGTAGAGCGAAGCACTGCTGGCTGCGCCCGATCCTCCCTCGTCAGTTTTCGCTGTGACCTGCAAATATTGGCAAAGATGTTCCCCGATCGTGACCCGGTAACCCTGGATATCAAAGAGGCCCGCTGGGCGGTCGACCAGGCCGGCAAGAATCCCTTCACCGCCGCACGGCGCCACGGCACCTGGCGCACCTTTTACCGCTGGCTGAGAGACCGTGGCTGGATTGAAGAATCTCCCTTTCGGTTCAGCTTTGAACTGACCCCCCGCGAACACAACAGCATCCATATCCTGACTCCATCCCAGATCGAGACCCTGCTGAGCGCCGAAGATCCGGCGGCCGCCTTTGTTGTGCGGCTGCTCTGGGAGACCGGAATGAAATCGAATGAAGCTTTGAATCTCCAGGGCGGGGATCTGAATTTCGCCGAATCCATGATCTACATCCGGGGGCGGATCGAGCGCTCTGTGCCGGTATCCGAGGCTCTGGCGGAGGATTACCAGGCCTATCTGGAAGCTGAAAATTTGAAGGTTGGCGTAAACGATAAAGTTTTCCCCTTCACCCGGCGCTGGATGGAAAAACAACTTCATAAGGTGGCCCAATCCACCGGTATTGCTTTTACCGCGCAGACCCTGCGCTGGAACTGCGCCATCGTCGATTTAAGCCGTGGTCTATCGGAAGATCGCCTGCGGATCAAGCTGGGATATTCTGAACTTTCCTGGCACATGCATGCCCGCCCGATTCTGCGGCCCTGGCTCCCCCACTCCGCCGAAGAATCGTCCCGCCAATGATCTTTTCCCGGTCAAATACGCCATGCTGGATGGAGGGAGAGAGTTTTTTTGTTTATGTTTTGGTGCGCCTTCTGAGGCGCACCAAAACATGTCCCTTTTCCAGAGCCGCTCCGGAGGCGCAGGTTGTCTACTGTCTACTTTCCGCTGTCTACTTCCGCTGAATTTTCATCCTTCAAAGTGCCCCCGCGTGGCCTGTCCTGAAATCAACAGTCCCTGGATATTCCAGGGGCTGTTTTCTGCGACCTCTGCGCCTGTTTACAACATCTTCGATCCGCGGTGTATTTCTTTCTGTATGCGGAATTTGTCGTTGAGCAGGTTACCCGTTATTACGAATTTTCATTGTCATCATCCGTCGGCTTGTTGACCGGGGTTCTCTTTTTATCAGGGCGTCCGGCATTCATGACGCTTACATACCGGGAGGCCAGGTCTTCATCGTCGGCATGGGTATACCGGGCTGTAGTCGCGGGAGACGCATGGCCTAAAAGTTGCTGGGCTAAATGCAGATCGCCGCTTTGCTTCCAAACATTGGTAGCGAAAGCATGACGCATATGATGGGGATGCAGATCGGAAAAAGTTTCTTCCTCATCGCCTTCGGATTGTTCCAGCTTCAGGTCGGCGGCGGCCTTGCGTCCCAGCTCGCGCACAATACGCCACACAGTTTGCGGTGAGATCGCAGCCCGACCGGGATTACGATGATTATGGCCGACAAATAAAGGTTGATTGGCGAGGCCGCCACTGCTTTCGCCGGCCGCATCCCGGGCCGCGAGATATTTCCGCAATGCGTGGCGGGTCTCTTCATCGAAATAGACCCGGCGATCTTTGCGCCCTTTGCCGGTAATCCTGGCCCGGATGGGCCGCTGGCTCCACTCAATATCGCCGCGGCGCAGGTTGAGGACTTCAGAAACGCGCATTCCCGTTCGGTTCAGGGTCAATAACAGCGCGTAATTGCGCAGAGCGATTAGATGCTGTTCCTGACCATTTTTTTGATCCAGATCGTAAACCGTCCCGGTTTCCGTTTGGGCTATCTCCAGGGCCATAGTCAAAACCGTCGCCGGCAATTCCGGCTCCGGCGAATTGTGCTCAATTTTCATATAGGCCCCGGCCCGGCCCACGCTGAGATTGGCTCCTTGCAGAATCAAATAATCCCAAAATTCCCGCAGCACTGCTCGCCAGAGCCGGCGAGTGGCCGGCGTTGGAGGATGTCCACGGGCGGTGTCATCGGAGCGGCCGCGCACCACCGTTTTGACTTTGACATGGAGAAGCGAGGCATGATCGTCATGCAGATCTCCCACCGTCTGAAGCCCCTCCGCCTGAGCCAACGCAAGCCACCGTTCCAGGATGGAACGATACATTCGGGTGGAACTATCGGCGCGCCCGGCCATCGCCAGAAAGGTTTCCGCCGCATCGGCCAGGGGTGTCTCGTTTATCATCGGTCATCCTTATTCATCGTCATCTCCCCAATCAACCAGGCCCGAAAACGCATCCGCCAAGGACGGTTCCTGGGGGTCTTCCGACGGCTGGAATTTTTCTACAATCGCGTCCACACCCCCGACAAGCATCTGTAAAGCCGTCTTTGTATATTCTCCGCGCTGATAAGATTCTAACAAGATCGTGGCAATTTTGGCCTGTACCGGATCATTCAGATTAAGCGTCAACCGCAACGTGGGCAAACGTTCCGTGCGAACCTTGCTCTTAGATCCGATGGGCCGGCCTTGTCGCCGCGTTGGTTGGGCGGTCATTTTTTGCTCTGACCGAGTTTGAACAGTCCTCGCGCAACCGCCCCAACCGGATCATCCGGGATGTAGGTCACGTCGGCGGGCAGGCCAATCGCAGCCGCGTTGGGTTTGCCATCCCGGTTAGGGAGCAAATGTACGCCGCCTCCGACCAGTACCACGCGCCCCAACCGTTCCATAATGCTGCCCCAGCGGCGGTTTACCAGGTCTGATACCTGGCGCAGCCACAAGGTTTTTTCTTCGGTGCAGTTCAGTTTATCCGCGCGGAGCCGGTAATCCAGCTCGCCGAGCGAATAGCCGTTCATGCGGCTCTGTACCTGCTCCAACAGCGTTCGTACGCCCAGCGGCTCGCCGCCGGTGCCGACCGGAACAATTTCCGTCCCTTGCAATAACACCATGTCAATCGTGCGATTGCCCAATGAGATCGCGCCTACCAGATCGCGCGGGCCGATGGCCGTAATTTCATTTTCCCGGTTGTGCACATTGCGGCTATTCAGATCCACAAAGTAATCCGTCACGGCGCCCAAGGCCTGGGGCGCGACGGCCACTTTCTCGACCCGGACATAATAATCTTTTTCGTTGAAAGAGAAACGATGCTCGCCGGCGAAGCGGCTGCGCACTTTATCCCGTATGGCGCGGGTGCTCTCTTTGTCTCCCTGATAAACCGCCACCGGCAACCCGGCCACCATGTGGCGCACCACTACTTCATGCCGTTCTGCCCCAAACAGCCTGGCCCAGGTTGCATAAACCATCAACATGGATTCCGGGCCGGTCAGCCGCTCCATATCGCCGGCCTCAAGGATGGTGGCGCTGTACTTCTCCGCGCCGGTTCCCACCAGGTATTGGACCCCATCTACCCGGAGCACATCGGGACGACTTGCCACCCGATAATTTGCCCCCATGGCATCCAATGTGCGGCCGTCATAGGTTGCCAGCACAAAGGGCAGCGCAACGGAAACCGGCCCGTCAATCACGGTAAAGGCTTTGGCTGCCCCAAAGCCCAAATCCATACCCAATGTCTGGATATCGATCACTGCTGCTTGCTCCTTTTTTCTTCAGTCAAGATCGCCAATGCTTTAGGGGTTACATACACCCGCTTTTTCTTGCCCCAGGTGATACGTAAAACCCCAGGGAGATCCATGCGGCTCAGCCGTAGCCAGGCCCGCTCCTTGAGATCACCGGCGGCTTCCAACAGCGATACCATTCCTAAATCGGCGATAAGTTTTTCTGCCGTAACCCGATAAAGCCAGCCGGGCGTATCCTCATCCGCGCGTTCCCACCAAAAAGAGTGCGGAGTTTGATCCTTTTTTTGATGGTCCCGGAGCAACTGTGCGCGCAGTTGTTCCACCTCTTCCGGCGTCAGGGTAATTTCCCCGACATACCATTTTTTAAGCCTGTCTTCGGTTTCCGTTCCCATAATGTGCTCCTTACGTAAATTGGCAAATAAGACTGATCAAAGGCGACGGTTTACTCAAACCCGCAAATCCAGGTCGCTTTTTTGATGATAACGTCATAGTCATAGACCATGACACGCCCCCCACCAACTATGACATCCCAATCTTTTAACCCCAAACTTTGGGCAAAAATTTGCGTGGTACTTTGTAGCACCCTACCCCTTGTTGGACCAGATAATGTCCCACGGCTTTTAAAGCCAGATGACGGCAGAAAGGGAACCCATGCCCCAATTTTACCAGAAATTGTAAACTTAATGATAGTTTAGTGCCAGTCACCGTAATTGCTCCCATGCCGTGCCCATACGTTTGTTTGTGGAGCAAATTATTGATGGGTAACATCTCCTTAACCATCTACCTGCCCTTATTGTAACCTGAAACAGACTGACTGTCAAATGGCTATATATAAACTATATTAAAGAAGTAATCTGGATTTAGCGATGTTTCAATAGCAAAATGCGCGTCGCGTGAATCACAGGGCACTGCGAATTCGCGCAACAAAAAGGGCGCAGAGCGATCATCGGCAAACTTAGCCTTTTTTGTTGTGTTGTCATTGTTTTAATGTTTACATTGAATATGTCGCCGGCAATATACACAGGGATAATCCATGGATACCATCGCCGGGCGAAGGGGAAAGCCGATAGGGTGGGTGGCCTGGATCGGACGGGGGTATTTGGAGGTCTGAATAGATAGGTCTGAAAACGCTCGCTTGGTCTTCACAGCGTTGATAGATCCTGTGCAACGCTAATTCTTACAGTGAAAATTCAACGCGCAGGGACTGCCCGTTCCGCGTTTTTTGACCTGTGCGGTTGAGTTGAGAATAAAGCTCATATTTACCGTTTTTAATCTATGTGAATGAACAACCGTACAGATTGGCGTTTTTTTTGATAATTTTCACAGGGGGTGTATAGGCTAAACAGTCCAGGTGTGGGAACCGTCAGTTTGGCGGGTTTGGGCAGGTCTGGGTCAGTCTGGGGCTAAATGGGGCGCGCATTGCCCCTGAAAACCAACGTCCGTTTAGTTTTCGGCTGTTAGGTTTTAGTTCTGGGTAGTTTTTGGTTTTAGTTTTGGGGTGGGGGCCTGGGGTTGGGTAGGGGGACTCTCCGTAAATGGATCAAATTTCCTAACGCACTTCCGGGCATTCCCCGTGCCCGAATTATTTGGATACCTGGAAATTCAAAAACAGCCCAAATCCAGGCCAAAAAGCCAAATTTATAATTTCCAGGTATCCAAATAAATAGCCCATTCCTGTGCCGTAAGGGTTGGGGCCATCTGGACCGCATTCCACACCGTGATAGGGAGGGGGCGGTCATTAGAGTGGGGGGCTGTCTGCCGAAGGCAGATCATCGATTTACCTTGTCTATGTTATAAAACTAATGTTTTATCTCTTAAGACATCTTCCCCGAAAATGCTTCTGGTAGCCCCTCTTTAGCGATAAATAGCCCAAACCCAACTTAGTTTTGGGCTGTACCTCACCAGGTTTTCTCAGATTGCTCACTGAGCTGATGAAGTCACTTGTAGACCTCAGGCAGATTAATCAGACAGAATCGATCCAGATCTGCATCGTCCAGCCGATTGGACCGGTTCGACAGTCCTTTGTCTTATTCCCGAATCTCTTTAGAGAGTGAGAACCAGAAACGAGCCCCCTGATCGGGAACGTTTTCCGCTCCGACCTGACCGCCGAGTTTCTCGATGATCCGCCCGTTGTCCAGAATCCAAAAACGGAACTGGACTTCGGAGAGCTCGTCAACTCCCAATTCGATCCGGGCCGGGCGGCCGCCGTATTTCAACGCATTGCTGAGGTAATTGGCCCATACTTCCTCGATCCAGGGTGCATACCCGACCGCCGCCGGCCAGCTTGCCGGTTGGACAATCTCGGCCTGGAGTTCGGTGTTGGAACCGGAGAGCCGGGCGCAGGCTTCGGCAATGGTAGTGCCCATATCCACCGGTCCTTGACGGACCTCATCCATACGGCGGATGCTGACCAGGAGCAGCAATTCGTTGATGATGGTCGTCATTTTGTGGCCGATCTGGGTGATATTGCCGGGGGTTTCCCGGAGCTTTTCGGGCGCCATCCCCCCGAAGGAAACAATTTGGTAACAAGGCTGCCGCATTTGAAATAACGAAGGCTTGCCGGGGTCGCGCCGGGATAATGGTCTTTAAAAATTAATTCGGCAACGGGAAAACTCGGGCAAAGGAGCTAACTGCCGGAGCGCATGTCCGGCACGGATTCGGATGTGGCGGTCAGGATCATTCAGAACGGCCCGTAGCGGATCGGCGGCACGGGCATCGCCGATGTGACCGAGTACGCCGGCAGCCCGGGCGCGAATCACCAGGGGAATCATCCACTCGGCAATCAAAGACATCCGCGCTCCTTTACTTCCCTTCTCTTTTTTGACAATCATCCACAATCATTCATGCTCGATTAACAGTGATTGTAACCTCAACCTTCCATTTACTCAAATATTCCATGTTCTTGCCGATCATCATGAAGAGGCAATAACGGTTAAGGGGGTATGCGCGCATACCCCCTTGCTCATTTTATGATATTTTCATCCTTCGGGATGCCGTCCCCTGAGGAATACGGTTATTAATTTCCACCCTGCATGACGACCGGCAGGTAGAGCTGATAAATGCCGGATTTGACAGGATAGGTTGACTCATAGGCACCCATATCGACCGTGCCGTTGACGAGGCGGGGCTGGCCGTCCAGATCGGTCGTGACGGTGACGGCGGAATTGTCGCCGGCATCGATGGCCGGAGAGCCGGCTTGCAGGCGATAGTTGCCGGTCGTGGTAGGGGCGAACGAAGCATCGATAGGGACAGTGAACAACGGATCGAGATTGATGTTGCCGGGACCCTGCCAACTGCCCTGGATATCGCTATAGGTAACCGTAATTGAATTATAGTCGTTGTAGATTTGAGGATTGGAGGGCGCCGAGTTGCCCCAGAGGATACAATTGACCAGGGTGGCGAAAATGATGTTCGAATCATTGGCAAGGTTATAAATGGCCCCCCCTTTCTGTCCAGCCCTATTGCCACTGAAAGTGACATGAGTCAGCGTGAAACTCATGGTGTTACGTGAGTAGCCGTTGTTATTGGCCAATCCACCTCCATTGTCGACAGCCCGGTTGCCGCTGAAGATTACGTTGGTCAAAACTGGTTTGATGCTGGCACCTAAATTATTGGCATTGTACATACCGCCGCCCTCGCTGGCTTGATTACCCTGGAAGATAACGTTGATCAGAGTTGGATTGTTAATTCCATCATAATCGCTTGCGTTGTACATTCCACCTCCATATTGTCCGGCTCGATTCCCATTAAAGATAACATCTTCCAGAACCGGGCTGTTATTGCCTTCGAAATCTCCAAGATTGCATATTCCCCCCCCATTCCGGTCAGCTGTATTATTATTGAAGGTGACATGGTTCAATCTGGAATAATTGATGCTATTGTCAGTGACCCAATTGGCCATTCCCCCTCCAGCGTTGGCGTAGTTGCGATTGAAGGTAACATCAATCAGAGTGGAACTGGTATTGCTACCATAACCGCTGTCGCTGAACATTCCCCCACCTGCATCGGCGCGATTATCGTTGAACTCAACCTGGTTCAATTGAAGGTTGCATTTTCCATGGTTGTCGCTGTTGTTGTATATTCCGCCGCCGCTTTCCGTGGCTACATTTTCACTGAAGACAACCCGATCCACGATAGGACTGCTGTCGCCGGAATTAATGCCGTCGTTAGATAGCCCTCCACCCCAACCGCCCTGGTTGTTGTGGAAGGAAACGTCGCTTAGCGCGGGGTTGCTGACACCCCCGTCGCGCCCGTTGTTGTACATTCCGCCACCCCTTTCGACGGCCCGATTACCGGTAAAAATGAGATGGGAGAGGGTGGGACTGCATTGATGGCTCGTTCCGTTCCCTCGACAATAGAGGCCGCCGCCATCATCGCTCGCATTTCCCCCGGTGATCGTGAAACCATCCAGGACGGCGGTAGCCGTCAACGGTTCGTTCGTAGCCCCGTCAAGATAGAGGACATGGTAGACATTGTGGGCCCAGGTCCCATCCTGATCGAGATCGCCGCTGAGGACCGTGGGATGCGCCCTCCAATCGCGTTGGTCCCGCAGAGTCTCAGTGGCGGCAAAGCCGCCGTAGAGCTGTATATTGTTCCAGGCCAGGGTGAAGCTTTCCGTGAGGGCGTTGTTGACATGGCTGCCGCCTTCGTCGGGGTAATAGGTCCCCTCGGCGACCCAGATTTCGTAATGCGTGGCGCCGTGGGTGTTGGTCCAATCCAGGGCGGATTGGAGTTGGGTGAAGGCATTGGCCCAGGAGGTACCGTCGTTGGTGCCGGCGGCGTCCCGGTCGACATAAATCCGGGAGAAAACGTCGAAGGTGGCGGTGACGATGGTATTTCCCTGAAGGGTCAGGCTGATGGGGTTGGCGCTGCCGCGCAGGTCGCCGCTCCAGTGAATGAAAACGCCGGGGGCGACGGGAACGGCCGTAAGGATGATCACATCCCCATAGTGATAAGTGGGGTGATCGGGTTGCCGGGTCACGCTGCCCTGGTTTTGAATGGCGATGCTGAGAGTGTATTCCTCCAGGGTAAAGACTGCCGTGATAGTATGATCGGTCTGAATGTTGGTAAAGGTATACTGCGACACGGCCCCCACGGAGATTCCATCAGCGGCTACATCGAGGATTTGATAGCCGATATCCGGCACGATCGTGAAGGCAGCCTGGCTACCCTCGTTCATGATCCGGGGAGTGCCGGGATCGATCGATCCATGGGGACCGGCCGTGGGGGTGATGGTATGGGTGCTGTAGGCCATTTCATAGGGACCCAGGTCGACCACGTCATTGACGAGGCGGGGCCGGCGGTCGAGATCGGTGGTGACCGTAACCACGGAATTATCACCGGCATCGATGGCCGGGGAGCCGGCTTGCAGGCGATAGTTGCCGGTCGTGGTAGGGGCGAACGAGGCATTGATAGGGGCAATAAACCGGGGATCGGCATCAAAGTTGGCGACGCCCGGCCAGCCCCCCTGGATATCGCTAAAAGTAATGATCGGCGTGGCGTTGTCGTTGTAGAGCTGAGAGCCTTGGGGCGCTGAGTTGCCCCAAAGGATACAATTGACCAACAAAGCGCGGTTGATGCTGGGATTGTCGGCCAAGTTATAGAGGCCCCCACCCTTTTGGCCGGCCCAATTGCCACTGAAAGTGACATTGGTCAGCATGGGGCTGCTGGTGCCGTTCAGAAAAGAAGTTTCATTGCCCAGGCCTCCTCCAGTGTTGAGGGCTCGATTGCCGCTGAAGATCACATTGGTCAAACTCGGATTGCTGATACTTGTATCTAAGCTGACATTGTACATCCCCCCACCATCGCCGGCTTGATTGCCTTGAAAGGTAACGTTAGTCAGATCCGGATTGCTGCTGGCGAATGCATAGCTTTCGTTATGCATTCCGCCTCCTTTCTGGTTGGCTTGATTATTGATAAAGACGACATTGATCAGGATCGGATGGGCGCTTCCGCTATAATAGCTTTCATTGCGCATTCCACCTCCGTATTGTTCGGCTTGATTTCCATTGAAGACGACATCTTCCAGAATAGGGCTGCTGTCGCCCCAAAAACCTCCCACGCTGTACATACCGCCTCCGCTCCAACCGGCTTGATTATTGTTGAAGGTGACGTGCGTCAGCCTGGAATTATCGATGCTATTGTCAGTGACATAATTGGCCATTCCCCCACCGCTGCCGGCATCGTTATGATTGAAGGTGACGTTGGTCAGAGTGGAGCTGGTATCACCGCTATAACCGTTATTGCTGCACATTCCTCCGCCTGCACCCGCATGGTTGTCGCTGAAGTCAACCTGGTTCAATTGTAGATTACAGCTTCCATGGTTGTCGCTGTGGTTGTATATTCCGCCGCCGCTTTCCGTAGCCCGATTTTCATTGAAGACCACCCGGTCCAGGATAGGACTGCTGTCGCCGGAATTAAGGGCGTCGTTAGATAGCCCGCCGCCCCACCGGCCCTGGTTGTTGTGGAAGGAAACGTCGGTCAGTGTGGGGCTGCTGACACCCCCGTCGCGTCCGTTGTCGTACATTCCGCCGCCCCTTTCTGCGGCCCGATTGCCGGTAAAGATGAGATGGGAGAGAGTAGGACTGCATTGATGGCCCGCCCCGCTCCCCTGGCAGTAGAGGCCGCCGCCATCGTCGCTCGCATTTCCCCAGGTGATCGTGAAACCGTCCAGAACCACGGTAGCCGTCAGGGGGTCGTTGGTGGCCCCGTCCAGGTAAAGGACATGGTAGGCATTGTGAGCCCAGGTTCCGTCCTTATCGAGATCACCGCTGAGAATGGTGGGGTGAGCAACCCAATCGCGTTGGTCACGTTGGGTTTCGGTAGCGGCAAAGCCGCCGTAGAGCTGCACATTGTTCCAGGTGATGGTAAAGCTTTCCGTCACCGCATTGTTGATATGAAGCCCCCCTTGATCTGGGCGGTAGGTGCCCTGGGCGACCCAGATTTCGTAATGCGTTTCGCCGTGGGCATTGGTCCAATCGAGGGCCGATTGCAGGTAGGAGTAGGCGTTGAACCAGGAGGTGCCGTCCTTCGCGCCGGAGGCATTGTAAGCGACATAGATCCGGGACGGCGGTTCGAAGGTGGCCGTGACGATCGTATTTCCCTGGATGGTCAGGCTGATGGGATTGTCGTTGCCGCTCAGGGCGCCGCTCCAATTGTTGAAAGTCCAGGGAGCGGTAGGAACGGCTGTGAGAGTGACGACATCCCCGTAATGATAGGTAGGTTGATCGGGTTGCCGGGTCACGCGGCCTTTGTGCTGAATGGCAAGGGTGAGCGTATATTCATCCAGGGTAAAGGCCGCGGTGAGGGTATGATCGGCCTGAACATTGGTAAAGGTGTATTGCGACATGGCCCCCACAGAAACCCCATCGACGGCCACATCGAGAACTTGATAACCGGTATCCGGCACCAGAGTGAAGACGGCATCGCCGCCCTCTTTTACGGTGCGGGGAGTGCCGGGCTGAATGGCTCCATGAGGACCGGCCGTGGGAGTGATGATATGGGTGTTGTAAGCCGATTCATAGGCGCCCATATCCACGGTGCCGTTGACGATGCGAGGCCGGCCGTCCAGATCCGTCGTGACCGTGACGGCGGAATTGGTGCCGGCATCGATAACGGGAGAGTTCGGATGCAGGCGATAGTTGCCCCCGGCCGGATCGATAAAGCGGGGATCGAGGTTGAGATTGCCTTCCCCGGGATAGCCGCCTTCGACATCGCTGTAAGTTACATCCGGTTTATTATAATCGGGGTAGAAGAGAGGGGCGCTGCCGGGCGCGCCGTTGCCCCAGAGGATGCTGTTGACCACGATTGGATGACCTGCTGATTCAGCATACAAGGCCGGACCCCAGCCGGCCTGGTTACCGTTGAAGGTAACATTGATCAGGATAGAACTGCCCGCAACGTTGGCCATTCCACCTCCCCGGCCCGGTGTGTTGCCACCCCAGGCAATATTGTTGATAAAAGCCACATTGTTCAGCATGGCGTCGCCGCCGATGTACATGCCGGCACCCGAACCACCCACACTCCAGTGTTCCATGTAATAACTGTAGGCTCTATTATTTACAAAGATAACGTTGGTCAGGGTAGGATTACAGATTCCGCCGCCTTGAGAGCAGTAGAACCCACCCCCCATATAAGCATAGTTGTCGCTGAAAATGAGATTGGCCAGGGTCGGCCGGTAAATCCCTCCATCTCGACAGTGGAGACCGCCGCCGCGGCTCTTTTCGGTGGAAATTGGGAGGGGAGCAAGTCCACTCGTAATGGTGAAACCGTCGATCACGGTGGATTCGGTCAGCGGTTGATTCTTCAAACCATCCACGTAAAGGACGTGGTAAGCATTGTCATACAGATCACCGTCCTGATCGAGATCGCCACTGAGGATTGTGGGATGGGCCTTCCAGTCCCGTTGAGAGCGCAGGGTTTCAGTCGCGGCAAAGCCGCCGTAGAGCTGCACATTGTTCCAGGCCAGGGTGAAGCTTTCCGTCACGGCATTGTCGACGTGGAAACCGCCTTCATCGGGATAGTAAGTCCCCTCCGCCACCCAGATTTCGTAGGGCGTCGCGCCATGGTCCCGGGTCCAATCCAGGGCCGCTTGCAGGGTAGGATAGGCATCCGCCCAGGAGGTGCCGTCGTTGGTGCCGGTGGCGTCCCGATCGACGTAGATCAAGGGAGGCGGTTCCAGATTGGCCGTGGCCACGACATCGCCCTGAATGGTCAGGCTGATGGGATTGCGGCTGCCGGTCAGGTCGCCGCTCCAATCGACAAAGGTCCAGTGAGGCGCCGGGATCACGGTCAGGGTGACGACCTCCCCGGCCAGGTAGACGGGCTGCTCGGGTTCCCGGACCACACGGCCGTGGCCCCGCAGGGTCACTGAGAGCATGTATTCTTTCAGAGTAAAAGTGGCGGCAATCGTATGATCGGTTATGACATGGGTGAAAGTATACTGCTCCACCGCGCCGACGGAAACGCCATCCACGACGACCTCGCGGACCTGGTAGCCGGGATCAGGGATCAGGGTAAAGGTAATCGAGTCGCCGTAATCCAGGGTTTGAGGAAGTGCCGGAACGAGAACCCCGTTCGGCCCGGCGGTGGGAGTGATGAGATAGGTGGGGGCGGGCACTTCATAGGCCCCCAGATCGACGGCGCGGTAGGTGATGCGCCGGCGGTTGTCGAGATCGGTGGTAAGGGTGACGCTGAGGCTGTTGCCCACATCGATGGCCGGGGAGCCGACCTGCAGGCGATAGTTGCCGGTGGTGGTAGGAGCCGAAGTCGCCGCAAGCGGGGCGATGAACCAGGGATCGACGTCGAGGTTATGCTCTCCGGGATAGCCGCCCTGCACATCGCTATAGGTAATGATCGGAGCGGCTTCATTGTTGAGGAGCTGCGGGCCAAGAGGTGCGACGTTGCCCCAGAGGAGCGTGTTGGCGAGAATGGGCCGACTGCTGCCGCAGGCGCCGAAGTTGAAGAGAGCCCCCCCTTCATAGTAGGCCTGGTTGCCGCTGAAGGTGACATTGATAAAAGCAGGGTGAGAGGCGCCGTAAGCCCCGTTGTTGTAGATCGCGCCGCCGGAGGTGGCCCAGTTCCCGCTGAAGAGGACATCGGTGAAGGTAGGGCTGCTGTTTCCCAGGTACCCCTCGTTGTAGATCGCGCCGCCCTTGTCGGCCGCCCGGTTGCCGCTGAAGACAAGATGGGCCAGGGCAGGACTGCAATTGCCGCCGGGAGCGCTGCCGGCGCAGAAGAGCCCGCCGCCGGCATTGTGAAGCGCTCCACTGAGGGTTTTGCCGCCGCAGAGGGATTTCTGTTGAGCAAGTTTTCCCCCTGATCCGGCCGCATTCCCTCCGGTGATGACAAAACCGTCGAGGATGGTACGGCGGGTCAACGGCTCGTAGGTGGCGCCATCCAGGTAGAGGACGTGATAGGCATTATGGGCCAGGGTGCCGTCCTGATCCAGATCGCCGTTGAGGATCGTGGGATGGGCGGCCCAGTTCCGCTGGGTGCGTTGCGTTTCGGTCGCGGCAAAGCCGCCGTAGAGTTCCACATTGTTTCGGGAGATCTGAAAACTCTCGGTCAAGACATCATTGAAATGAATACCACCCTCATCCGGGTAGTAAGTCCCTTCGGCCACCCAGATCTCGTAGGTCACCGGGCTGTGGGCGTTGGTCCAATCCAAAGCGGCTTGCAGGGTGGTGTAAGCATCGGTCCAGGAGCTGCCGTCGCCGTCGCCCGCCGCATTGCGATCGACATAGATGAGAACGGGTTGAGATTCATAAGCCCCCATATCGACGGCGGCGCCCTGGACCCGGGGATTGCCGTCAGGATCGGTATCATAGCCGGCGGAGCTGGTGTCACCGGCATCGATGGCTGGGGAGCCAGGCTGCAGGCGATAATCTCCAGTCGTCGTGGGGGCAAAGGAAGCCGCAATGGGGGCAACGAACCGCGGGTCGACATTGAGATTGCCCGCACCCTGCCAACCGCCTTCGATATCGCTGTGGTGGATCTGAGGAAAGTCGGAATAGCCAGAGATTTGGGGATTGGAGTTGCCCCACACAATGCTGTTGATCAGATGGTAGCTAACACTACCATAATTATGCAAATAGAATCCGTCGAGTGCCCCACCGCCACGAGCTGAATTGCCGCTGAGCGTAGTGTTGATCAAGGTAACGCTGGCTCCTCCGTATGTACCCGCTTCACCGTAGAACGCCCCGCCACTGTCACCGGCCCGGTTGCCGCTGAAAAGGGTATTGATCGCGGTAGCGCCATTGTAGCTGTAATAAGTACCCTCCGCAGCAATTGCACCACCATTTCTGCCGGCCTGGTTACCCTTAAAAACGGTATTGATGAGCGTCACGCCGCTGCCGCCGTTATAAGCAGCATTGTTCATAATCGCACCGCCGATGCTGGCCTGATTTTCGCGAAAAGTGCCATGGATCACCAGCGGATTGCAGCCGTTGCTGTTGTGCATAGCACCGCCGGAATTAGCGCGGTTGCCATTGAAGGTGACATCGATTAACCGCGGCTGGCAGCTTCCGCCTTCCCCGTTATTGTACATGCCCCCACCCTGACCGGCCGAATTACCGTCAAAGAGGGTGTTGATAAGGGTGGGCTGACAGGTCCCTCCGCCACCGCCGTTGCAGAAAAAACCCCCGCCGTTGTTGTGGCTGAAGGTGAGATTGAGAAGGGTTGGACTGCACTCATGGCCTTCGCCGCCGCCGTCGCAGTAGAAGCTCCGATCGTTTCCGGCAGTAATCACAAACCCGTCGATGAGAAGATCCGAAGTCAGCCGCTGATGGCTTGTCCCATCCAGAAAAAAGACATGGGCAGCATTTTGATCCGAGGTACTGTCTTGATTGAGATCGCCGCTCAGTATGACCGGATGGACAACCCAATCGCGCTGGGAGCGTTGGGTTTCGGTGGCGGCGAAGCCGCCGTAGAGCTGCACATTGTTCCAGGCAATGCGGAAGGTTTCCGTGACGGCGTTGTCGACATGGAGGCCGCCTTCATCCGGGTAATAGGTTCCTTCGGCAACCCAGATTTCATAATGGGTGGCGCCGTGGGCGTTGGTCCAATCCAGAGCACCTTGCAGGGTGGTATAGGCATCCGCCCAGGAGGTACCGTCGTTGGCGCCGACGGCATCGCGATCGACATGGATCCGGGAAGCGGCGACGGGAGGCGCATCAGGGAGTTTAAAATTGAGCGGGATCAGCGGAGAGATTGTCGCGCCGGGAGGCGGATCGTCGCCGTTTTGGGCCTCCACGACCGGCGCTCCCATTAACCATAAAACCAGCATTCCCAACCCGATAAGATAAAATATTCTGGAACCTCGTAACGCTTTCATGACAAAACCAACTCCTTTTGTAATAGTTAACCCGGGTGTAGTCAAGATATCAGAGGTGGCAGCGAAAATGACACCCTATAGCTATGGTAAGGATTGGTTTTGAGATAAAAGGATGGAACTATTTTTAAAGTGGGGGGTATATGCCGATCATCAAAGGGGAATAATGGCTATGGGGGCTATGCGCGCATACCTCCTCCACTTTGACGAAGTTGCAGTTTTCCATACGCTGAATAATATAAGTTGCATTTCTTACTTCCCTCCCCTACCCTGATGAGCGAGGCGGTATGGTGAAATCTCTTTCCGCATTCCGCACCTGTCGCTTTCCCCGTAAGTTGTGTCGCGCTGGATGGGGGGAGAGAGTTTTTTTGTTTATGTTTTCGCGGGCTTCAGAAAGCCCGCGAAAACATAGTCCTTTTTCAGAGCCGCTCCGGCGACACGGGCTGTCTACTGTCTACTTGCTGCTGTCTACTTTCCCTGATTAACACCTCTGTCACACCTCTGTTGTATAATCCACCCTATCACGCAAAACAATCTTTGATTCACAGACAGAGGTAACCATGAAGCTTATTCGCAATAGTTTGAATCTCAGTTTGGGGGCTGCTCTGCTGCTCCTCTTCTTACTGACCGCTTCTACCGTGGGGGCGAAAGAGATTCCCAACCGGCCCGCTCCCGCAGCCCCGGCAGCAACGATCCTCTATGTCGATAAAGAGGCCGCCGGCCCGACGCACAACGGCCTTTCCTGGACCACGGCTTACACCACAGTGCAAAATGCACTGGATTGGACCAACAGCCATGCCGGTACAACGTATGAAGTCTGGGTGGCCGAAGGCCTGTACTATCCCGATGAAGGCGCCGGCCATGTCAACAACGCTGCGAGAGAAACCTTCCGCATCGAGCGGAACAATGTCCAGCTTTACGGCGGCTTCGCGGCGACGGAAACACTGCGGACCCAACGTAACTGGACGGCCCATCCCACGATCTTCAGCGGGGATCTCACCCAAAACGACACCACTGTCGGCGGCGTGGTGACGAATACGGCTGGAATCACCGGGCCCAACGCCGACCACGTGATGTTCCTGGACGGCGTGACCTATGGATCGATTACCGGCACGGTGGTCCTGGACGGTTTTATCCTGACGGCCGGAGATGCCTCGTATCCTTACGTTACAAATGCTGACAAGGGCGGCGGTCTCTACTGTGCTGGAGAGGGTGTGGGCCACGACTGCAGTCCTACCCTGACCCATATCACCTTCAGCGGCAACTTCGCCACCTACGGCGGCGGAATGTACAACAACGGCAGCAACAATGGGGTAAGTAGCCCTTTGTTGACCAATATCACCTTCTACGGCAACTCTGCCGCTTCTCATGGCGGGGGAATATATAACAACGGCGATTCCGGAGTAAGCAGCCCGACGCTGATCAATGTCACCCTCTACGACAACTCCGCCGCTTTCGGTAGCGGGATATTTGACTACAACGACTCCGCTGGGAGCAGCCTTACACTGATCAACTGCATTGTGTGGGGCAATACAGGTTCCGACGATGCGCAGATTTTCAGCTTTGACGCTGACACATCCGTAACTTACAGTGATATCCAGGGCGGTTATGCAGGAACAGGGAATCTCAACCTTGATCCCTTGTTTATCGATGCCGCCAGGGGCAATCTACGGCTGGGTCCGGGCTCCCCGGCCGCCGATGCGGGCAATACGCTCAGCGTGACCGCCGCCACCGACCTCGACGGTTACCCACGCGTCTCCGGCACCGCGGTCGATATGGGCGCCTACGAAAGCAACTACTCCCGACTTACGCTCCAGATTGTCGGAAGCAACGCCGGGATCATCACCAGCCAGCCCGCCGGCGTGAATTGCAACACTACCTGTACGACTTACTTTGATACCGGCACCGTCGTCACCCTCACCGCCACGCCGTTGCTCAGCAACATCTTTATCGGCTGGAGCGGGGCAATCACCAGCTCAGCCAACACGATTACGCTGATCATGAACGGCGCCCGGGTCGTGACTGCCACCTTCTTCACCTATTCCATCACCCCGACGGCAGGAATGGGCGGCAGTATTACGCCCGGCACCCCACAAATCGTAATCCCCGGCAGCGCAGTTACTTTTACGATCGCGCCCGACACCGGCTATCACACGACCGGCGTGTATGTGGACGGCGCCCCGATCGGCGTAGTCGACAGCTACGCCTTTACCAACGTGACCGCCAACCACATCATCACCGCCGCCTTTGCCATCAACACTTATATCATTACCCCCACCGCCGGCATCGGTGGGACCATCAACCCCGGCGGCCCGCAGACGGTAACCTATGACGGCTCCGCCGCTTTTACCATTACCCCGAATCCTGGCTATTACATAGGTAATGTGTACGTGGACGGCGCCTCAATAGGAATGGTGAACAGTTACACCTTCACCCATGTCACGGCGGACCACACGATCACCGCTGCCTTTGTAAACAGCATCCTCCATGTCGATAAAGACGCGCCCGGTCCCGTCCACGACGGTCTTTCCTGGACCACGGCTTACACCACCGTGCAAAATGCGCTGGATTGGACCAACAGCCATGCCGGCACAATGTATGAAGTCTGGGTGGCCGAAGGTCTGTACTATCCCGATGAAGGCGCCGGCCATGTCGACAACGCTGCGAGAGAAACCTTCCGCATCGAGCGGAACAATGTCCAGCTTTACGGCGGCTTCGCGGCGACGGAAACATTGCGGACCCAACGTAACTGGACGGCCCATCCCACGATTCTCAGTGGAGATCTCGACCAAAACGACGCCACGGTTGGCGGCGTGGTGACGAACACGGCCGGAATCACCGGGACTAACGCCTACCACGTAATGTTCCTGGACGGCGTGACCTATGGATCGATTACCGACACGGTAGTCCTGGACGGTTTCATCCTGACGGCCGGAAATGCCTGTGGTTCCTATCCAAATGTCAGAGGCGGCGGCTTATTTTGTGAAGGAAATACCGCCGGTCACGCCTGCAGTCCCGCCCTGACCCATATCACTTTCAGCGGCAACTCCGCTACCGAAAAAGGCGGCGGAATGTACAACGACGGCTTTTCCGGAGGAGTAAGCAATCCGTCGTTGACCAATGTCACCTTCAATCACAATGCGGCCGCCTACGGCGGCGGGATGTTTAACGCGGGCTACGCCGGACAAAGCAGTCCCGCGTTGACCAATGTCGTCTTCTACGGCAACTCCGCTACCAACGACGGCGGCGGAATATATAACGAGGGCTATTCCAGAGGGGTAAGCAATCCTTCGTTGACCAATGTCACCTTCTACGATAACTCTGCCGGCAACCAGGGAGGCGGGATAGCCAGCGACGGCGGCGCCTTCGGTATAAGCAACCCTACGCTGGTCAACGGCATCGTGTGGGGCAATACAGCTCCCCAGAGTGCGCAGATTTACAACTACAAAGCAACTCCCACCGTAACTTACAGCGATATCCAGGGCGGCTATACCGGAACCATGAATCTCAACCGCGATCCGCAATTTATCGATGCCGCCATGGGCAATCTCCGGCTGAGTCCGGGCTCCCCGGCCATCGATGCGGGCAATACACTCAGCGTGACCGCCGCTACCGACCTCGACAATCACCCGCGCGTCTCAGGCACCGCGGTCGATATGGGCGCCTACGAGAGCAATTATTCCCGGCTTACGCTTCAGATTGTCGGGAACGACGCCGGGATCATTACCAGCCAGCCCGCCGGCGTAAGCTGCAGCGCTAGCTGCACCGCTTATTTCTACCCCGGCACTCTCGTCACGCTCACCGTCACACCGACGGGAACGGCTGCCTTTATCGGCTGGAGCGGGGCAATCACCAGCACAGCCAACACGATTACGCTGACCATGAACGGCGATCGGGCCGTGACGGCCACCTTCAGCACCTATCTCATCACCCCGACGGCAGGAATGGGCGGCAGCATTACGCCCGGCACTCCACAAGCCGTGGCCTCCGGCAGCGCCATCACCTTTACCATCGCGCCCAACACCGGCTATCACACGACCGGCGTGTATGTAGACGGCGCTCCGATCGGCGTGGTCGGCAGTTACGCCTTTACCAACGTAACCACCAACCACATCATCACCGCCGCCTTTGCGATCAACACTTACACCATCACCCCCACCGCCAGCGTGAACGGATCGATTACCCCCGGCGTCCCGCAGACGGTAAATTACGGCAGCAGCGCGGTCTTCACCATCGCTCCCGCTCTGGGCTATCACATCATCGATGTCCGGGCCGACGGCACGTCGGTCGGCGCGGTGAGCGTCTACACCTTCACCAACGTCACCGCCAACCATACCATCACCGCCGCCTTTGCCGTCAATACCTACATTATCACCGCCACGGCCGGAGCGAACGGCTCGATCAGCCCCAACGGCCCGCAAACCGTGACCTATGGCAGCAGCGCGGCTTTCTCGATCAATCCCAACCCCAACTATCACGTTATTGACGTATGGGTCGACGGCATTTCTGTCGGGACTCCTTCCGTCTACACCTTCACCAACATTACCGCCGATCACACCATCACGACCGCTTTCGACTTCGGTGTCTATTATCCCTTGACCGTAACGATCATCGGCAACAACGCCGGCCTGGTGTCGAGCCAGCCCATAGGGATCAACTGCAACGGCGGCAGCTGTGCGGCTTCGTTTGCTCCCGGCACCGTGGTCACCCTGACCGCCACGTCGACGAGAACGGCTTCCTTCGATGGCTGGAGCGGCGCGATCACCGGCACGGCCTCTGTGATAACTGTTACGATGGACGGGCCAAAGGCGGTCACGGCGACTTTCCGCACGCATCGAGTCTTCCTGCCGATCGTCATGAAAGGAAAATAGACAGTAACGCATAATTCACCACGAAAACATAAACAAAAAATATCTCCCCCTGCTTCGCACAGCGCGGCGTGCCTTGCCGGGCAAGCGCCCTTTGCGGGACGCTACAAATTGATGAACTGGATCGGCACCGCCTCGCCGGTAATCCGGGTCAAAGTCCGGTTGATGATGGGGAGCAATCGATTGGTAAGCCATTCAATACTGAGGGAATTTTTTACCTCAACCACCAGGGTGGGGGAGGATTCCAGATACCCGATGCCCCGGGTATCCCTCAGCCAGGTATTGTAAGTGGCCTGCATCATCTGGAGCTCGAGTTCATTCAGAACCTTTTTCCAGAGTTCATGGGCTTCCTGATGGCGGACATAGCCCGGCACGATTTCGACCTCGTTCTGGTGGAAGAACCGGGCGGCCAGTTCGGGATGCTCGCTGGCGAGAGGGATCTCCGGCGGGGTGATGAAGTCCTGGGGCGGCCAGGTGCCGCCGGTGATGGCCCGCCGGAAGAGGCTGCCGGGATTGCGGACCTTGCCGGTGCGCTGCTCGCTCAGGCAGTAACGAGCCCAGCCCAACACCCGTGCTTCGGATTCGGCGGCGGCCTGCTGGACCGGGGTCAGGTCCCCGATCCAGGCGAGCTGATCCAGGAAATCCAGCAGTTCGTCGGAGAGTTCGATGGCTGCGGGGGCGTTCTTTTCGGGCGGCGAGGATCGCGTCAATTTTGATTCATCGGCGCTGGAAAGCGTCAAAATTGATTCATCGGCGGCGCATTGCGTCAATTTTGACGCGACGACCTTTTTTTCTTGTTGTTTTTTCTCCCCAGAAAGAGAATTTTCCAGAGAAGAAGAGAGAGAAGAAACAACAACAGGAAACGTCAATTTTGACGCATCGACCAGCTCCTCGGCCCGGGCGGTGAGCAGCGGAGCGGAGATATGTTTGCCGTGAAGGCGCTCCTGTTCGGCGGCCCAGGCAAGCGCCTCACTCCAGGCTTCGCGTAGGGCTGCGGCCTCTTCGTCGGTCTGAACGAAGCCGAGGAAACGGTAATAGCCGTGTTGGGGCTGGAGATAATGCCAGCAGCCGGCGCGGGCCAGCTCCGGGCAATGTTTCTCAAAGGTCTGGGGATCGAGTCCCAGCGCGGCGGCAAAATCGGCGCGGCTGCCGTCGAGCACGACATCGCCCCAGAGATAGCGGGCCATGCGCAGCAGCGTCTCGGTGTGACCTTTGCCGATGATGCGGTTTTCGCGGAGCGGAGTGTTGAACAGCGCCTCCAGTGCGGCCGCCGGGATTTTGACATATTGCGGGGCCGGTTTGGCCTGAGAGATTAACATGGATTAACTCCTTTTCGGATGGCCGGAGCAACCGTGCCGGGGCTGGGAGAACGACAACTCCCGCGCAGGCCCGACGCCGGACCCGGGTTCCGGGTATGGTAAAAGGACAGAGAGAATTCACCGCAAAGCGGGGAAAAGATTCACCGGAGAGCAGCGAAAAGATTCACCGCAGAGACACAGAGGACACAGAGAAGAGGAGAAGAGATTCTCTTTAAATTTTCTCTGCATTGAATCTGGTTCTGTTTTGAAAACAGGCCACGCTGGCCCCCTCTATCCCCCCTACCCCCCTTTCCCCCGCTTGCGGGGGAAAGGGGGATTGTTTTCTGGGGAATTTGCACGCCTTCTGAGGCGTGCAAATTCCCCTGGCCGATGGATCATTACGTTTTACGTTTTATTCCCCACGTTTCACGTTTTACGTTTTACGGGTATAATAAAAGTACCAGTTGGTGAACAGTTCTGGTACTGCTCTTGACCCGGCCTTCATCGGGTCAAGAGCCCTTTTATATATCGGGGATGATCAACGACTGCCCACGGTTTCAGGATGTGGGGCGAGGCCGGGCGTGGGCGGATTTCCGGTACGACGGGAATATTCCTGAGCGATCAGCCAGCGCACTTCGCCGGAGCGGGAACGCTGATCGAGCCGCGCCAGTTCGGCCAGCTGCTGCTGGATCTCTTCGTCCAGGAAGGCCTGGAAGAGCGTCTGTTCTTTTGGATGCATGGGACTCCTTTCGTATAGCATATCGTATCATTAAATATCATTACGTTCAATCATATAACATTCTATACTTCTCCATTATTTTGTCAAGAGCTTAATTTAACGAACAACCGGATAATTTTCATTAACACCAATTAAAAGCCGTTTTTGCACCCCGCAACAGGCCCTTTCCAGGTAAAAAACGACGCGCAGGCCCGGGAGAGAGAATTTTTTGTTTATGTTTTCGCGCGCCTTCTGAGGCGCGCGAAAACATGGCCTTTTTCCAGAGCCGCCCCGGGATACTTTCTGAGTTAACTATCTGGAAAAAGGATTAGGGAAGAAACCAACGCAAAAACACAGGTTTTTTCAACCTGTGCAACGGGCTCGGAAGACAAGTAAAAGAACAGCCGTTTTTTCGGCGGCTTTCTGAAGCCGCCGAAAAAACAAAAAAACAACCTCTCTCTGCCTGTCCAGCGCGTCGGTTCGGGCCGGGCAAAAACCTTTTGCGGGACGCTAAAAGCTAAAGGCACAGATTGTTGATTAATCAGCAGACCCGTTAGTAATCTGAAGGGGAGTGATTATGTCGGAATTCACCGATTGGGTAATAACAGAATTAAATCAAAGGGGTTGGAGTTATAGTGAGCTAGGTCGTCGAGCTGAAATTTCCAAAGGTATAATATCCCCTGTTTTAGGAAATAAACGAAAGCCCGGAATGAAATTTTGTCTCGGCGTGGCTCGTGCCTTTGGGATGCCCCCGGAAGAGGTGTTGCAGCGGGCAGGCCTCTCCTACCTGAAGCGGAATGAATCCCCCGTGACGGATGAACTGGCGAAGTGCGCTTCATACCTTCCCAAAGAAGATCAGGACATTTTGCTGCGCCTCGCCCGGATGATGTTGAAAGAGCGCGGGATTGAATCGGTGCCCCCGGAAGAGGAAGCTTGAAAAAACGGCCGCTGTCCCCACGCGCAAATAATTAATCCAATCAACCGGGAATCCTTACCATGCGCGTAAATGGGACGGGAAATCCCGGATTAATCGGAAAATGCCCGTAAACTGCCCCGTTTTCCTGGGGCTACACCCCAGGCTACCCTATAGTAATTCTAAATGCAAGCAAATCCATGTCGAAATATTCGATTGTTTTCTAAAAAGACATTAGGAGATGTGAGGTTTTCATCAATTAAAAACCGTTTTTGCACCCCGCAACAGGCCCTTTCCAGGTAAAAAACGACGCGCAGGCCCGGGAGAGAGAATTTTTTGTTTATGTTTTCGCGCGCCTTCTGAGGCGCGCGAAAACATGGCCTTTTTCCAGAGCCGCCCCGGTGACTTTCTCTCCCCCTCCTTCCCCCCCAGAGCAATCAACATACAGGAACCAGATCCCCGTTCCCGCGTGTTCGTTGGGGTGCTTCGCGAGGAGGGGGCCGGGGGGAGGATGAGGGCCAACAGGCAGCGCCTGAAAACCATTTTCATCCTTCGGGGTGTCCACCCTTCATGGTCTTCTGTCCTGAAAATAGCCGGGATTTTTAACGCAGATCGAAGATGTTGTAAACAGACGCAAAAAAGCAGAGACGCAGAGCCAGAGAAAATAATTTATCCCTCTCTGCGTCTCTCTGCGATCTCTCCGCCTCTGCGTTAAAATCTGGTTCTGAATTTTCATCCTTCGGGGTGTCCACCCTTCATGGTCTTCTGTCCTGAAAATAGCCGGGATTTTTAACGCAGATCGAAGATGTTGTAAACAGACGCAAAAAAGCAGAGACGCAGAGCCAGAGAAAATAATTTATCCCTCTCTGCGTCTCTCTGCGATCTCTCCGCCTCTGCGTTAAAATCTGGTTCTGAATTTTCATCCTTCGGGGTGCCGCCCCCGGCATGACCTTCTGTCCTGAAAATAGGCCCCGCCGTGCAAAAATCTCCCCCAGGGCAGCCACATCGGGCCGCCCCTACCCGAACACCGCCAATGTAGGGACACCCCTGCGTGGACGCCCTCTCGCCTCAGGAAATTAGACATTTGGATAAGGAAGAGTACACTAAACAAAGGATATAAGCCCATGACATGCAGGCAATATTTCACCCTTTTCACGAGAGCGCGTCATGGATGAGGAAAAACCCGACATTGTTATTGAGAGAGGAATTGAAGCTATGGACTCCAATGGAGAACGCTATATTCATCGCATCGCGCTAAAGTATCGAATCCTTTATACAGCCAGTATGGCAGTTATGATCGGTATGGGTCTGGTTATCATTACTACATTTGTAAGTCTGGGATTGAAAATGGCAGAATCATCAGCGCAATATAGCATAGACAAAACTCTTTCTATACTGATCTTTGAAATGATGGGGTTTCTCCCTACCCTGAGTCTTTTCTTTTTGATCCCCTTCACTTATAAAATAACCCATGCCCACATCATCACCTCGCCGGCCGGAATTGAATACGACGGGCTCCATCTCCATCTCCGCTCCCCCTGGGAAAACCTGAAGTCAATTGAAAGGGTCTTTTTACAAAAGAGGCCCGGGATGGCCATCACTTTTCATAACAAACCGGAGATTTTAGGGAAGCAACGCTGGATAAAATCGTCTGACCCCTCTCCCAGGATCCTGCTGATCGAGTTCGGCGACTGGAAACACAGTTCGCTCGGAGAAGAGATCAAGAAATACCGGCCGGATCTTTACGCCACCAGTACCGGGCCCTCGTGGGATTGAAACAGCCGATGTGTCTCTGCTTGAATAAATTTACCACAGTACCGGATCCATTGAAAGAATTAATAGAATTCCAAGCTTTAGACCCTGGCAATAACCCGTTGGTTTCATTGCCGGAGTGGTTGGGACAACTGACGAAATTACAAAGATTATTACTTTCTTCAACCGTTTACACTTTCGGCATCTTGATAGAAGATTTCCCCAGTCGCGATTGGCTGCCGCCCTCTGAATGGAAAAACAAAACCGCGCAGTTGACCTCCCACTCCATCTTCAATGTCGGCACCTGTCAACTCCGGAGGCCGAATTGGCAATGAGCGCGAAAACCATCGCCCGGATCATCGCCGGCACCTTCTTTATCGGCTGGTTGGGCATCCTTTACGCCGGAGCGGATCACCCCCCGCCTCCCGGATTTATCCTGTTTGTCCTCTTTGATCTGGTTGCCGCCTTGCTTATTTATCAACGCAGCCCGGTCTATTTGAACTGGCACCGCACAAAACGAAAGTACCGCCGGATTCGAGCCATTCTGGAAGGATTGGCCGCCGGCCTGGCCATGGCAGCCCTGACGAAACTGTACCCGGGCACCGGCAATCCCGGCTCCCCATCCCCGAGCCTGCTAGCTAACTTCATCTGGTTTGCTGTTGTAGGAATCGTGGGAAGTTTCAATGCCCTGACGGTGTATCTGAGCACTATTCTGCTGGCCAAAATTAGGGGATCGAAAATCCCATGAAATAAAATTTAAGAACCAGCTTGCATCCATCTCGAGCAACAATGAAACCGCCCGAGGGGAGAGAACTTTTTATTTATGTTTTGGTGCGCCTCAGAAGGCGCACCAAAACATGGCCTTTTCCAGAGCC
>CAZCTC010000055.1:0-53488 GCA_964501335.1 uncultured Anaerolineales bacterium | reverse complement strand
TTGCTTTCGCGGCCTGAGCGCTCCTTTTTTTACAACCGCACAGGTCGAGTTTTTTATTTGTATTTTTGCGCGCATAAGAATGCGCGCAAAAATACGGGCTTTTTTCTCCTGTTTTTTCTGGCTAACTGTGCGGGCCGTCTTTTTCCTTTTTTGGGGATGTGTTTTTGCAGCGTCCCGCAAAGGGTGCCTTTGTAGCCGGTAACGACGCGCGGGGCGAAGCAGGGAGAGAGTTTTTTATTTTTCATGTTTTCCAGTGCAGGAGGATGCGATGCGTTATAACAAACTGGTCGATCCCAATAAGACACCGCAGACTGAACCGATTCCGGGTTCCAATCAAGAGATGAACAATGCCGGCGGCTACGGCTGGCGGGTCGATGATTGGAAGCAACTGGATCGGTTTTTGATTCTGGGGACGGAGGGCGGCACTTATTATGTGAAAGAGCGGCCGTTGACGCTGGAAAACGCTGCGGCGGTGGTGCGCTGCATTCAGGCCGATGGAGTGCGCGTGGTACGCCGTACGGTGGAGATCAGTGAGGCGGGACGGGCCCCCAAGAACGATCCGGCCATCTTTGTGCTGGCGCTCTGTGCGGCGCAGGGGAATGCGACGACGCAGGCGGCGGCTTTTGAGGCGCTGCCGCAGGTGGCGCGGATCAGTACGCATCTGTTTGCTTTTGTGGAGACGGTGCAGACTTTCCGGGGGTGGGGACGGGCGCTGCGGGAGGCGGTGGGCCGTTGGTATAACGATAAGGCGCCGCAGCAACTGGCCTATCAGGTGGTGAAGTATCGTCAGCGCAACGGCTGGACCCATCGCGATGTGCTACGGCTGGCCCACCCGCGGCCGATGAGTGAGTTGCACAAGGCGATTTTCTATTGGATTGTGAAGGGCTGGCCGGGGATCGGGCCGGAGCCGCATCCCGATGAAGTGTTGCGGCAGATCTGGGCTTTTGAGGCCGCGCAGCGGGCGGAGACGGTGCCGCAGATTACGGGGCTGATCCGTGAGTACAAACTGACCCATGAGATGGTGCCGAATCAGTTTTTGAAGGCGCCGGAGGTTTGGGAGGCGCTGTTGCCGCAGATGCCGATGACGGCCCTGATCCGCAATCTGGGGACGATGAGTCGGGTGGGGCTGCTGGTTCCGGGCCATATGGAGATCGTGACCGACGTGAGTCGACGGATTTCCAATGAAGAGCTGTTGCGCAAGGCGCGGGTCCATCCGTTGCAGGTGCTGGCGGCGTTGAATACCTATTCGCAGGGGCATGGGGTGCGCGGCTCCGGCGAGTGGGAGGTGACGCCGCAGGTGGTGGATGCGTTGGATGCAGGGTTCTACGCGGCTTTCGGCAATGTCACGCCGACGGGGAAGTCGATTATGCTGGCGCTGGATGTGAGCGGCTCGATGACCTGGGGGACGATTGCCGGCGCGGGCGGGATCACGCCGCGGGTGGGCAGTGCGGCGATGGCGCTGATCACGGCGGCGGTGGAGCCGAATTACAAGGTGATGGGTTTCTCGAATAAACTGGTGCCGTTGACGATTTCACCCCGGCAGCGGCTGGACGATGTGTGCAAATATATCGATGGGATTCCGATGGGAGGGACGGATTGTGCGCTGCCGATGATCTGGGCGCTGGAGAAGAAGGCGAAGGTGGATCTGTTTGTGGTTTATACCGACAGCGAGACGTGGTATGGGAAGATCCATCCGACGCAGGCGTTGCAGCAGTATCGGAAAGAGGTCAATCCAGCGGCGCGGTTGATTGTGGTGGGGATGGTGGCCAATCAGTTTACGATTGCCGATCCGCAGGATGCGGGGATGCTGGATATTGTGGGGTTTGATACGGCGGCGCCGGAGATTATCAGCCAGTTTGCCCGGGGGGAAGTGTAGGAAAGAAGGATGAAAAAGAGAAGAGATTTCACCACAGAGGCGCAGAGAGCACAGAGAAGAAGAGAGGAGATTTTCTCTGAATTCTTCTCTGGCTCTGCGTCTTTGCTTCTTTGTGTCTCTGCGATAAAAATCCCGGCTATTTTCAAGCCAGAGCGATAAAATAAAAAACCTCTTCAGGAGTCATGGATGACGAAGACGACCAGTACCAAGTCGCCGACGATTGCGCAAAGGCTGAATCCTTTTGTCCTCGTGGCTTTTCCGAAGGGGTTGGGCCGATGGATTCCCGGATTGCATGCGGTACGATCCTATGATCGTGCTTTTTTGATGAAGGATCTGGTGGCCGGGCTGGTGTTGACGGCCGTGTTGATTCCGGTGGGGATGGGGTATGCGACGGCGGCGGGCCTTTCGCCGATCTCGGGCCTTTATGCTTCGATTGTAGGGCTGCTGGTCTATGCGGTTTTCGGGCCCAGCCGGATTCTGGTGTTGGGGCCGGATTCGGCACTGGCGGCATTGATTGCGGCGACGGTGCTGCCGCTGGCCGGCGGCGATTCGGGGCGGGCGGCGGAGCTGGCGGGGATGCTGGCGATTCTGGCGGGACTGCTCTGTATTCTGGCGGGAGCGGTCAAGTTCGGCTTTATTACGGATTTGCTTTCCAAGCCGATCCGCTATGGTTATCTCAACGGGATTGCGCTTACGGTGCTGGTGGGGCAATTGCCCAAGGTTTTCGGTTTTTCGGTGAGCGGCGACAACTTTCTCCAGGAGGCGTGGGGGCTGATCCAGGGGATCGGCGCCGGGAAAATCAACCCGGCGGCTTTTGCTATCGGAGTGAGCTGTCTGGTGATCATTTTGGGATTTAAGCGCTGGTTGCCCAAAGTGCCGGGGGTGTTGATTGCCGTGATCGGTGCGACGGTTGTGGTGGGTGTGGCGGGATTGCCGGTCAAGGTGGTGGGAGCTTTGCCGCAGGGGTTGCCTTCTTTTCAACTGCCGAGCGTTTCGTGGGCGGAGTTCCAGGCGCTTTTTGCGGGGGCGGTGGCGATTGCGTTGATCTCTTTTGCCGATATGAGCGTGCTTTCGCGCACTTTTGCGCTGCGCTGCGGTTATGAGGTGGACGGCGATCAGGAGTTGATAGCGTTGGGATTGGCGAATGTGACTGTCGGATTTTTTCAGGGCTTTTCGGTGAGCAGCAGCGCTTCACGGACCACGGTGGCGGAGGCGGCCGGGGCGAAGACACAGCTGACCGGGATTGTGGGAGCCTTTTGTATTGCGGTTTTGCTGATTTTCGCGCCGACGCTGTTACAGTCACTGCCGATGGCGGCGTTGGGGGCGGTGGTGATTTCGGCCTCGTTGGGACTGGTGGAAATTCGGGGCGTGGCGCGGCTCTACAAGCTGCGGCGGGATGAGTTTATTTTGTCGATTGTCTGTTTCCTCGGCGTGGCATTGATCGGAGTGATTGAAGGGATCTTTATTGCAGTGGGACTGGCGCTGCTGGCTTTTGTCTGGCGGGCCTGGCGGCCGTACAATGCGGTACTGGCACGAGTGAAGGGGTTGCGGGGATATCACGATATTACACGCCATCCTGAGGGCGAACGATTGCCGGGGCTGGTGTTGTTCCGGTGGGATGCTCCGCTTTTCTTTGCCAATGCGGAGACTTTTCACCAGCGGGTGTTGAAGGCGGTGGCGGAGGCGCCGACGCCGACGAAGTGGGTAGTGGTGGCGGCGGAGCCGGTGACGGATGTGGATATTACGGCGGCGGATTCGCTGGCCGATCTGGATGGGGCATTGCATGAGGCGGGGATTGAGTTGTGTTTTGCGGAGATGAAGGATCCGGTGAAGGATCGGTTGAAGAATTATGGGTTGTTTAAGTCGCTGGGGCCGGAGAATTTCTTTCCGACGTTGGGGCAGGCGGTGGATCGGTATGTGGTGGTGTACCAGGTGAGATGGAAAGATTGGGATGAATAAATTGGTTCGATTTTTGGCGGGCCGCCTCCCAGGGGGCGGCCCGCCAAAAATCGAACTTTTTATTTTATTTGTTTGTGGATGCGGTGGGCGGTGTGATAGGCGGCGGTCATGACGGGGTTGATGCCGCCTCCGCTGATGCTTTGGTCGCCGATGAACCACAAGCCGGCAATGGGGGTGCGGTGCTGGATGCGGGGCGTGTTCATCAGAGGGGCCAGGCCGCCGAAGGCATGGTGGTCGACGTGGGTGCGGCGACGGAAGTAGTCGGGCGTTAAGGCGACGCGGACGCGGGTGTGTTCTTTCAGGCCGGGGATGCGGCGTTCGGCGCATTCCACGAGGCGGTCGGCGTAGTACTCCTTTTTATCCTCCCAGTTTCCCTCTTTGAGCCGGTCGGGGCAGATGGTGTAAATCGTCATTCCATGCATGCCGGCCGGGGCCATTTCGGGGCTGTGTCGTGTGGGGTGATGGACGACGAAGCCTTTTTCCCCTTCGTGGTAGATCCCGGTGTGGGCTTCGGCGATGCCGCTTTCGATGTCGTAGGTGCCGTAGTAGTAGGCGACGGCGCCGGGGAGGTGGACGGCGGGATCGTAATCGAGGCCGAGATGGACCATGAAGACTGAGTCCATCAGGGGGACCTGTTTTACATTGTCGAGGAAGGCGGCGGGCAGCAGTCCGGGATCGATCAATTTAAGGAAGGTTTCGCGGACGCCGCCGGAGGCGATGACGGCGTCGGCGGGGAGGGTTTTCTCCTGGCAGACGACGCCGGTGACTTTGCCGTCGGCGATGTTGATTTTATCGACGGGGGCGTGGGTGAGGATCGTTCCGCCGCACGATTGGATTTTGGCGGCCAGGGCGGCGGCGAGGGCGCCGATGCCGCCGCGGATACTGTAGTGGTAGAGTTGTTCGGCGTTGGAGGCGAGCAGGGAGGGCATCCGGCTTTCAAAGGAGGCTTCGGCGTTGAGGGTGAAGACGCCGAGGCCGGGGAACTGGCTGGGCATGGTGAAGAAGTCGGCGAGGATGGAGATGAAGACGCATTGCAGCTCGGGGCTTTTGAAGTACGACTCCATCATCTGGCGGGCGTTCCAGTCCTTGCGGGAGAGGAAGGGGAGGAGGCTCAGGTAGATCTGAGCTTTGGCGTTCAGGGCGGCGAGGCCGTGACCCCATTCAGACCGGCGGGCCCAGGTGAGCAGGCGGGTGAATTGCAGGTAGTCTTTCCAGTAGCGGTCGAGGCCGGCGGCGTCTTGCGGGAAGATGGCGCGGAGCTTTTCCATGCGCCAGCGGGGGCCGCCGTAGGTGGCCGGCCGGCTGAGGTCGAAATCAGGGAAGATGTAGTTGCGGTCGTCTTTGATGAACTGGAGCGATGGGGTCAGGCCGAGTTCGTCGAGGATCATGCCGACGGGTTCGCCGGGGCCGAGGCCTTCCATGAGGAGCTGGCCGAGATCCCAGGTGAAGCCGTCCTGGCGGTAGGAGGCGGTGATGCCGCCGGGGTGGTCGAATTGTTCGCAGACGGTGACGTGGTGGCCGGCTTTGGCGAGGACGGCGGCGGCGGTGAGGCCGGAAAGGCCCGATCCGATGACGATGATTTTCATGGGTGCCCCTTTCAATTTTTGAGTGAGCGTGTGTTGCGTCCCGCAGCTGGTTTTCTTCCGGTATGTAGCGACGCGCAGGATGGGAAGAAAATTATTTGTTTGTGTTTTGGCGCGCATTCTTATGCGCGCCAAAACACGGTTTTTTTCTCGACCTATGCGGTGGTTCATGAGTATGGATCAAAAACGGCTATTGTGTCCCGCTGATGGTTTTCTCCCGGTATGTAGCGACGCACGGTGCGAAGCAGGGGAAGAGAGAATTATTTAATTCATATTTTCGGCGGCTTCAGAAAGCCGCCGAAAATATGGGCTTTTTTGTATTTTCTGTCTGTGTGGCTATGTAGGCCAGGCCTGTGATCAATTTTTTGCGTCCCGCTGATGGTTTTTTCCCGGTATGTAGCGACGCGCGGTGCGAAGCAGGGGAAGAGAGAGTTTTTTATTTATATTTTGGCGCGCATCCGAATGCGCGCCAAAATATGGGTTTATTTTTACATCAATTATAGGAGCGTTGGGGATTTGGGCAATGTGAAGGTGAAGGCGCTGCCCTGTCCCGGGCCGGGACTGGCGGCGACGACGCGGCCGCCGTGGGCTTCGATGATGCCTTTGACGATGGCGAGGCCCAGGCCGGTGCTGCCGGTTTTTCGGCTGCGGGATTTGTCGCCGCGGTAGAAGCGGTCAAAGACGGATTTGAGTTCTTCGCGGGTCAGGCCGACGCCGGTATCGTTCACGGTCAGGCTGATTTCGGTGGGGGTGACCAGGCTTTGAACGGCAATTTCGCCGTCGGTGGGGGTGTGATGCAGGGCATTGAAGAGCAGATTGAAGAGGACCTGTTGCAGACGGTCGGCATCGCCCTGGATGAGGGGCAGGGGGGCGGTGCGGTCGCAGAGGCGGATGCCTTTTTCGGCGGCGAGCGGTTCCAAGGCTTGCAGGGTTTCGAGGGTCAGGGCGTTTAAGTCGACCGGACCCAGTTCCAATGGAAGGCGGTGGGCTTCGGCCAGGGCCAGTTCGCGGAGATCGTTGACCAGACGGATGAGATGGCGGGTCTGGCTGTAGAGGTTGGCGATATCGGTTTCATTAAGGGCGTAGACATCGTCGAGGGCGGCGCGTAAATTGCCTTCGAGGGCCGTCAGGGGGGTGCGCAGTTCGTGGGAGACATCGGCCATCAGGTTGGTGCGCAGGGTTTCGGCCTGTTCCAGGCCATCCGCCATTTTGTTGAAGGCGCGGGCCAGGTCTTCCATTTCGTAGCCGCCGTGGATGGGGACGCGTACGGTGAGATCTCCGTCGCCGATGCGATGGGCGGCGCGGGCGAGGTGGGTGATCGGGCGGCTGACGATGTTGCCGATGACGAGGCCGCCGAGGGCACCGATGATCAGAGAGAGCACGGCGAATTCGAGGAGGCGGCGGGTGAGCTCTTCCCGGGATTCGCCGCCGGGGCCCTCAATGTGAGCGGTTTCGCCGGCGGTCGGGGGAGTCGCTCGATGGTCTTCGAGGAAGATGCCGAGGAATTGGAAAAAGAAGACGATGAAGATGACCGCCGTGATCATGAGGCTGAGTCTGATCCAGAGTTTGTTCATGGTTTTTCCTGTAGCCGGGTTGTTGAGGGTGTGCTTTACTTTGAATTTTCCAGAGGGGGGATATCGAGGCGGTAACCGACGCCGTAGATGGTTTGGATGTAGGTGGGGTGTTCGGGGTCCGGTTCGATTTTGCGGCGGAGGTTGCGGATGTGAGTATCAAGAGCCCGGCCCATGCCTTCATAGGCATAGCCCAGGGCTTTTTCCAGCAGATCATCACGGGTGAGGGTGTAGCCGGGATTTTCCATGAGGGCTTCGAGTAATTTGAATTCGGTGCGGGTCAGATCGATGGGGAGGTTGTCGATCTGTAAGGTGTGCCGGGCGAGGTCCAGGCGCAGTTTGCCGGCAGTCAGGATTTGGGAGGCGGGGGCCGGTTGTTGATCGAGGCGGGTGCGGCGCAGGAGCGCGCCGACGCGGGCCACGACTTCGCGGGCGTTGAAGGGTTTGGTGATGTAATCATCGGCGCCTAATTCGAGCCCGACGATTTTGTCGGTGTCGTCAACCCGGGCGGTGAGCATGATGATGGGAAGGGAGCCGAGTTCTTTGTCGGCGCGGATGGTGCGGGTGAGTTCCCAGCCGTCACGGCGGGGGAGCATGAGATCCAGGATGGCGAGGTCGGGGCGTTCGCTGCGGAGCCTATGGAGGGCGGTTTCGCCGTCTTCGGCCGTGAGGACCTGGTAACTGGCCTGTTCCAGGTAGCCCCGCAGGACTTTGAGGATCGCTCGATCATCGTCGATGATTAAGATGCGTTGAGCCATATTTTCTCTCCGTAGAAAGTTGATTGAGTCTGTATTGGGCTATTTTTATCGACCTGGGCGGCTGTTCATTAGCCTGATTTACAACCGGTTTTTTTGCGTCCCGCAAATGACTTTTTTCCGGTAAAAACCGACGCGCCGTGCGAAGCAGGGAGAGAAATTTTTTGTTTATGTTTTCGCGGGCTTTCTGAAGCCCGCGAAAACATAGGCTTTTTTTTCTCGCTTGCCAGGGCTAACCGCATAGGTTATTCAGATTCTACACAATGAATCTGAGGGAAATGTCAAGAAAAGGTAGATTCATTCTGGACAGGATCTTCAGGATTTTTTCGGGTTGCCTTGAGATTTTCTTGAAGATGGGGTGCGATAATGACAGGCGTTCGACCAATCTATTTTAGCTGAAGGAGAGAAAAAGAAAATGGCACCGGAATCGCTGGCGGGACATTTTTACAATGCAGGAATGCGGTTGGCGCTGGTTGTGACGGCTTTGGGGGTGGTATTGAGTCTGGCCGGCTGCGGCAGCGCGGCGACGGTCGCTCCGACGACGGTGGCGGCTGTGACGGAGCCGGCGGTTGCGGAATCTACGGTGGCGGCTGCGACGGCTGTGCCGGCGGCGGGCGGCATGGGGGGGCGTGGCGGGCCGGGATTGGGGGTGTCGGTGACGGCGGCCACGCCGGTGGTTAAAGATGGGGTCTATGCTTCGGTTTCTGCGGCTCAGAAGCTGGATCTGTATGTGCCGGAAGGGAGCGGCCCGTTTCCATTGATTGTGGTGGTGCATGGGGGCGGTTTTATGATGGGGGATAAGGGCGAGGTTCCCGGGATTGATGCGTTGCTGGCGGCCGGGTATGCGGTGGCCAGTGTGAATTATCGGTTGAGCGGTGAGGCGCTCTATCCGGCGCAGATTCAGGATGTGAAAGCGGCGGTCCGTTGGCTGCGGGCTCACGCGGGGGAGTACAATTTGAATCCCGATAAATTTGGGGCGTGGGGGGCTTCGGCCGGCGGAAATCTGGTGTCGTTGTTGGGGACTTCGTGCGGCGTGGCGGCGCTGGAAGGGGCCGATCTGGGCAATGCAGATCAGTCGAGCTGTGTGCAGGCGGTGGTGGATTGGTTTGGTCCGATCGATTTTCTCCAGATGGATACCCAGTTCAGCGGGACTTCCTGTGCTCAGGATCACAATGCGGCTTCGTCTCCGGAATCGATGCTGGTGGGGGGGCCGATTCAGGACAATCCTGAGGCGGTGAAGGCGGCCAATCCGATCACCTATGTTTCGGCGAAGGCCCCGGCTTTCTTTATCGAGCATGGGACGGCGGACTGTAATGTGCCGCCGCAGCAGAGCCAGTTGTTGTACGATGCGCTGAAAGCGACGATCGGCGAGGGGCAGGTGACTCTGACCTATCTCGAAGGGGCCGGGCATGGCGGCTCGCAGTTTGAGACGGCGGAGAATATGAAGCTGGTGACGGATTTCCTGGATAAGTATTTGAAGCAGTAGAGCGGCAGGAGCTATTTTTATCAATTCGCGCGCCCGTGGGGCGCGCGAATTGATGCCCGTTTTAGGCGGCGGTGGCGAGCAGTTTGCGGAGGCGGGTCTCGACGCGGGCGGCGAATTCTTCGGTATCGGATTTCCAGCTGAGGATGGTAGATTGCAATTTCAGGTTGACCATGCCGACGGCGCGGACAGCGATGAAGGCGTTGATTTCGTCGGGGTGGCGTCCGGGCCAGGGTGCCTGATGGGTGTAGCCTTCTTTGAAGGCGGCGCAGAGTTCGGGATAGTCGGGTTCATCGTCGAGGTAATAGAAGGTGGTGGCGATGTCCTGGATCGGCCAGCCCCACATGAGGTCTTCGAAATCGATGGGGTTAAGCCGGCCCTGATGGAAGCAGAGGTTCCAACTGTGGAGATCGCCGTGGATGACGCGCATCGGTTCGCCGCTGGCTTTGAGGCGATCGATGGCCTGTTGGGCCCAGGCGACGGCTTCTTCGTAGACGGCGCGCCGGGCGGGGGGCAGGTGGACGGCATAGGCGGCGTCGAAGACGATGAAGGGATCATTGAAGGGGTAGATTTTATCAAAGGAGAGGATCTGGAAGCCTTCGGGAGGCTGAAAGCCGGTGGCGTGGCGGTGCAGATGGGCCATCAATTCGCCCCAGCGGTAGAGGATGGTGGGGGAATAGCGCTTGCCCAGGAGGGTTCCGGGAACCCATTGGAAGAGGGCGCAGAGGCGCGGTTCGGGGACGCCGGGGACGGAGATTTCGACCATAGGGGCGCCGGTGCGGGTGTAGACCGGGGCGGGAGCGGTGAAGGCTGTGTTGTGGCTGAGGTCGGAGAGCCAGGCCATTTCGGAGCGGAGGTTGGCGAGGTCGTGTCCTCCGATGGGCAGGCAGATGCGCAGCATGTAATGACGGTCCTGGGGCGTGGTGACTTTGAAGATGCCGTTGAAGCCGTTGGTGATGAGTTTCAGTTCTTTGATTTCGAGATCGTAGTGGGTGAGGGCTTGCAGGGCCATGGGGCGGAGGCGACGGGTCTGACCGGCGGCGGTGAGTTGTTGATAGGGTTTCATGGGTGTCCTTATCAGTTAAGAGTTTTTGACCTGTGCGGTTGGCATTTTAGCGTCCCGCAACAGGTGCTTTCCTGGTAAAAAGCGACGCGCTGGATGGGGGAGAGAAATTTTTTTATTTATGTTTTCGCGGGCTTCAGAAAGCCCGCGAAAACATAGGCTTTTTTCTCTCGCTTGTCAGGGCTAACTGCACCGGTCGGTTTTTTTTCCTGGTAAAAAGCGACGCGCTGGATGGGGAGAGAAATCTTTTTCTCTCGCTTGTCAGGGCTAACTGCACCGGTCGGTTTTTTTCCTGGTAAAAAGCGACGCGCTGGATGGGGAGAGAAATTTTTTTCTCTCGCTTGCCAGGGCTAACTATACAGGTCGGGTTTTTTAATGGGCGGCGGGCAGGGTGAAGTGAAAGGTGGTTTCCTGTCCTTCCTCGCTTTCTACCTCAATACGTCCTCCGTGGGCCTCGACAGCCAGTTTGCAGAAGGCCAATCCCAGACCGCTGCCGCGTGCTTCGTGGGAGCCGGTTACGAATTTTTGGAAGAGGCGGTTTTTCAGCTCCGGTTCGATTGTCGGTCCATTGTTGCCGATTGAAATTTCGATCCAGTCGGGATCGTGGCGGGCCTGGGTTGCGGTCAGCCGAATTGTGCCTTGAGAGGGCGTGAATTTAATGGAATTTCCTACCAGATTTTGGATGATCCGCTTGGTGAGGTTGCGATCTCCCCACAGTTGAGGGAGCGAGGGGGCCAGGTCAACTTTGACCTGGAGTTCTTTGGTGGTGATGAGCGTGGTTTGATAGTGTAGAATTTCGGTGACGATCTCGGGGATGGTGATGGGTTCGGAATGGATGGGCATCTGACCGTTTTCCAGCCGGCTGATATCGAGGATGGAGTTGACCAGGTTCAGCATATGTTCACCGCTGCTGGCCGCGATATTGATGAGCTCCTGACTGCTTTTTTGCAGGTTGGGGGCTTCTCTTTTGTTCAACAGTTGCATGGAGATCAAGATGCCGGTCAGAGGGTTCCGGAGATCGTGGACCATGGTGTGGATGAGATCGTCTCGCAGTTTTTCCAGTTCGCGCTGTCTGGTGATGTCCTCTTTGACGGCTACGTAGTGGGTGATTTTTCCTTCTCCATCGGCAACCGGTGAGATGGAGGCCTGTTCCCAAAAGAGCTCCCCGTTTTTCTTGCGGTTGCAAAACTGTCCGTGCCATTCCAGGCCGGTTTGCAGGGTGGCCCAGAGATCCTGATAGGTATGAGACGGCGTTTGTCCTGAACTTAAGATCCGTGGATTCTGGCCCCAGGCTTCGGTCCGGCTGTAGCCGGTGATGGTGGTAAATTTGGAATTGACATATTCGATCGTGCCGTTGAGGTCGGTGATGACGATGGAGGTGGGGCTCGATTCGACGGCGCGGGAGAGTTTTTGGAGCTGCTTTTCGACAATTTTGCGTTGTTCGATTTCGGCGATCAAACCGGCGGTGCGTTCGGTGACTCTGATTTCCAACAGCTGGCGTTCCTGTTCGATCAGGGCCCGGGCTGTCTGTTCACGGGCGAAAGAGTCGTTGAGGGTTTCCAGAATGTTGATGATGCCGGCGGTTAAGGCGCCGATTACCATGGAGAAGATTAGTTCGATCTGAAGCAGATTGCGCCAGTAGGGTAAAGCATTTTGGTTTTGGATATGGGGGGTGTAGCGGCCGCTGAGTATGAGTGCTCCGCCGACGGCAATGAGGAGCAGGGCGATGAGGAAGGTGCCGAATCCGATCTGTCTGGAGCCGAACATGGCGGCTGAGATGCAGAAGCCGGTCAGGTAGATGAGGCAGAAGATGCTACAGCCGAAGTTGAGATATTCAACGATGACCAGCGCGAGCCAGAGGGCGATAAAGGCCATGCCGCGGAGGGTGTAAGAGAAGCGGCGCAGGAGGGTGATGAGCCAAAGGATGGTGAGCATGCTGCTGATTCCGATGACCATAGGGGCGATGGGGGTGAGTTGATAGTTGAAGCAGGCGAGGATCAGGAAGAGTGTGCCGATGAAGGCCATAATGCGGGTAAGGGTGGTGAATACCTGCTCGCGGGATTGCTGGAATCTGAAGTCTGCGATTCCACCGTCGACGATTTCGGTCAATAACGGTGGATGCATGAAGTTTTTTAGATGACGGGTCCAGTTTTGTTTCATTTGGCACTCGATAAGGGAAGATGCCGATTTCTCTTTTAATTAATTGTTGGGTTGCTTTTTAGCGTCCCGCAACAGGTGTTTTTCCGGTAAAAGACGACGCGCGGGATGGGGAGAGAGTTATTTTTTTATTCATATTTTCGGCGGCTTTCTGAAGCCGCCGAAAATATGGTTTTTTCTGTTTTTCGGATTGTCCCCCGTTGTTTTTTAGCGTCCCGCAACAGGTGCTTTCCTGGTAAAAAGCGACGCGCGGGATGGGGAGCGAGAGTTATTTTTCTGTTTTCTACTTTTTCGTGCATAACTTTAGCATAAAAAAGAGGCGTGTCAATTCAATTTTCTTCTTGCAAAAGCTGACTTTCCTTATAAGATTAAAGGGATGTTTTTCTTGTGTTTTCCTCTTTTTCCTTCCTGTTAAGGAATTTTTGATCTGTGTGGTTGGCCTTTTTAGCGTCCCACCAAGGGCTTTTGCCGGGTAAAAGGCGACGCGTCGGACAGGGAGAGCGCACGGTGAATTTGTGGAGGCATTGAAGAAACGACTATGAGCATACAGAATTCTGGATCGGGAACTCAATATGGCGAGGGGAGTACCTCCGAAATTCGTCCGACGACGGTGATGGCGGCGCAGTTGCGCCAGTCGATGAGCCGTTCCCGGCGGTTGGTTTATGCGGCTCTGGGCATTTTTCTGGTGTTGGTGGTGATCGGGGGCGTGGCGCTTTTTATGCAGGCGGTGGCTTCCCGTCAGAATGAGTTGTTGCAGCGGCATCACTATGCGGTGTCTCGCTTCGATACGGAGATGAACTGGACGGTCGATCTGATCGATGGGATAAGGACGGCGGCGGATACTTATTACACCAGCCCCAATTCCGGCGAGGACCCGGATTTCTCGCGGATCGTTCCCCGCCCCGATAAGGGGGGCTATGCGTTGATGCCGGTGCCCGGGGTTTTTACCCCTTCGGTTTATCTGACCGGCCTGGATGCGCCGGAGGTCGATCGGGTTTCTCTGGAGCGGGAGATCAATATGGGCCTTTCGCTGGCGCCGAACCTGCGTCTGGCTCTGGAGAACAAACCCGGCCTCACGGCGGCTTATTATCTTTCCCGGCGGAAGTTTTATGTTTATTATCCTCTCCCCCCGTTGGAAAACTTTGACAGTAAATTCCTCGATCCTTCGATGACCGAAGATTGGGCTTTTGCCGGCGGGACGCCGGAGGACAATCCTACCCGCAGCTTTTATATGATGCCGGTTTATTTCGATGCCTTGAACAATGGGCCGGTCGCGACACTGGCCGAGCCGATCTATGAAGGGGCCGAATATCGCGGCTTTGTGGGGGTCGATTATAAGCTTTCTACCTTGCAGGGGTTGTTTGCCCAACCTCTGTATAACGGGGAGAAGGTCTGGATCGTCAATAAGGAGATGCAGATTGTAGCCTATTCCGCCGGGGCGACCCAGACTGAGATCCTCACCTTTGAACAGAGCATCTCCACCGGGCTGACGCTCAGTCCGGCGAAGTTGTTGGGCATTACTGCGGAGAGCATTCAGACGATGGACGGTTCTTATGTCTATGTCCGGCCGATCTCCAATATGCCCTGGACTTATGTTCTGACGGTGCCGCAGTCGGAGATCTACTGGGCCGCTTTCCTGGAGACGGCGCCGGTGTTGCCGTTGTTGCTGCTCTTTATCGGCCTGATTGTCTTTGTGGCGCAGCGGGCGCGTCAGGAATCGGAGCTGCGGTCGCTGGAGGCCCGGCGGTTGCAACAGGAACAGCAGGCCCGGGCGGAGATCCGCGAACGCGAGCGGCAGCTGGCGACCGTGCTGGCCAATGTGCCGGGCATGGTCTATCGCTGTTTGAACGATCGCACCTGGACGATGGTCTTCGTCAGCGACGGCAGCGTGCCGTTGACCGGTATTACCCCCGAGGATTTCTACGCCAATCAGACCTCGTACCGCGATTTGATCCATCCTGAGGAACGGGAAGGGGTATGGGATCAGATCCAGGCGGCGCTGGCGGCCGGGGATTCCTATGAGATCACCTATCGGCTGCTCCTGCCCGACGGCGCGCTCAAATGGGTATGGGAGCGCGGTCGAGGGCTCTACGACGATAAAGGCGAGTTGATGGCGCTGGAAGGGTTTATCACCGATATCACTCGCCGGCAGGAAGCGGAAACCCGTCTGCTGCAATACGAGCGGATTGTGGCGGTGCTCCCCGATCTGATTTCGCTGGTGGATCTGGAGGGGCGTTATTTGATTGTGAACGAGGCCTATCTGCGGGCCAGCGGGCGGAGTCGGGATGAGCTGATCGGCCATCATCTGGCTGATTTTCTCGGCCAGGAGATTTATGAGCGGCAATCCCGGCCCTGTCTGGAGCAGGCGCTGGCCGGAGGGATGGCGCAGTACGATGCCTGGTTCGATTTCGGCGATTACGGGCGTTATTTCTACAATGTTACCTATTCTCCCTATCGGGATGCCGAGGGGCGGATTGCCGGCGCGGTGATCGGGAGCCGCGATATTACCCCGCTTAAGACCATGCAGATGGAGCTGGAGGAGAGCGAGCAGAGCTACTTCCGGTTGGTGGACCTATCGCCGGAAGCCGTGGTGGTCTATCAGGACGGCGTGGCGGTCTATGCGAACGCGGCTGCGGTCAAGACGATGGGCGGGAGCTGTGTGGAGGATCTGATCGGGCGGCCGGTGCTGGATTACATCCATCCGGATTCCCGGCTGGCGGTGCTCAAGCGGGTTGAGGATCACTATCAAGGGGTTGAGAGCAACGATTTTGCGGAGTACAAATTCCTCCGGCTGAACGGCGAGGTGTTCGATGTGATGTCGGCCAGCACGCTGACCTATTATCAGGGCGCGCCGGCCATCCAGGCGGTCTTCCAGGATATTACCGATCGCAAACGCACGGAACTGGCGTTGAAACAGTCGGAGCAGCGGCTCTCCGATATTATCAATTTCCTGCCGGATGCCACGCTGGTGATCGATGCCGAGGGCAAGGTGATTTCCTGGAACCGGGCGATGGAAGAGCTGACCGGGATGGATGCTCTGGAGGTGCTCGGCAAGGGGAATGAGATCTATGCCTTACCTTTTTATCGCGAGCCCCATCCTTTGTTGATCGATCTGGCTTTGTTGCCGCCGAAAGAGGTCGAGCAGAATTATCGCAATGTGCATCGGTTGGGCAATCTGTTGACGATGGAGAGCTTTATGCCGACCCTCGGCGAGAACGGCCTGCATTTGTGGGGGGTGGCGGGGGTGCTCTACGATGCGGACGGCCGGGTGGCGGGGGCCATCGAGTCGATCCACGATGTCACCGAACGCAAGCGGGCTGAGGAACGGATGCAGCAGCTTTCCGATCAGTTGCTGGTGATGAATCGGGATTTCCTGGCGTTGCTGGATGCGACGCGGGACTTTATCTACATCAAAGATCGAGATTATCGCTTTACGGCGACCAGCCGCGACTTTGCCCGGCTGGTGGGGCACGACAACTGGCGCGAGCTGGTCGGCAAGACCGATTTCGACGTTTTTCCTCGTGAATATGCGGAGCGTTATGCTGATTTCGAGCGGACCGTGATTGCGGAAGGGCGCGAATTGCTCAATCACGAGGAGCCCTATCGGCGGCCCGACGGGACGCTGGGATGGGTTTCTTCGTCGAAACGGCCGTTGTTGGGAAAGAACGGGGAGATCATCGGCCTCTTCAGTATCAGCCATGATATCACCGAGCGGAAGCTGGCGGATGAGGAACGCCGGCAGGATGCCCGGCGGTTGCAGAGCATGTTGAAGATCTCGCAATACAATCCGGGCACCATCCGGGAGCTGTTGGATTATGCGCTGAGCGAGGCGGTGGCGCTTTCGGAGAGCGAGAGCGGTTATATTTTCCGCTATGACGATGGGGCGCAGACGTTGACGCTGGTTTCTTTCTTCTCCAATGTCATTCCGGAATGTGTGGAGCCGGAGCCGGCCCGGGTTTTTGCGTTGCGGGATTTGGGGATTGTGGGCGAGCCGCTGCGGCATGGCGAGCCGATGATTTTTAACGATTTTTCGGCCCATCGGGGGGCGGTCGCGGGCATCTATCCGGTGGGCGATATGAACATTCAACGCTATCTGACCTTCCCGGTGGTGATGGACAACCGGAAGGTGGCGCTGGTGGGGGTGGCCAACAAAGAGGGCAGCTATACGGCGCTGGATTTGCGGCAGTTGATGTTGATGATGGAGACGCTCTGGCAGGTGGCGCAGCGGAAGGAGTCGGAGGAGGAATTGCACAAGGCGAAGGAGGCCGCGGAGCTGGCCACGCGCGCCAAGAGTGAATTCCTGGCCCGGATGAGCCATGAGATCCGTACGCCGATGAATGCCATTATCGGCCTGAGCCATCTGACCTTGCAGACTGAATTGACCTCGAAGCAGGAAGATTATGTGAGCAAGATTCTGGCTTCTTCCCACAATCTGCTCCATATCATCAACGATATTCTGGATTTCTCCAAGATCGAGGCGGGGAAACTGACGATTGAGTCGGTGCCGTTCGGCCTGGATGAGGTGCTGGAGAACGTCGTCAATCAGGTAGCCATCCACGCTTCGGAGAAGGGGGTCGAGCTGCTCTTCGATATCGCGTTGGATACGCCGCTGGATCTGGTGGGCGATCCGCTGCGGTTGGGGCAGGTGTTGCTCAACCTCTGCTCCAATGCGGTCAAGTTCACGCAGAAGGGTGAGATTGTGATCACGGCGCAGCCGGTCGAGGTGGACGACGATTCGACGTTGCTGCGGCTGGCGGTGCGCGATACCGGGATCGGGTTGACGGAGCAGCAGATGGCGGATCTTTTCCAGCCTTTTATCCAGGCCGACAGTTCGACGACGCGAAAGTACGGCGGTACGGGGTTGGGGCTGGCGATCTGTCTACGGCTGGTTGATATGATGGGGGGGAAGATCGGGGTGACGAGCGAATTGGGAAAGGGCAGCACCTTCTGGTTTACGGCGCGTTGCCGGCGCCAGACGGAAGCGCCCCGCTCTTCTCGCCGGATTCCGCCGGATCTGGAGATGTTGCGGGTGCTGGTGGTGGACGACAACGAGACTTCCCGGCAGATTTTGAAGGCGACCCTGGAGAAGTTCCAGTGGGAAGTGGTGACGGCCAACTCGGGGCTGGAAGCGTTGGAGGCGGTCGAAGCGAGTCAGCAGCGCAACGAGCGGCCTTACAATGTGATCCTGATGGACTGGAAGATGCCGGGCATGGATGGGATCGAGGCGGCCATGCAGATCAAATCCAATACAAATTTGCCGGCCATGCCGATGATCATTATGGTGACGGCTTACGGGCGGGAAGAGGTGTTGAAGCAGGCGCAATCGGCCCGGTTGGACGGGTTCCTGGTCAAGCCGATCAGCCCGTCGGTGTTGCTGGATGCGGTCATGGAAGCATTTGGGGAGCAGATTGAGAAACGGTCGCATTCGGGGGCGCTGTCGGATCAACGGCCGACCGGTTTTGAAGAGATTCGGGGCGCGCATATCCTGCTGGTGGAAGACAATGAGGTGAATCAGCTGGTGGCGGGCGAGTTGCTGACCCGGGAAGGGTTCTGGGTCACGATGGCGAGCGACGGCCGGATTGCGGTCAATCTGGTGGCGGAGCGCAAGGGCGATTTCGATGTGGTCTGCATGGATTTGCAGATGCCGGAGATGGACGGTTATACGGCGACCCAGGAGATCCGCAAGGCGGGTTATACCCGGCTGCCGATTATTGCGATGACGGCGGATGCGATGAGCGGGGTGGCGGAACGCTGTCTGGCGGCGGGGATGAACGACTATGTGACCAAGCCGATCGATCCGCAGGAGCTGTTTGCGGCGTTGACCCGTTGGGTCAAGCCGGGAACGCGCACCCCCTATCAGGCGACGGCGGTTCCGGTGGAATCGGAGCCGGCTTTCCCGTCTCTGCCGGGCATCGATATTGCTGCGGGGCTGGAGCGAATGGTCGGCAACCGGGCGGCTTATCGGAAATTGCTGTTGAAATTTGCGGAAAGCAAAGTGCAGGCGGACACGGAGATCCTGGAGGCGTGGAAGAGCCACGATATTCAGCTGGCGGTGCGTCTGGCTCATACGCTCAAGGGCGTGGCCGGCAATCTGGGGGCGACGGGATTGCAACATGCATCGAAAGAGCTGGAGGCCGCTATCAAAGAAGAGCGGAACGATGTACTGCCGTTGCTGGAGGTCTTCAGCCAGGAATTGAAAACGGTGATGCAATCGATTGCGTTGCTGGAACCGGCAGCAAAGCCTCAGCCGGCCGGGGGGGAAGCGTCGGCGGCTACCGTGAATATGGAGGAGATTGCTCCAGTGTTGAAGCGGCTGCGGGCCTTGTTGGAAGACGACGATATGGAAGCGATGGATTGTCTGACGGAGTTGCAGGACAAGGTCAAAGGGACTACGGTGGAAGCCGCTCTTCAGGAGATCTCCAAGGCGCTGGGGGGGTACGATTTCGGCAAAGCGCTGAAGATTTTGGGGGAAGTAGAAAGCAGCCGGTAAGATGGAAGGCTGGAAGACTGGAAGAGGGAAGACTGGAAGATTGGAAGAATAAAACCCCTTGTTTTCGTGGGCTTTCTGAAGCCCGCGAAAACATCAACAAAAAACTTCTTTTCCTATCCAGCGCGTCGTTCTTTACCTGTAAAAGGCCATTTGCGGGACGTTAGCGGAGAGGGAACAGAGCAGAAATGAGGAGAGGACTTTATGGATGACAAACTGGCTCAGCAGCGAATTTTGATTGTGGACGATACACCTGAAAACATCGACATTTTGGGGAGCGTGCTGACCGATTACAAGCGCATCGTGGCCTTGAACGGAGAGAAGGCGTTGCAGCGAGCCCTTTCGGACAATCCGCCCGATCTGATTCTGTTGGATGTGATGATGCCAGGGATGGACGGCTATGAAGTTTGCCGCCGTTTGAAATCAGAGCCGCGCACGCGCGACATCCCGGTCATCTTTATCACGGCCAAGGGCGAGGTCGAGGATGAGACGTTGGGGTTTGCCCTGGGCGCGGTGGATTATATTACCAAACCGATCAGCCCGTCGATCGTGCAGGCGCGGGTCAAGACGCAATTGATGCTCAAGCTGGCGCGGGAGAAGTTACAGCAGGAGCAGGAACTTTCGGAACGGTTGTTGCTGAACATTTTGCCGGAACCCATTGCCGATCGTTTGAAGCAGGGGGAGCAGACAATCGCCGACAATTACGGCGAGGTGACCGTGCTTTTTGCCGACATCGTTAATTTCACCGTGCTTTCTTCGACGACGACTCCGGGCAAGTTGATTTCGATGTTGAATGAGATCTTCTCGTTTTTCGATCAGCTGGCCGGGAAATATGGGCTGGAAAAGATCAAAACGATCGGGGATGCTTATATGGTGGTGGGGGGCCTGCCGCAGCCGCGCGAGGACCATGCCCGGGCGATTGCCGAGATGGCGCTGGAGATGCAAAAAGGGATTACCAGCTTCTCGGATCAAAGCGGCCGGTCGTTTGCCATTCGGGTGGGCATTGCGACCGGGCCGGTGGTGGCCGGGGTGATCGGCAGCAAGAAATTCAGTTACGATGTCTGGGGGGATACGGTTAATACGGCCAGCCGGATGGAATCGCACGGCAATGCCGGCACCATCCAGGTTACCGAGACGACGTACGAGCGGCTGCGTGATTTCTATCATTTTGAATCGCGGGGTACGATCAACGTCAAAGGCAAGGGAGAGATGACTACCTACTTCCTGCTGGGGCGGAAGTAAGAGTGGAAGATTGGAAGAGTGGAAGGTTGGAAGACTGGAAGGAAAAAGCTTGTATTTTCGGCGGCCTTCTGAGGCCGCCGAAATACAGTTTGAAAACATCAGAGGATATCTATGGAAATTGAAGAACGTCTGGAAATCATTCGGAACAAGCTGGAGACTTTGCGCACGCGGGACACCGAATTTGCCACCTTCGGTTCCAATGAGCCGTGGGCAGGTCATCAGTACATCCTGAATCCCTGTGCGACAGAGGAAGATGTCGCCGAATTTGAGGGGGCTTCGGCTGTTGTTCTGCCGCCTGAATATCGGTTGTATCTGACGAAGATTGCCGACGGAGGGGCCGGGCCTTTCTACGGGCTCTACTCGTTGGGGCAGGCGGTCGATGCGCTCGTCGAACATTTTTCAACCGAGCAGGAGTATTTTGAGGATTATTTTAGGCCCTTTCCGTTTCACACCGACGAAGTGTGGAATCAAATCCGAGCGGTGGAAAGCTGGGAGACCGACGATCCGTTGAATTTCGACTTCCCGGACGATCTGCCCGGCATGGTATATCTCTGCGAATATGGCTGCGGCGGTTATTATGTGCTGATCGTCAGCGGAGAGCAATACGGCACTGTCTGGTACTATCACAGCGACGGCTATGGTTTTCCCTGTTATAAGCATGAACAGCCGTTCGGCTTTTTCGATTTTATGGAATGGTGGCTGGATGAGAGCCTGCAAGCGCTCGACGGTCCCCGGCCGGAACCGGAATACGATCCGGAGAAAGAAAAGGTGTTGATTTACGATCAGAACGGGATGACCGAGATCCCGGAGATCGTCTATCAATGCGGGAATTTGCGGAAGTTGCAGTTCTCGCGCAATAAGCTGGCCGAGATTCCGGATCGGCTTTTCGATATGCTGGAATTGCGGTTTCTCGATTTGAACATGAATGGCCTGACGGCGGTGCCGGAAGGTATCGGGCGGATGGCGACGCTTAAGAAGCTCAATCTGGCCTACAATTATGAGATCGACCGTTTACCCGCCGGCATTGGGGATCTGGCCATGCTGGAAGAGTTGGATCTGGCCTATAACAGCAAACTTGCCGTGTTGCCGGAAGAGATCGGGAAGCTGTCGCGGTTGACTAAATTGAGCCTGTTTGCCTGTGCAATGACTGAATTGCCGGAAACGATCGGTGATTTGCAGTCGCTCAAGTCGTTGAATCTGGGCAATACCAAAATCAAGCGATTGCCTGAAAGTATTCGGAAATTACAGGCATTGGAATCGTTGGTGCTGGAGTATACCGATCAGGTGGATCTGGCGGATCTTTTCGATAAACTGGGCGATCTGCCTCACTTTTCCTATTTGAGCGTAGGTATGGCATATCCTTTCCCGGAAAACATCGGGAAGTTGACCCATCTTCAGACGTTGCGGTTGCTGGCCAATTACGGGTTGGAAAAAGATGCGCACTTCAAGTTGCCGGAGAGCTTGAGCCGATTGCCGCTGCGGGAGTTGAAGCTGGAATGGCAGGCGCTGCTGCCGGATTCGATTGCCGAGATGCAGACGTTGGAAGAGCTTGAGCTGAGCAAGGTGGCATTGCAGCGCAGCGAAGGCGAGCTGGCTAAACTGAAGAATCTGAAGCGGTTGTTCTGCAATATGGCGCTTACAGAGGAAGAGAAGGCTGCGCTGCGGGAGCGGCTGCCGGGGGTGGTGATTTTCTGAGGGGTGAAAAAGAGAAGAGATTTAACCACAGATCGAAGATATTGAAAATAGTCACAGAGTTGAAACCCCGGGCTATGAAAAAGAAAGCCCCCTCAAGGAGGTCTGCGAACCGGGATTCCGGCCTTTGCAGCCCGGTTATGATCTTTAAGAAAATAATCCGGTAATGCCCTTGCTTCCCGAACGTGGCAAAATCCGCCTTGCCCCGGGCCGGTAATGGGAAAAGCGCGGGCGAAAGGGCAAATTGACCTACGCCCGGGGATCAATCCCCGGGCTATGAACAATGCCCGATAAATCGGGCTCAGAGCGTCGATTTTAACCTCTGAGCCCCTTCAGGGGGCGTCGTTTTTAGCACCGGGATTTATCCCGGTGCGATCCCGGCGATTTTTCTATTACCGAATTAATTTTTTAAAGGCCCTTAGCCCAGAGCGAGAGAGCAGCGGCGAAAATTTTAAATATCGCCCCCTAAAAATACTCGAACTGGGAGTAAGAATGCACACCAAAACGTAAGAATTTAATTTCAGGGTTGATACCGGGAGATTCCTCCTGCGGTGCTGAACCAGATTGCGCCGTCGGGGGTTACATCGATGGCTGTGACCCGATCATGCGTGAGACCTTCTTCCGGGGTGTAATTCTTCCAGGTTTGACCATCAAAACTGAATGCTCCATGAAACTGTGTTCCTATCCACACTATGCCGTTTGGAGCTACTTTCAGTGCAGTAATCCCCTCCCAGTCCATCTTATCCATTTCCGGCAGTGGATAGGATTTCCAGTTTTGACCGTCAAAATGTACGATTGTGAGCTTTTTTCCCATCCATAAGGTTCCATCAGGGGCCAGGGCTAATGTGTGAATGGCTTTATAGGGTGTGATCGTGGCCTCAGTATAGGGGACCCACTTTTTGCCGTCATAATGAAAAAGTCCATCGTAAGTTCCTGCCCATAAGGTTCCATCAGGTGCAGCCAGGAAAGAAGCGACAAGGTGGTTAAATGAACTGTCGTGATATACCGTCCATTCTTTACCGTTGAAACGTGCCAGGCCTCGATTGTGATTTCTCCAGCTTCCCCCAAACCAGAGATCGCCGTTTTTTGTCATTGCCATAACCGAAAAACCTTCATAGTCAGTTGGCTCCATATCCACCTTATCTGTGGGTTTATAGATCTGCCAGCGTTTACCGTCCCAATGGGCAGTAAGCCCGATGGTGAAACCTGTCCAGATTCCATTATTGGGAGAAATGACAATGGAATCCATAGCTCCGCTGTAAATATAGGGATAAAATGAGGTTTCATGCCATTTTTGCCCGTCAAAATGGGTCAATTGATTTTCCGTGCTCAACCATACTCCTTTTTGAGAATCGCTGACCAGAGTTATCACCCTATCTTTCGGCAATTCGGGAACCAAAAGCACCTCCCATTGCCCGGGGATTGCCGTTTCTGTCCAATCGATTCCTTTGTAGTGAAAGATTCCGACTGTGGAGCCTAACCACAAAGAGCCGTCGGGTGCGGTGGCCATATCGGTTAAAGAGTCTGAATTCAAAAATCTATTGAACAAAGGTTGTGCTTGCCAGCGTTGATTGTCGAGCCAGGCCAGGCCACTCCAGGCACAATCATCCATGCCTACCCATAATCGTTGTTGAGAGTCCCATGCCATGCCAAAGATTCTACCGGGAGGGAGGCCTGTTTCGGCTCCATAGGTCGTCCAGTTTGTTCCATCGAAGTGGAAAACCTCTCCCGCATAGCCGATCCACATTGTACCATCCGGTCCTTCTGTCATGTGAAAAGAGGGATCGATATAATAGGGGAGGGGAGCTTCTACCCATTCTTGATTTTTTAAGTAATACAGCTTGCGCGTACTTTGTCGCCATATAGTGCCGTTTGATTGAACAAATACTTTTCTGACTTCAGGGGAAAAGTCAGGATCTCTAGTTGTGGTTTTCTCATCTATAAGTCTCCAGTTATCTCCATCAAATTGCCATAACCCTTTCATACTGCTAACCCAGAGTTCTTTTCCCGTTCCCCTGGATATCGAATAAAATCTATTCCAGTTTTTATAATTTTCGAGAGGATAGGATTGCCAGCTTTCGTCTTTAAAATGGGATATTCCATGAGATGTTCTGATCCATATGGTTCCATCCAGGGCACTTATGATATCGGTTGCATTATGGTCCGGCAGTCCATGATCTTTGGTGTATCGAGTATACTGGCTGTTTTTTAAATCCCAGCGCACCACGCCTCCGGTGGTCGCGGCCCATAGATTTCCCTGCCGATCAAAGAGTAGTTGGTTGATATCGTTGCCGTTTCTGTAAGTAGTCCATTCTGAAGACCGGGGGGGGGCTGGTTGGGCTATCACGCTGATTTGGGTAAGTGACTGCCCCCGATCCGTAGATACCTGACGGCATCCTACTAAAATTCCCACCATGATCCCAAACAAGGGGATTCCCCATAACAGCTTTCTTTTGATATGTGCATCATTTCCGGTCATCATGGTCTCCTGTTTTGTGTTGTGATCTCTTTTCACGCTAATAGGTCTTGGTCGTTAATGAATTTGCGATGCATTTTAAAGAATTCAATGTATAGACTATATCATAAAAAGACTTTTTTAATAAACATGACACTTTCTTTGATGGTTGTGCCGAAATTTTTCTTCTTCGGAGATCATTGTATGATTGTGACCGTAAATCTTTTCACCGGCAGAATAGCAGGCGAATAATCCGATGACACTCAAAAGGGCAGAATTAAATTTTTGGATTACAGTTCTGATTGTTCTTGGGGTGCTGGGTTTCCTGGGAGTTCAGGTGCGCAATGCTTACTATGGGGGGCGGCTCAAGGCTGAGGGGGTTACCACCTGGGGAGAGATCACGGCTGTAACCGAGACGCTTGTCCGGCACGCTCCGGCTTATCGGATTTCCTATCGTTTTTCGGTGGACGGCGATAAGGTGACGGGGAGCGCTCTGATTACCAACGTTGCTTTCGAGGATGGTTTTCGTGTCGGGGAGGATCTGAAGATTTTGTATGTGCCGTCCAATCCGGGTGTTAATTGTCCGGTGATGGATTGTGGATTGGAAAATTCATGGGTAGGCATAGTGTTGGTGTTGATTGTGGTGGCCGTTATGGGATTGTATCTGCTGGTTGCCTGGGATAATTTGCAGAAAGCAAGGAATTCTTTGAAAGAATAACCGGGTATATGAAGCAACCTGAGTCGAATTCCAGATTTTCATCGAATGTCTATGCTCGATTGAAGGCTGCGGGATGGCGGCCGGGACGCAATGTGGGGCATTGGGTCGATGGCTGGAGCAAAGCCCTGGCGAAGCAGCGTCATTTGGAGCTTTTTGATGCCGCCCGGGAGGCCTTACTGGAATTCGGCGGACTGAAATTCAGGGAGGGGTTTTGGTTTAATGCTTATCTATGGCTGGATGTGAATCCTGTGAAGCCCCCTTTTTCGACGGAAGAATTACTGGATTATTCCGGCTGCATTCATGAGAGGCTTTTCCCCTTGGGATCGATGCAGAACGGCAACTCGGATCTCTATATCGGTGAAAGTGGAAAGGTTTATGAAATCTGGGATATCGAGATCTGGTGTGTGGGAGAAAGCCTGGATTGCCTTTTTGAGAATCGTTGGGGGAATCCATGTCGAAAGTAACCGGCCCTTCTTTGGTATTGGATCCGGAAGAAATTATTCTGTTGGAGGGCGGGACCAGTGGGCTGGCCCTTTTCTGGGCCGGGCTGAACCTTATCTTTGGCAGTTCGATCGTTTTTTGTATGCCTTTGCTGTCCATCCTGCGGGCGATCGTCGAACCGCGCGAACCGGGGGAGATCTGGTCCACGCTGGCTTTTAACATTCCTTTCATGCTGATCTGTATCCTCCTTTTTTACGGCCCCTGGCTTTTTTCCGGGCATTACTGGCTGACCACCCGGCGCGTGATCTGGAAGCCGCGGTTGGGACGGGTGAGCCAGCTGTTTTTGGACGAGGTGGAGGGCACGCAGATCAAAGGAACTTCCTTGATTGCCTTTTTGCATTTGCCGGGAAAGCATCCGTTGACCCTGCGTTTTATCCGGAATGTCGAGCTTTTGTGGGGTGGGATTTTACTGTTACAAGACCCGTCGCTTCGCGTAGTCGTAGAGCGCGCCGGCGAGATGCCTTCTCGGTCGGAATCTGTTTACTGGCTCTCGGCCTGGTCGCGAGGGGATGCGGTGCAGAATGGATTTGCGGTCCTTACACCGGAAGCGCTGTTTTTCGTTCCGCTCTCTTCGGTCGATCACCTTTCGATCCGGATCGTTGAAGGACTGTTTTCCGCTTTGGTCCATCATGCTTATGTCCGGTCGCTGGTGCCGAAGTTGCCTTTGGAGCCGTTGTTTGCCCGGTTGGCGGTTTTGCCGGCAGATGAGTTTGTCCGGCAGGTTGAAATGCTGGCGCGGCGGTTTGACGGCAAGCGGGTCACTCCGGCGCGGACTGAAGTGCAGGAGAGATCTTTGCCCGGGGGGACGATGACGTTGAAGTTTACCTGGAGCGGGCAGACGATCCAGGGCACCCTCCCGGCTGAGAGGGCTTTGTGGGTGCATTCGGTGCTGGCCTCCTGGCCGGTTCAATTGAAGTGATTAGCTCAAGTTGGGTGGGTATTTTTAGCATTCCGCAACAGGCGCCTTCCAGGTAAAAAGCGACATGCGGGGAGGATGTTTTTTGTGCATTTTTCGGCGGCTTTCTGAAGCCGCCGAAAAATGCATTTGCCTTATTTCTTGTTTTCCAGTCTAATCGCACAGGCGGCTGTTTTTTCGCTTGACAGTCGGGGTGGATGGCTGTAGAATATAACTGAATGGTGGTTCAATTATCGGGGGTTCCCCCGATTTTTTATAGTTTTATAACTGAATTTGCATTCAATTATCAGGAGGGATGATGACACCACGGCCGGATGTGAGTGCAGAGCGGCGGCCGCAGATTTTAAAGGCGGCGGGGCTGGTTTTGGCCCGGCGGGGCTTTGATGCGATGCGGATGGAAGAGGTGGCGCAGGAGGCCGGTGTGAGTGTGGGGACGCTCTATTGGTATTACAAGGGCAAAGATGAGATGGTGATGGCGCTGATGGAAGAGGTCATTGACCGGGATCTGGCCGGGTTACAGCTGCTTCTGGAGAGCCGGGAGGGCGTTTGGGAGCGTTTGCGGCGTTTTATGGTCGATGCTTTGCCGGATGCGGAGCAGCTTTTGCCGGTAACTTATGAATTGTACCGGCTGGCGGTCCATGATGAGCGCATTCGGCTGCGCATTCAGTCTCACATGCCGGCCTATCAGGGGATTTTATCGACTATGTTGCAGCAGGGGATGGAGCGCGGGGAGCTGCGCCCGGTAGATCCTCAGATGACGGCGACGGTTTTTGCGGCGCTGTATGAAGGGGTTTTGGAGTTGCGGATGATCGATCCGGTGGGGGTGCGAAGCCGTGAAGTGTTGGAGTTTGCTTTGACGGTGATACGGCAAGGTCTGGAGCCGTGAGGGTGTGAAAAATGGAATTTGTGTCGGGGTTCTGTCCTTGAGGAGTTGGGAAATGAAGCAACAATCATGGTGGATGGGGAAGGTTGTGGTGGTGGTCGGCGCAACGGGTGGATTGGGCGGCGCGGTGACGGCGGCGGTGGCGGCGCGAGGTGGCCGGCTGGTCATAGCCGGTCGCAATGTTGAGATGCTGTCCCGGGTGGCCGCGGCTTTGCTGCCCGAGGTTTTGGCGGTTCCGGTCGATGTGACGGAGGCCGGGTCGATCGAGTCTCTACGCGATCGCGTTCTGGCAGAATACGGCCGGGTCGATGTGGTGATCAATGCGGCGGGGATGGATGTGCGGAAATTGTTGAGCGAGCACTCCCCGGCGGAAATTCAGGCGCTGGTGGATATCAATTTGAAGGGGGCGGTGCTGTTGACTCAGCTTTTCCTGCCGGCGTTGACGGAGAGCGGCGGGACGATCCTGCATGTGGGCGGTTTTGGGGATGGCCGGCTGGCTTTCCCTTATTACAGTGTGGATGTGGCGACCCGGGCGGCGATGACTTCTTTTGCTGAGGCGATGAACCGGGAGCTGCGTTTGACCGGCAGCCCGGCCCGGGTGGCCTGGTTTGGTCCGAATCCGACCGATACGGCGGCCGAGCGGCCCTTTCATCCATTGTGGCGGCAGATGGGGGTGACGATCTCTCCGATGGAGCAGGTGACCCACGAGCTTTTGCAGACGGTCGAGCGAGGCAAGCGCTTTGCCATGATGGGCGGGGCGGTTTCGCGGGTTTTTGCCGCGCTGAATGCGGTCTGGCCGGCGGCGGCGGATCGGTTGATGCTGGATCATTACGGGCGGTTGATGCGCCGTTTTTTCGGAGGGGCGATCGCTGAGGTTCCTTCATCCCGTTCCGGTTTGGGAAAGTGGTTGGGCGCCTTTCTGGTCATCTTTTCGGGGCTGCCTTATCTGGCACTTTTGGGGTTGCCCTTTCTTGATTTGCCGGGGACGATCCGGTTGGTTCTGGTTCCGGCCTTGCTGGCTGTGGGGGAGTTGACCTTTTGGGTGGGGTGTCTGCTGGTGGGAAAAGAGATTGTGGGGCGTTATCGGGAGCGTGTGATACGTTGGGGCCGGCGGTTGTTCTGTTGTCGGGGCTGATGCCGTAGGATTCACCCCGAGGGCCCTGAGATGTTTTCTATTTATGTTTGGGCGCACTTTTTGAAGTGCGCCCAAACACAGGCTTTTTCAGATTTTTGGGCTAATCGTACCGGTGTTATTTTTCAGCGGGCGGTGGATCGACGTAGGTTTCGTCGACGTAACACCAGAGCCAGTCTTCTCCAGGATCGAAGGCGCCGATGATGGGATGGCCGGTTTCGTGGAAATGGCGGGTGGCATGTTTGTTTTTCGATTCGTCGCAGCAGCCGACATGGCCGCAGGTTTTGCAGATGCGTAGATGGACCCAGCTGTCGCCCATGGCGAGGCATTCCTGGCAACCTTTTCCTGAGGGGGTGACTTCTTTGATTTGATCCAGATGGGTGCATGGTTGAGGCATGGGATTTTTACCTCCTGACTGAAATTTTATGGCGGTGATTCTGTGTGTGCTTATTGTAACGCGGGTTGCTCATTCAGGTGGTATGTTTGGCGTCCCGCAGAAGGTTTTTGTCTGGCAGGATGCGCCGCGCTGGAAGGCAGGGAGAGTTGTTTTTTTAATATTTTCAGCGGCTTCAGAAAGCCGCCGAAAATATGAGCTTTTTTTCCAGACTAAGCGCATAGGTCGCTTTTTTGACCTGTTGGGAGGGTATGGTTAGCATCCCGCAGAAGGTTTTTGTCTGGCAGGATACGCTGCATTGGATAGGGGGAGAGAGGGATTTTTTTTATTTATGATTGCGGCGGCTTTCTAGAGCCGCCGCAATCATGTTTTTTGTCAAAAATGTTGTTATCCCGATTTCATCGGGAGGTTCGATCCGCAGTAGGTGCATTCTGCGGATTGAGGGCCGGTCCATTTGATGTCATTGTGGCGAACGGGCGCGCCACAGTGAGGGCAGGCCAGCGGCAGGAGTTCCAGCCGGTGTTCTCGAACGGGTGCGGCCGGCGTCGGCGCGGGTGTTGAATAGGAGGGCGGCGCCGCCGGTGCCGGGGCGAAGGGCGGTCTTTCGGGTTGTTCAAAGGCCTCAGGTTTATATTGCATCAGGATTGCTTCAAGGATCAGGCTGATGCCGATCAGGATTAAAATGCCGGGCCACCATCGGCCATACAGGGCGATGTAAGCAAGTCCGATCAACCAGATAGCGGTATGGATATTTCGCCAGGGACCGATCAATTCAGGTTTTTTATGATGTCTTTTCACAGGATGCCTCTCTTTTAATAGCCTGCGCTAATTTTAACTCAAAGCCCTGATTTTGTAATACGTAATTGGATTGTGATGGTTGCGGAAAATTACGGATTGCTTGAAATCCATCTGTTCTTAGCGTCCCGCAAAGGGTTTTGGTTCAGTGGGAAGCGACGCGCTGGACGGGGGGAGGATGTTTTTTATTTGTGTTTTTGCGCGCATTCTGATGCGTGCAAAAACACGGGCTTTTTTTCGACCTGTTCGGTGGGCATATTTAGCGTCCCGCAGAAGGTTTTTGTCTGGCAGGATGCGCTGCGTTGGACGGGGGGATGTTTTTTCATATTTTCGGCGGCTTTCTGAAGCCGCCGAAAATATGAACTTTTACTTTTCTACCAGGGGCCGTGGCGGTAGATGCCGATTTTGCAGTAGATTTCAAATCCGAGGCGATGATAAAGCCGCAGGGCATTGGGATAGGTGCTTTGCAGGGTTCCCACCTGATAGCCCATGGCATAGGATTCGGCGTAGGTTTTGAGGGTCATCCAGACTCCCACCCCTCGCTGGCGCCAGTCGGGGATGGTTCCCAGATTGTAGAGTCCGGCCACGCCGGCTCCCAGTTGGAGTGAGCTGGAGGCGATGACGGTACCCTGATAGCGGGCGATGTAGTGAATCCAATCGGCGTCGGGGCGCAGGCTGATTTCGGCCAGGGAATCCAGATAGGCCTGGCTGTAGGTGCCGGGGAAGCATTGCAGAGTGATTTCGTACCAGAATTTCAGCGCCTCTTTGTCTTCAACCCGTTCGAATTGCAGGGGCAGATCGGGCAATGGGTTGTTTTCTCCCAGTTCTTTTAAAGGAGCGGCCATGCCGATCATATCACGGTTATGGGTGAAGCCGAATTGCTGCAAGGTCTGGCCCATGTCGGCGGGGTAACTGTTCGGGCCGACCCACCAGACCAGGGGGAGTCGCCGTTGTCGGAAGGGTTCGATGGCGGCGGCCACGTCGTCGTTGAGGGTGGAATGGGAAAAGACGGCCTGGGCGATGCCGTTGTTGGTGGGCATGGATGGGCCGGTGACAAACCAGATGGGATTCGGGCCGTAAGTCTCTCCGCCAAAGAAGCGGGGGAAGCTGAGCGATTTTTCGATGAGGTTGTCGTCGATGACTTTTTCCAGGGCTTTGGAAGAGAGGTCGTTAAAGATCATGGCCATTGGATCATCTCCCTCGCGCGGTTTGAATGGTTTTAACTGTATATCGGCAGTGTAGCATAACCCTTCTGATAGTCAATGTTTGGGCGATTTGTGGCGGTAGCCCGAAACACAGGAGAAGAAAAAACGCAGTACCGCATAATTTACGCAGATTTTACCGCAGAGGCGCCGAGGGCGCAGAGAAAAAATCCTTGTTTGCGCGCAAACGTAAACAGAAAAACTTTTGACCTGTGCGGTTTTACCCCGGAAAAGTGGGGAAAAAGCCCGTATTTTTGCGCGCATTCTCATGTGCGCAAAAATACAAACAAAAAAACTCTCTCCCCATCCAGCGCGTTGCTTCAACCGAACAAAAGCCTTTTGCGGGACGCTAAAAGGTTAGCCGGGGGATTTTCTGTTGGACTCTTTTAGAGAGGTGGGTATACTTGAACTCGAATCATTTTTAATTCGAGGTTTCAATGAAGCGCATTTGTGTCTATTGCGGGTCAAGCCCGGGGAGCGATCCGGAGTACGGTCGGGTGGCTCAGGCTTTGGGGCGTTTGCTGGCGGAGCGGAATATCGGCCTGGTTTACGGCGGCGGTAGCGTAGGTATTATGGGACAGGTGGCGCAGGCTGTGCTGGATGCCGGCGGCGAAGTGATCGGTGTCATCCCTAAGATGATGATTCCCTGGGAAGTGGCGTTGACGCGGCTGGCCAATCTCCATGTGGTGGAGACGATGCACGAACGGAAGGCGATGATGGCGGAGCTGGGCGATGCTTTTATCGCTTTGCCGGGGGGCTTCGGCACATTTGAGGAGATTTTCGAGGTGCTTACCTGGGCGCAGCTGGATCTTCATCATAAGCCTTGTGGATTGCTCAATGTGGCTCACTATTACGATCGGCTGGTCGAATTTGTCGATGTGGCGGTGACGCAGCAATTTATCCAACCGGCGGGGCGTTCGTTGTTGTTGGTGGATGAAACGCCGGAGGGATTGTTGCAGCAGTTTGAGACTTATCAGCCTCCCAAATTCAGCAAAGCTGAGTGGGCATTGCAGCAGACGAAGCGAGGTTAACCTTATGACCGAAATCGAAAAGCTGGAGCAGGGCATTGCGGCATTGGAAATGCAGCGGGCCACCCTGGGCGATGATTTGGTCGAGGCGATGCTGGCGCCGATCCGTGAGAAGCTGGCTGCGTTGAGGGCCAGTGAACCGCACAGCCGTACGGAACAACGCAAACAGGTGACGGTGCTTTTTGCCGATGTTTCCGGGTTTACGGCGATGTCTGAGAAGCTGGATGCCGAAGAGGTGCTCGATCGGATGAATGCGCTGTGGGCCAAACTGGATGCGGCCATCCTGGCGCAGGGTGGGGTGATCGATAAGCATATCGGCGATGCGGTGATGGCGCTTTTCGGCATTCCGACGGCTCGGGAAGACGATCCGGAGCGGGCGATCTATGCGGCTCTGGCCATGCAATCGGAGCTGCTGGCTTTTCGACGTGAACACGGGATCTCGCTGGCCATGCGGATTGGAATCCATACCGGTGCGGTGATTCTGGGGTCGGTCGGCAGTATGGGGGAGTATACGGCCATGGGGGATACGGTGAATCTGGCTTCGCGCCTGGAGCATGCCGCCCCGATCGGCGGGATTCTCATTTCGCTGGATACTTACCGGCAGGTGCGCGGCGCTTTTGAATTGCAGACGCAGCCGCTGTTGACGGTTAAGGGCAAGGCGGAGCCGGTACAGACTTATGTGGTGTTGAGGGCCAAACCGCGCGCCTTCCGACTGCATCGCCGGGGTGTGGAGGGGATCGATACCCGGATGATCGGCCGCACCGGAGAATTGCAGCAGTTGCAGGCGGCGGTGCGGCGGATTGTTGATTATTCTGAAATGCATATGGTGTTGGTGGTGGGCGAGGCCGGCGTGGGTAAAAGTCGCCTGCTGTATGAGTTTGAGCACTGGCTGGACCAATTTCCTGAACCGGTCATTATTTTTAAAGCCCGGGCCAACGAATCCTTGATGAATTTGCCCTATTCTTTTATGCGGGAGATGGTGGTGCGCCGGTTGGAGATCTCCGACAACGATCCTCTCGCGACGGCCTGTCAGAAGCTGGAACGGGGGGTGGTTGGGTGGCTGGTCGGCGATCCGGAAGCGGTGATGAAATCTCACTTTATCGGACAGCTGATCGGGTTGGATTATTCGCACAGTCCCTATCTTCACGGCATTCTGGATGATCCTCAACAGATTCACAACCGGGCGTTGCATTATCTGTTGCAGTTCTTCCAGGCATCCAGCCGGCCGGTGATTTTTCTGTTGGATGATTTGCATTGGGCGGATGACGGTTCGATGGAGATTCTGGCTTACCTGCGCAAGCATGGAGGAACGTTGCCGATTCTGGTGATGGGGCTGACGCGGCCTTCCCTTTTTGAGCGGCGGGTGGCCTGGACGGCGGATCAGCGGTTGGATCTGGGGCCGCTTTCTGAGGCGGAGAGCTGTCAGCTGGTCGAAGAGATTTTGCAGAAGGTGCCGGAGATTCCGGCGGCTTTGCGCGATCTGGTGGTCAAGAGCGCGGAAGGCAATCCCTTCTATGTGGAAGAATTTATCAAGATGTTGATCGATCAGGCGGTGATTGTGCCGGGCGAATCTCGCTGGCAGGTGGAGTTGAACCGGCTTTCGGCGTTGCGCGTCCCGCCGACATTGACGGGGGTGTTGCAGGCGCGGTTGGATGAGCTTTCCCCGGTGGAACGGGAGTTCTTGCAGCGGGCCGCGGTGGTGGGGCGGGTTTTTTGGGACAATGCGGTGGAATTTTTGGGGCAATCGCTGCCTGAGCCGATGAATCCCCGGCTTCAGGATGTGTTGGAGACCCTGCGGAGCCGCGAGCTGGTTTTCGATCGTGATGCTTCTACTTTCCGCGACACGGGTGAATATCTGTTCAAACATGCGCTGTTGCAGGAAGTGACCTATGAGACGGTGCTCAAGCGGGAGCGGCGTATCTATCATGCCCGGGCGGCGACCTGGTTGATTGAAAAGAGCGGCGAGCGGGGGGATGAGTATGCGGGATTGATCGCCGAACATTCCGAGCGGGCCGGCGATCTGCTGGCGGCGGCGGAATGGTACGGTCGGGCGGCGAAGCAGGCTGCCGGCGCTTATATGCCTGAGACGGCCATCAGTTATTATCAGAAGGCTCTGGAGATCGCGCAGAAATTCTCGATTCCGGATGCCTGGAAGCTGGATTGGTATAAGGGGTTGGGGCGGGCGCTGCGTCTGCGGGCGCGGTATACGGAAGCTTTGGAGGTCTTTGCCCCGATGCGTGCGCTGGCTGAGTCTTTGGGCGATGAGTTGATGCTGGCGCAGACCTGGAATGAGCTGGCAGTGGTCCACAGCAGTATGGGAAACCATCGGCTGGCGTTAGAGGATGCTGAAAATGCCGAGATGAATGCCCGGATGGCGCTGGTGCAGCATGGAAATGAAGCGGCGCAGGTTGAGCTATCCAATGCACTGCGGCGCAAAGGCTGGTCGTATTATCGTTTGGGAGAGGCGGCGACGGCGATTTCATTGGCTGAGCAGTCGCTGGCTTTGTGTGAGGGATTGTCGGAATTTCAGGCGCGCAACTGGCGGGTCAACAATTTGAATCTGTTGGGGGCGGCCTATGTGGCGTTGGGGCGATTTGCTCAGGCCGATCAATATCGGGAGCAGGCGCTGGCGCTTTTCCGGGAGCTGGGCGACCGGCAGTCGGTCGGGATGATGCTCAACAATCTGGGGGAGACGGCGCGGCTGCGGGGCGACTACGCGGCGGCGGTGCAACGGTATCAAGAGGCGCTGCGGATTAACCGGGAGATCGGCTCTCAGGCCAGCGAGCGCCTTTGCCTTAACAACCTGGGCGGGGCCCGGGTGGGGTTGAAGGACTATGCGGCCGCCGAGATGGATTTGCGGCGGGTGCTTGAACTGGTAGGGAGGGGAACCTGGTTTGCCCTTTCAGAGACCCATCGGTTTCTGGCGGAGGCCTGTTTGGGGCAGGGAAGAATCGAAGAGGCTCTGGCGGAGGCCCGGCAGGCGTTGACGTTGGGGCAGGCGGCCGGCAACAAGGAATTCATTGCTCAGGCCTGGCGCGTTTTGGGGAATTGCGGTCTGTCGGTTGGAGATTTGGGACGGGTTCCTGGAGATGCGGGGGCTCCTTTGTTCAACGATCCGGCGGCCTGTTATGCGGAGAGCCTACGGATCTTTGCGGAGATCGGGGCGGAGGCGGAGCGGGCCCGCGCGTTGCGCGATTGGGCGCGCTATCTGGCAAAGCAGGGGAATAAAGAGCGGGCTGCCACGCTGTTCCAGGAGGCCCGGGCGGTTTTTGAACGTCTGGAAATGATCGCGGAGGCCGGGCAGACGGAGGGTTGAGGATTCACTTTGGAAAAGAGGGATCTTTTAAGTTGCAACGCACTTGCGAAAACGGAGTGCGTTGCAACTCGTGTTTCTGGTTCTTACGGTTTGGTTTAGATCAGGAGTTTGTTCTAATATTCGACCCGTGCTGTTGTAATTAGCGGCCCAATTTAAACCCCAAGGAAGTCAACGCGGTGGTCAAACCCGTCTGAAGATCACTTAAAGTTTCAATTTCCGACCAATCGATTCCCAGATCTACAATAGTTTCGGCGACAGCATCAGAAATCCCTGTGATAATTGTTCGAGCGCCTTTTAATTGGGCGGCTCGAATTGTTTTATTTAAATGGTTGGCCACGCCACTATCCAGAAGCGGAACTCCGGTTATATCCATAATAACAATTTTTGCTCGATAGTGGTTAATGCCTTCCAGCATAACCCGCATTAGATCTTTGGCACGTAAAGAATCAATGCTACCCACCAACGGCATAACAATAATTTGATCAAAAACGGGAATGATAGGAGTGGCTAATTCTTTTAGGGCCCGTTGTTGTGCATTGATAATCTCTTGTTGCAGGCGTTCCCGTTCCAATTCCATTTCTTTACGATCTGTAATATCGATTTCATTGGAAACTACATTAATGACTTCGCCTTTATCATTCCTTAAGGGGTAAAAATTCCCGATCAACCATCGTGCTCGTCCCAGATGTCCACTTTGTCCTGGGACGAATTGAAATTCACTGGTCTTTACATATTCACCTGCAAAAACCCGTTGGATAATCTGTGGCAATCCTAATGCTTTAGCCTGCTTATCCTCAAGGATATTGAACTTTCCTACGGCATTTTCAGCTTGAGTTTGATAAAGTTCTTCCCAGGCTGGATTGACTTCAATCATCATTCCATCCAGGGCGTAGATTTCAGTAGCGAAGGGAGATTGTTTAATCAAACCTTTAAAACGCGATTCGCTTTCTCGTAATGATTCTTCCGCTAATTTCGATTCTGTAACATCTGTTACCAATCCAATCATTTCCAGCGCCTTTTCCCCGGCCTCATCGAGCAGAAAAAAACCACGATCGCGGACATAAATATAATTACCATTTTTATGACGGAGGCGATAACCGACATCGTAATTATTCAAGGTTTTCTCTGCAACTTCTAATTGTTGAAGTGCATGGTCTCGATCATCCGGATGAATCCAATCAATCCATTGCTGTGCAGTTCCATCGGTTTCTTCCCAGGCATAGCCCAAAATCCGAGAAATGCTTTTTCCCCAAGATAAGGCCCCTGTAGCTGGATTGTATTCGTAAGTGATCATGCCTGATAATTCACTTAACTGTTCGTAACGTCGGCGCCAGGCTAACATTTCTGTGGTGCGTTCTTGCACCTGGGTTGCCACCAACGTTTCTAGTTGTTTACGTTCAGTAATGTCGTGAACAAGCGCCATCAAACAGGCCTTTTTTTCTAATGTAACAGGCTTAAGGGTAACCTCAACCCAAAAAGGTACGCCTGAGCGTTTTTGAGCATACCATTCAAAAGTTTGAGGACCTGCTGTAATTGCTTTTTGAATCCATTTGGTAGATTCTTCCACTGTATAAGGAGGAATGTTAACACTAAAATCACTGGCATTCGCACCCAGGGTTTCCTCGTAAGTACATTCATACAGTTCGCACATGCGGGTATTGACGTCTAGAATTGCACCAGAGGAAATATCGTGGATGAAGATGGCATCATGGATAGCATTGAAAATTGCCTGATAATCAGCGGATAAAAATCTGTTTTCCATGTTGACCTCGATCATTTTAAGGGTCTTAATTAGATTATATATGAGGTTTTTATATAAGGGAATCTGAAAGTATATGAGTATATTAGTACCCTAATAGTGCCGGGGCTGGGGCTCGAAGTGAAACTCAAAATATCGGTTTCCCGTTTGACTTTTTGCTAAAAAAGGGTATCACTAGGGGTCGGGTTTGTCGTTAGATTATCTACTCAAGGAAAGGGCTCATTATGTTAGTCACCAGCAAGCAGTTGCTCCTGGACGCTTACAAGGGCGGATATGCCGTCGGCGCGTTCAACACCAACAACCTCGAAATCACCCACGCCATTTTCAATGCGGCGGAAGCCAAGCGCTCTCCAGTTCTGATTCAGATTTCCGCCGGCGCGATCAAGTACGCCGGGATGGATTATCTGCCGATGATTGTGCAGAAGCACGCTCAGCTCTCTTCCATTCCGGCCGCCATTCACCTGGACCACGGTCCAAGCTTCGAGGTGGCGATGCAGTGTCTGCGCGCCGGCTTTACCTCGATCATGATCGACGCCTCCAAGCTGCCTTTTGACGAAAACGTCGCGGCGACCCGCAAAGTGGTGGAAGCGGCCCATGCGATGGGCGTTCCGGTGGAAGCCGAATTGGGACGCATCGGCGGTACGGAAGAGCATGTCGTGGTGACCGACCGCGAGGCCTTTATGACGGATCCCGATGAAGCGGCTGAGTTCGTTAAGTTGAGCGGCTGCGACTATCTGGCGGTTTCCATCGGCAATGCGCACGGCTTCTACAAAGGCACCCCCAAGCTGGCTCTGGACCGGTTGCAGTCGATCCGCGACAAGGTCTCGATCCCGTTGGTGTTGCATGGCGGCACGGGCATTCCCGACGACCAGATTGCCGAAGCGGTGAAGATGGGCATCAGCAAGATCAACATCGATACCGAGATCCGCAATGCCTTTACTCAGGGGCTGCGCAAGACCCTGGCCGAGAAACCGAACGAGATCGATCCTCGCCACATTCTCGGACCCGTGCTCCCGCTGATGCAGGCTGTCGTCGAGGGGCGGATCGACGCTTTCGGTAGCGCAGGGAAGGCCTAATCATGATGGAAACCGTGACGTTACGCGACCGGATCGCCGCCCTGGTACGGGCGGGACTGGAGTCTGTCCAGGCGGCGGGGGCGTTGCCGGCGTTTGAGATCCCCGATCCCATTCCGGTGGAGCCCAGCCGGCACGAAGCGCACGGGGATTATAGTTCGCCGGTTTGCATGGGGCTGGCCCGCCTTTTAAAGCGGGCCCCCCTGCAAATCGCTCAGGCGGTGCTGGCCCATCTGCCGCAGGCCGATTTTGTGGCGAAGGTGGATGTGGCGGCGCCGGGTTATTTGAACTTTGCTTTGAGCGAGGCGTGGCTGGCGGAGCAGGTGCCGGTGATCCTGGCGGCGGGCGAGAACTGGGGCCAGGTGGCTCTGGGGGCCGGCAAGCGGATCCAGGTGGAATTTGTGAGCGCCAATCCGACCGGGCCGCTGACGGTGGGCTCGACCCGCAATGCGGTGTTGGGCGATGCGATTGCGGCCGTGTTGCAAGCCGCGGGCTATACGGTGGAGCGGGAATATTATATCAACGATGCCGGCTCCAAGGTGCGCGCTTTCGGTGAGAGCATCCTGTCGCGCTATGCCGATCAACTGGGGGCGGAGATCCCTTTCCCGGAAAACGGTTATCCCGGCGCCTATGTGACCGATCTGGCGCAGCGGCTGGCGGCGGAAGCAGGGCGCAGTTATTTGGAGATGGAGCGAGCTGAGACTGTCAAGGCGCTGACACGCTGGGGGATCGATCGGATGCTGGAAGGGATCAAGACCGATCTGGAGGCGCTGCGGATCCGTTTCGACAGCTGGTATCACGAACGCTGGTTGTACGAGCGGGGGCTCTTCGATCCGATGATGGAGCGGCTGTCGGCTGCCGGGGCGCTGGCCGAGCACGATGACGCGACCTGGCTGCATGTGCCGGAGCTGGAGAAGGATGCCGTGCTGGTGCGTTCGCCGCGGGTGGTGCCCGATCCCGAGGATCGGCCGACCTATCTGGCTTCCGATGCCGTTTACCTGTGGGATAAGCTGGTTACGCGGGGCTTCGATCGGGCGGTTTATATCTGGGGCGCGGATCACCACGGCGATGTGGAGCGGGTGCTGGCGGCGGCGCGGGCTCAGGGGCTCGATTCCGATCGGTTGAGCCTGATCCTCTATCAACTGGTTACGCTTTTGCGCAACGGTGAGATCGTGCGGATGTCCAAGAGCTCGGGGCAGTTTGTCACGCTGCGCGAGCTGGTGGATGAAGTGGGGCCCGATCCCATCCGCTTTATGATGCTGACGCGCTCGGCCGATTCCCGGATCGATTTCGACCTGGATCTGGTGAAGGAGCAATCGGATCGCAACCCGGTTTATTATGTGCAGTATGCGCACACCCGGATTGCCGGGGTGCTGCGTCATGCCGGCGAGCAGGGCTGGGACCCGCAATCGATGGGCGATCCGGCGCTGCTGGTCCATCCCAGCGAGCTGGCCTTGATCCGCAAGATGCTGGCGTTGCCTGAGGTGATTACGCTGGCGGCGGGACAGCTGGCGCCGCACCATTTGACGGGCTATGCGACCGAGCTGGCTTCGTTGTTCCATGCCTTCTACCGCGACTGTCGGGTGGTCTCGTCGGATCCGGCGGATGCCGGGTTGACGCGGACCCGGTTGATGCTGGCCCGGTCGGCACAGGGGGTACTGGCGCGGGTGCTGCATTTGATGGGCATGGATGCCCCGGAGCGGATGTAGGTATGGGGTTGAAGCCGGATAGCTGGATTCGCCGGATGGCCCTGCAGGGGATGATCGATCCTTTCGTCGAGCGGCAGGTGCGCGACGGGAAGATTTCGTTCGGTCTCTCCTCTTACGGGTACGATATCCGCGTGGCGGATGAGTTCAAGGTTTTCACGCCGGGGGTCGGGAACCTGGCCGTGGTCGATCCCAAGCATGTGGATACCCGGGCGATGGTCGATTATCAGGGCGATATCTGTATCATCCCGCCGAACTCCTTCGCCCTGGCCCGCAGCGTCGAGTATTTTAAAATGCCGCCGGATGTGCTGGGAATAGTGCTCGGAAAGTCCACCTATGCACGATGTTTCCAGGGTGATACCCGGGTTGCTTTGGTGGATGGCACCTCTCCTTCCCTGGAGGAAATGGCTCGACGGGCTGAGGCAGGAGAACAGTTCTGGGGATATAGTTTGGGGCCTTTGGGGCGGATTATTGTGACGTTGTTGGATGCGCCTCGTTATGTGGGGCGGGATTCTCTGCTGGAACTGGAACTGGATAACGGGGTTTCGGTACATTGTACTCCTGATCACTTAATTTTAACTCGAGATGGGCGAATGGTGCCGGCGGCGGAGTTGCGGCCCAATGATTCGTTGATGCCTCTTTATCGTGAGCTTTTCCGAGGCTATGAGATGGTATATCAACCTTTGAATGGGCATCTTTATCCCACGCATCGGTTGGCGGACGAATGGAATCTACGCTGGAAAGTCTACGAAGATCAACCGGATACGCATCGGCATCACAGAGATCATAATCGGGTCAATAATATGCCCTGGAATATCGAGCGTTTAGCCGTTTCTGAACATATCCGTCTTCACAATCAGGAAAATTACGGTGAGGATTTCGATCCAGAAGCTCATAGTGAAGCGATTCGGGATGCTTTTAAGCGATTGAGTGAAGATCCTGCATGGGTAGAAAATTTCCGTGCTGTTCAACAGGAAAGAGCTACCCAGTTTTGGAATAATCCGGAATATGAGGAAGTACGTGCCGGGCTTATCGCTAAACGACGTGAACGTTGGGCTTCTGAAGAAGAACAACAGGCTCAAAGTGAGCGATTGAAGAAGTATTGGTCGGAACATCCTGAAGCCAGGGAAATGCAAAGCGAACGTTCCAAGACTATGTGGAGTCAGGCTGATGCGGCGCGGCATGATCGGCAGCGGGAGATTATGCGGCAGGCACGTACTCGAAGTGAAATCACGGCTGAAGTTGTACGAGCTGCATTGGATGCTACCGGTTCAATTCGTGGAGCGGCGCGTTTGTTGGAATGTGATCGTTCTGTTTTCAGACGTTTTCCCGAAGTGATTCGGGAATTCAAGGGGGTGAAGGGAACTCGTAACCATAAAGTCGTTGCTGTGAGAGATGTTCCCGGCGAGCATGACGTTTACTGTCTTACAGTTCCGGAGGCTGGGAACTTCGCTTTGGAAGCCGGCATCTTTGTTCACAATTGTGGAATTGTGACGAATTTTACCCCTCTGGAGCCGGGTTGGGAGGGGTTTATTACGATTGAGATCAGCAATACGACGCCGATGCCGGCGATGATCTACGGCAATGAGGGGATCGCGCAGGTGCTTTTCTTTGAAGGGGACGGCCCCTGTGAGGTCTCTTATGCCGATAAGAACGGTAAATATCAGGGCCAGCGCGGCATCGTCTTGCCACGTCTGTAGGGGATTTTTTAGCGTCCCGCAAATGGTTTTTGCCTGGTAAAAAGCGGACGCGCTGGAGGGGGGGAGAGAGTTTTTTTGTTTATGTTTTGGCGGGCTTTAGAAAGCCCGCCAAAACATAGGCTTTTTTCTTCCAAAGTTTTCCAGGCTCGCCGCACAGATGGGAGTTTTTTGTTTGTGTTTTCCCGGGTTTTGGAAAGCATGCCAAAACAGAGGCTTTTTCTTCCAGATTTTCCGGGCTTTCCGTACAGGTTACAGAAGGGGCGCGCGAAAATATTAATTCCCCCTTTGTCGAAAGGAGATTGAAGATGCGGATTATCATTGGTTCCGACCATGCGGGTTTTGAATTGAAAGAGGCCGTGCGTCAATATTTGCAGGACAACGACCATGAAGTTTACGATCAGGGGACCTATTCGGCGACCGAATCGGTGGATTACCCCGATTATGCGATCGGTGTAGCGCGGGCGGTGGTTTCCGGTCAGCAGGAGCTGGGGATTGTGATCTGCGGGACGGGGATCGGCGTTTCCATCGCCGCCAACAAAGTCCATGGGGCGCGGGCGGCGTTGTGTACCGATGCCTATATGGCCAAGATGGCGCGGGCGCACAATGACGCCAATATTCTCTGTATGGGGGCCCGGGTGATCGGCCAGGGCGAAGCGGTGGATATCGTCGAGGCTTTCCTGACGACGGCGTTTGCGCACGGTCGCCATGCCCGCCGGCTGGAGAAGATCGCCGCGGCGGAGCAGGCATAGGAAGACTGGAAGGCTGGAAGACCGGAAGACTGGAAGAACGGAAGATTGGAAGAACGGAAGATTGGAAGAACGGAAGGCTGGACGGCTCTGGAAAAGGGTATGTTTGGGTGCGTCATCCCTCACCCCCTAGCCCCCTCTCCCGCGCGCGGGAGAGGGGGAAGAGAATGTCGCCGGGACGGTTCTGGAAAAGGCTATGTTTGGGTGCGCCTTCTGAGGCGCACCCAAACATAAACAAAAAAACTCTCTCCCTCCGTCCCGCGTGGCGGATCTTACGGGGAAAAGGCCTTGTGCGGGATGGTATATGGGGCGGCACCCCGAAGGATGAAAAAGAGAAGGGATTTCACCACAGAGGCGCAGAGAGCACAGAGAGGGAAGAGAGGAGTTTTGAGGTAAGGGATTTTCTTCCGTTTGGGGAAGTTTGATTTTTCGGTGGCCGGGCGGGGTGACCCCGCTCCTACATCGGATGTATTTTTGTAGGGGTGACTATTTATTATGGCTGAGTCGATTCGGGTGTTGCATTTTGCCGATTTACATATCGGCATGGAAAATTATGGACGGTTGGACCCGGAGACCGGCCTGAATCTGCGTGTGGTCGATTTTCTGCGCCGGCTGGACGATGTGGTCGATTATGCCCTGGCGGAGCAGGCCGATGCGGTGATCTTTGCCGGGGATGCTTTCCGGACCCGCGATCCCGATCCCACGCACCAGCGGGAGTTTGCCCGCCGGCTGCGGCGCCTTTCTGAGGCCGCCATCCCTACTGTGTTGCTGGTGGGCAATCACGATATTCCCTCGATGGATTCCCGGGCTTCCAGTGTCGATATTTTCGATACGCTGGCGGTCCCTTATGTCATTTCGGTGCGTAAACCGGATCTGCTGCGCTTGCCTACCCGGCACGGTCTGTTGCAGGTGCTTGCTTTGCCTTATCCGGTGCGGCAGCGGCTGTTGACTCAGGACCAGTTCCGGAAGATGGGGAGCGAGGAGCTGGATCAGACGCTGGCCGGGTTGATGGTGGATCTGTTGAATCAACTGGCGGGGCGGCTTGATCCGGAGGCGCCGACGGTGGTGGCGGGGCATTTTTCGGTCCAGAACGCCCATTGGGGCAGCGAGCGGAATATTATGGTGGGGCGGGATGTGACCTTGCCGATCTCGGCGCTGGTCGATTCCCGGTGGGATTATGTGGCGCTGGGGCATATCCATCAGCATCAGAACCTCAATCCGACCAACGATCCGCCGGTGATCTATCCGGGCAGTCTGGAGCGGGTGGATTTCGGCGAGGAGAAGCAGCCGAAGGGCTTTGTCTGGGTAGAAGTGCAGCGGGGCAAGGCGGAGTGGAAGTTTGTGAAACTGCCGGCGCGGCCCTTCCGGACGATTCGGGTGGATGTGCAGGAGATCGAGAATCCGCTGCGGATGGTCCAGCAGATGCTGGAGCTGGACCGGGATGCGATCAAGGGGGCGGTGGTGCGGCTGGTGGTGCAGTTGCGGCCGGAGCAGGAGCCGTTGCTGCGCGATGCGGCGTTGATGCCCTTTTTGAAGGAGGCCTTTTTTGCGCAGATCAACCGGGAGGTGGCGCGGACGGCGCGCGATCGGTTGGATGGGCTGGAGCCGGAGCGGATGACGCCGGAGTCGTTGCTGGAGCGTTATTTGACGGCGCGCGGCAAGACGGAGGCGGAGATCGGTGAGTATCAGGCGCTGGCGCAGACGCTTTTCCAGGATGAGGAAGAGATTTGATTTATAAGGTTTCGCGCGCCTTCTCAGGTGCGCGAAACCCTGGATTTTTAAAGAGCTTTGCCGCGGTCGAAGACCGCGGCGAAGCTCTTTTTAATTATTGAGGGTTAGATTTTTTTCGGCGATGGATTTGGCCTGGGTGAAGAGCAGCAGGTAATCCGGGCCGCCGGCTTTGGAATCGGTGCCGCTCATGTTGAAGCCGCCGAAGGGGTGAACGCCGACTTTGGCTCCGGTGCAGTTGCGGTTGAAGTAGAGGTTGCCGACATGGAATTCCCGGCGGGCGGTCTCCAGCCGTTCGGGGACGGTGCTGTAAAAGGCTCCGGTGAGTCCGAATTCCGTGTTGTTGGCGATCTCCAGTGCTTCTTTCCAATCTCTGGCTTTGATGATGGCGAGGACCGGTCCGAAGATCTCTTCCAGGGCGATGCGGGCAGTGGGCGGGACGTCGGCGAAGATCGTCGGCTCGATGAAGTAGCCGTCGCGTTCCAGGGCTTTGCCGCCGTAGATCAGCCGACCTTCTTTTTTGCCGACTTCGATGTAATCGAGGACGGTGCGGAACTGGCTTTTGGAGACGACCGGGCCGGTGTAGTGTTCGCGTTGTTCGGGGTCGCCGATGACCAGGATCTTACGGGCTTGGTCGAGGATTTTTTCCAGCAGGGCGTCGTAGACATCGGCGACGATGACGGCGCGGGAGCCGGCGGAGCATTTCTGTCCCTGGAAGCCGAAGGCGGCGGTGATGATGCCCTGGGCGGCGGAATCCAGATCGGCGGTTTCGTCGACGACGACGGCATCTTTGCCGCCCATTTCCAGGACGGTGCGCTTGATCCAGAGCTGACCGGGTTGATGGTGAGCGGCGCGCTCGTTGATCCGCAGGCCTACTTCTTTCGAGCCGGTGAAGGCGATGAAGCGGATTTGGGGATGGTCGACCAGGGTTTCGCCGGCGATGGCGCCGGGGCCGGTCATGAAGTTGCAGACGCCGGCCGGGAGTCCGGCTTCGCGCAGGAGGGTGTAGTAGACCCAGGCGATCTGAGCCGAATCGCTGGCGGGTTTGAGGATGACGGTGTTGCCGGCGACGATGGCGGCGCTGCTCATGCCGACGGTGATGGCAAGCGGGAAATTCCACGGGGGGATGACGGCGCCCACGCCTAACGGAAGGTAGTGCAGCGTGTTGTGTTCGGTGGGGGCCTGATAGATCTCGACCAGTTCCAGTTGGAGCATCTGGCGGGCGTAATATTCCAGGAAATCAATGGCTTCGGCGGTATCGGCATCGGCTTCCGTCCAGTTCTTGCCGACTTCGTAGACCATCCAGGCGCTCATTTCATGTTTGCGTTCCCGCATCAAGGCGGCGGTGCGGAAGAGGACGGCGGCGCGTTCGGTGGCGGGGGTGCGGCTCCATTTTTTAAAGGCGGCGGCGGCGATTTCGATGGCCTGATTGGCCAGAACGCTGTCGGCTTTGGAGAATTGTCCGACGATTTGATCGGGGTGGGCGGGGTTGGTCGAGGTGAAGGTGGCTTCGGTCCAGATTTCTTTGTCTCCGAAGGCGAGGGGGTGCGGTTGGCCGAATTGGGCGCGGACGCGGGCCAGGGCTGTGGTGAAGGCGGCGGCGTTTTCAGGGAGGGAGAAATCGGTGAGGGGTTCGTTTTGGAAGTCACCGGCCTGATCCAACATGGCTCGAACTGCGGTTCGGTCCTGCATTCAATACCTCCTGGGTGGTTTGTTTTTTTTCGCACGGTGTGCGATGAACTTTATGGATTGCGTTCCGCACGAGGCTTTTTTCGGCAAGAAGCGCCGTGCGGTGCGAAGCAGGCAGAGAGATTTTTTTATTTATATTTTCGCGGGCATTCTTATGCCCGCGAAAATATGGGCTTTTTGTCTCTCGCGTTTTCCGGGTTTTTGGTGGTAATCAAGCCGGGTTTTTGGGGAGAGGAACTGCGGTGGTATGGGATGCCAGGAGACGCCAGCCGGTGCGCAAAGGCGCGGCTGACGATCTGGCCGTGACGCAATTCCTTTCCAAATACGGGAGGCGCAGCCGTTTCCAGCTGTACCCTGACGGTCTTATCTCCATAAGTCAAGGGACTCACAGGCGATAGGACTCGGAAGCGCATCGGCTTGTGTTAAATGCCAGGATTAGCATAGCATGGGCAGTTTAAATGGCAAGTGAGGTTTGTCGGGTTCTGAAACGTGAAACGTAAAACGGGATGATTTGTTATTGGGGTGTAACGTTTGGGTAGGGATTTAATAAAAGTATGTAAGAAAGCGACCAGGGAGGGGTAGCGTCCCGCAACGGGTGCTTTTCAGGTAAGAGACGCCGCGCTGGAGGGGGGAGGAAATTTTTTTGTTTGTATTTTCGCGCGCTTTCTGAAGCGCGCGAAAATACGGTTTTTTTCGACCTGGGGGTGGGCATGTTTAGCGTCCCGCAACGGGTGCTTTTCAGGTAAGAGACGACGCGCTGGATGGGGGAGGGAGTTGTTTTTATTCATATTCTCGGCGGCTTTTTGAAGCCGCCGAGAATATGTTTTTCAGAAAAGAGGAAAGAAGCGGGTTAAGGCCGGGCGTTGCGGGCGATCAACGGCATGATGACGAGGTAGGCGTTGTAGATCATCATAGAGTTGTCGGCCGGATTGTCGTCGTACATGGCGGGCACGGTGACGGTGGCGGTGTTGGGGACGTGCGCCGTGGGGGCCATGGCGCCCTGGGTGGTGTAGGTTAGTACGCCGCCGACGGGCAGGTTGACGAGGTCGCTGATGTTTCCGGTTCCGGTGATGGTGCAGGTAGCGCCACCGGTGGCGGCACAGCCCCAGGTGATGCCGGTGTAGAGGGTGGGGAAGGTATCGGAAACGACGGCACCGGTGACGCTGGTCGGCCCGGTGTTGGAGATGGTGATGATGTAGGAGAGGGTGCCGGGGCTATAGATGGCGCGCAGATTGAGGCTTACATTGGCCTGGGGCAGGACGCTGCCGCCGCCGGGCGGCAGGATGGCGCCGCTGGTCAGCGGCGCGGTTTGATCGCTGCTGACGGAGGCGGTGTTGCCGCCGACCTGGCTGGTGCCGGGGGCTACGGTGGTGGAGATGACGGCCTGCCAGACAGCGCCAGGGGCCAGCGAGGCGACGTGCCAGATCAGCGGAGTCGGGCCGGTGGTGCTGACCGGGACCGAGGTGCTAAAGACGACGCCGGCCGGCAGGGTGTCGGTGATCCTCAGATTGGTTTGCGTGACGCCACCGGTGTTGGTCACCAGGAGGGTGTAGCGGACGACAGCCCCGACGCGGAGCGGCGCGGTAGCTTCAGCGATCTTGGTGAAAGCCATGGAGGTGGGAAGGATGACGGTGATGGGGGTGGTGATGGTTGTGGGTGCCACGTAATCGGCGCTGGTGGTGGTGGTGAGGGTGGCTGGGCCAGAAAGCGTGGGGGTCAAGAAGATCATATAGATGAGATCAGAGGGGCCGGTACCCATTGTCACAGGACCGCAGACAATTTCATTGCCGTTCTGGTTGCAGGGATCAGGTATGGAAGCTACTTCCATGCCGGCAGGAACCGTCATCGTGACCAGGACGCCGGTTGCCGGGCCGCCGGTGTTGGAGATGGTGATGGTGGCGGTCATGAGTTGGTCGATCAGCGGTTGGGCCGGCTGGATCTGGACCTGGGTGGCGAGGACGGGGGTATCGTTGGCAAAGGTGAAGAACTGCCCGCTGGTGAAGTTGTAGGTGGCGGTCAGGTTGCTGTCGGCGGTCAGATCGACGGCCGTTGCGCCGCTGGAGAAGTCGCCGTCGGCATCGACCAGGAGGTACCGGGCGCCGTAGAAGGCCGAGATGGAGAGGGTGACGGTATTGACCGTGCCGGTTTCCTGGACCTTCCAGATGCGGGCCATGCGGTTGTAGGTGCCGTCGATGGTGTTGAAGTCGGTACTCATATTGTTGTGGCCCCAGATCAGGAAGCTGCGGTTGGCGCTGAAGGCGCCGCCGTTGTCGATCGTGACGAAGGCGGCCGCGCCGGCGCCGATGGACTTGCGCTGATCGAGGGTGCTGGTGCTGTCCCAGCCGATGCCGGCCACGTCATTATAGTACCCGGCGTTGGCGGTGGCATCCCAGAGCGTCGCGCCGGTGCTGTCGACATAGTTCAGGGTGGAGGAGAGGGTTATGCCGTATTTGATTGCCAGATAGCTGTCGATCTTCTGGCGTTCGTCGGCGGTGAGCACCCGGTCGTAGACGAAGACTTCGCCGATGGTCCCGTTGTAGTACTGGGCGCGGTTGCCGCAGAGGCCGACGATGGGTGTGCGATAGAAGGGTTCCAGCGGACCGATGTTGGTGGTGGCCGGGGTGATGGGTTGAGCGGCGCCGTTGACCGCCAGCCGACTGTCGCTGTAGACCGTTCCGGCGTTGAGGGTACTGTTCAGCACCCGATAGCCGCCGGGATCGGTGCTGGTGGTTTTGATGTAATGGGGATCGGCATCCCCGGTGTAGAGATTCCCGGCGAGGCTGGCGAAGAAATAGGCTCCACAGCCCGAGGGGGTGCTGCCGTCGCCGGCCAACGAGCGGCCCAGGCCGCCGTAGGTTTTGCCGACCAGGAAGGCTTCGGTGAAGGTGATGGCGCTATTGCCGAGGAGATAATCACTGGTGCCGTTGAAGGTCACGACCGGGTTGAAGTTGACCGTGGTGCTGATGTTGGGCGTGCCGTTGACGGTGAAGGTGTTGTTGCCGGTCTGGTCGGTCCAGCCGGTGACGATGGGGCTGCCGGTAACGCCGACATCGGCTTTGAGCCAGAGAGCGGGGGTGCCGACGCTGCCGGGGTTGGTGCATTCGAAAATGCGGCCGTATTTGGCGCCCAGCGCGCTGGAGATCTGGCAGACTTCAGCGTCGGTGAGGGCCCGGTTGTAGACCAGAACTTCGGCGATGTCGCCGGAGAAGGCGCTGTTGTCGCCGTCCAGGCCGATCCGGAGGCTGGTTTGGGCATTAGAAGGATCGGTGGAATCGGTGAAGCGGGTGATGACCTTGCCGTCGAAGTAGATGGCGGAGGCTTTGGTGGCGGCGTAGGCATAGCGGGCGGCCATCAGGCGTACCGTATTGGTCTGTCCGGCGTTGGGCACCAGGACGCCGCCGCCGACAGGTCCGAGTGAGGCCAGGCCGTCGTCGACGCCGTCGCCGATGCCGAAATAGTAGGCCAGGAAGAAGCGGTCCCAGGCCCCGTTGTCGTTGCCCCAGACGCCGATGTTGGGAGAGATGAGATCGGTGCGGTAGATGGTGAAGATGGTGAGGTTGGGATTGGCGGCGGCGCGGATATCGACGCCGGGGACGTTGTAGGCCGAGCCGAGGCTGTCGTTGGTGCGGGTGAAGTGGACTACCGGGTGGAGGTTGATGGTCTGGGTGGTGGCGGTTACATAGGTGGCGACGGCCTGGCCGGCCAGGGTTCCGGCATCGTTGCCGCTGCCGGATTTATCTACCCAGGTGGGCAGGGCGGCGCCGCCGGCCGGATTGTTAGCGGAATTGCCGTCGTTGTCGGGATCGGAGGCGTCGAGCCAGAGGACCAGATTTTGCATAGGCACAACGCAGGGTGTGGCGTCCTTTTCATAGGTGCCGATATCGACCGCACAGCCCTGGGGACGGCTGACGCCGCGTTGATCCGCAGCCGGAGCGGTGGCTTTGTTGCCGGCATCGATGGCCTTGCTGCCGGCGGTCAATGGGAAGACGAGGGTGCCGCCCAGACCGGTGGTTTCGGGAGCGTCGAGGGCCGGGTCGCCGCTGAGGGCCGGGGAGCAGGTGCCGTCTTCGATGAGGTTGCGGGTGTTGACCGCGACCGTGCCTACACAGTCCGATCCGGCGCCCAGGCTGTTGGCGACGATGTTGTTGATCATCGTCAACGAGGCGCCGAAATTATGCACTGTAGCGTAGCCGGCTGACGGGTTATAGTTGTCGGAGAAGGTGTTGTTGACCAGGCGCACTGCGCCGGTGGTGAAGCCTGCCGCGCTGCCGCCCAGGGGGGCCGAGTTGCTGTAGAAGGTGGTGTTGCTGATGGTGGTGGGGATTTCTGAAGCGACAGCCCCTCCGAAGTTTGTCCGGGCTACATTGTGGTAGAACGAAGAATTCTCAATGTTCAGGCCTGTACCGCTGTAGCCCCAGATGGCGCCAGCGCCGCTGCCGATTGAGGTGTTGCTGATGAAGGTCGAGTTGAAGATGGTGGTAGGGGCGGTTACGAAGAGCGCTCCGGCGGCATCGCCGGCGGTATTGCTGATGAAGTCGGAGTTGGTGATGGTGGCCGTGCCGTTGATATAAACGGCCCCGACGCGGTAGGTGGAGCTGTTGCCCTGGAAGAGGGAGTTGGAAATTGAGACAGCCTGGCAGGCTGCGCCGATCGAGCTGTCGCCCCGTCCTGAGGCGGTGTTGGAGATGAACTGAGAGTTTTGAATGTAGAGCGGGAAGCCTTTGGCGGCGCCGCAGTAGGTGGCGCCGTTGCGCTCAAAGTAGGAATTGGTGATCGTTACGGCGCTTTGCCCGTAGACGCCCGCGGTGACATCGAGCGAGGTGTTGCTGATGAATTGGGTGCCGGAGATGGTGACGGGAGAGGCGTTGATGGCGAGGATGGTCGCGCCGCTGGATTCGGTGCCGAGGGCATGGGCCAGGTTGCCGCGGTTGCCTTCAAAAACGCCGCCGGTAACATTGACGGCGCCGTTGATGAAGAGTCCGGTGCCCAGGACATTGGTGGCGTTGTATTTGAAGTCGCTGTCGATGACCGTGACGCCGGCTCCGCCTGCGATGGCGCCGCCGCCGCCCGTGGAATCGCTGGTGCTGGTGGCGGTGTTGGAGTAGAAGTCGGTATTGACGATGGTGGCGGGGCCGACGAGGAAGAGGGCACCGCCTTTGAGGCTGCTGTTGCTTTCAAAGTAGCTGTTGGTCAGGGTCAAGGGCTGCGCGTTGAAAATTTCCACCGCACCGCCGCCGGTGCCGGCGATGTTGCTGAAGAAAGTGCTGTTGCTGATGGTGGCTGAGCTGTAGGTGTTGAAGGCACCTCCGACCGTGGCGGCGACATTGCCGGTGAAGGAGCAGTTGTTGATGATGGCTGGGCCGCCGAGGTTGAGGCCGGCGCCGCTGGCACCGGTAGCGGTGTTGTTTTTGAAGGTGACCCCGTCCAGGTCGACCCTATCCCCGGCCACGCCGGCGCCGTCGGTAGAGCGGTTGCCCTGGAAGATGCCGCCGGTCATTTTCAGCAGGCCGTCCTGGCGCATGGCGCCGCCGCCGTTGGCGGCGGTGTTGGTGTAGAAGTCGACATTGGTGAGGGTGATGGTTTTGGAGCTGTTGATGTAGAAGATCGCGCCGCCGTGGTCGACGGAGCTGTTTTGGATGAAGTCGGTGTTGGTCATCCAGGCAGTGGCACCGGAATTCAGGTGCAGGGCGCCGCCGCCGGTGGCGTTGCTGGTGAGCGATTGGTTGCTGATGAATTGCGTGCTGTCGATGTTCAGCACGACCGCGGCGGCGACGTGGGCAACCGCTCCGCCGCGACCGGCTCGATTGTCCTGGAAAATAGAATTGTGGATTTCGATGTTGGTGCCGCCCGGGATATAAAGGGCGCCGCCGGCGGCGTTGGAGGCGGTGGCGGTATTGGTGATAAAGGTGGTGCCGCTGATAAAGGTGGTGGCGCAGGTTTCCCAGATCGCGCCGCCGTGGCCGCTGTTGGCGTAGTTGCGCTCAAAGCGGCCACCCACGATGCTCAAGGTTCCGCAGGTGCCGGAAGCGTCGATCGCGCCTACATTGGAGACTGTGCCGTTGGCGATGAAATCGGTGTCGGTGAAGTAGCCCGAGCCATGCAACATACTGATGGCGCCTCCATCATCCGAGGTGTTGGTGCTGGTAAGAATTTCAGAGGCGTTGATGTGAAGGATGGCGGAGCTGGCTTCGATGGCGCCGGCCCCAGAGGAAGTTCCTCTTTCCAGGGTCAGGCCGGAGAGCATCAGGGTTTGGCCGTTGGAGACCGTAAAGAAGCGGGAGGCGGTGTGGGCATCAATGAGGGTTACGCCTTTGCCGGCTCCGGTGATGGATAGATCTTCAATGATTGAGGGGAAAACTCCAGCAGAAAGCGAATAGGTGCCGGCCGGAACGGTAATGGTGTCCATGCCGGAAGTGCCGGCGGTACAGGCATCCACGGCGGCGTTGGTGTTGGCGGCTGTGATGGCTTCCCGCAGGGTACAGTTGCCGTTGGTGGCGGTATCATCGACGGTAGTGTCGACCGTGATCGTGGCTGCGGGGGCCTTGACGGCCGGCAGGGGTTCTGCTGTGACCGGCAGGGGGGTGGGCAATGATCCTAAAGAAATCAGGATTGCCAACAGCAGGGACCAGGCGCGCTTCAATGTAATGGAATTCATAGAATTCTCCTTAACTGAATATCGGATGATTGAGACTGATTGTAAAACTGTGACTGACGGGGAGATTTTTTGGGAATCCTCCTTGATGTAAATTTGCAGGATCCGCATGGTACGTTTTGTGACCGAAATCTATTTTTAACGTCCCGCAAAGGGCCTTTGCGTTGTGAGAAGCGACGCGCTGTGCGAAGCAAGGGGGAGAGAGTGATTTAGACGATTTTGTCGGTGTCCGTATCGTTCCAGGATTCAGTCGCAGTGGCGATATTTTGGACGATTTGGAAAAGATCGGACAGGCTGGTGACCGGGATGTGCCGGGTCACCGAGATGGTCAGATAGTTGTCTTCGAGGCTGATCGTCATGACCGGGATATTTAGATTCATCAGATCCAGAGCAAATTCTGTATCTGCCAATGTTCGTTCCATCAATACAACATCGGGGGCCAGGGCTCGAATGTAGAGCAGAGCCCCGGAAGTTTGGGGTGCTACCTGGGTGACCAACACGCCGGATTGCAGATGTAATCCTTCGGTGATCCCATCCAGATAAAGCGAGGAACCATAAACAACTACATGATAGGTTTGCATGATTCTTACCTATATAGAGAATATCAGATAATTGTCGGTTTGTCACTGTCAGTTGAGGAAGGAAAAACGACAGTAAAGTGACAGGGGCCTGTCAGTTTTATTTAAGATAAAAAAGAGAAGAGATTTCACCGCAGAGCACACAGAGATCGCAGAGAGGGAAGATAGAAGATTTTCTGAGAAGTAGACATCGGCAAGTAGACAGTAGACAGCCTGCGCCGCCGGGGCGGCTCTGGAAAAGGGCCATGTTTTGGTGCGCCTTCTGAGGCGCACCAAAACATCAACAAAAAAACTCTCTTTCCCTGCTTCGCACCGTGCGTCGTATCTGACCGGGAAAAGATCATTTGCGGGACGTTACAAGGCTGGGGCCATGCCATAAAGGCCTATTTTCAGGACAGAAGGTCATGCGGGGGGCGGCACCCTGAAGGATGAAAAAGAGCAGAGATTTCACCACAGAGGCGCAGAGATCACAGAGAAGAAGAGAGGAGATTTTCTCTAAATTCTTCTCTGTGTCTCCGTGTCTATTTGCAATATCTTCGATCTGTGGTGAGTCTTTTCTGGGGCTATTTTCAGGACAGAAGGCCATGCCGTGGGCGGCACCCCGAAGGATGAAAATGGTTTTCGCGCGCTGGCCCTCTCCCTAATCCCT
>CAZCTC010000054.1:0-53852 GCA_964501335.1 uncultured Anaerolineales bacterium | reverse complement strand
TTTAGGCCGTTTTTTTCACTTCGGCCACTATTTGCACAACCGATGCGCTAATCGCTCAGGTCGTTTTTTCCCGATCAGGCGGTGTGACTCTCACTGCGCGGCTCCGGAGCCGGCGAATCGACCCGTTCTCCGATGGGCAGACAGATATGAAAGCGACTGCCGGGCAGATTCGTTTCATCATGGCCCGCGCTTTCCACCCAGATCCGCCCGCCGTGCGCCAACACAATCCCTTTCGCAATAGCAAGACCGAGCCCCGGGCCGCCGCCCTTGAATTTGATCTTTCCAGACGAATGCAACGCCACTTCACCGGTCTGAAAGAACTTCTCGAAGATCAAATCATGATATTCGGCATCGATTCCGATCCCGCTATCGATCACCGTAATCAGCACATATTGCATCGCGTCCGGAAGCGGCTGCCCCTGCGCCACGGACCCAAGATCTCCAGGATCGACCATCCTTCCAGTCACCAAAATACGTCGCCCATCCGGCGTATATTTGATCGCATTGTCGAGCAATTGCTCGAAAGCTTTACCCAAAAGATTGGGATCGGCATAAATGTTGGGCAGAGAGTCCATATTCTCTATTTCCAGCATCAGGTTGCGTTCCTGCAACGCTGCGCGGTAATCATTCTGCAACGATTTAAAAAGCACCGGCAAAGAAAGTTCACGGCGAGCCAATCGCAACGACTTGCTGTCGATTCGGGCCACATCCAACATTCCATTGACAATCGTGTGCAACCGTTCCGTTCCGGAGATCATACCCGCCAGAATCGGCGCCAGCTGATCATCTTTAGCAATGGCCGGGCTGCCGTTGAGCACCTGAGCATACCCTTTGATCACCGTCAACGGCGTCCGCAATTCGTGCGCCGCTACATTGATAAAATCCGACTTATTGCGATCCATCTTTTCCAGAGTGCGATAAGCCCGATTCAGCTCTTCGGTTCGTTCCTGCACCATCTGCTCCAACTGTTCATTGAAGCGAGTGATCCGGTCATACAGACTGGCATTTTCCAAAGCAACGGCGGCCTGCCCGGCAAAGGCCAACACCAGATGGATATCTTCCTGAGTGAAAGCTGCCGCCTCCCGTCGGGTCAAAGAAAGCATCCCGATAACACGATCCCTGGTAATCAACGGCACCCCCAGCCAGGAATGATCCAAAGGCAACCCATCAAGCTGTTTAAAACTGGGATCGCTCGCCACATCCGGAATCAGAACGGGCCGATGGCTGCTGACAATCTTCTGGAAGACATCACCTTCACGGATCGGGATATCGAACTCCTTCACTCCCATCCCTTCAGGGAATCCACGCTGCGCGACAATGCAGAGCACCTCCCCTCGCTGGATCAACACCGAGCCGCGTACAAAGGGCACCGCCACATCAAGCTGCTCCAGAATCCGCCCCGTCACGTCCGTCAAATTAAGGCTGCTGGAAAGCGCCCGACCGGTCTTCTCCAAAGTCTCAGCCAGCTGCCGGCCGCGCAATTCCGAAGTATATAACTGCGCATTATGAATCGAAATCGAGACCTGATCGGCCAGGCTCTGAAAAACCATCCGATCGTCGTCATTAAAAGCCCACAGATCATCGCTCTGTAAATCAAGAACACCGCTGGTCCGCTCTCCTACCCGAATCGGCAAAACCAGCAACGATTGAGTATCCGCCAGGGCTTCGATATGCATAAAATCCGATACTTCACGGATATCGTTAACCATGCGATATTCACCGGTCTGCCATACGTCCATCGCCACACTGACAGCATCACGGATCAACACCATCGGACCTTCCGGCAACGGATCGCCGGCTCGACGTACCCCGGCCCGCAATACCAATCCATCATTCGCTTCAGAATAAAGCCAGATACCCACAAAATAGTAACCAAAGCGAGCCTGAATCAACTCCACCACCTGAGGCAGCAAAGTTTCCAGATCCAGGATTGAAGTCACCTGCTGAGCCACTTCACGGCTGGTCTGCAACTGGATAGCTCGTTTCTCCAGGACCTGATTACTTTCCGTCAGTCGTTGATTAAGCCAGTCCTGCGTTGCCAGAGCCTTGCGCAGAGCCTCTTTGTTACGCCAGAATTCATCTGCCCGCTCGCGAGCCCGCAAATAACTGCGCGTCGAGTGCTGCGCCATGGTATAAAGACCACCGGCCGTTGTATTGGCAATTAACGTAGCCATCCCGGTCATCGACAGAGCCACAACATCGAATGAACTGAAATTATGGGTCAATGCATAGAAAAACATCGCCGCCATTCCAATGCCGGTAAAAGCCAGTGCCACATTAGGGGAAAGCAAAAGACCGGCCAGAGAGGCTACCAGAATCAAACCAAAGGGGGTTACATCCCGAAAAATAGGAGCGTACTGAGGGCCCAACCACAGCAAAGGAATCAGACTCAGTGTCAATCCCAAAACATAGATGTAAGATGCTACATCATAAAGATTACGCCGGGTCAACAAATACCAGGCCGCTCCACTGGAGGCCAGAATAATCCCGATAGGAACCCAGATTGTAAAAGGACCAAAATGATTAATATTGGAAATAGAAAAAAGGCCCACAAGCACAGTGATAACTACCGTTCCCAAAATCATCCGGTTAAGATGTTCGTAACGTAATTGAGGGACAAAATCAATATCGTATATTTCCTGCTCGCCCGAAGGGGCGCCAAGCTGCCTGGCATTCATGGTAAATCTATGCAAACCCTTTCACACATTATCCAACCGGAGAAACTTGCCGCACCGCGGCGAAGGCAATTAACTACAAACAGGCCTGAAGCATATTTTATCACTGAAATCAAATCTAGAAAAGCACAGCCCTGTAAGGGAAGGAAAAATCGATTCCAATTTGCGCTAAATCCATCTCGCTATTACAATAACTCCCTAACTCGATACTAAGGAAACATCCGTGAATCTATCGCTACAACAAACAACCTGGATCTTGCTCGGCATCGCTCTGCTGGTTTCTTCAGCAGGATTCTACCGCACCGTCTATTTCATCAGCGTAGGATATGCTTTTTCCATTGCCGCCATGGCGATTATCGCCCCCCATCTCCGGACTACCCCTTTTGATTGGCTGGTCTGGATCCAAAGTGCCGGCCTCTTCCTTTGGGGAATCCGGCTAGGAATTTACGTTATCCGACGAGAATTTCAATCTTCCTACCGCAACGAAAGTAAAGTCGTCGATCAATACAGTACCGGCACCACCCTCTTGAAAAAAATCGTCATCTGGATTGGAGTCTCGATCCTCTATGTCGCCATGTTCTCACCCGTACTCTTCGGATTGACTCCCTCCGCCACGCCGACCACACTCCGCATCCTCATCCAGATGGCCGGGTTAATCGTCTTAATCGGCGGCCTGATTCTGGAAGCCGTGGCCGATCGCCAAAAGAGCGCTTTCAAGGCCCACTTTCCAAAAGAATTCTGTAATGTAGGCCTCTATCAATGGGTGCGTTGTCCCAACTATCTGGGAGAAATGATGGTCTGGGTCGGCAGCTGGACGATGGGTATTGCAATTTACAGCGGCCCGCTCCAATGGGTGATCAGCACAATCGGTATGCTGATTCTGGTGCTCATTATGCTCGGCTCGGCGCGGCGGCTGGAACTGACCCAGGATTCGCGGTATGGATCCCAGGACCGCTATCAGGAGTATGTCAAAAGCGTGCCGGTGATTCTGCCCTTCGTGCCGCTCTATTCCTTAAAGAAGCTGCACATCTACCTGCAATAGAAATCCCATGCACGATTAGGGCACTATGCCCGACATTACTTGTCTTGAAAATAGGGCTTTATAGCCTTGTAACGTCCCACAAATGACCTTTTCCCGGTCAGAAACGACGCGCAGGATGGAAGGAGAGAGTTTTTTTGTTTATGTTTTCGCGCTGACAGTGCGAAAACATGGCTTTTTCCAGAGTCATCCAGGCAACACAGGCTGTCTACTTGCTGCTGTCTACTTTCTTTAGCCTTTTCCAAAGCTATCCAGACAACACTACGCCCACCATTTCAGGTGGGCGTAGTGTTGTAAAATCCTTTTCCGTGCCGTTAAGACACCAGAAAAGACCAAAAATTACGATTCTCCCGGGCCGCTCTTGACCTTCAACCCGCCAGCGACCGCCACAATCGTGCGATTCTGCAAAGCCGGCACAGGATCGGGCCCCTCTGTCTCCAACCGATAATCCTCTCCGCGCTTTCGAATATGTTCCGCCACCACATCCTGACTGGGCACAAAGCCCTCACCATTGACCTGCGCCTGATACTGCGCATAGCGCGAAGCATCGGCCAACTGATCAACCGGTACAAATTCAGTATCCGAGGTCGTCAGGTTGATCTGTGAAGCCAGCACCTGTCGGATGTAATCCTTATTGGATTCAAAGATCATCAACGGCGGCAACTCGTTCGGCAAAATCTCCGTCACATCCCGTTGCTCGTACCGTTGCATTAACTGACGATCCAACCGCAAATGCTCGATCTCCATCAACAACATCTGTTCCCACAACCGCTTGACCCGCATGTCCGGCTCGGACTGCATACAAGAGTAATAAAGATAGCATTCATTATAGTCATGCAAAACCATTCGCTCGAACCAGGTAGCATCAGGATCGGCCAGCGATTCGTAATGCGTGACATGCTGCTCTTCAATCTGTCCGATTTCCAGATAGAGCCCCCGTCCCAACGCTGTCGGATAACGATTTCCCACCGTCATATAAAAATTCATCGTCTGCTGTTCACCTGCCACGATCGTTTCCACATGCAATTTCGTCAAAATATCGGCCGTCTTACGATCATACGGCCGCCGCACATCGTCAAATGGATGCCGGTGTTCCACCACCGTCGGCCGGCCCGGCATAATCTCCGTCAGGCCCCCCACAATTTCCTCAGCCCGAATTCCCTGATCCATCTCCAACAGATTGGCATACCGATAAAGATGATCGAAATCTTCCAGCAGTGCAAACTCCAAAGCCCGCCGCACATAAGGATCAGGTTCGACCCGCGCCAGACAGGCCGTCAAATCCACCGCCACCTGTTCATATCCAATGGTTACTTCCAATGTCGATTCGTCGGCCGGAACCAGCCAGTTCACCTGCTTTTGTTGCTGCTGTTCCACCCGCCGCGCCAATGCCAGCCGCTGCTTGAGTTCCGGATCGGAACAATGCCGGGCAAATTGATGTAAAAAGAAAGCCGCTTCCACCTCAATCCCGTTCATCAAAATGATCCGGGTCCGTGTATAAGGATCGACTGTACGCTTATCATAAGGCGCGACGTTCAACGCCGACCACCCCTGAATCTGTTTCTCGATTGGAATTCCCTTCTCAACCAATGGATTAAATCCCATTTGTTTCGCTCCTTTCCTGCAGGATAACCGAAGACACTCCACCTTAGCATGGAAAAGAGCCCCATGCTATGACTAACAGATATAGAAAGAGATATATCTTTCCATCCGTGCAGTTGTTCAAAGCGGTATCCCACGGCCGACTTTTGACACCCCGCAACAGGCGCTTTAGCAGTAAAAAGCGACGCGCTGGATACTCAAAGAGAATTATCTTTATTCAAATTGACGAGTTTTCTTTCCTCTTTATAATTACCAAAGCTCACCTGGAAATAAATTTGCACCCACATCAAATCTCACGCGGTGATCTATCGAAGGAGCATCAAAATGAAACCACCTCCCGGTTGGTTATCGATTCCAGAATTCTGGAACCGCTTCTTCTGGGGCGATGAAACCCTTTATCAATGGCCCTCGATCCCCGCTTTTCACTATCCTCGTTCTCCCCGTTTATCCCCGGATGCCTTAACCTTCACTTTAGTTCGCAATCAAGGACATATTCTGCTTCGTTATACCGGGGGCTCGGGATCGGATACCTTCCGGGGTTATCTGGAAATCGAAGAACTCCCCCAACTACAACAACTGATGACCGAAGCCCGGGAACAAACTCAAATCGCACTTGATCATCCCCCCGCCCCAGAAACATCTGCCACTTCACCGGATTTATCTAAAATCACCGACCTCCTGAAATTCACCCTGACTCAGCTTTATGAAACCCTGATCGTTGCATTATCCGGCGCCGCCCTGGTCATGGGATTCGGAGCTCGCGGCGCAGCCGTCTGGTTGATCGCCATCATTTCCGGAATCATCGGCGGTGGACTCATTGAAATCTACTTAAAACAAGCCTCCCCTTCAGCCCGCCTGGCGTCGGCCCTGGCCATGCTTGCGGCTGGCATTGGTCTGGGATTCTACGGCCCCCCGTTGATCCCCAGCGTGGAGTCCTATCTGACTCCCCTGCTTGCGGCCGGAAATATACCGGTGGGAGCCGGCATTGCAATCCTCTCCGTGAATATTCCCGGCGCGATACGCAAAATCCGCTATCGCCATCCACGCCCCTGGCCGCCCGATTGGATTGAAGGAATCAGTGACGGCGGAGTTATTGGATTCGTCCTCGCAGCATTTCTGGGCTGGATTCCCGGCCTGCAAAACATTCCTGGAATTTGGATGGTCGCCGGCCTGGCCATAGCCGGCGATTTGATTTCGGATGGATGGCAATGGCACCATCACACATCCCCCAATGAAGGAGTTAGATGATGAATTTGCGATTATTAAGGTTTACCCTGGTACTCTTCGCGTTTCTCTTGTTGGGAGCCGGAACACTCCCCATTCTGGCACACCCCGCACCACACCCCGCCGCCCCAGCCGAGGATGTCCCCATCGCCGAACTTCAAATCACCGGCCCGCTTTCAGGAACCATCAATCAGGTTTACACATTCACCGCCAGCATCGCTCCCATTTCAGCCACAACTCCCATCACCTATCTCTGGGAAGCCACCGGACATCCAATCCAAACAACCAGCACCGGCACCCTTCGGCTGCTCTGGCGCACCGCAGGACTGCAAACCATCACAGTCACGGCAAGTAACAGCGCCACCATCACCCCCACGGTTCAGGTAAAAACCATCTACATCAATCCCGCCTACCCGACAGGAACGGTCCTTGTCGGCGGGAAACTGGTCGATAACTACGGGACTCCTGTGGTCTCGGCAACCCTCTGGCTCTATCCTGACGGCGGTGGCCCTGGAAAACGATTGACCCAAACCGACGCGACGGGGCATTACACCTTCGTCAATTTGCTCCCCGGGCGCTACGTCATCAGCGCCACCCGCCTTGGTTACATCCCGGCTGTTCATGTTCCCATTACCATCGGTATTATCGGCAATGCCCCCTATCCTTTTATGCTCGATCAATCCCTGTCCAAACGTGACGCCTACTACCTGACCAAAATCACCTACAACGGCACAACCAAAGAGCCGGCCACCGATTCGGCTTCTGCGGCGACGGCCATGGCCTGCGGCTACAAGACCGACGACGGCAACATCGCCTGGTTGCCCGGCGATCCCGTCACCGGGAGCCTGACCACCATCGCCGAACGGCTGCGCATCAACCTGGGCTTCGCCATCGGCGCGGCCAGCACCGTTCCCTTCAGCCATGCCACCCCGGCTTCCTTCATCAGCCACAATGTCCACCGCGACAACTACCATGCCATCGCCCGGGAAATCATCTTCACCACCACCCCGGAACTGGTCATCGGCGGCGGCTACTATCCCTCCATCACCACCTACATCTCCCAAACCGAATATCTTTCTCTCACCACCGGCAGCACCGTCTTCACCTATGTCGGCCGGCAGGCCGGCGTGGACGGCGCCGTCTCGCTGAGCACTACCGCTGCTTCCGTCAATTTCAACACCGGCGGCAAACTCTTCGGCCTCTTCGGCGGCTCCGGCGGCAATTTTGAATACTTCAATGTCGCCGACGCCCCCGGCGCTCCCGCCGTCACCCGCGCCGTCACCGAGAATCCCACCCTCCCCGACATCGTCAACGCCAGCCTCCCCCTGCTCTCCCAGGACCCGCAGGGCTTCTTCGTGCTCTTTGAACAGGGCGACATCGACTGGTCCAACCACAAGAACAACTACGCCACCATGATCGGCGGCGTCTGGGATCTCGACCGCGCCGTCCGCACCGCCGAAGCCTACATCGATCAGCCCGGCGGCATCGAATGGGCCGACACCCTGGTCATCGTCACCGCCGACCACAGCACCGGTCACCTCCGCCTGCTCACGCCGCTCGGCATGGGCGATCTCCCCCAGCAGGTCTGGACCGACGCCGACGGCGACGGCGTGGTGGATGACGGCGAATGGGGCTATCCCAACAACGAAATCCGCTACGGCAGCATCAACCACATCAACGAACTGGTCGACCTCCAGGCCCGGGGCAAGGGCGCCGACCTCTTTGAACAGTACGTGGGCGAACTCTACCCGAACACCCGCATCGTCAACAACATCCGCATCTACGATGTGATGCGCCGCGCGGCCGAAGAAGCCGGCGCCAAACACATCATCCTCTTTGTCGGCGACGGCATGAGCATCGCCAGTGAGACGGGCGCCAGCCGCTACCTCTACGGCACCGATGACGGCCTGGCCTGGCACCACTGGAGCGAACGCTCCGACGGCTGGAACGGCTATGTCGCCACCTGGGACGTCACCGCCTACAACAAATATGCCCAGGTCAAAAACCTCCCTGCCTACTCCATCAACAACCTCGATCCTATGATCGGCTATGATCTCGCCATCAGCGGCCCGGCGCCCTATCCCCGCCAGCCTGAATACACGGCCAACGAAGGCGCCCGCTCCGCCTACTACCTGACCAAAATCACCTACAACGGCGCAACCAAAGAGCCGGCCACCGATTCGGCCTCTGCGGCCACCGCCATGGCCTGCGGCTACAAGACCGACGATGGCAACATCGCCTGGCTGCCCGGCGATCCCGTCACCGGGAGCCTGACCACCATCGCCGAACGGCTGCGCATCAACCTGGGCTTCGCCATCGGCGCGGCCAGCACCGTTCCCTTCAGCCATGCCACCCCGGCTTCCTTCATCAGCCACAATGTCCACCGCGACAACTACCATGCCATCGCCCGGGAAATCATCTTCACCACCACCCCGGAACTGGTCATCGGCGGCGGCTACTATCCCTCCATCACCACCTACATCTCCCAAACCGAATATCTTTCTCTCACCACCGGCAGCACCGTCTTCACCTATGTCGGCCGGCAGGCCGGCGTGGACGGCGCCGTCTCGCTGAGCACTACCGCTGCTTCCGTCAATTTCAACACCGGCGGCAAACTCTTCGGCCTCTTCGGCGGCTCCGGCGGCAATTTTGAATACTTCAATGTCGCCGACGCCCCCGGCGCTCCCGCCGTCACCCGCGCCGTCACCGAGAATCCCACCCTCCCCGACATCGTCAACGCCAGCCTCCCCCTGCTCTCCCAGGACCCGCAGGGCTTCTTCGTGCTCTTTGAACAGGGCGACATCGACTGGTCCAACCACAAGAACAACTACGCCACCATGATCGGCGGCGTCTGGGATCTCGACCGCGCCGTCCGCACCGCCGAAGCCTACATCGATCAGCCCGGCGGCATCGAATGGGCCGACACCCTGGTCATCGTCACCGCCGACCACAGCACCGGTCACCTCCGCCTGCTCACGCCGCTCGGCATGGGCGATCTCCCCCAGCAGGTCTGGACCGACGCCGACGGCGACGGCGTGGTGGATGACGGCGAATGGGGCTATCCCAACAACGAAATCCGCTACGGCAGCATCAACCACATCAACGAACTGGTCGACCTCCAGGCCCGGGGCAAGGGCGCCGACCTCTTTGAACAGTACGTGGGCGAACTCTACCCGAACACCCGCATCGTCAACAACATCCGCATCTACGATGTGATGCGCCGCGCGGCCGAAGAAGCCGGCGCCAAACACATCATCCTCTTTGTCGGCGACGGCATGAGCATCGCCAGTGAGACGGGCGCCAGCCGCTACCTCTACGGCACCGATGACGGCCTGGCCTGGCACCACTGGAGCGAACGCTCCGACGGCTGGAACGGCTATGTCGCCACCTGGGACGTCACCGCCTACAACAAATATGCTTTGGTACGGGAATTGCCGGCCTACACACCCACCGGATTCGATCCGCTGGTGGGTTTCAACCCCGGCGGCATTCGGATCACCAATCTGAATATGGTGATGGATCGCCGCTGGATCTTCCTGCCCCTGGTCTTCCGGAACAACCGGTAAGCTTTTCCATAATTCATTGGGTCGGCATTTGCAATTAGCCCGGAAAAACCAGGAAAAAAGCACTGTGCGATTGCTCTGGGAAAAAGCCCATATTTTCGGCGGCTTTCTGAAGCCGCCGAAAATATGAATAAAAAATAACTCTCTCCCCTTATCCAGCGCGTCGTATCAGGCCGGGCAAAAGTCTTGTGCGGAACGCTAAAACGCTCTGAAGAATAAAAAATCAGCGGGCTGCCCTGAGGGGCGGCCCGCTGATTTTTTATTTCCAGAGCAGATCAGTCGGCGCTCTTTTTCCAGTCCGCTTCGAGCAGCGGCAAGACCTTATCCAGATCCTCAACCTTGCTGGCAAAGACCAGCCAGGTCATATCGCCCACCTGCCGAAGGTAAACCACCCGCTTCTTGCTTTCCCAGCGCACCGTCCGATCTCCACCGCTCAGTTCACGAACGGTTTCCGTGTAGCCCTCGGTCCCTTCAAAAGCGACGCGATGCGCCACCACAAACTCGCGAGCCTCTTCGGGAGAATCCCAAACAGTCTTCCAGACCAGCAACCGCCGCTTGGAATCCTTTTCCTGTTCAAAGTAAGCATATCGATCGCCGTCCCAGCCGGCAGCACTCACCGAAGCCAGATCAGGCGAAATGTGGGCCGCCAGATATTCCCGGGTGAAGTATTCACCCATCACATCGTTGTCCAGCTCTTTCCACTCATCGCCCAGATCGGCCAGCTTCTCAGTCAGCGTGATCACCTGCGGATCGTCGCGTTCTTCGCCTTCGTACTTCTCAGGATGCAGCACCTGTTCAGTCGAAGCCGGAGGATTTTGATAGATCTTATCCAGCGCCGGCCAGTAGCCGCCCGCCGCTTTGGACTCCACAAAATCCAACCCGGTCACATAAGGGAAATTTTCGAAATGGCTGAGAATCGGAGGCGTATCCTCATCCGTCACATCCTCGCCCTCGGCCTGCGCCAGATGCTGCGGCCGATCCATTCCAAAAACCCGCGTCTGTTCCAACAGAGTGAGATATTCTTCGATGTACTTGAAGGTCACCTGCATAGCCTCGCCTTCCACCAGAGCCCGGAAGGCCAGCTGTTCGTCGTCGTTCATTTCCGATTCGTCCAGCCCGCGGTATTGATCCTGCAACGCGTGCATATACTCATGGGCAGCCGTAACTTCATTGTCGGCGTTAAAGAAATTCGCCGGATCGTTACTGATCACGAAGAAGGTATCCCGCCGGGGATCGTAATACCCGGCAATGTTCTCGGTCCCCATATCGACCGTGACCTTTTCCATATCCACGCTCGAATCAATCAGCCCCAACAAAACCATCAGATGAGCCGAAGCCGTCTGCGCTTCACGATCCGCATCATAATCGGCCTGCAGATTGGTATGCAACGTTTCGGTCGTGATCGTATGCGAGGTCACGCCATGGCGCGGCGCCATCCCACGATCTTCCGCCACACGCTGGAAGATTTCCTCCAGCACTTCGTCACGGAAGGAGCTGACGGTCGGGCGATTGAGCACCCGCAACGTCATCTCATTGAGCATATCCAGACGGTCCTTCAACCCATCCATCACGTCCACCGTCATCTCCCGAGAGACCATTGCTTCGACCCACTCCTTGCCCTCGGAATTACGGACCACTACATGCACGCCCCCGTCGACATCGGACTGAATACGAGATTCGACCAGCATCCCCAGATCCAACATCAACACGGTCGTCTGCACCACCGGCTTTTCTTCTACATCCTCATCCAATGTCTGAATGATGATTTCCAGAGCCCGCTCATCGTTCTCGTTCTTCTTAAATTGCACCGAGACAACTTTGAAACGGATCTCATCCTCATAGGAATCGGCCATATCCATGGCGATCAACCGCGTCACCATCAGAGCCTGCGATTCGGTCAACCAGAAATTGCCGCTCTTCATATCGGTCGCCGCCATCTTGATATAATCGGTATCGAAATCTTCCGGAGCACTTTCAACAAAGGTATTGAACGCTTCCGCCGCCTTCTTCAGTTCTTTGTTTTCCCGATAGATCCGTCCCAAATAGAGATAGACCATCGGTTCATCGACGCCGTTATCCCGGGCCGCTTCAAGATAAGGCAAAGCCTTCTCAGATTTGCCTTTCAAGGCATAGGCCACACCCTTGCCGTAATTAGCCATGGGGTTTTCTTCATCCAGGGCCAACGCCGTGTCAAAGGTGTCAATGGCCCGGTTGTACTTCTCTTCACTAAGGTAATACAACCCTAACTGCACCCAGGCATCGACATTTTCCGCATCCAGCGCAGTCGCCTTCAACAGGTTGCTCTCAGAGCCCCATGATCCCGGCCGATTCAGCTCAAAGACACCCATCTGCAAATAGAGATTGGGGTCATCGACCGTTTCCATCATCGCCTGGCGCAGGGATTCAAAACCCTCGTCGTATTCTTCCTGCTCTTCGGCATTCTCGACCCAGTAGGCCCCCGAGGACGCCAAAACCGTCGGATCATACGGCGCCAGATCCAGCGCCCACTTATACCCTTCGGCCGCCCGGGAGAAATCGCCCTTGCATTCCAGACCCAAGGCCAGACTGGCATGCGCCAGCCCCGAATAGGGATTCAAATTAACTGCAATATGGAATTGCTCGACCGCTTTGCCGCAGCTCACTTCAGAAAGCAGTTTGCCCTCAGAATTCCGCTCCGGTTCTTCAGCGGCGCTTTCGATTTCCATCTGATTTCCGGCTTCAGCCAGGTAAATCGTCCCCAGCCCGACATAGGCCGGCCAATAATTCTCATCGGCCTCGATCGCCATCTCAAATTCTTTGCGGGCCGCATCGTACGATTCTTTGTCCAGATGCACCCATCCCCACGCCGAGCTGATCGCCGGCACCGTCTTCACATAGGAACGGGTATCCTTCAATGCAACCAGGGTCATCACCCGATCGCTCTGCCGCAAATAGACCTCAGCCTTCTCCAATCCCGCCGGCAGGTAGGTTGGAACCAGCTTAAAGGTATCCGAAAGCACCTGCTCGGCCTCATCGTATTCCCAGGCCTGCAAATGAGCATCGGCCAGCGCCACCAGGGCATAGACCGACTTCGGCGCCTGCGCCACAGCCTTTCCCGCTGTCAGGATCGCCTGTTCATGATCGCCGTCGGCCTGATACCAATCCGCCAGAGCCAGCAACGCCGGCACATTTTCGGCATCCAGTTTCAAAGCCTGCTGCAACTCGGCCTCAGCCTTTTCCATCTCGTGCCGGGCCAGATAAGCCTGCCCCAGAGCCACATGCGCCAACGCGCTCTGATCGGAAAGGCTGACCGCTTTCTCCGCCGTTGCCAGCATATCGTTCTCATGATGCTGCATTCCCTGAAGCAACGCCAGATAAGCACGCGCCTCAGCATTCTCCGGTTCCAGCTCGACAGCCTTCTGCGCCAGCGCCAGAGCCTCGCTCCAGCTGTCCATCTTGATACCTTGCAGGAAAGCCTGATGGCTATAGGCCAACGCATAGCCGTCGTCCAGCTTCAAAGCTGCTTCATAATCTTTTTCTGCAGCATCGAAATCGCTCACCCATAAGAACTGATCACCCCGTTCAAGGAAGCCTTCCGCTGTTGTAGGAGCAGGAGTTGCAGTCGCAGTTGGCGTGCTCACCGGCGAAACTTCAGTGGGAGCCGGCGTTTCTGTTTTTACACAGCCGCTGAACAAACTCATCGCTACCATCAGAAGGACAGCTTTGAAAGCAACGGTTCGGAAACGGTTCGCATTTTCCATTGCATAAACCTCCACTGCCTGGATTTAAAACCACCGATCGCAGTATACCGCGACTGGATTTAATGTCAAGTCAAAAAAACATTACTTTAGAGTGCGTTCAATTAGGATTCCAACTGATCTCGTTTGCGGATAAAATTGCGCGCCGCCCTTTGGGCGGCGCGCAATTTTTTATCCACATTTTTTATACCACCAGCTCTCGAATATCAGGATTGGCATCGTGCCGACACTCTGCAACCATCCATTCCGGCAACGGCCCGATCTCCAACAACCTTTCAATAATCCCTGCCCGGCACACCGAACAGGGTTCCCGCTCATACAGTTCCAGCAACACGGGCTCCATACACGGCAAAAGATTTGCTTGGACGATATCCGTCAACGCAAAGCCCACCGCGTGGACCTCATCATCGTCGGTCAATTGCTTCAACCCGGCCAGGAACAGCGCCTCATCGCCTTTCTGATAATGCTTCACAAAAAGCTCCAGCGCTCCCCGACTATAATCTTCCGCCAGCATCCGCAGTCCAATCTGCCGGATCTCGGGATGGTCCAGCTGAGCCAGCAACGGCAGGGCTCTTTGCACGACCGCTGGATGAGAATGATCGACCAATCGAAATAGCGGCTGAGGATCGAGTGGGAAAGGATGTTTTCCAAAAACCATCAGCTTCCAAACCCATGGCTCTGGCGGATCAACTTCTAAAGAAGCCAGCAAATCCTCCGCCGCCAGCATCAATTCTGCTTCCGGCGCCCTATCCCGCCAACGTCGCACATCGATAAAGTACGTCATGGATCCCGCCGTAACCAAAGACATTGCTTCCTGCAATTCAGCATAAGACAGCCCTTCAAAATCCGGACGGGCCGCGGCCCACTCCGTCGACCGCTGCAAAGAGCCTTCCTTCCAGGCCTTGACCCGTTCCAGATACCCCGTCAGCACAGGATGGGCCGCCTGGAGATCGGTCAGTTGCGCCTGAATTGATGGATAATCCTCACGCTCCTCCAGCAGACTCCACAAATATTCCCCATACCAGCCATCGAATTCATTTTGCCGGTGCTCCAGCACAAAGATCAGGCCGTCCACCCCGTCCAGCTCCACCAGCTGCGAGGCCCCGACCGTGTAGCCGTCTTCCGTATCCTCTTCCAGAAAGCGCCGATACATCACCGCGCGCGCCTTTGGATTTCCCTGCCGGGCAAAGATCACCGCCAGGTCAAACAGCTGAGCATCATACATATCCTCATCCGGCTGAGCCAGCGCCTCCAGAATCCGATCGACGAGCCAGCCTTCCGAATCGCTCCCCTGAAAAATCTCGTAAAGGTAAGCCGCCCGCGGCGTCTCACTCTGCCAGTCATAGATCCAGTCGTACAGGCACATCTCCAGCAGCAGTTCGCGATACGGCGTCAGATCGTGCGATTTGAAATAGAGGTAAGGCCGCCCCAATCCCTGGGAAATCCAATGTTTTAAATCGTCAGGATGCATTCCACCCTCCTGAAAATAGCTGAAATTTTTAACGCAGATCGAAGATGTTGCAAACAGACGCAAAGCAGCAGAGACGCAGAGCCGAAAAAATAAATCTTCTCTTTATCTTCTCTGTGATCTCTGCGCCTCTGGGGTGAAATCTCTGCTCTTTTTCATCCTTCGGGGTGCCGCCCCCGGCACGGCCTTCTGTCCTGAAAACAGGTCTTTATGGCATGGCCCCGGCCCTGTAACGTCCCGCAAATTATCTTTTCCCGGTCAGATACGACACGCGGTGCGAAGCAGGGAGAGAGTTTTTTTGTTTATGTTTTCGGCGGCTTCAGAAAGCCGCCGAAAACATAGGCTTTTCCAGAACCGCCCTGGCGACACGCTCTGAACCCTCCCCCTCATGCCCATGCCAGCGGCGGTGCATCTTCACCAGGAATCTCCTGAAAGCGTGCCGGGCCTATACAACTACAGGGGAGAGGGATGGGGAAGGGGCCTACTCGCTACCGATTTTCATCCTTCGGAGCCCCCTTTGTCAGTTTATCTCATTACCATCTGCCTCCCAATTGTCCCATCACCCGATCCGCCTCGGCTTCCCGCCCCATGGGAATCGGCACGCAGATTTCATACTCCTGACGGCCGTAACGATTGGGATAAGAAAGCCGAAAGGCCAGCAGTGCCGGATCGCCATCGACCCGCTTGATCCCTTCCAGACGCCCCCCCAGCGATTTCCAATGGTGCAGTTGCCCGTTCACAATCAACCCCTCGGTACCGATCAGCGCCTCCCCCAGGTGAGAAAGATTATATTGATATTCCATCCGCGGCGCCGTCATCGCCACCAGAAAAATCACCATAAAAGCTCCGAAATAGATCCCTAAAAAGGGCAACAAACCGTCCGATTCATCCAGGAACATTGGAACAGCTATCACGGCTCCCACAACCAGCATCAACACCGCCACCAAAATCAACTTCGGCTGATTCTCCTTCAGCTTGCGTTGATAAGAAACCTCGGCATATCGCCGCCACGTCTCCGAATCGTAAGTCCAATGGACCAGCACCCCTTCGCCTGAAATCAACCGGTCCATTGCCTTAAAGCGCCGCCAGTAGACAAAGACTACAATAAAAGCGGTCAGCGCAATAAACACGCCGACAAAGGCCAGACCATAGCCCAGATCCATCATATCGGCCCCCAACAGCGGCGGCAAAAAGATCATCGCCAGCCCCAAAACGCCCACCGCGGCTCCGATCCACATCCCCCGACGTTGCGTGTTCTCCATGGCTGCACCCCTTTCCTTAAGATGATTTCAACTGCCCCATCACCTGTTCCGCCTCCGCCTCACATCCCGGCGGAATCGGAACCCGCACCTCATGCACCCGCCGCCCATAAACCCCGCCATAAGAAACCTTGAACACCAGAAAGCCCGGATTCCCGTCGATTCGGCGTACCTCATCCAGCCAGCTCTGCCCGAAATCTAAAAAATACAGCCATCCCCCAGCCACCACACACTCCCGGGCGATCAAAATCTCGCCGCCATAGGCTTCGTAATACCAGGCCACTAACTGCGGCCACCATTGAACAGCAATGGTAACTCCTACCCCCAAAACAAAAATAATTCCGCCAAAAATTGGACCGCTCCCGGTACAGGCCCCAATTGAAAAAAACAGGCCGATTCCCGCCACGACCCAGGCAGGAATCTTAACCTGCATCTCATATTCCTCAACCTCTCGCCGATAGATCTCATCGAGATAATGTTTCCAGCTCTCCGGATCGAAAGTCCAACGGGCCAGGACCTTATTCTCAGCGATCACCTCATCCAGAAGCAACGCCCGCCGCCGGAAAGAGACAAACAACGCAAAACCAATCGATACCCCTGCCACCCCCAACGCCACCAAACCTTGAGCAGCTTTATTATCCGTCAGGCCCCACAGAAAGCCCAACAGCAAAAGCGCGCCCCCACCCCCCAACATCCACAGCCCGATATTCATCCACTTCCGCTGAGCGTTCCTCATAATCAAACTCCATCCCTCATTAGTTCAATTGCGTCATCACCCGATCCGCCGGATCAGAACTTCAGCCTCAAACATTCTCTCCAGCAATTATCATCCAATCCATCAAAAAAGCATAGCGCCCCGCAAAAAACAGCCTTTCAGGAAATAAAGAAAAGCCCATATTTTCGGCGGCTTCAGAAAGCCGCCGAAAATATAAAAGAGGAACCTCTCCCTGCTTCGCACCGCGCGTCGCTACTTACAAAGGAGACGCCCTTCGCGGAACGCTAAAACAAAAAACCGCCCGGAGCCTTACAGCTCCGGGCGGCTTCATACCTTCCCGTGGATAAAACTACGGCAGGCTGATGGCGTCGACGCTGCAAGCACCGGTGCAGGCGCCGCACTCGATGCACTTACCTTCATCGATCACATACTGGGTCTTGCCCTCTTTGATCGCTTCCACCGGGCACTCGCCTTCGCAGGAACCACACTTGATACAAGCGCTGCTGATAACGTAAGCCATGATTTCCTCCTGAGACTGCTTTCTTGAAATTTCATATCGCCCCCGTTGAACGGAGGTTCCATCCTGATCCGCCGGGCCGAGTTTAACACAAAGCCCGAAAAGTTCAACGTCTCAGCAGATCCGCGGCAACAACAACCCCACCGGCATCTCGATAATCCGCCGCGCCCCATAGACCGTACGCAATACCACCCGCCCCGAATGCTCCGCCGTGACTTTGCCGATCGCCGCCGCCTGCCGCCCCAAAGGATGCAGCCGCAGCGTTGCCAGCGCCGTCTCCGCATACTCCGCCGCCACCGCAATGACGACTTTTCCCTCGTTCGCCGCCTGCAACGGATCCAGCCCCAAAATCTCGCAGGCCGCCGCGACTTCCTCCCGGATCGGCAACACGCCCTCTTCCAGCTCGATCCCCGCGCCGCCCTCGACCCACTCATTGAGCGTGGCCGCCACCCCTCCGCGAGTGGGATCGCGCATACAGCGCACTGCCCCCTCCGGAACCGCCGCCAGCAGCGCCGCAATCAACCCGTTGAGCGGAGCGCAATCACTGGTCAGCTTCGACTCAAAAACCATCCCTTCCCGCTGCAACATCACCGCCAGCCCATGATCCCCCAACGTCCCATTGACCAGGATCACGTCGCCCGGCTGCAACCGCTCCGGCCCCAACATCCGGCCCGCCGGAATCCACCCCACGCCCGTCGTGTTGATAAACAACCCGTCCGCCGCGTGGCGCTCCACCACCTTCGTATCCCCGGTGACGATCCGCACGCCCGCCGTCTTCGCCGTCGCCGCCATCGACTCGACCAGCTCCACCAGCAGCGACCGCGAAAAGCCCTCTTCGAGGATAAAAGCCGCCGAAAGATACAAAGGCTCCGCCCCCGAAACAGCCAGATCATTGACGGTGCCGCAGATGGACAGCTTACCGATATCGCCGCCGGGAAAAACCAACGGCCGCACCACAAATGAATCGGTCGTCAGGGCCAGCCGCCCGCCGGCCGGCGGCTCCAACACAGCGGCATCGCCCATCGACGCCAGAATCGGATTCGCAAAGGCCTTTGCAAAAACCTGCTCGACCAGCTCCCGGCTCATCTGTCCCCCGCTGCCGTGAGCTAAAGCAATCGTATCCTCTTCTTTCATAGTCCCCTCTTTTCCATCCCCCCTCTTTTCCCCCACTCGCGGGGGAAAAGAGGGCAGATTTGTGTTAGTGCGGGATTCGCGCGCCTCAGAAGGCGCGCGAATCCCGCTTTTTTCCCATCAGGTATGCAAAACTCAACCCGCTTTTCGGCTTGAGGCTGTCTACTGTCTACTTTCTACTGTCTACTCTCTGGCGTACTTAAAATACGCCGCGCAGGCCCCCTCAGCACTGACCATGCAGGGCCCGATCGGCTTCTGGGGCGTGCAAACCTTCCCAAATAACTTACACTCCGGAGGCTCCATCACACCCCGCAACACCTCGCCGCAACGACAACCCGGCGGCTCGCTCACCGGCGCCACCTCGATCGGGAACTGCACCGCCGCATCGCGATGGCGCAACTCAGGCCGCAGCGCCAATCCGCTCGCCGGAATCTCCCCGAAACCACGCCAGGCCGCCCGCGCCGGCTGGAAAACCTTCGCCAGCATCCCCTGCGCCACCCGATTTCCCTCCACCTGGACTCCGCGCGCATAGCGATTCACCACCGCCGGCTCGCCCGCCATGGCACATTCCACCAGCGCCGCAATCGCCCCCAACAGATCCAACGGCTCGAACCCCGAAACGGCGCAGGGAATCCGATAATCCCGCGGCAGAAACTCCCAGGCTCCGCTGCCGATAATCGAACTGACATGGCCCGGACCGATGACGCCGTCCAACGCCACCTCGCCCGCATCCAGCACCCCCTGCATCGCCGGCGGCGTGAGCTTACACAGGCTCAATACACTGAAATTGGGCAATCCCTCGTTTTCAGCCTGAAGCACGGCCGCTGCAATCGTCGGCGCCGTCGTCTCAAAGCCCACCCCCAGAAAGATCACCGGCCGATCGGGCGTCTTGCGCGCCATCTCCAGCGCATCCAGCGCCGAATAGACAATGCGCACATCCGATCCCCGCGCCCGCGCATCCAGCAATGTCCCCCGCCGGCCCGGCACCCGCATCATATCGCCGAAGGTGGTCAAAATCACCCCGGGGATCTCGGCCAGCGCGATGGCCCGATCCAGATCCTCTGCCGCAGAAACACAGACCGGACAGCCCGGCCCCGACCGCATCTGCACCATCGGCGCCAGCATCGTCCGCAGCCCAAAACGGAAAATCGCGTGCGTATGCCCGCCGCAGAACTCCATCAACCGCACCGGCCGCGTCGCCCGGGCCCGAATCTCCTCGACCATCTGCCGGGCCAGCGCCGGATCTCGAAACTCATCTATGTACTTCATCGTCATCCCAACGCCGCATCGTCGCCGCGCTGCTCCCCTTCTTCTATGACTTCCAACGGTTCGCCATCCTCACCGATGCCCATGGCGGCAAACATCCGCAAAGTCTCCTTTGCCTCCACCGCATCGATAACATTGATCGCATAGCCGGTATGCACCAGCACATAATCTCCTACCTGAGCTTCGGGCGTCATCACCAGACTGATCTCGCGTTCCACGCCGCCCATCAATACCGTCGCCATTCCATTGTCCGAAACTGCCCGCACTTCCATCGGTACTGCCAGACACATCGTTGTTGCTCCTTCATTAATCAAGGGCGGCCACATAGGGCCGCCCCTACACGGACATCGCCATGTAGGGGCGCCCCTGCGTGGGCGCCCAATACTGGCCGGATAGAACCTTTTTTCTCTCTATTTTCCGCACTGCCTTCACGGTACGAATTTGTATTATTTTCTGATCTCTGCGACTCTGCGTTAAAATCCCTACGCGTTAAAATCTCTCGCCCGCAGCCAACAGAGCCTGCCCCAACGCGATGCCCCCGTCGTTCGCCGGCACCTGCCGGGGCCACAAAACCTCAAATCCGGCCGCCCGCAACGCCTTCACCGTCAGCCCCAGCAGCAGTCCGTTCTGGAAAACGCCGCCGCTCAACGCCGCCGTCGACGGCCCCCCGGCCGCCCGCAATTGCCGGCAGACCGCCGCCGTCATCTCCGCCACGGTAACATGGAACCGCGCCGCGCTCACCGCCGCCGGCACCCCCTGCCGCCGATCCTTCAGCAACGCCGCAAACAACGGCACGAGCAAGACCCGCTGCCGCCCTTCAACCTCGCTCAATTCAAAAGGGTAGGCCGTCGCCGATTCAGCACCGCCCGTCCAGGCCACCTGCTCCATCTCGATCGCCGCCTGCCCCTCATAAGTCGCCTCCAACGCCACGCCCAACAGCGCGCTCACCGCATCGAAAAGCCGTCCCATCGACGAGGTCGGCACCACATTGAGCCCCTGCTCCAGCTGGCGCAACACCATCGCCGCCCCTTTCAATTCTGCAATCTCCGCCGGCGCCTGAGGCAACAGCCCCCCCGCCTGCAAATAAGCCAGCGCAATCCGCCCCGGATGCCGGATCGCCGCATCCCCGCCCGGCAGCGGCAGATAATCCAGCTGCGCCGCCCGTCGGAAACCGCGATAGTCGCCGATCAGCCACTCGCCGCCCCAGATCGCGCCGTCCTCGCCGTATCCCGTCCCGTCAAAAGCCACGCCGATCACCGGACCGGCCTCGCGCGTCCAACCGTTGTCGGCCAGACAGGCAGCGATATGAGCGGCGTGATGCTGTACCCGCACCACCGGTAAAGGCGCGCCGGGCAACGTCGCCGCCAGCCGCTCCGCCAGCCGCTCCGCCAGCCGCGTCGTCGAATAGCCCGGATGCAAATCGCTCACCACGAGCTTCGGCTCCAGCCGGAAAAGATGCCGATAAAGCGTCAGCGCCTGCTCGAAATGCTCCTCGGTCTCCAGGTTCTCCATATCGCCGATATGCTGGCTCAGAAACGCATACCGCTCCCGCGTCAGGCAGAAAGTATTCTTTAGATCCGCTCCCACCGCCAGAATAGAGCCGATCTCGAACGGCAGCCGCACCGGTGACGGGGCATAACCGCGCGCCCGCCGGATCGGCTGCGGACGGGATTCCTCGCCCGCCCGTTCGACCATCCACAACGAATCGTCATACCGGGCATGGATCTCCCGATCATGAAAGAGAAAAAGATCCGCCAGCCCGCCCAGCCGCCGCAGCGCCTCATCGTTCTCGCGGGCGATCGGCTCTTCGCTCAAATTGCCGCTGGTCATCACCAACGGCCGCCCGGCATCGTGCAGGATCAAATGGTGCAGCGGAGTATAGGGCAACATCACTCCCAGCATCCGCTGTTTCGGCGCGACCTCGTCCGCAATCGCCGGCTCGACGCCCGGCCGCCGCGCCAGCAGCACAATCGGCGCCTGTACCCCGGTCAACAGCGCCTCTTCTTCCGGCGCCACCTCACAATAGCGGCGCACCATCTCCAAATCGGCCATCATCACCGCAAACGGCTTGGCCGGGCGATGCTTGCGCTCCCGCAGCGCCGCCACCGCCGCAGAATTCGTCGCATCGCAGGCCAGCAAAAAGCCGCCCAGCCCCTTCACCGCGACGATCTGACCGGCGAGCAGCCGCTCACGCACAGCTGTCAGCACCGCTTCATTATCAACCGTCTCCCGCTCCGGACCGGCCGCCACCGGCTTCCCCTGCGCATCGGTCAACCAGAGATGCGGCCCGCAGACCGGACAGGCATTCGGCTGCGCATGGAACCGCCGATCGGTCGGAGCTTCATACTCCTGCCGGCAATCCGGGCAAAGCGGGAAGATCCGCATGGTAGTATTCGGTCGATCGTAGGGGATATCGGTAATGATGGTAAAGCGAGGCCCACAATTCGTACAGTTAATGAAGGGATAACGGTAACGCCGATCCGCCGGATCGAACAGCTCACGTCGGCAATCGGGACAGGTTGCCACATCGGGCGAAAGGAGCTGAAAACGGCCGGCCACCTGCTCCGAATGACGGATCTCAAAGACCGTATAGCCGGGCGGCGCAATCGATTCAGCCGTCAACGACTCAATCACCGCCAACGGGGGAGCTTCATCGCGGAGGGCCGTCACAAAAGAGGCCACCGTCGCCGCATCGCCCTCGACTTCCATATCCACCCCGCCGGAATGGTTGAGCACCCAGCCCTTCAACCCCAACCGTATCGCCAGGTTATAGACAAAGGGCCGGAATCCCACCCCCTGCACCACCCCCGTCACCTGGATCCGCTGTGCAACCGTCATCCTATCCCCCTGAAAGTGAAGATTTTTATTTTTTGCGTGCCGCCGACCGGCGGCACGCAAAAAATAAAAAATAATTATTTAATCGGCAAACGCGCTTCGAGCCACCGAATCCAATCGGCCATCCCCTCGCCCGTCTTGGCCGAAAGCGTAATAATCTCCGCCTTGGGATTCAACCCATTCACCAGCTTCTTGAACTCCGCCAGATCGAAATCCATATACGGCATCAGATCAGTCTTGGTCACCACCACCAGGCTCACCGCCTCGAAAATTCCCGGATACTTGTACGGCTTGTCATGCCCTTCCGGAACGCTCAACAGCGCCACATCGTAATTCTGCCCCAGATCGAAACCCACCGGGCAGATCAAATTGCCCACATTCTCCACAAAGAGCAGATCCAGATCGGCCAGCGGCAGCGCCGGCAGCGATTGCTCGACCATCCGCGCATCGAGATGACACTCGCCGCCGGTATTGATCTGCACCACCGGAATCCCCACCGCCGCGATCTTGTCGGCATCGACCTGCGAAGCAATATCGCCCTCGATCACCCCCAGACGCGCCTTTTCGCGCAGCCCGCGGATGGTCGCCAGCAGCAACGTCGTCTTGCCGGCCCCCGGCGACGACATGATATTGACCGTCACGATTTTGTTCGCCTGCAAGGCCGCCCGATTGCGGGCCGCCACCTGCTCATTGGCACTCATCACTTTCTCTACAACCGGAACGCGTTGTCCTTCCGCCATGTCACCTCTCCTGATGTTAAATAATTGATTGAAAAATAACTATCCGTACAGTTAATCTGATAAACGTAAAAGAAAAAAGCCTATGTTTTCGCGGGCTTCAGAATGCCCGCGAAAACATAAACAGAAAAACTCTCTCTGCCTGCTTCGCACGGCGCGTCGCTTTTTACCGGACAAGAACCCTTTGCGGAACGCGAAAAATGCCCAACAAAACTTCTGGAATCAAGGGTGGCCCCGCTTTCTACAGTCTACTTCCGGGGAATAAAAAGAGACCTGTCTATTATACCAGCCTGAAATTCAAATTCAAGCCATCAACGCCTCAATCCGCGCCACCACCTGCGGCACCAGTGCCGCCGTCTCCTCCGAAAGCCCCTCGCCGAAATCGAAATCATACCCGCGCAGCGAAATCACCACGCCCTCCGGCGCATGGCCGTGCATCTGCTGCGCCAACGCCAGCAGCGTCGCCGGATGCGTCTGGTGCGAGACAAATGGCGCATGGTAGGTCGCCGCAAGATGCTCCTCACGGATATCCTCCGGCACACTGCCCACATGCGCATCGATGAAAATCACCAGATCGTACTCCGCCAGCTGTTGCGACAGCTCCGGCACCAGCTGATGCAAAACGATGGTATCCACTGGCCGCCCGAGATCTTCCATCCCGTCGTCCATCGGATCAAGCTCCGGCAATCCCTGCCGCGCCCGCAACGCATTGACCACTGCCCGCCCCACACCGTCATCCCGTCGATAAAGGTTGCCGAATCCGGCTACCAATGTTCGTTTCATCTTGCCTCACCATTGACGAAAATTAAAATTCCCCTATAATCTCTCCCACGTTGCCGCGGCTGGAAACCAGATCCTATCCGGTTAAAAATTTTGCACTTTCCCACATACCAATAAGAAACCGGAAAACCCAAAAATCTTCATTTCCACACTTCCATCTTCCAAGTCCAAATTGCAAAATCGCTGTGCCGGCAAAACCTGAACCCATCCAACGCACGACACCAAGGAAAAGGAGATTCTGTATGAGTTCTAATTCACCCGTCGCCTGGGGCCCTGAGATCAGCCGGCATGCGCTGTCTGGCAGCTATAAATGGGGGACGCTGATCAGCAGCGCAGCCCTGGTGGTTCTCAGCCCCGTTACCTATTTCGGCGTTAATTATGCCTACACACTCGGCGGGCCTGGATTGGCAGACATCATGAAAGAGACACCCTACCTCACCTACCTGCCCATCGGACTGGCCGTCATCCTTCTTCTTGTCGGCATTTTACGCCTGCTCGCCCTCTCCCGCGAATGGCCCAAACAGGTCACCCTTTATAAGGAAGGACTGCTCTACCGCGATAACACAGGGGAGAAAAATTACCCCTGGGAAGATGTCGCTTCATTGCTTTACTATCAAATTCACCATTACCGGGGCATCATTCCCACCGGCACCACCCACCAAACCATGATCTCTATGAATAACGGCGCCTGGATTCAAGTCTCAAACGAGTTCAGCCAGGCCAGACAATTTGCGGAAAAAGCCCGCGTGGCCTTTGCCGAGAATGCCCTGCCCCGCTATGTGGCCGACATCAAAGCCGGCAAAGCCGTACAATTCAACACCCAATTGACCATGGATCAGCAAGGCATCAACAACGGCAAAAAACAACTCACCTGGGACAGCATCGAAAAACTGCGGGTTGAAGACAATAAAATCTCCATCCTGCAAAACGGCAAATGGTCCAAATGGACCAGCGTCGATCTAATGACGACCCCGCACTTCTATATCTTCGGAGCGCTCGCCAGCCACTTCGTCGCCGTAGAGTAAATAGATTGGTTTTTGCGGTGGCCTCAGAAGGCCACCGCAAAACCTTCTTCCAACTTCCAGTCTTCCACTCTTCCAGTCTTTCATGGTTCGCGCGCGGCCGGGGGCCGCGCGCGAACTTTTTTATCAGGATCCAGTAGAAAGGTCAGCCGCCAACATTTCGCTGTCTACTGTCTACTTTCTACTATCTACGCTCCTAGTCCCGATGCAGAATGTCCAGCAGTGAACCGTCGGCTGCATGCAGCTCGACGTGCATCGGCATCTGGCCCATCGCGTGGGTCGAGCAGGAAAGGCAGGGATCGTGGGCGCGAATGGCCGCCTCGACCCGGTTGAGCATCCCTTCCGTCAACTTCGTCCCATCGACGTAACGCTTGGCCACCATATTGACCGAGTGATTCATCGCCCAGGCATTGTGCCCGGTGGCCACAATCAGATTGGCCCGCTTGATGACGCCCATCTCATCGGTCCAGTAGTGGTGCAACAGCGTGCCGCGCGGCGCTTCCAAACAGCCCACGCCCTCGCCGGTGATCTGCCCGGCCGGATTGGCCACGTCCATCCCCATGGTCTCGGGATCGTCGAGCAGTTCGCCGATCCGTTCCAGCGCGTAGACCAGTTCGATCAACCGCGCGTAGTGGAAATAGAGCGTCCCTTCCACCGGCTTGCCGCCGTTCAGCGACTTCCAGATCTTCATTTCGCTCTGGGCAATCGGGGTGCTGATGTGCGTCGCCGCATTCAGCCGGCCCAACGGTCCCACGCGGTAGATGCCTTCCGGATAGCCCATCTTCTTGTAGAAGGGAGCCTTCAGATAGGTATAGGGTTCGACATGCTCGCCGATGTACTTCAGATAATCGGCCGGATCGAAGAGTTCCAGCTGCTCACCGTTGCGATCGACCATCCGCGCCTGCCCGTCATAGAGCTCCAGCGCGCCGTCGGGCTTGACCAGCCCCATGTACCCCGAAGGGAAGACGGCGAACTCATCGATCATAGTCTGATTCTGCGACGCCCAGTCCTTGAAGATCGAGAGCCCCGCCTGAGCGGTCTCAATCTGGGTTCCCAAATCGCGCAGAATCGCCTCACGGGCCGCCGCAGACAGAGGCTTGGTCACGCCGCCCGGCACCCCGAAGACGGGATGGACCCGGCGTTCGCCCAGCGTGCGAATGATCTCCTGGCCGAAGGCGCGCAGCTGCACAGCCTTGACCGCCAGATCGGGATTCGCAGCGATCAACCCGCCGACGTGGCGGATTTTGGGTGACGCGTCGAAGCCCAACAGAAAATCCGGTCCGGCCAGTTCGAAGAAGTGCATCCCGTGCGACTGCACGATCTGCCCCATGTGCATCAAATCGCGCAGCTTATGCGCGGTCGGCGTCGGCGTCGTCCCGGCGATCACATCGCAGGCCTTGGTCGATGCCAGGTGATGGCTCACCGGGCAGATACCACAGGTGCGGGGAGTGATCTGGGGCATTTCATAGAACATCCGGCCTTCGCTGAACTTCTCAAAGCCGCGGAACTGTTCGACGTGGAAGTAAGAGCGATCCACCTTCCCGGCATCGTCCAGATAGATGGTAATCTTGGCGTGCCCCTCAATCCGGGTCACGGGCGAAATCGTAATTTTTTCTGCCATGCTACATCAACCTCCGTCCAACCCGTACTTCAGGACCTCGCCCTCCAGCTTCGGCTTGCGGCCGGCCAGCAGCTCAGTCAAAACAAACCAGATCGCATCCGCGGTCGGAGGGCAGCCCGGCAGGTAGACATCCACCGGCACCACATCGTTGACCGGAGTCGCCTTTTCCGTCAACGGAGCCAGATCCTCATGCTGCGGGATCTCCCCATCCACGGTGCTCTCGGTCTCGATGTACCCACGGCGCAGCAGTTCTTCATTGCTGAAGAAATTGCGCATCGTGCAGATCCCCCCGAAAACGGCGCAGTCGCCCAAGGCAATCAAAATCTTGGCCTTCTCGCGCATCTCGTGCGCTTCGGTCACTTCGTCTTCGTTCCCGATCGCTCCGGTCAGGATGCCCACATCCACCCCTTCTTCCGGCGGATGCTTCATGTCGGTAATCGGCGAAGAAGTCATCTCGATCAGTTCGAACAGCTTGACAATCCGCTCGTCGATGTCCAAAAAGGACATATGGCAGCCGGCGCAAGCCTCCAGCCACTGTGTGGCCACTTTAACTTTAGCCATTCCTCACTCCTCTAGCCTTACAGAAGCGCGGCCAGCGCTTCCAATACTGCAACGTCGTCCCGCACACCTTCCGGCATCCCCATCGCCGGCTTCAGAGGCAATTCCTTGCCTTCCAGATTGGTGACATGGCCACTGCGCTCCGACCAGATCGGGGTCGGCAGCACGATATCGGCATGCTCGACCACGGCGGAGTGGTAGCTGGTTTGGACCACGGTGAAAGCGCCGTTCAACCGACCCGCCAACCCCTCATCCACCGGCTGTTCGCCGAGCAGCAGATAAAGCATATCGGATTTTTCCAGAGCGATCGGAGCCAGCCCCGCAGCCTCGGCGCCCTTGCCGTTCCGCGCCGGATCGAGCGCCAGGAAGCGCGCCTTCTCCGCCAACGGCTTCAACGCCGCCGCCACATCGCCCGGCAGGCCCACGCTGTAGACGACCACCGGCTTCTCCGCCTTGGCCGCAGCATCGGCTACCACACCGGCTTGAGCATACTTCACGCTCATAGTGCTGTGCATCGCCAGCCCGTTCTCGCCCTCACCGATCAGCGCCACAGGCACGCCCTTATCGGCCGCCCGCTTGATGAAATAACCCACCACACGCTGATAGGAAAGCGGATCGGCGCCCGCCACCACAATGAAGTCGGCCGCGAGCAGATCCTGCATCGTCGCCGCCGTACCGTAACCCAGCGCCGGCGCCGCCGGCTCCATCCGCCCCGCCTTCTGCCCGGCCTTGCCGAACAGACCCGCGAAGGCCTTCAGAGCCTCGTTCGTGGTCGCCGAAGCAGCCACCCCCAACGACTTGCCGTCCTTCATCTTGCCGGCGATAGCTTTCAAAGCTTCATCCCAGCTGGATTCGGTCAGCTTGCCGTCGCGGCGGATCATCGGCTTGGTGATGCGCTTACGATCATCGTAGAGCGGCTTGAAACGGCCGTCCACACAAAGCAACCCGTCGTTGGTCTCGGATTCCCAGACCCCGTCGACGCGCAGCAGACGGTTGTAGCGGGTCACGACATCCAGTTCACAGCCGACGCTGCACTGCATACAGGTCGTCGTGGTGTGAGTGACATCCTTTTCCCGACCGCCGTAAGCGCTGCGGGCATCGATCAACGCACCGGTGGGACAGACCTGCAAACAGGAACCGCATTCCACACAGGAAGACTTGCCGAAAGGCACATCCAGATCCGCCACCACCATCGACTTGTACCCGCGGTTGCGCAGGTTCAGGGTGTGATTCGCCGCCACCTCATCGCAGGCCCGCACACAGCGCGAGCAGAGGATACAGCGGTTGTGATCCATGATGAAATACTTGCGGGAAGCGTCCACATCCATCTTCTGGAAGGGGCGCGGATAAGTCCAGTGTTCCAGCCCGTAGCGATAAGCCGCCGACTGCAATTCGCAGTCGCCGCTCATCTGGCAGTACATACAGTAGTGGTTGCGTTCCGAGAAGAGCAGCTGCAACACGAACTTCCGCACGTCGGTTACTTTCGTCGTCTCGGTCTGAACTTCCATTCCTTCAGCCACCGGGCAGGTGCAGGCCGTTTGCATACCGCGCATGCCCTTGACCTCGACCAGGCACATCCGGCAGGCGCCCCAGGTGGAGAGCGCCGGGTGGTAGCACAGGACAGGAATATCAACCCCAGCGGCCTTCGCAGCTTCCAGGATCGTCTGGCCAGCCTGAGCCGTCACTGCCTGCCCATTGATTGTCATATGCACTTCGCTCATAAGTGCTTTGCCTCCTTGATGTTTTACCCCCGAAAAAATTCCTCGAGCCTGAATCCGTAACGTTTACGGCAGCCCGCCATTGTCTACCGCACTGGCCGCGGTCCCATCTCACAGACACCGGCGGGGCAATGCCCCTCCAGATGCGCCTCGAACTCCTTGCGGAAGAAGCGCAGACCGGTCAGAATCGGCACCGGCGCCGCCTGGCCCAGACCACAGAAAGAAGCTGCGCAAACCGAGTTCGCCGCCTCTTCCAACCGCTCCAGGTCGGCTTTCAACCCGTGACCGTGGCGTAACCGGTCTAAAGACTCCAGCATCTGCAACGTCCCCACCCGGCAGGGCACGCACTTGCCGCAGGACTCCGTCTGGAAGAACCGCAGCAACACGTAAGCCAGATCGACGATACAGGTCCCTTCGTCGCAGATGAGCAGCGCACCGCTGCCCAATCCCGCGCCCTTCTCCGACATACTCGCAAAGTCCATCGGCACATCCAGGAACTCCGCCGGGATAATACTCCCCGAAGCTCCACCGGTCTGGGCGCACTTAAAAGCCTTGCCGTCCTTCATCCCACCAGCGTAGACCTCGATGATTTCGCGCATCGTGGTCCCCATCGGCGTCTCCACCAGCCCGGTGACATTGATATCGCCCAGAATGGTGTAAACCTTGGTGCCGGGGCTGCGTTGCGTTCCCATCGAGCGGAACCAGGACGCCCCGTTCTGAATGATCCACGGCACATTGGCCAGCGTTTCGACATTGTTCACCAGCGTCGGCTTGTTGCGGTACCCCACCGTCGTGGGATAGGGCGGCCGGATGCGCGGGATACCCCGCTTGCCTTCCAGGCTCTCCAGCAACGCCGTTTCCTCACCACAGACATAGGCCCCGGCTCCCGCATGAACATGAATGCGGAAACCGAACCCGCTGCCCATGATATCCTCGCCCAACAGCCCGTATTCCTCAGCCTGATGGATGGCCCGCTCCAGCCGTTCTCGCGCCAGCGCGTATTCGCCGCGGATATAAATCCAGCCTTCATGAGCCCCAACCGCATATCCCGCCAGTGCCATGCCTTCCAGCACCACGTGCGGATCGCCCTCCAGGATCAACCGATCCTTGAAGGTCCCCGGTTCGGACTCGTCGGCGTTGCAGACTACATACTTGGTCTCGCCCCGCTCCCCGGCCACAAAACTCCACTTCAACCCGGTCGGGAAACCTGCGCCGCCACGCCCCTGCAACCCCGACTGCTTGACTTCCGCCAGCACCTGTGCCGGCGTCATCTCCGTCAAGGCCTTGCCCAAACCAAAGTACCCGTCATGGGCGATATAGTCATCGATAGCCTGGGGGTCGATCGACCCGGCGCGCTTCAGCACCACCCGCTGCTGCGCGTAAAGGGCCCCTTCCCGCCCCGGCACCCGCACGATCGGCCCGGGCAGCACTTCCGGCGGTGCCAGCAAGTGCTCTACGATCCGACCTTTATAGAAGTGTTCCTGAACCAGATAAGCACCATCTTCGGGCCGTACCGGCCCATAGATGACAGCATCAGGATAAACGATCACCAACGGCAGGACATCCGTCCGGCCAAACGATCCCGCATACCCTACCGCCACTTCGTCCTGTAGACCATAAAAAGCCAGCTCAGCTTCGATCGCCAGCTTGGTCGCCTCAGCCCCTCGCGAGAGGCTCTGCGGATCTCCCGTCACCAACACCCGCGTCCGGATCATTCCGCACCTCCTGCCGTCTCGCCCCGATACCGGCCCAGAATCTCATGCACTTTCTCCGGCGTCAAATTGCCGAAAATATCGTCATCGATCATCATCACCGGCCCGACTGAACAGGCCCCGATGCAGCTGGTGGTCAACAACGACCACTCGCCGTCGGGGGTCGTGGCTCCAAAAGGAATCCCTAACTCCCGTTCCAATGCTTCCCAAACTGCCTTCCCTCCCACAATATGGCAGGGCGCATCCTGACAGAAAAGTACCACATGGCGGCCACGGGGTTCCACGTTGATCATGCTGTAAAAGCTGGCCACCCCTAACACCTGACTTTGAGGAAGCCCCAGCCGGCGAGCCACGGCTTCCAACGTTTCCTTGGAGAGATACCCGGTTTCTTTACTCAGATCCCGGAGGACTTCCACCAGTGCCTCAGGATGGGCACCGTACCGCTGAACAACCCGGTCAACAACAATCGAGATTGTCTCCTGCCCCATGCTCCCTCCAGGCAATATCGTGAAAAACGATCTCCTCAGCGGAGACCGCCTTCGGTTACTCGACTTTCACTGCATTAAACTTGCAGACCTTGGCACAGATTCCGCAGCGAACGCAGGCAGCCGAATCGATCACATGCGTCTGGCGAACTTTGCCGCTGATCGCATTGACCGGACAGTTGCGGGCACATACCGTACAGCCCGTGCAGGCTTCGGCATCGATCGAAAAGGTGATCAGGCCCTTACAAACTTTGGCCGGGCACTTATGATCGTAGATATGCGCTTCATACTCATGGCGGAAGTGCTCCAGGGTACTCAACACCGGATTCGGCGCACCCTGTCCCAAACCACACAACGCTCCGACCTGAATTTGCTTGCTCAGCTGTTCGAGGGTTTCAATATCCCCCGGCTTCCCCTTCCCGCCGCAAATGTCGGTCAAAATTTCCAGCATCCGCCGGGTTCCGACACGACAGGGAACGCACTTCCCACAGGATTCGTCCTGCGCAAATTCCATGAAGAAGCGGGCGATGTCGACCATACAGGTCTCTTCGTCCATGATGACCATCCCGCCCGAGCCCATGATCGAGCCGACGGAGGCCAGCGCTTCGTAATCCACAGGCATATCCAGATATTTTTCCGGAATACAACCGCCCATCGGGCCGCCGGTCTGGATGGCCTTGAACTTCTTATCGTTCAAAACGCCGCCGCCGACATCGTAGACCACTTCGCGCAACGTAATCCCGAACGGCACTTCGATCAACCCGGTACGCTTCACCTTGCCGGCGATAGCAAAGGTCTTGGTCCCCTTGCTCTTCTCAGTTCCCATGCTGGAGAACCACTCGGCGCCCTTGAGGATCACCTGCGGCACATTGGCCATCGTCTCGACATTGTTGATATTCGAAGGCTTCCGCCACAGGCCCGCCACCGCCGGGTAAGGCGGACGGGTCCGCGGCATCCCGCGTTGTCCTTCGATGGAAGCCATCAACGCCGTCTCTTCACCACAGACGAAGGCGCCGGCGCCCATGCGCAGCTCCAGATCGAAATCGAAACCGCTGCCGAAAATATCCTTCCCCAGGAAGCCGTATTCCCGCGCCTGGCGAATGGCGACCCGCAACGTCCGCACCGCAATGGGATACTCCGCCCGAACGTAAATATAGCCCTGGTGCGCGCCGGTCGCATAGCCGGCAATGATCATCCCTTCGAGAACGGCGTGAGGATCGCCTTCCAGCACCCGGCGATTCATAAATGCGCCCGGGTCCCCTTCGTCGCCGTTGCAGATCACATACTTCTCATTGCCCGGCGAAGCTGCCGCAAAAGACCACTTCCGGCCGGCCGGGAAGCCGGCGCCGCCACGGCCCCGCAGGCCCGACTTCAAAACCTCGTCGATGACATCCTTGGGCGACATGGTGGTCAAAACCCGGGCCAGCGCCTGGTAACCGTCTTCAGCGATGTACTCGTCGATATTCTCCGGATCAATCCGCCCGATGTTGCGCAACACCACCCGCACTTCCTTGGCAGCGGGCGGCGGGAGCGGCTCGCTCGGCGGTTCCTTGTAGATCAGGGAGGCAACGGGGCGTCCCTTCAACAGGTGTTCATCCACGATCACGCGCGCCTGGTCCGGGGTCACCTGGACATAGTGCGTGCCGTCGGGATAAACCACCAGCTCGGGACCCTGGTCGCCGTGTCCCAGAGCCGAGGTCTCAATTACCTGGACCTCGTTGTCCAATGACAGCTCTTTCAACCGCATGGTAAGGGCGGTCATCACATCACCGGCGCCCCGGGCCATACATTGAGGTTCGCTGCAAACTAACACATGTGCACGATATAAGGCCATTCTTCCTCCACGTGGTCTCCCGAGAGCTTATCCCGGGATTGAAACTCCGTTGAACTAGGCCCCCGTCTTGATCTGCCAGGCAGTCACGGGCTTACCATCGAGCACATGGCTCTGGATCAATTCCCCAACCCGCCCGGCGTCGATCTTGCCGTAGGTCACCATCTCTTCGCCCACCTGCACCTGCACGATAGGCTCATACTCACACAGCCCCATACACCCGGTCTGCGTCACTACCACATCGCTGATCTGCTTCTTTTCCAGCATCTCCAGAATCGCCTTCATGGTATCACGGGCCCCGGCGGCAATCCCGCAGGTCCCCATAGCCACCACGATCCGCGCCCGGGAATTTTCCCCGGACAGCTTCCGGCGCTCCAAAGCGCGCTCCTTAATCTTCTGCAGTTCCTCCAGGCTCTTCATGGAATCTCGCTCCTTTGCCTCAGGTTAAATTATCAATTGCTCACCGCCTCCAGCCGTTCAGAACGGCTACGATGCGGCCTCACTGCCCAAGGAATTCAACCCGTCTTCCAACATCTGACGCAAAAAGGCCAGCACTTCCGGGTCCGAAAACGGCACCTCTGCCCCCAGCACTTCCCGGATGGCCCGGGTATCGAAGTCAAAGAGCTGCTCATCAACCTGATGATGATAGAACAAATCCACCCCCGGATACCCTACCGCCAGCGAAAGCACCGTCGCCGTCAGATCACCCAAAGGGGGCCGATCCAGATGGCTTAACTGAAAGCTGGCCCGGGTGACCGTTCCCTCTCCCAGTTTGGAAGTAATCGCAAAATCCCCGCCGCAGACCTCGGCAGTCTGTTTGAAAAAGGGAATTCCCAAACCGACCTTACGCGTGGTCCGAGTCGTCACCCAGGGATCGGTTACCTGACGCACCATGTCCGGGGTCATCCCCCGTCCGTTGTCCGCAATGCTGATCCAGACCCGATCTGCCGCATGATCTTCGCCGATCTCGACCGTCAACAATGTAGCACCGGCATTAACGCCGTTTTCGGCAATATCCAGTACATGGTTGGACAGCTCACGAAAAACGGTCATGGTGTAGTCCTGGATTTGCGCTTATTCGTACTTGCGCAAGGTCTTGGCCACATCCTGAGGGTTGACGCGGCCGACGATATCGTCATCAATCATGACCACAGGCGCCTGCGAGCAGGCCCCCACACAGCGGCAGATCTCCAGGGAAAAACGCCGATCCTCGGTAGTCTCGGTCAACTTGATTCCCAAAACCTGCTGATATTTCTCGATCAAAATCTGGGCATCCCGCACATAACAGGCCGTTCCCAAACAGATCGCGACCTTGTGCCGTCCCGGCGGTTGCATACGGAAGGACGAATAAAAGGTCAATACGCCATAAATATGGCTCAAGGGCACACCCAACTTCTTGGAGACGTAGACCTGCATGGGCAACGAAACATGGAAGAACTCTTCTTGCAACAGGTTCAATACCAGCATCGTCGAACCAGGCTTGGAACCTTCGGTCTCCAGGATCTCGTCGATCCGGGCCTTCTTCTCCGGCACCATAAGGGGATCGTCGGCCGGAATCTCGGTCGGAATGACATTCATAGTTTCACCTCGATCTCAAAATCTGCGCCACTCCGGTGGCAGTCACGCCCAACACCGCGCCACCGTAGCCGGTGGCCGACCCTAACTATACTCATCTTTGTCATAATGCGGTAGTGACATTGTTCCGCCTTTTGCCGAACTTCGTCATTTAGCATAACGATTAAACATTTTTAGCTTTTTTCTCAAATAAATAAGCAGGCCCTCCCGGAGATAAAATGAGTTTTTATTCTTGATGACTCCCCTATTCTACCGGCTAACCCGATAGTTGCAAGGAGAATAGGTTAGAAGGTTTTTATATTTTTTTCGGCGGCCCTCCCGGGCCGCCGAAAAAAATATAAAAGAAAAATTCTCCCGCGCGTCGTTACAAATCAAACCAAAAACCTGTACGGAACGCTAAAAATCCTTACTTGACGGAATCAACATGCTGAATATCATTTTAGTATGAGGGAGCCAAACCATTCGGCGCCGCCTGCACTGTATTCAGGAGGCCCCCCGCTATACAGGAGGCAAAGAATGGACTACAATCCCCAAACAGACACATTAACAATTCAATTGACCGGCGAAATGCCCACCCTACCGGCCGCCAATCTCACTCTGGTCATCCGCGGCGACGGCCGGCTGCTTGAACTGCGCATCGCCCATCCCGGCCCCTGGCTGGCCGACGTTCTACAACTGGGCATCCCCATCTCCTCTGCAGCCACGACCATCTGGTATGACGCCAACGAATCCAGTATGATCCGGGCCTTCGGCTACAACCCGACCGAACATACATTAGATGTAGTCTTCCGGCACAAAGGATTTTATCGCTATCATGATGTACCACCGCATATTGTCGCAGAACTGAGCACGGCCCCTTCTAAAGGCCAATACCTGCGCCGTATGATTATCAATCGCTTTCCCACAGAACGCAGTCGATAAAATTCTCTCTGCGCATCACAAACCAATAGTCTACAACCTGTGCAGTTAGCCCGAAAGACAAAGGAAATAAAAGCCCATTTTGGGGACGGTTTTGCGAAACCGCCCCCAAAATGAATAAAAATCAGGGTAAAAAATGCACACAATTGCTTACCTCGACGCGAATCCAGAAGACCGCGCCCAGATTCGGGAAATCCTGACGCAGAACTCCTCCCATGTCGTCTCCGAAAGCAATACCCTGAAGGCTCTGATCGATCTCCTCTCACAACAACAGCACGACCTGATCCTTGTCGATCCCACCCTCTCTGGATTGCAGGAATTGGAATTACTGGAATCTATCCGGGACTTAAAGTCAGGAATTCCCATCATTGTGCTCTCTCATACAAATTCAGTCCCTCAGGCCCTGGCGGTACTACGCGCCGGAGCAAGCGATTACCTGATCAAAAACAAAGCTGATCTGGCCCGGCTCCCGCAAGCTATCCAACAAACTATCCAACAACATCGCCAGAAAGTCGACCAACACCTGCTTGAAAATCGCCTGGAGGAATGTCAATACCGCCTGAAACACCTCACGCAAAACATGTTCGACCTGATCGCCGAAGTCAACACCAACTACATCATCCACTATGCCAGCCCTTCACATCAAACCGTCCTCGGTTATCCCCCTGAAAGCCTGATCGGACATCCGGCCTTTAATCTTATCCACCTGGAAGATTGGGGCAGGATTCAGCTCATTCTGGAAAATGCCATTCGCCAGCGGATTTCTTCCGTTAAATTGGAATATCGCCTCCGTTGCGCCGACGGCACCTATCTATGGGCCGAAAGCATAGCCCGTCTCTATCTGGATACCAATGGCTGCTTCGCCGGAATGATGACCACCACCCGCGACATCAGCGACCGGCGCCGCATCGAATATGAATTACACCAACGCAATGCCCAGCTCGAAGCCCTGCGACAGATAGGACTCGAACTCGGCAAGCAAATCGAACCCCAGGCTCTCCTGCATGCCATCGCCACTCAGGCAATCGAACTACTGAACAGTCAGACCAGTGTAATCTTTCTGCACAACCCCGAACTTGATTGCCTTCAAATAGCCGTCAGCCACGGACCTTATACCCCCCCCCCGGAAATGCTTCATCATCGCGGAGAAGGTCTGCCCGGTCAAATCTGGGGAAACAACACCCCCCTCATCCAAAATGCCTATATCCCACCCAATCAGCATCATCCCCCCTGTGCCGTCGTCGGCGTGCCGATTTCCTGGAGTAAACAGTTTTTGGGAGTCATCATCGTCCGGGATGAGATTCCCCGTGCCTTCACCCCCCGAGACGCCGACCTGCTCAGTCTGCTGGCCACCCAGGCAGCCATTTCCATTCACCAGGCCCAGCTCTATCAAGCCGAACGACAACAACGCCGCTTTGCGGAATCCCTGGCAGCCACCGTCGCGGTCGTCAACACCACACTGGAACGGGATAAAGTGCTCGACTCCATTCTGGAACAGATTGCCCTTGTGGTCCCTGCGGATTACAGCAATGTGATGCTGGTCGCAGAAGGAGAGGCGCATATTGTCCGTTCCCGCGGTTATTTAGAGCATCTGCAAAACGCCGCGCCTCGGGAAATCACCTTTACTATTGCCACCACACCCAACCTGCAAGAGATGAAAGAACGCGGGGTCCCGCTGCTGATTCGGGACATCCTTACCTACCCTGGTTGGGTATACCGGGAACTCATCCCCGCCCCCCGCTGTTATATCGGCGCTCCCATTCGTGTCGACGGTACGCTGCTGGGCTATCTCAACCTCTACAGCAGCCGGCCACATCACTTTAATCAGGAAACGGCCCACTATCTGCAGGCCTTCGCCAATCAAATAGCCACGGCGCTGGTCAATGCCGATCTCTATCGCCGGTTACAGGAATATACCCAACATCTCGAATCCCAGGTCCACCAACGCACCGCCCAAATCCAGGCTGAATATGCCCGCACCCAGGCCATTCTACACAGCGCCAGCGACGGTATCCTGGTTACCAACGCCGCCGGCAACATCATCGAAGCCAATCCCGTGGCCCAGCGCTGGCTGACCCAAACGCTGCCGCCTTCGGAATCTGAACGCCTGCGGCAAACTTTACAAATACTGGCCCTCCAGGCCACAGATCGTCCCGAAACCACTCTGGAACTGATGGGACTGGATCTCCAACTACAAGCAGCGCCGATCGCAGAACCGACTCTGGATCAGGCCGCCGTGGTCATCGCCGCCCATGATATCAGCCAGCTCAAAACCCTCGACCGCATTAAATCTCAATTCGTCTCCAATGTCTCCCACGAACTGCGCACCCCCATCACCGCCATCAAACTCTACGCCTCGATGCTCCGCTACAGTAAACCCGAAAAACACGAACAATACCTGCTCGCCCTGGAAAAAGAAGCCGAACGGCAGGCCCGATTGGTAGAAGATGTCCTGCAAATCTCCCGCATCGACGCGAAACGGCTGGAACTTCAGCTCACGCCGCTCTCCCTCAATCTCCTGATCGAGCAGGCGGTCAGTGGTCATCATGCCCTGGCCGAAGCCGATCATATCCGGCTGGAATATTATCCGGCCCAGCACGAAATCAATACCCTCGCCGATGCCGACAAATTGCCGCAAGTCATTAATAACCTCATTGAGAATGCCATCCATTATTCACCGAAAGGCAGTACGATCGCCATTCTGACCCATATCGAAACAGTTGAAGAACGCCCCTGGGCAACCTTCAGCGTACTGGATCAGGGAATCGGCATTCCCTCCAGTGAACTACCTCATATCTTCGAACGCTTCTATCGCGGCGAAGAACCGCGCCAGCAACAACTTCCCGGCACCGGATTGGGGCTTTCTATTGTCAAAGAACTGGTTGAAGCCCACGGAGGCCAGATTCAGGTAGAAAGCGCCGTCGGACAGGGCAGCCGATTCACCGTCTACCTGCCCCTCGTCACGAAAGATTCAGCATCGCTCCCGGCATCATAACCAGAGAATCATGACGATGGAAGAACTTATTGGACTCTACATTACATCATCAGGGATCTCTTACCTGGCCCAACTGCTGTTGACCATCTCCACGGTCCATATCATCCTGCGCACCTCAAAACGCTCCCTGGCCACCTGGTACCTCACAGGATTCTTAATCGGCATCGCCGGCTTCCAGTTCATCCTGACCGCTATCTATACGACGATCTCCTGGAATCTCTTTGCCTTGCAGTATCTCTTCCTGCAAATTGCCCTGGCCTTCCTGATTCGATTCGCCTATCAGGTGCCCTACCCGCTTCCAGCCTACGACGCACAAAAATCCCAGGGGACTCTCTATTTCTCTATCTTCGCCATTTTGCTCGCCCTGTTCCAAAGTGGACTGGAAATCATCGCCGGTCATAACACCCCATCTTTCACCGCGATCCGCAATCTCAATATGCTGGTGATCATCGTCCAGGCCGCCATGATCTTAATCATCCTCTGCCGCCGCACCCGAGATTTCAGTCGGCTGGAGACAGGACAACCCCTTTCCATAGGTGAAGCCCTGCGCCGCCCCGGCGGCAAAGCGGCCCATAGCACGCGCGCCTTCGCCCTGGCCTTCTCCAGCGTCGGTTTGATCATCCTCTGGGCGACGCTCTATCACCTGACCAATCTCATCCCCATCACCATCCCCACCTACGAAACCCTTTTAGGGATCGGCATGCTGGGCTGTCAATTCATCTTCGCTCTGACCTACCTTAATTATGCCCCCACCCCCCACAGCTTCATGTCCAAATTGATCCTCAGCACGCTCACCACCGTTCTGGTCACCGTCGCCGTCTTAGGCCAGTTCATGCTGACCACCGATCAGGATGAAATTATCCGTCGAACAAAAGACTGGAGCCAGATAGCTCAGAATCAAATCGAAACCGGCACGCTGGCCCCCCAGGATGTCCCCGAAGAGATCGATTTCATCTATTCCCGCCCCATCTCAATCGTTATCAACACCGCTTACACGTACCGCCTTGACTTTGTACGCGACCCGCAACTATTTCCAGCCCCAGAATTCTCGGAACCTCCCATCGCCATAAGATCCAACCTCTTTACATTCCGCCCTGGAATCGAAAACTATTTCCAGCCGCTTCTGAAATTTTCCTCTGCGCAACGCATCTATTACCTTTGCACTCGTTTCATACACCAACAAAAACCGATCAACCGTCAGGGACTCCCGGTTATTCTCGTCTTAATCTTTAGTTCAATAGTGATCGGACTGGTCTTTCCGCTCTTCTTCCACATCAGCCTGGTCCAACCGCTGGAACAACTTCAGGCCGGCGTACGAGAAGTCGAGTCCGGCAATCTGAACATCGATGTCCCCATTCAATACAATGATGAAATCGGCTTCCTCACTGAAGCCTTCAACCTCATGGTGACTTCAATCCGCGAATCTTCAGCCGCCCTGCAACAGCTTAACGCCGAACTCGAACAACGGGTCGCCGAACGGACCGCCGAACTCGCCGCCGCCAACACCCATCTTCAGGAATATGCCACAGCACTCGAAGCCCGTAACAGCGAACTGGATGCCTTCGCTCACACAGTAGCTCACGATCTCAAAACCCCCTTGACCAGTTTGATCGGCTTCAGCTCCCTGCTCGAAAAACGCTTTGAACGCATGCCGCCGGAAAAAATCCACGAAAACCTGGTCAACCTCACCCAAACCGGCCATAAAATGACCTCCATCATCAACGAGCTGCTGCTCCTGGCCAGCATCCATCGCATGGACGAAGTTACGCTCGGCCCCCTCAACATGGCCGATATCCTCACGGAAGCCTGCCACCGCCTGGAAACCGTTCTCAACGAAAGCCAGGCCACCCTCGAACTCCCCACCGACTGGCCCACCGCGCTCGGTTACGCCCCCTGGATCGAAGAAGTCTGGGCCAATTACCTCAGCAACGCCGTCAAATACGGCGGGACACCCCCTCATATCACCCTCGGCGCGGAAACCCGACCAGACGGCTACGGTCTTTTCTGGATTGAAGACAACGGCCTGGGCCTCTCCCCTGAAACCCAAAGCCGGCTCTTCCTCCCCTTCACCCGCCTGGATCAGACCCGCGCCCGCGGTCACGGCCTGGGACTTTCAATTGTCCGTCGCATCATTGAAAAACTCGGCGGTCAGGTCGGCGCCGAAAACCTCCCCACCGGCGGCAGCCGCTTCTGGTTTACCCTCCCGCTGTCCTGAAAATAGCCGGGATTTTTATCGCAGATCGAAGATGTTGTAAACAGACGCAAAGAAGCAAAGACGCAGAGCCAGAGAAAATAATTTATCCCTCTCTGCGTCTCTCTGCGAGCTCTCCGCCTCTGCGTTAAAATCTGTCTCTGAATTTTCATCCTTCGGAGTGCTCCCCTGCATGGCCTTCTGTCCTGAAAATAGCCCGTCCAAAGGTGCGATGCACTTTCTATCCCTGGAAACGTCGATTCAAACGGCCCAACGTCGGAGCAAGTCGCCTGTTCTTGCAAGATCGTAGTGCATTGCACATCTTTGGAAAATCACCCGCACCGATCACTTTCCCTCTAACAGGCGCCGCGCAGGACAGGGAGAAAGAGTTTGTTTGTTCATGATTTCGGCGGCTTTCTGAAGCCGCCGAAATCATAGGCCTTTTCCAGATCCACCCCCGATCTGTGATGAAAGCCCTTATCCCCGATTGGACTCAAAATAAATTTCACCACCTATTTGTATGCAAATTAATTAACACCGCACTTGCTAAAAATAAAAATTGTAGTATAACAACTAGCATCTGTTTTTTGCAACATTAACCCTTTAACCCATTTAGTTCTGGAGAGACTAGTCAAATGAAACAGCAAAAGACCGCAGTTCTTTTTCGTCGTTTCACTATTTTCATTGCTCTGATCACGCTGGCCCTCTTCGCCATGCCGGGCATCCTGCAGGCCGCCGGCCTCGACCTGGCACAAGTCACGCAAGATACCTCGCCGATCCGCTATCCCACCACGGTCATCGTCACCTCATCCGCTAATCCTTCCCAACAAGGGGAAACTGTAACCTATACCTTTCAGGTAACTTCAGCCGCAGGAGGAATCCCGACAGGAATTGTAGCGTTCCAATACCCGGGAGTATACCCGCCAGCCGTCTTTCCCCTGGACGCCAACGGTATCGCCACGTATGCCGTAGATTATTACGGCCCCGGTACGGTCACCTTCGACTGTATTTATGATGGAGATGCCAACTTTGCCCCCAGCAGCAGCACCTATTCTCAAGTTATCAGTGAACCACCCATCACCCACCTGACGGCTCGCGTTGAGGGCGATATGTCATTCGGACAATTTGTCCGATTCTACGCTGAATACAATGCCAATCCCACCAACTTCATGATTGATTTCGGCGATGGGACTGTTTCCCCCATAGACTCATTCCAACTCTATTTCGGAGTCTACCATCAATACCCTTACTGGGGCGAATATACCGCGACGATCACGGCCAGCAATACCACATCGCTCATTACGACCACAGTCCCGGTCACGATCATGCAGCCGGATTCGCTGCCGACTTACATCAACCTCACCGCGAACGCCGAACCCTCCGAAACCGGGAAACCCGTAGCCATCACGGCACAGCTTCTTACCAATCCTCCCGTCACCTTCCCGAGCTTCATCGTCTTCCGCAACAACGATAACGGCGAAATCTACAGCGTCACTCTGACCAACAACATCGGCGTATACACCACCACATTCTTCAACCCCGGCGTCTACAGCATCACCGCCGATTATCTGGGTGAAGGGATCTACGGCCCCAGCAGCGCAACCTTGAACCACACAGTCAACCGCCCCATCACCCCCACCACAATGACGATCGCAGCTACACCAAATCCCTGCATGATCGGAGAATACGTCACCCTCCAGGTCAATCTGACCGGGGACAACGGCACCCCTGACGGCAACATCGTCTTCCATCTCCCCGACGGAGATTACACTCGCCCGCTGGTAAACGGCAGCGCCTCTCTGGAAACCGCTTTCTACGCTATGGGCTATGCTTCCATTTCCGTTGAATATTTGGGAAGCGACAACTACGGTCCTCACACTGAACAGTACCAGCAGACGACCAAAATTCCTACCATGTTAAACCTCTGGAGTGACGGGCCTGACACCTACCAGGTAGGGCAACCCATTACGTACACGGCGCATTTCACTTCGCCCGAAAATCTCCCCGGCGGGCAGATCGTTTTTCAGGTCAACGGGGTCCCCTACACCCGCACTTTCCCTTCATCTTACTGGGCCAAAGACGCCGACATCCCCTTTGTCTTCGTTTTCCCTGAAGCCGGAATCTACACAGTAACAGCCAGCTATCCTGGAGGCGAGTTCCAGTTCCCCAGCACCGCCCCTGAATCGGTCATCAGAACCGTTGTTGAACCCGTCACGCCGACTCAGATAACGCTTACCGCCGATTTAGAACCCTCCGTCGCCATGGAAAAAGTGACCTTCTCCGTCGACGTGACATCCGACAGCGGCATTCCTACCGGCATGGTGGTCATCTACAACGGTAACCGCGCCGTTTTTACCCATACCCTGGTCAATGGACATACCGATTTTGCCTTCGCATTTGGTCCTGCGACGGCTAATTACACTATCTCAGCCCATTATTATGGAGCCGACCTCTACAAATCCAGCGACGTTTCCATCACTCACGCCGTGCTCGATAAGATATCTCCGTCGGGAGTAGCCCTTACCTTTGAACCGGAAACCCCGGTCGTGGGAGAAGTAACCACCCTCACGGCCCATATCACCGGTACGGCCAGCGTTCCCCAAGGGTTTGTAGTCATCATGATTAACAACAATTACTCGCCGCTGCTTCCAGTCATCGATGGACAGGCCGTTTACACCACGGTTTTCCCCTACCCCAACCAGTTCTCTATCTATACATCATACCGGGGCGACCGGTTCTATAATGGCTATAGCTTTCCTTTTACCTTCAAATACGCCACCACATCTAGCTACACCAGCATGGGAATGACACCGACAACGAGCCTGATTGGACAACGGGTAGATTTTACCGCCAGCGTCACAGCAGCCAACAACTGGATTCCCACTGGCTATTATATACACTTCAACGTTACTAAGGGCACAGAGAGTTTCAAAATATGGGGGTCCTATGAAAACGGCCGCGGTTGGACCAACTACACCTTTGAAAAACCCGGTATCTACACCATCACGGCAGAATATCCGGACAATGCAGGATTTAACCGCAGCGTCAGCACGCCCATAATCTACACCGTCATCTCGACCCCTACGGTAACCACGGTCTCCAGCTCCGCCAACCCGGCTAAAATAGGCGATGTCGTTACCTATACCTTCAATGTCACCGCCGCCACCAGCACACCTTCCGGTTACCTCAAACTCTACTACAACACCAACTTCCCCTGGGCATACACCTATGTCGGGCTCCAAAACGGCCAGGGCGTCTACACAACCACCTATAATGAAATCGGCACCACTCATATCCGCGCCGAATACATTCCGGGCGAACCCGGCTACGAAGCCAGCTCCGCCGAACTCAATCAGATCGTCCAGGACACCACCTCCCTCGCCGTCGTGACCTCCCCCTCGCCCTCCCTGCCCCGCGAAATGGTGACGATCACCGCGACGGTCACCGCCGCTCACGGCACCCTGCCCACCGGCAGCCTCTACTACTACGTCAACGGCAAAGCCTACACCCAGACGCTCACCAATGGACAGGTCGTCTTCACTACCACCTTCCAGAAAAAGGGCGCTTACCTCGTCATGGCCGCCTATCCCGGCGATACTTACTACACCCCCAGCGCCGCCCTCGTCCTCCATCAGGTCAAAAAGAACAAATAAAAATGGTCTTAAAAAGTTTTCGGCGGTCTCGAAAGACCGCCGAAAACTTTTTCGACCTGTACGGTAGGTATTTTTAGCGTCCCGCACATAACTCTTTCCCGGCCAGATGCGACACGCTGGATGGGAAGAGAGTTATTCTTACCATATTTTCGGCGGCATCAGAAAGCCGCCGAAAATATGGTTTACGTTTCACGTTTTAGAACCGCTTCCCCTCCGCCTTCCGCTGCACCACCGGCAACTCCACCACATACTTAATTACCGTCGGCGGCCGCGCATCCGAAATAGACCACACCGGATTGAAACCATCGTTCACTTGCATCGTCGTGCTGAGCACCGTCAATCCCGGCGGCAGCGACGTCAGCGGCACCACCCGCACCACAAAATGCAACGGCACATCTACCTGCTCGGTCACCAACCCCTGCCAGGTCAACAGGCCGTTGGCCCCGGCCGTCATATCCATGCGATCCACCAATGTGTAATACGACGGCAACACATCCGTCACCATGACGGTGGCATCCCCATACCCCTGGTTGGAAAGCAGCAGGGTATAAGTGACCAGGGAGCCCGGCACCAGACGATCGCTCGTCCCGGCCTGATTGGATGAACTGGAAAGGTTCGGGAACATCTGCGTCGAGAAATACCACCCGAAACTGTCGGTCATCGTCAGCCCCTCTTCCGCCGTCAGCTCCGGATTGAGCTGCACCATATAGCGCGTGTTCAAATTCCAGGCCCCCACCGGGCGGAACTGCGCGCTGTGCGTCCCGGCCGTATAGGTCACCAACCCCGGCACCAGCTGGCCCTCCGAATCCTGCACCATAAAGGTATTGGCGTCGATATTGGTCATCGTCGTATTGAACGTCACACTGATCACCGCATTGGTCAACACATCTGAAGCATTGACCGCCGGGAAGACGCTGATCACCCGCGGATAGACCAACACATCGCTGCGATAGCGGATTCCTAACTCATAACCGCTTTCATAAGGCGGCGTCGGATCATATTGCGTGCTGACCCCGACTGCCCGCACTTTATCCCCAACGCTGTAACGTCCCAGGAATGCCAGATTCGGAATATCCACATCCCGAAACACATCGATCACCCCGCTGCCGTCGTTGATGGAAAGCTTCATGCTGGTCACGGTAATGACAGTGCCCTCCGTGCGCAACAACAATCCCTCCGTATGTTCATCGATCTGGCCGGTCAACCGATCGAAGGGCTCCATGGTCTCATGATTTCCCGTGGCCATGACATCGATGACATTTAAAACCGCAATCTCCAGCTTCCCGGCATATTCAGTCAGCACCCCATGCACTTCAACCTCATCCCCGATCTGGTAAGAAGGGAATTTGGTCAACGATCCCGAGAAGAAAACCGCCATCCCCGCCGAACCGACCGGGGCCTCCTGCATCATAAACTCATCCCGCAATTGAGTCGCATTGTGCATCAGGCCCGGCGGGAAATTGATATAGCCATGCGTCCAGACTTGCGTACCCGGTTCCATCCCGCGAGCCTGCGTCAGATCCATCATCCGCCAGATCTGCACCGCGCTCCCCTGCGACACATTGTTGTTCAACTGGCCGTCCACCGGAGCACAGGTCAACCCCAACAAATTGGCATAGGGCCCGCTCGCTCCATAGGTCGGCACCGAGATCACAACATGGAAAATGCGGGTACTGTTGCGCGCCAGCGTTCCAAAAGACCATCTCAAAGGGCTGGTCGTCTCTCCCGTGCCGGTCACCACCACCCCGCTGTCATCGCTCACATAGATAAAACCTTCCGGCAAGACATCCGTCACCGTAAAAGCCGTCGCATCGGTCATAATGGAAGCGTTGACCACCCGCACGGTATAGGTAAGCAGCTGCGCCGTCCCCGAGATAAAGAGCTCCGAAGCGCTCACCTGCTGATAAACCGCCAGATCGTAATCCGCCGGAATCACCACATCCGTGCCGTAACTCGCCGTATTGCTGCCCGGAGCCGCATCCGGCTCCACCGAAGCGATCAACGCCGTATTGGTCACCCGCGAAACCACCGACAACGGCGCGGTCACCCGCACCGTAAAGCTGCGCCGGGTCAATCCCGGCAACGTCCCCACCTCCCATACCAGCGGCGAAAGGCTCGTCAACGTCAACCCGCTGGTATCGGAAACATACGTGAAGCCCGCCGGCAGGATATCGGTGATCACCACCCCGCTCAAGGCCGCCACTCCCGCCTCCGAGTAGGTCAACGTATAGGTGATATCCGATCCCGGCGCCAACGTGATCGGTCCGCTCTTCAAAATAATCGCATCGTATTGGATCGGGCAGAGATTGACCGTATGGGCGGTCGGCGCATTCTGATAATAGGTCGCGGTATTGCGCGCGCCCCCCGATCCATTGGGACAGCGCTGGTTGGAATGCGTGGTGCCCGCACTGCGGCCGTTCTCATTCACCTGCGGCTGGCCGGCATTGAGCAACACCTGCAACTCCGCATCCGTCGTCCCATCGTTGTTATAGACCAGGGCATCGATCAGATTGCTCAAATTGGTCGCCGTCACCGTCGTCCCGTTCGGGAAATCCGCCGCATTGCCCGTATAGAGCGCCACCGCATCCGGGCCGTTCTGCAACCAGCCCGAAGTTCCCGGCGCCACATAATACTCCGCCGACGCCACCGAACCGATCACAAAATAACCGCCGGCATCCGTGCCGTAACCGTCGAGGTCGTAGGCCCGATAGACCACATCCCCCGTCCCATTGAACAGCACCATCACCGTTCCGGTCAGCGAAAGATTCCCCGTTCCGCCATCGTAGATCTCAATGAACTCGGCGGTATCCGAACTGTTCTGATCGGAATCCACTTCATTGATAATAAAAGGCGCGCCCAAACGGCGCGGCCCCGTGACTGATTCCTCCGCCTGGCGCGCCAGCGCCGGCCCCCCTCCTCCAAGGCCGAACACCAGACCGCCCAAAGCCGCAAGGCCGATACCGCAAGCCGTCAGCAATGAAAAAATCCCTGGCTTCATCGTTCGCGATTCTCCTTCGTTTCACATCACTTGCCACTCGAGATATTTATGATAAAACTAAACCAGGGAAACGCCAAACCGGCCCCCTCATCATCTCAGCATAGCAAAGGAGCCCCGACCCCAAATGGACAACGTGCAAGCGCCGCCTAAACTGGACTACAAGAAAACTCTCCTCATCGGCTTCGGCTTTTTCGGCATCAGTATCATGTGGAAGCTCTACAACGACTACATCCCCATCTTCCTCCAGGCCGGTAATCCCGACTTTAAAATCACGACCGCCATTAATGGGTTCGGGCTGGATACTTTCACAGCTACCATCATTATGGCTCTGGACAATTTCGCCGGACTCTTCCTGCTTCCCCTCATCGGTTACTGGAGCGATCGCGTCTGGACCCGTTTTGGCCGCCGCCGTCCCTTCATTCTGGCGCTCGCTCCCATCTCGATCATTGCCTTTGCAATTCTTCCGTTCATTATGCAAGCCAACCCGACCGATCCCGCCCGGGCCCCCTTATGGCTCTTCATCGCCGTGATCGCCCTCTTCATCCTCACCATGGCCGGTTACCGCACCCCGATCATCTCTCTGATGCCGGATCTCACCCCCTCGCCCTTGCGCAGTCAGGCCAACGGCATCATCAACCTCATGGGAGGCGTCGGCGCCGTCATCATTACCCTGATCGGCGGCCGGCTTTACGGAATCAACATCACCTTCCCCTTCATCCTGGCCAGCGTCCTGGTCGGGATCTCCGTCGTCATTCTCATGTTCTTCGTCCAGGAGCCCCGCTATCTCACCGAACCGGGCGAGACCCGCGAAGAAGAAGACCGCCTCAATACCCTCTTGAACTTACGCAAATCGGTACAATTGATTCCCCCCCAAACCCGCACCAGTCTGGGCTTCCTTTTGCTCTCGATCTTCCTCTGGTTCGTCGGTTACAACGCCGTCGAGACCTTATTCACCTCCTATGGCGTCAACATCCTCCAGATCAAAGAAAACGAAGCCTCCATGCTCTCCAGTGTCTCCTTTATTACCTTTATCGCCTTCTCCATTCCCAGCGGCTACATCGCCGCCCGCATCGGCCGCCGCAAATCCATCACCATCGGCCTGCTCGTCTTCGCCGCCCTGCTGCTGGCCGGCTTCCTCTTCTCCAATTATTACGTCATCGCCGCCGCCCTGGCCGTCGGCGGCTGCGCCTGGGCCATGGTCAACGTCAACTCTTTGCCCATGGTCATCGATTCCGCTGAAAACAACGCCACCCTCGGCGCCTATACCGGCTTCTATTACATCGCCTCCCAGGCCGCCGCCATTGCCGGCCCGATCCTCAATGGTTGGATGATTAAACTTACCGGCAACTTCAACCTCGTCCTCCTGATGCCGGTGATCTTCTTCGCCCTGGCCGCCGGCACCATGCAGCTCGTCACCCACGGCGAGGCCCGCACCGCCGCCAAATAGATAATTCACGTTGCCACTCGATAAATCCAACCCATAATTCAAGACCAGCTGCATGCTATCACCCGGTAGACAGTGGCAAGTAGACAGTAGACAGTAGACAGCAAAAAATCTTTGCCTTACAGGTTCAAATGGACTGGGAATCCGCTGTCTACTGTCTACCGTCTACTGTCTACTAATCCTCTGCTTGCAAGAAAACTTAAATGGAGAGCCCGCCGGTCAAGGGTAATAACTGGAATTAAAGAAAAACCATGCAATATACGCCCTACATCTGGCTCAAATTGTTCGCCGCGATCGTCCCGATCGGCTTCGCCCTCTATATGCGCCGCTTCCGGGAGATCCCTTCCGCGCGCCCCTTCAGTCTCTTAATGGTCGTCACCGCGCTGTGGGCGCTGCTTCACGTCCTCATCAGCATCACCCACGATCTCCCGCTGCGGCTCTTCCTGGGACACATCCAGGTCGTCCCCTTCGTTCTCATGGCTCCCATGACTGTTCTGTTCGCCTTCACCTATACCAATTCCAAAAGCTGGTTGGTATACCCCCGCTGGCATCTGCTTTTAATCGTACCCCTCATCACTATTCTGCTTGAATGGACCAGCAACTATCACACCCTCTATCGTTACAACTTCGCCCTGGACTTATCCGGCTCCACCCCCTCTTTATCCTCCACCAAGGGCCTCTGGTATTGGCTCAATCTCGCCTATGTTTATGGACTCATCACACTCGCCTGCGGTCGCCTGCTGACCGCTTTTCCAATCGGAACCTCCTATTTCTGGAACGCCGTCATTATCACCCTCTGCTTCCTGCTCCCCTTCACCTTTGACGCCCTTTATACAATGTGGAGAATCACCCCCATTCCCGGTTACAACCTCTCTTCCACCGTTTTCATCTTCACCGGAGCCCTTCAAATCTGGGCCCTTCTGCGCCTGCGCCTCTTCGATCTCATCCCCGTCGCCCGCGAAACCATGATCGAACAGATGCGGGAAGGCATGATCGTCCTCGATTCCCAACGCCGCATCATCGATGTAAACCCGGCCGCCGCCGCCATCCTCAACGCGACACACGCCCGCCTCATAGGACATGAATTTCAGCTCCCCGGCCACGATAAATCGGCTTTAATCACCGAAACCACCGCCGCCCCCCATCTGGTAGAACTGGAAATCGGTACCCACTGGTATCAGATCAGCAGCGCCCCTCTGGCCGACCGTCGCAATTTACAAACCGGCCGTCTCATCATCCTGCGCGACATCACCGAGCTCAAACAGACCCACCTGCAATTCATCGAACAACAACGCGCTCTGGCCATGACCGAAGAAAGAGCCTGGCTCGCCCGGGAATTACACGACGGCCTCGGACAGGTACTGGGCTATGTCAAAATGCGCGTCCAGATCGCCCGCGAACTGCTCGCCAGAGACCAGATAACCGAAGTCGATTCCTATCTCATCAATCTGGCCGCCGTAACCCACGATGCCCATACCGACATCCGCGAATATCTTCTCGGCATCCGGGCCGTCGACGGCCTGGAAACAGCCTTCCTCCACGCCCTGGAACAGTACCTGATCCAGTTCACCCGCAACTACAGCATCCACACAGACCTGCAAATCGCGCCGGATATCGATCCATTAAGCCTCTCCCCCACCGTCGAAGTCCAACTGCTGCGCATCATCCAGGAAGCTCTCACCAATGTGCGCAAATATGCCCACGCCACCCGGATCGACATCACCCTGGCCCGCCAAACGGATCAGCTCCACATCGTCATTGCCGACGACGGACAGGGCTTCGATCCCCAACAAATCACCGACAACAGTCCTACCTTCGGCCTGCGCTTCATGCGCGAACGCACGCAAGAACTTCACGGCCGGCTTGAAGTGGCCTCCACCCCCAATCAAGGCACCCGCATCACCATCATCGTCCCCCTCCCACCCTCATAAAAGAACGGTTAGCGCGCAAAACTTCTGGATCGAGGAAGGCCACATCGGGCCGCCCCTACACAAACACCGCCTCCAATTTCTCATCCACCCTGATATCCTTATAATTAAAACAACGCTGCCTTGAAAACAGGAGAAAAAAAGCCGGTATTTTCGCACGCTTTCTGAAGCGCGCGAAAATACAAACAAAAAAACTCTCTCCCCCCCTCAAGCGCGTCGGATCTTAACTGAAAAAAGCCTTTTGCGGGCCGCAACAAACCGGTCGTAAATAAAAGAAGTGAATCACTGCATCAGTAATCTGACTCTATAGAACACAAGGAGCCTTTCATGCGCATGTTACTGGTAGACGATCATCCCCTCTTCACCGACGGTCTCAAAGATCTCCTCACCCGCAACGACATCCTCGTCATCGGCACCGCGCACGACGGCCTGGAAGCCCTGCAACAGAGCCGCACCCTTCACCCCGACACCATCTTGATGGATGTCCACATGCCCCGCTGCGACGGCCTGACCGCCACCCGCCTCATCAAAGCCGAATTTCCTCAGATAAAAATCGTCATGCTCACCATGGCCGAAGACGACGAAATCCTCTTCGAAGCCATCAAAAGCGGAGCCGGCGGCTACCTGCTCAAAACACTCGACACCCCTGACTTCCTGCAAATGATCCTGGACCTGGAGCAGGGCGAAGTCCCCCTTGCCCCCGGACTCGCCAAAAAAATCTTGGGGGAATTTGCCCGGCAGCCCACCATCAATCCCCCCACCGAAGAAAACCGGCTGACCGGCCTCACCTCCCGGCAACACCAGATCCTCAATCTCGCCGCTCAAAAGATGACCTATAAAGAAATTGGCGCCGCCCTGGGCCTGACGGAACGTACTATCAAATACCACATGGGCGAAATTATGGAACATCTGCATCTGCAAAATCGCGCTGAAGTGCTGGCTTATGCCCGCCGTATGCAAAACAAAAACCATTAACCCTCAATCCCACACGATTTCCCCTTTGACTGTACTTTTTTCGCCCCCACTGTACCTTGACTGTCCTATTTTTACGCCTCAGTACATTGTAGAACCGCTGAGCCCGCTATATACTAACTCCTGACTTATAATCCATTTTGGCGGCTGCTTTCTGAAGCCGCCGCCAAAATGAATAAAAACACCAACCTGTGCGATGCCCCCCGAAAAGCAGGAAAAAAGCCTGTGTTTTGGTGCGCTTCAGAAAGCGCACCAAAACACAAACAAAAAAACTCTCTTCCCTCCTGCGCGTTGCTTCTTACCCAAAAAAGCTATTTGCGGGGCGTAAAAAAAACTGATCGTAAAATAAAACCATGAACGACCACACCAGCCGGGGAAAATACCCTATGCAGGACGCTAGAATGCTAATCACACAGCGGGGAACCTGAAAAGGAGAGGATTCCATGGCGCCGTTATCCAACACCCATTCCCTCGTTCAACATTTTTTCAGCCCCTTAACGCGCATATCTCTCGAATTACCCATCGATTGGAAAATAGAAAAAGAATCCAACGACACCGTCGTCTATATGCATACCGCCCCCTCCGCCAAAAGCAATCCCCTCCGCCTGACTGTCCAATTAATTCCTGTCCTGCCGACCGAATCTCAAGCCTATCGCCAGTTAGCTCAACCTTTGAGGGATCTCCAACCAGAACACCGGCTTCTATTACATCATGATGAAACAACCGTAGACGGACAACCGGCAGTCGTAAATATCCTGAAATATAAAGATACAGATTCCGAAGAAGAATGGATCCAGTATCAACTCTTTATTCATCTCCCCTGTCTGGTAGCACGCATAACCGGAACCGCACCGGAGACCTTACAGACCACTTTTATCCCCCTTATTGAACAGATAGTCCAATCCTTACGCTTTATCATGCCCGAAATGAAACTAAAAAATCGCAGTTTTTTCGATGAAAACACCGGGATCTCCATCGAATTGCCCGAAAATACCCCCTGGGAATACCGCTTTGCCGATACAAAAAAATTCCGGCTCCTGGCTCCCCCTCAATCGAACTATAAAAACTATCGTCCTTCCATCAGCTACCGAAAAATTTCCCTGATCACGCTCGGGGATATCACCATGGATCAAATTGTGGCCGATAGGCTGACCGAAATCGCCCAAAACTATAACACCTTCACCCCCTTACAGGAAATCCAATTCCTGTTAAATAAAAATCAACCGACCCATGTGCAGTATTACCAATGGTATGACAAACGACAAACCGGCTGGGAATTTTCCCAATTTCAAGCCCTCGTCTGGGCCGATCCCTCTATCTATCTCATCAATGCGGCTGCCATCAAACCACTCGCCGCCTCTTATTTGCCGCTGTTCGAAAAAATCCTCCTCTCCACCCGCATCATTCCGACCCCTTGACCTGAATATTCCCCCCCCAACGTCATCATCGACCCTGGCAACCACTTCATTCCGGTCCCGGACCTCATTCAATAGGTCCCGGACCTCATTCAATAGGTCCCCGGACCTCATTCAATAGGTCCCCGGACCTCATTCAATAGGTCTCAGACCTCATTCAATAGGTCCCAGACCTCATTCAATAGGTCCCCGGACCTCATTCAAGAGGTCTCAGACCTCATTCAATAGGTCCCCGGACCTCATTCAATAGGTCTCAGACCTCATTCAA
>CAZCTC010000053.1:0-55167 GCA_964501335.1 uncultured Anaerolineales bacterium | reverse complement strand
ATCCAGCGCGTCGTGTTTTACGGGGAAAGGGCCATTTGCGGGACGCTATGAGGCCCGGCCCTTACTATAGCGGGCTATTTTCAGGACAGAACGCCATGCCGGGGGCGGCACCCCGAAAAATGAAAATGGACGATTTGTCAGATTGGGTACCCACAAGGGGTACCCCTACGGGAGATTGTCTGTGTAGGGGCGAGGTTTCCTCGCCCGATGCAGGTATCCATGTATTGATTCCGAAGGTAATTACCCGGTGGGGGATGCTTTTCCGTTGGGGAAGGTTGATTTGGGGATGGGCCGGGCGGGGTAACCCCGCCCCTACATTGGCGGGGTTCGGGTAGGGGCGACCTTTATGGTCGCCCATGGGGGCACGGCGCGCCTATTTTCAGGACAGAACACTTCGCGCGCAGCTTCTCAGCTGCGCGCGAAGTGTTTAATAACGTTTTATCTCGTCTCGGTGACTTTGCGCAGGGCGCGGGGATGGTCGGGGTCGAAGTCGCGGGTGTGGGCCAGGTGCATGGCGAATTGCTGGCCCGGGATGATGGCGGTGAGCGGGGAGAGCCATTCGGGTACGCCGGTGGGCAGCTGTAAGGTGATCCGGCCCAGGCCCAATGTTTCTTCGTGATCGCTGACGACGATCAGTTCGGCTTCGCGTTCTTTGAGTTTGCGCATGAAGTCCTGCATTTCGGTGAGCAATTTCCCGGAGGGGGCGAAGACGATGACCGGGAAGCCGCTGTCGATGAGCGCCAGGGGACCGTGGAGGAAGTCGGCGCTGCTGTAGGGTTCGACCATGGTGTAGGTCAGTTCTTTCAATTTGAGGGCCAGTTCGAAGGCGGTGGCGTAATTGAAGCCCCGGCCGATGGTGACGCAGGTGCGCATGTAGCGGTAGCGTTCGGCGATCTGCGGCAGGTTGGAATTGGCTTTGAGGGCGGCGGCGATCTGATCGGGGACGGCGGCCAGGGCGGCGGCCTCTTCTGCATTGCCGCTGAGGGTGACGCTCAGGAGGGCGATGGCGGCCAGCTGGGCGGTGTAGGTTTTGGTGGCGGCGACGGAGCATTCCTCTCCGGCGTGCAGGTCGATGACGTAGTCGGCGGCCCGGGCCAGCGGTGAATCCGGGACGTTGGTGATGGCGGCGGTGAGGGCCCCCTGACGGTGGGCCTCGGTGAGGACGGCGACGATGTCGGGGCTTTTGCCGCTCTGGCTGATGCCCAGGACGAGGGCGTTGCCGAATTTGGGCGGCTGGTTGTAGAGGGTGAAGAGGCTGGGCGCGGCCAGGGCGACGGGAAGGGTGTTGTGGGCGCTCAGGAGGTAGTTGGCGTAGCGGGCGGCGTTGTCGCTGGTGCCGCGGGCGGCGATGACGACATAGGTGATGTTGCGGCGCCGGATTTCGCGGGCGAGGGCGGTGACAGCGGCCTGTTCTTTTTGGAGCAGGGCGGCCAGGATTTCGGGTTGGGCGTGGATCTCCTGGTAGAGATGCGATTCTTCGAGTTTTAGAGCCATGTGAAACCTCTTTTTGTTCTTGCCTGTGCGGCGGGCATTTTTCAGCGTCCCGCAAAGGGCTTTGGTTCGGTAAAAGACGACGCGCTGGATGGGAAGAGAGTTTTTGTTTATGTTCTCGCGGGCTTCAGAAAGCCCGCGAGAACATGCTTTCTTTTCTACTGCACGGGTCGTTATTTTATATTTTTACAGTGAAGCTGATTGTATCATGCGTTCGCGCTGGGCGCGGTCGGGTTGGCGGCCGGCGGCTTCCATTCCGAGGAGGACGGCGCCGACGGCGACGGGGGCATTCAACCGGACGAAGCGGGCGCGGGGGGCATGGGCCCAGACGGTTTCCTGCATGATTTCGGTGAGCAGGGGGCTGCCGCGGTACATGCTGCCGATCTGGACGATGTCGAAATCGAGGCCGGCGAAGTCGAGCTGGCGGATGACGCAGAGGGCCAGTTCGCCCAGCTCGCGTCCGGCCCAGCGGATGAGGTCGAGGGCGACGGGGTCGCCGGCGGCGGCTACCTGGAAGATCAGGGGGGCGGCGGCCGGAGAGAGCATGTAGCGGTCCTGCATCAGACCGGAAAGCAGGTCGGGGACATCTTTTGCGCCGGCGTAATTGACCAGGGCTCCGCTGAGGGCGGTGGCGGGTCCGCGTGTGGTCCAGGCATGAGAGACGGCTTTGAGGGCCTGGGCGACGATTTCGGTGCTGCCGGCGTTTTCTCCGAAGGCTCCGCTGCCGCCGGTGACGCGGCCGATGCGTTCGCGTCTGGAGTCCCAGCCCCAGCAGTTACAGCTGGTGCCGGAGACGACGGCGATGCCCCAGCCTTCGGTTGAGCCGGCGAGCAGGCCGAGGATGGTGTCGTTGACGGCGAGGACGGGGGCTTTGAGGCGCAGGCCGGCGATGGTTTCCAGGGTGATCTGTTCCTGGGAGGGCCAGTCGTAGCCGGCGACGCCGAAGCCGGCCCCGGTGATTTGATCCAGGGTGAGGCCGGCCTGGGCCAGGGCGGCGGTGGCGGCGGTTTGGATGGCGGCCAGCATGCCGGGGTAGCCGACGACTTCGTGGTTGCCGGGGCCGGCTTCGCCGAGACCGAGGGCCTGGCCGGTGCCGTCGGTGATGAGGATGTGGGTTTTGGTGGCTCCTATGTCAGCGCCTAAAAAGTAGTCCATGGTTTCACTTCCAAGTCAGGATTTAAGGGTGGGGAACTTTCCCCATATTCCCGGATTTTAAGTTTAGCATCTTATTTTCTGTGTCCCATATCAGGCAATTGAAGGCCTGGCCTTTTTTGCGTCCCGCAGGAGGTGTTTTCCTCGTGAGAATCGACGCGCGGGACGGGGAGAGAGTTTTTTTGTTTATGTTTTCGGCGGCTTTCTGAAGCCGCCGAAAACATGGGCTTTTTCTTTCTCCCATATCGGGCAATTGAAGGCCCGGCCTTCTTTGCGTCCCGCAGGAGGTGTTTTCCTCGTGAGAATGGACGCGCGGGACGGGGAGAGAGTTTTTTTGTTTATGTTTTCGTGTGCATCAGAATGCGCACGAAAACATGGTTTTTTCTTTTTTCCTCATATCAGGTAATGTACGGCCCGGGCCTTTTTGCGTCCCGCACGAGGTGTTTTCCTCGTGAGAATGGACGCGCTGGATGGGGAGAGAGTTTTTTTGTTTATGTTTTCGGCGGCTTTCTGAAGCCGCCGAAAACATAGGCTTTTCTTTCTCTTTTTCCGGGCAACATGTACTGGTAGAGTTTTTTTGTTTTTTCGCTCAGAAGGCGGGCGAGAAATGGGATCTATTTGAATTGCGGCAACCAGGCGCCGTGGGTTTCGAGCAGGTCGTCGAGGACGGTGAGTACCTGATCGGCCTGGGGGCCCAGCGGATGGGCGAGCAGGGCCAGGGCGGCGGCTTTGCGGTCGCCGTGGACGGCGGCTTCGACGGTGAGCAGTTCGTAGGATTTGATCTGGGCGAGCAGTCCGAAGCAGGCCGGGGGGAGCGGTTCGGCGGGCAGGGGATGGATGCCCTGGCGGTCGATGCGGCTGGGCATTTCCAGAACCCAATCGGCGGGCCAGCCGGGTACGGCACCCCGGTGTGGGGTGTTGACGATGTGGATTTCGCCCAGGTTGTTGTAGTGGGCGTTGAGCAGCTGGGTGGCGACGGTGGAGTAGTAGGCGCCGCCGCGTTTCATCAGGTCGTCGGGCGGGGCCGAGCGTTCCGGATCGGCGTATTGTTGCAGCAGCCCTTTTTCGATTTCCAGTACCTGTTCTCCGCGTGAGGGCGGCCAGTCGTTTTGCTGGGCTTCCAGTTTGTGGTCGGTGTGATAGTAGTATTGCAGGTAGTAGTTGGGGATCATGCCCAGGGCTTCGACCAGCCAGGGTTCCCATTCGGGTTCGGATGCGGCACGCAGTTCGGCGATGTAGGCTTTGAGCAGTTCGGGCCAGATATCCACGCCGTCTACGGTGAAGCCGCGGTGCCAGGAGAGGTGGTTGAGTCCCAGCGTTTTCAATTCGGTGCGTTCGGGGGCGATGGTGGTGTCGGTGAGTCGCTCCCAGGCCTGCAGGATCATCATTTTGGCCGTGATGGGGACATTGCAGACGCCTACCGACGGCACGTCGGGAGCGTAGCGGGAGAGCGCTTCGGTGACCAGCCCGGAGGGGTTGGTGAAGTTGACCAGCAGGGCCTGCGGGGCCAGTTCGCGCATGTCGGCGGCGATCTTCAGGATTACCGGGATGGTGCGCAAGGCTTTGGCCATTCCGCCGATGCCGGTGGTTTCCTGGCCGATGAGGTTATAGCGTTTGCCGATATATTCGTCGGCGCAGCGGGCCTCCATCTGGCCGACGCGCAGTTGGGTGGTGACGTAGCTGGCGCCTTCGACGGCGGCGCGTTGGTCGGTGGTCAGTTTGACCTGGAAGGGGGCGCCGCGGGCAGCGACCATGCGTTGGGCGAAGCCGCCGACGATTTCCAGGCGGGCGGCGTCGATATCCATCAACCAGAGTTCGGTCATGGGGAAGGTGGCGGTACGGGCCAGAAATCCGTTGATCAATTCGGGGGTGTAGGTGGAACCTCCACCGATAACGGCAACTTTCATGGTTTGGACTCCTGTTTTTCTATGTGTATAGGTTGTATTTTAGCATCCCGCAAAGGGCTTTTTTCGGTAAGAGTCGACGCGCGGTGCGAAGCAGGCAGAGAGAATTTATTTTATTCATTTTTTCGGCGGCTTCAGAAAGCCGCCGAAAAAATGGCCTGTCTTCTTTTATTTTTCTACGCCGGTGACGACGATGCCCTGCATGAAGAAGCGCTGGGTGAAGAAGAAGACGATCAGCGGGATGACCAGCGTCATCAGGGTGGCGGCCTGGATGAGGGCGGGATTGGTGTAATGGATGCCTTCGAACCGGCTCAGCCCCACGGCGATGGGTTGCAGTTCGGGTTTGGCCGAGAGGTAGATCATCGGGCTGAAGAAGTCGTTCCAGGCATAGACCAGATGGAAGATGGCGACGGAGATGACCACCGGCCAGGATTGCGGCAGGATGATCGAGACCAGCGTGCGGATCGGGCCGGCGCCGTCGATCATGGCGGCTTCGTCCATTTCGCGCGGGATGGTCAGGAAATACTGGCGCAGCAGGAAGACGTCGTAGGCGTTGGCGAAGAAGGTCGGGACGAGCAGCGGCAGCCAGGTACCGACCCAGCCCAGTTTCATGAAGACCATGTAGGTCGGGATCAGGGTCACGGCGGAGGGAAGGAAGATGGTGGCGACCATCAGGGTGAAGAGCAGCCCTTTGCCGGGGATCCGGAAACGGGCGAAGCCGTAGGCGACCAAAATGCAGGAGATCAAAGTCCCGACTACGCTGATGAGAGCGATGGCGACGGTGTTGAAGAGCAACCGCGGGTAATTGATCTTTTCCCAGACTTCCTGGTAGTTGGCCCAGGTCGGGGAGAGGCTCCAGGCGCGATCCAGGCTGCGCCAGGCCCCTTTCCACAGGATCGGGCCGGCGGCGGGATTGGCGGGATCGAGGAACTGGCTTTCCTCGCGGCCTTTCTTGAAGAGCGCCAGTTCACGCAGGCCCTGTTCGGTAGGCACTTTGTAGATTTCGTACTCCTTGCCTTCGTAGGTCAGGGTGGCGGCTTTGGCCGGCCAGATGGGCGAGCCCTGCGCCATGATCTGTTCCGGCGTCTTCAGCGAGGTCATGACCACGCGCAGGAGCGGAGTCAGAAAAAGGATCAGCAACAACGTCGTGATCAGGGTCGTAGTGAACGATTGCGCGGCATTTTGAGGGTTTCCCCCAATCGGGCGGGAGCGGGTTGGTTTTTGTGTTTTTCCCATGGCGTATTCTCCTTAGTTCTCCCGGCCTTCTCCGGCGTAATAGACCCAGCTTCGGGAAGTTTTGAAGACGATACCGGTGATGACCAGAATGACGGCAAAGAGTGTCCAGGCCAGCGTGGCGCCGTAGGACATGTTTTGGAAAGTGAAGAAGGTCTTGTACAGGTACAGGTTGAAAAAGAGCGTCGCTCCGGCCGGCTGTCCGGTGCCGTGGTTCATGACCAGGGGGACCATGAAATATTGGAAGACGCCGACGATGGCGAGCGTCAGACCGTAAAAGATGACCGGTGAGATCATCGGGATTGTCACATTCCAGAGGGTGGCCCACCAGCCGGCGCCGTCGACACGGGCGGCGTCGTAGAGTTCGCTGGGGATGCCCTGGAGGGCCGCGAGATTGATAATCATGCTGCTGCCGACGCCCCAGAGTCCCATCAGGACCAGGGCAAAGTAGATCCATTGTACATCGTTGGTCCAGTAAGGCGGGTTGGCTATGCCGATGGCTTTCAGGCCCATATTGATCCAGCCGTCTTCCGGATTCATCATGCCGCCCCAGGCGAAGACGCCTGCGACGAAGGGGATGACGTAGGGCATATAGAACATCGTGCGGAAAAAGGCCTGGCCTTTGAGATTTTTGCTGTTCAGCAGGAGGGCCAGGGCCAGCGGGAGGATCAGGCCGACGGGCAGGGAGATCAGTCCGAAGCGGACCGTGATCAGCATCGATTGCCAGGCCTGGGAGTCCCCTAAGATGGTCTGATAGTTTTCGATTCCGACCCAGCGCAGGGGTTCTTCCTGGGTTTGGGTGATATTAGAAAAAGTGAAGCCGAGTGTCGCAAACATGGGAAAGAGCGTGAAAAGCAGAAATCCAATGATCCACGGCGACAGGAAAAACAGGCCCCACAAAGCTTCGCGGCGGGCAAGCGGCGATAAGTTCAGGAATGAATTTTTCTTTTGAGTCAGGGTTCCCATGGCGACCTCCGTAAACTGCTTTCTTTTTTTTCGCGCGCCGCCCCTTTCAGGGCGGCGCGCGAAAAGTAGATTTTGTAACGACGTGACGAATGAGGGAGGAAAGTTTTTTATTCACCGGTGCGGTTGTTAATTGGCCGGATTTACAACCGGTTTTTTGTGCCCCGCAAATGACCTTTTCCCTGTGAAAAACGACGCGCGGTGCGAAGCAGGGAGAGAGTTTTTTTTGTTTATATTTTCGCCCTGTCAGGGCGAAAATATAGGCTTTTTTTCTCTCGTTTTCCGGGCTAACCGTACAGGTCGTTTTTTATTTATTTTTCGGCAGCCTGGGAAGGCTGCCGAAAAAATGGACCTTCTTTTGTTTTCCAGATTAACCTTACGGAGCGAAGTTTGATTACTGTTTTTTGTCGAAAATGGCCTGCAGATCGGCTTTGAGGGTGGCGCTTTCCTTATCGACATCCAGACCTTCGGTCGTCATCAGGGTGGAGAGGAATTTGACGAAGCGGTCGAAGGATTCGTTGTAGTTGGGCATGTAGCCTTCGAAGCTGGGGTTGTCGGCGTAGGCGATCCCGGCGGCCGCGGCGTCCCAATCGACATCCTGGGGGAACTGCTTGTCGCGGTCGGCGAAGTAGGTGGCCTGATCCTCGGTGCGGGCGGGCATACCGCCGTAGACTCCCAGCAGGTCCAGAGAGGCTTCGCCGACCAGGTAGGTCAGGACTTCGAAGGCCTCATCGGGGTGCTGCGTGGTTTTCATGATACGGAAGGTGTCGGCGTTGAAGTTGGCGGTGACTTTGCCGTTGTAGGCGGGGACGACGGCCATGTCCCAGTTGCCGCCGGCGTCGACCAGACAGCAGGTGTACCAGAGGTGGGTCAGCGCCATTGCGACCTTGCCCGAGTTAAAGGGGTTGGAGGAGCCGTATTCCGGGCTTTCGCGGACGGCCTGGTTGGGAATAAAGTGATCCTTCCAGACACCGTCGTAGACCCATTTCCAGGCGGCGATCCACTGGGGCGGGGTCTGGGCGGTCTTGCCGTCGGCGGCGACGGCGCTGTCGGCACCGAAGTAGGAACCCACGGCGCGGGCATCCTGGTACTGCGGTTCGTAACCGTACTGGACGATGTTCTGAGGATCAAACCCTTCCTGGGTGGCATCCTTGCCGTTCTTATCGACGGTCAGGCGCATGGCCAGCTTGCGGAGGGTGTCGAAGTTCCATTCTTCTTCCGTGCCGTCGGGCCAGACGTACTTTTCGCCGTAGGTGTGGGGCGGGTAGGCGAGGCCGGCTTCGTCGAACATATCGCGCTGGTAGTAGAGGACGGAGGGGAAGATCGCGAAGGGCAGACCGACCTGGCCTTCGCCGGGGATTTTGTAGAAGTCTACGGCACCCTGGTCGTATTGCGTCAGGTCATAGCCGGTTTTGTCGATCAGGGGAGCCAGATCGAGCCACTGGCCGTGGAAGGCCTCAGCGCCGGAGACGCCCACCGGGCCGACGATGTCGGGCGGGTTGCCGGAGGCGATTTCCGTGCCCAGGGTGTCGCGGGAGCTGTTGTAGTGAACGACTTCCATGACCAGCTTGATGTTGGGGTGGGAGGCGTTGAAGGCTTCCACGACTTTGTTTTCGACTTCGACCTGATTGGCGTCGGTGCCGGTGCCCAGGCCGACGAACCAGCGGATCTCAACGGGGGCCTGGCCGTTGTTGTCGGCCGGGGCGGTGGTCGGTTCAGCAGTGGCGGCTTCTTCGGTTTCGGCTGCGTTGTCGGGCGCAGCAGTCGGGGCGGCGGTCGGTGCGCCGCAGGCGGTGAGGAGGATTGAGAGGACGGTGAGCAGAGCAAGCAGAGTCAGACCAAATTTCTTCATCGCGGTTCTCCTTACGTGAGTTTGGGTTTTAATGTAACCGTTTACTGTAACCGGTTACATCATATCCGAAAATAAAAGGTTTGTCAAGGTCAGCTTGGAAGATGGGGTGTGGGAAGCTTGGAAGCTGGAAAGACGGGTTATAGCGCAGTGAAATCGATCAATTCGACGCCGGCGGCCTGAAGGGTGGCGCGGATTTCCGGCGCCGTGAGGGCTTTCAATTCCCCGGCGCGGGGAGCGTGGTAACTGGTCAGCGAGACCAGTTCGGCGTCCACATGGGCGGGATGGCACATCAATTCCGTCACGCCGTCGGGGAGTTCGGCCAGGACCGCGTGGAGTTCTGCCAGCGCGTCGGTGGGATCGTAGAAGCGGGCTTCGAAGCGCGGCGGATAACGCAGGGTGGCGTCGGCAAACAGGGCATGGAGTTCGGGCGCGACCGTCTTATCCCAGGATTCCTGCCAGGGGGCGCCCCAATATTGCGCCTGTCCGACGGTGAGGGCGATGGGGTAGCGAACGGCCGCGCCATATTCGGCGGCCAGCTCCAGCAAGATTTTGCAGAGGGTAGGCGTGTAGAAGGCGGCGTGATGGTGGCTGTCGAGGTGGCTGGGCTGGCGGCCGGTGATCTGGATGAAGGCGCGGATCTGGGCCTGCCATTCGGCGCGCACTTCGGCGGGGTTAAGTTCGCCGGCGTGTTCCAGCCAGTCGAGCAGAGAGGTGAATTCTCCGTTGATGCCGTGGGCGACCAGCGATGGAATCTGTTCCGGCGGCAGGACGGGAATGCCTTCGGTCAGGACCAGATGGACGCCCAGGTCCAGGGTGGGGGTCTCGGCGAGAGCCTGTCGCAGGGCTTCGGCGGCGGCGGGGTAGTTCATCAGCACCGTGGTGGAGGTGACGATCCCTTCGCGGTGGGCCTGACGGATTCCGGCGGATACTCCGGCGGAAAGGCCGTAGTCATCTGCATTGACGATGAGTTGTTTGGACATCGGTGCTCCTATCAGGAGGTTTTTTTCATATTCTCGCGCCCCCGAGGGGCGCGCGAGAATATTATTTTAAAAAGAATGACACCCGCATGAAGCGCGGATGATCAGCTCGGTGGGGAGGAGGGTGAGGTGAGTGGCGATGCCGGTGCGGATGAGCGAGACGAGCTGGCGGACGGCTTCCTGGCCGACCTGTTCCGTGGGCGCGCGGACGGTGGTGAGCGGGGGGGTGAGATAGGAGGAGAGGCGCTGGTCGTCGAATCCGACGACGGCGACATCCTCCGGGGTACGTTTGCCCGCTTCGCGCAGGGCTTCCAGGACGCCGACGGCCGATTCATCGTCGGCGGCGAAGACGGCATCGAAATCGAGCCCTTCGGCGAGCAGCCGGCGGACGGAATTGAGGGCGACCTCGCGGTCGAAGTCACCTTGGGCGATGTAAGCGGGATCGACCGGAAGGTTGTGTTCTTCCAGGGCCTGGCGATAGCCCATTTCGCGCCAGTGAGAGTCTTCATGGCCTTCCGAACCGCTCAGGAAGAGGATGCGGCGGCGATTGTGCTCGACGATCAGATGGTCGACCAGACGGCGGGAGGCGGCTTTGTTCTCGACCGTGACGCAGGGGATATCCATATCGGCGGGAGGGGTTTGATGGATGAAGACCATCGGCAGTTTCAGGTCGTAGCACTGGATCAGGGCATTTTCGTCCAGGCTGCCGGCGAAGACCAGCAGGCCGTCGGTGTTGTGCGGGCCGAGCGAGAGCGGGAAGTTTTTGCGGGGGGCGGCCCGGCCGGAGGCGGAGATCAAGAGGTCATAGCCGGCTTCGCTGGTGGCGGCTTCGATGCCGAGCAGCAGCGGGGTGAAGAAGTCGCCGTGGATATTGCTGAGCAGCAGGCCGAGCGTGTTGGTTTTGCGGGTGGCGAGATGGCGGGCCGCGGCCTGCGGGACATATTTGAGTTCGGCCATCGCGGCCTGGAGGCGCGCCGCGGTCTCTTCGGAGACCACCGCGGTTTGATTGAGATAGCGGCTGACCGTGGCCACCGATACATCGGCCAGACGGGCCACATCGCGAATCGTGGCGGAGGATGTATTGGGATTGGGCCGGGTCATAATGGCGCTCCTTATGAATAAGTAGACAGTAGTAAGCAGACAGTAGACAGGAAGATGAATCCGATGCAAGATCCTGGCGGCTGTCTTTTTGTGTAACCGGTTACATTGTACCAGAAGGAGGAAAAAAGTCAAGGGGGGGAAAGAGCTGTGTCGGGAAGGTTCGGGAAAAAAACTGTGTTTTCGGCGGCTTTCTGAAGTCGCCGAAAACACTAATAAAAATAACGCTCTTCGCCATCCAACGTGTCGTTTTTTACCGGAAAAGTGCCATGTGCGGGACGCAAAAACTGTTTTTAATCCGTGCTAATGGACGACCGCTCAGGTTGAAAGAAATATGAAGAGTCAAAAATGGTATTTTAACAAAACCGCCCGGATTTTCATATATTTTTTACAAGTCACTATTATCATGTTCTTATGCTTGTTAATATTTTTTAATATCTAATCAATGAAATACATGTCGACGTCTCCTTTGGAATCAGGTCAAAATGGGGTTTCCGAAATTAATACTAATTGAGGTGAATAATGGAATCGCTATATGTGTTTTTTCTAAGGAAGTTCTCCCTCCAATGTCGTCCCTTGATTTGTCTGGCCTTAGTGCTGGCCATATTGACGGAAAGTGCGGCTCCAGCCCTGGCGGCGATCCAGGAGAGCATCCCCGCACCGGTTGCGATCACGCCGAAGCTCTTTTTGCCGGGACCGAAATTGATAACTTCGCTGCCGCAGGGAGGGCAGTCGGCGCCTGCATTGCCAGAATCAATGGCCCCTGTGGATGGATTTGGGTCAATAGTTTATCAAAGCCCCCTAACCGTGACGACGGAGGGGATCTCTTTAACTGAGGGACATGCGTATGGTTTTTTTGTAGACATTAAACCAACTTCTTCTCCCAGATATTTAGAAGTAAGAGTTGAAAATCCTCAGCATCCTTTGCTGTGGACATGCCGAAGGTTCAATTTTGATAACACGGATTGCGGTTCGAATCCGAGTAGCCCTTACACGGCTACGGCTAATGATACGTTGAGTATTTCCCCCTTGGATCCGGTGGGAGAGATGGAGCGCTCAATTGCTATCGTTGATTTGAGCATTCCACCTTTGCGTACGGTGGCGCAAGGAGATGAACTACCCTCTGGTTATGCTCAGTTGGCCGGGAAACATTTGTATCGTCTTCAAGTTAGCAGCAGTGCAGGTTTCTATCTTACGTTGACGACTCAAACCGCCGGGATTACGGAAACGCCTGATTTTTCAAATGTGCTTTTTAGTGGGCTTTATGATAGCTTTTTTTATGTTACCCAAGATTCGCGGGTTGATATAACTTCCCGGTATTACTCTAACCCTACCCCTCCTTATACGACCCATTTCGAACTGTCGGATCTGGGAGTGCTGGATGTCAGCAATTATGTCCCCGCCAACCGTGGTATCCCCGAAGATCCCTGTCTGGCCAACAATCCGCAGAATGCGGCGATGGACGGCGATCCGGTCAATGCCCGCACAGGGAATTTCTCCATGCAGGTCGCCGATTACCAGATCCCGGCCCCAGGCCTGGGGCTGGAATTTGAGCGCAGTTACAACTCAATTAAAGCCAGTCAAAATGGGCAGTTGGGTTATGGTTGGACACATAACTACAATATCGGCCTTATGCAAACCCTGGACAACTGGATTCTATACGGACCTCATGGGGCAGAATTGACCTTTATCCAAAATACGGATGGTTCTTTCTCTCCAGAAAGTGTAGGAATTCGGGCCAGTCTGGCGGTCAATACTAATTTTTATCAACTTAGCCGAGGGGATGGAATCACCTATTTTTTCAACAAACCTGGATGGCTGGGTTATCACCGTTTGGAACGGATTGAGGACCGCTCCGGGAATCAGTTGAACCTGACTTACAATGGAGCCGGGAAGCTGTCCGAAGTGCGGCCCTCGGGCAGCGATTATTACCTGGCCTTTGAGTATTCCGGAAACTACCTCTTCCGGGTCAGAGATCATACGGGACGGGGTTATCAGTACGGCTATTCGGCCGCTGGCGATCTGACCTCCGTGACCGACCTGATGGGTTACACCACGGTCTACACCTATGTCACGACCACCCATCGCCTGGCGGATATCCAGGAACCGGGCGCGACCGGGGCTACCCTGCACAATGTTTACGATGCGCAGGGCCGGGTGATCCACCAGACCGATGGGGCGGAGACGCGAAATTATGCCTACGCCGCCGATCGGACGGTGGTGACCAAGGGGACGCCGCCGGGATGGGTGGCGCTGGTCGGCATCTATTACTTCGACGGCGCCAATGCGGTGCGGGCGCATGAAGATCCCCTGGGGCGGCGAATCACCTACACCTACGATGAGAACTACAATCTGATCGCCGTGACCGATCCGACGGGCCATTCCACGCGGATGGCCTGGGATGCGAACAGCTGCCAGATGACGGCAATCACCGATACCTACGGGCAGGCCACGCAGATGCAATACACCGGGCGGAACCTGACCCGGTTGACGGATGCCCGGCAATATTCGACGACCTTCGCTTACAACAGCAAAGATCAGCTGGTGCAGGCGGTCAATGCCCTGGGATTGACTTCGACGCTGGCCTACAACGAACGGGGCCAGCTGACCGAAATCGTCGATCCGGCCGGCGGGCGGACCCGCTACGGCTACGATCCGAATACCGGCGCTCTGATCAGCGTGACCAATGCGCTGACGCAGACGGCGACCTTTAACTACGATGCCTATGGACGGGTGATCCGCGTGACCGAACCCGGCGGCGCACATTACACCCAGCTGGATTACAACCTCAACGGGTGGGTCACCGGAGTGTGGGATTCCCAATTGGGCCGCACCCTCCAGATTACCTATTCGCCGGCCGGGCGGCCGATCACCATGACCGACCGGGCGGGCCGTTCCATGGTGATGGGATACGATAACGCCGGCCGCCTGACCTCCATCACTCGTCTGACCCAAACGACCTATTACGATTACGACGGCATGGATCGGGTCTGGCGCATCCGGGCGCCCATGGATCGAACAATCCTCTACGATTACGACGCGGCCGGGCGGGTTATTACGGTGACCGATCCCGAACTGGGCGAAACCGCCTACACCTACGACCTGCTCGACAATGTCACTAAAGTCACCGATCCCACCGGGCGGTGGACCGCTTTCGGTTACGACGCCTTGGGGCAGGTGGTCACGGTAACCGACGGACTGGGCCGGAGCCTCTGGTATCGTTACGACGCCGTCGGCAATCTCATCACGGCAACGGATGCCACTTCGGTGACCTATGTAACGCGGTATGACGGCCTGAACCGGCCGGTGCAGATGTGGGGCAAAGGGAAAACCCTCGAACTCTCTATCGGGCAGATTGCCTATGACGATCTGCACCGTAAGATGACCGTTTCCGATGCGGCCATGCCGGCCAATGTCACCGAGTACACCTTCGATGCGCTGGGCCGGTTGGAACAGGTCCAGGAACCCACCGTGCCGGAACCGACGCGCTATGTTTACGATACGCTGGGCCGGGTGACGGAAATCATCAACGCCCTGGAAGCGAGCTCGGTCTACACCTACAACCTGGCGGGGCAATTGACAGCGGCCCGTGATCCGTTGGGCGGCGTGACGAGCTACACCTACGATCCGGCCGGCAACGTGGCGACGATCACCGACGCTGATGCGAATGTTTTGCAGCTGAGCTACGATCCCCTGGATCAATTGACGGGCATCCTGGGACCGGATGTGGCGATCGGCTACAGCTACGATCTGGCCGGCAATCGGACGATGATGACCGACACCTCCGGCGTGACCACCACCTACAGCTACAACAAGCTGGGATGGCCCACCCGGATTGCCTGGAGTTCAGGCGAGGCCGTGGCTTACGGCTACGACAAGGCCGGAAACCGCACCGGGTTGACGGTGACGGCGGGGTTGCCAGCGTTTACCACGACGACCTGGTACAGCTACAACAACGCTACCGAATTGGTCACCACGACGGACTGGTCGGGGCAGACCACAACTTACGGATACGATGTGGCCGGACGGCCGACGACGGTGACCTGGGCCAACGGGATGCAGACGAAGTACGGCTACGACGAGATCGGCCGGCCCAACGAAGTGAAACATCTGGGCGTCGATCAGCAGGTCACGGATTACCAATATGAGATCAATGCGCTGGGGAATCGGGTGGCGGTCACCGAAACGACGTTTGGAACGTGGACTTACCTCCCGATCGTGATCCGCAACGACAGCAGTTCTCTGATGGCGGCGCCGCCCACGGAGGAGAGCGAGGCGGCGGTTTCTGATATGAATGAAAATCTTACCGGTACCGCCGGGGAAAACGGTGCTTTGTCCGGCCTTTCCACCATGACTCTCTTGCAATCCTTAGGGGGCGGGCTGACCCCAATCACTTCACCGACCGGCACTCTGGTCACTCGTTACTATTATGACGGGCGGGACCAACTGACCGGGACGACCTACAGCGGCAGCCGGCCTTTCCCGGTGACAAGCCAGGCTTACAAGTACAGTAAAGTCGGCAATCGCGAAGAGCTGGTCGCTCGCGCGGGCGGGATCACCGTCACCACGGCTTATTCTTACAACCTGGGTTCGCGGTTGACCCATGCCAATACAAAAAATTACAGCTACGACCAACGGGGCAATCTGCTCACCGATGGGACCTTCACCTATACCTACAACTCCCTGAGCCAGATGATCCGGGCGGAAAGCCTGACCCGGACGGTGGTCTACACCTACAACGGCAACGGGCTGCGGGTGGCGCAGCAGATCAGCGGCGAGGAAGCCCTTCACTTCACCTGGGACGAAGCGTTAGGACTGTCGCAGGTGTTGGCGACCTCCGACGGGACGCGCTATCTCTACGGCCAGGGATTGGAAGGGGTACAGACGGACGGCGACTGGTATTACCCCATGGCCGACCTGCTGGGGACCGTGCGCCAGTGGAGCAATGGGGATCGACAGGTCGTAGCGACCGCGGATTACGATCCCTTCGGCGTGCTGGTGCAATCGCAGGGCACGCGGCCGGCGCCGTTGGGTTACACCGGCGAGTGGGAAGATGAGGCCACCGGTTTGCAATATCTGCGGGCCCGCTGGTACAGTCCCGCCGTGGGCCGGTTCACGCAGACCGATCCGTTCGGTGGACTGGCGGGGTCTGCTCTGACGCAGAATCCGTACATTTACGGGTTGAACAGCCCGGCCATGTATACCGATCCCAGCGGCGAATTCGTCTTTCCGGCTATATTGATTTCTGCCGGTATTGGTGCCGCAATCGGCGTGGGAGCAAGTGCGGCGATGTTTGCTCTGCAACATCCCGGGCATTCTATGGAAGAGTTGATGAAGAAACCCGGTTTCCGTCGAGCTTTGATCACGGGAGCCGTGACAGGAGCGATCGGAGGGGCCATTGGTTGGATGGGGCCGGCCTTGGCTCCTGCGGCAGGCTTTTGGGCAACTGCGGGTATCGGAGCATTATCGGGTGCAGCTTCGGGAGGCCTGGGACAGATTGCCACGAATTTGATCGACGGCTGCCCCTGGAATCAAGGGGTCTTGGAAGCCACGGCAATGGGGTTTGTCTCGGGTGGTTTGGCGGCAATGGCAGGATATGGATTGCGACAGTTGTTGCAAAAGCTGGGACCACAATTATCACGCTTAGGACAATATCTGAAAGAAAAATTGCCTTTGCGAGGTTGCCAATGCTTCCCCGCGGAAACCACGGTTACCGTTGTCAGCGGCACCGTGGGGATTGAGACGATCAAAGTCGGCGACCGGGTTCTGGCGAAAGATCCTGATACGGGGAAAACGGGTTACTACACCGTCACGGCAGTTTTTTCGCATACCGAGACCTCCCTGGTTCAGTTGAAGATTGGCGAGGATGTCATCAGTGCGACGCTGGAGCATCCCTTCCGGGTAGCGGGCCGGGGCTGGGTCGAAGCCGGGAAACTCAAGGTGGGGGACTGCATCGAGTCGACGGGGAAGGAATGTCAGCCAGTTGCGGAAAAGCAGTTGATCCAGGGTGCGGTCGTGGTGTACAATTTTACTGTCCAGTCGGCGCATACGTATTTTGTGGGCGACGGTAAGTGGTGGGTGCATAATGTATGCGATTTAGGCGATCCTCATAATCGGGCATTATTCGAACAATACAAAAGAGAATTACGCAGATTGATGGGAAAACCTTTCGTTAGGGATTCGGAACTTGCCAGGGTAATTGAGAAACTTTACAGGCCTCATGCACAAGTTGGAAGTGGGAGCACTGCTGCGGCTATTCGTGAAGAATTAGAGACAAATGTTCAAGTAAATGGTGGTTGGCATTCTAAAAAAGGGCAAGATGCGGTCATATTTCTTCAGAGGTGGCTTAAGGCAAATCCCAATGCTTCCAGTGGGGATCAAGCTGCGGCTGAAAATGTACTTTTAGATTTATTTGATGCATTAGGGGAACGATAATTAGGAGGAATATGATCGATCAAAAAGCTTTTTTTGAAATTGTTATGGTAAGGTTTTCGGATTTCTATGAGAAGTGGTTTAATGCTGAAATTAAAGAGGTCGAAGATTATACCCCTTGTAGATGTCTAATGTTTTTTGTTGATTATATAATTGACTCCATTGAGAAGAATGACCAAATTGATCTAGGAAATGTATTTTATACTATTGAAGAATTCCTGGTTAACGGAGACCAGGATGTAAAAGATGCCGCAGCTACTTGTTTTTTAGAAAGCCTTGTCAATATGAGTTCTTGGGGGCGGATATCTCCGAATACATTTGTCCCTTTATTGGGACCCGAATCTCGGGCCTGTTGTCGAGGTTGGGATGAATTTACAGGAGTAAAAACGGAAGGCTTATGGTGAATATAGATCTCAGTGACAGTAAATAAGACGGTTTTCAAGTGAAGTACCGGGCCGTGAGAGAAATCTCGTGGCCCGGTTTTTCTTCTTTCATATCGAGACATCCCTGGTTCAGTTGAAGCTTGGCGCGGATGTGATCGCGCTACGTTGGAGCATTCCTTCCGGGTAACGGGGAGTCTGAATCACGGATGGCACAGATTTCCGGATTCCACGGACTCTGTGAAATCGGAGGCATCCGCTTAATCCGTGATTCAGATGGTCTCGCACACCGAGACCTCCATGGTCCAGCTGAAAATCGGCGAGGATGTGCTCAGTGCGACGCTGGAGCATCCCTTCCGGGTAGCGGGCCGGGGCTGGGTCGAAGCCGGGAAACTCAAGGTGGGGGACTGCATCGAGTCGACGGGGAAGGAATGTCAGCCAGTTGCGGAAAAGCAGTTGATCCAGGGTGCGGTCGTGGTGTACAATTTTACTGTCCAGTCGGCGCATACGTATTTCGTCGGCGACGGTAAGTGGTGGGTGCATAACAACACATGCTTCCCTTCTGATTCAAGGCTAGCAGAGGAATTAGGAATAAGAGAACGCGATATACATGCGGTAAAAAAGGAAATTCTTAAAGAATTTGGCCAAATACTTGAAAAGATGAGAGGTTTTCATAATCCTGATATAGGCATTACAGACGAAGGCTTTGTGGCCTTGCGTTCTCGAGTTACGAAAGCAATCTTCGAAACAACGACGCCAATAGAAAATTTTGTTATGAGGTTTAATAAATGATAACTCAAACAACACTTTTTTGTATTTTATCAAAAGATGATTTTGATCCCGATCCTTTTCTATCCTACGATCAATTTGATATGGATTACCATCGACGTGGGGATATTTCTAAGAGAAGCGGAATGGTCTTTACTTCAGGAGGTATTACTCTTAGTTCAAAAAATGAAGATATTGATAATTTTCTAAACGACCTGTATTCAATACGAGGACTCATAGCTGAGAGTGACAATGGGAACAGGGTCCTTTATGTGCTTTTAGGATATGAGGATCAATGCAATTGGGATTTCAGTCTGGAAGAATTGAGAATGATTGTCGAGATGGGATTTGTATTGGCGGTTTCTTGCAGTAAGATGACAAGAGAGGATCTTGCTGAATAGGGGAACGATAGTTTTCGGGGATCTTTTCTAATTGGGAAGGCGGGTTGATTTTGTTGAGATCAACCCGCTTTTATATTCTCCTGGTCCAGTTGAAGATCATTGTTGGAGAAGTAAATAGTGCCACACTGGAGAATCCCTTCCGTAGGGCGGTTTTGGTGAGGGTGCGGTCGTGGTGTACAATTTTACTGTCCAGTCGGCGCACACCTACTTTGTTGGCGACGGCAAGTGGTGGGTGCATAACAAGTGTCCAACTTTTAGTCAAATTCGTGAAATGATTAAACGTGGCAGGGCTCCTGATGGAGTAGTAAGATTTGATGTGGGTGATCCCAAGTTTCATGAAAAACCTCATATTCATTTTCATGATAATGACGCAGCTTTAAATATTGACGGTACATGGAAACATCATTTCGCAGACTTAACAAGAAAACAGATCGAATGGTTATTAGAAATTGGTTGGAAGTTACCTAAATGAAAAATTTTTCAGATAAAATCGAAAAGTGGTTCTTACAGGCATCGACCCAGGTTTTTCCTCACAAGCCGGTTTCCATCCATATGGATGAATTGCTGGGCGTTCACGTAAACAAAGAGGAATACTTGAGCACTTCGCTTGGAGTATTTTTAATTTTGTTGGAAAAGATTAAAAGTATGGATGCGTCCTTTCAGTTAATTTTGGGAATCCCCCTTATTTCAAGGCGAAATAAAATAAAATTTTTAGTTCCTAAAGACCAGTCGGCAATGGAACGCGATTTCACTGATACTCCGCCTAATATTTATCTGGTTAGTTGGGAGACAAAGAAATACTTGAATATTATCGAAGGCTATGAATGTCCATTACCCTTTAACCTGTTTTCTCCACCGCTGGAAGGGGTCTATATCAGGTATTCAGAGTCCCGGGGCGAAATTTCCATAAAAAATAACTTTGAATTTGCCCGCAACGTTTCGGTCGAATATTTTCCGGAAGAGTTTAGAGAGGTTTTTTAAATGATAACGAAAACCACCCTTTTTTGCATTTTATCAAAAGATGATTTAGACCCGGATGATTTTCTTGGCTTTAATCAATTCGACATAAAATATCATCGACGTGGTGATTTGAGATATAACGGACAACTTTTCGAATCCGGTGTTGTCAGTCTTAGCTCCAAAACCGAAGATGTCGATCAGTTTTTAAACGACTTGTATTCAATACGAGAACTCATAGCCGAAAGTGATGACGGGGAGAGGACTCTTTATGTGCTTTTAGGATATGAGGATCAATGCAATTGGGATTTCAGTCTGGAAGAATTGAGAATGATCGTCGAGATGGGATTTGCATTGGCCGTTTCCTGTAGCGAGATGACAAGGGAGGATCTTGTCGAATAGGGGATCGATAGTTTGCGGGGATTTTTCCTGATTCGGAGGGCGGGTTGATTTTGTTGAGATCAACCCGCTTTTTATTTTCTTCTGATCCAGCTGAAGGTCGGTTTGAAAAAATGCTCTTATTCCTCCAATGGTTGAAGCGGCGGGGAACTGAGTTTATCCGCCAGGGCGATCAGCCCGGCCTGACGCCAGATCCGGCCGCTGCCGAGGGGCCATTCGCCATGGAGGACTTGCCGCCAGCGGGGCGGGATGGCCTCCAGGCCGTAGGCCGCTCCCGCCAGTGTGCCGACGACGGCGCCGGCGGTGTCGGCATCCTGGCCGAGATTGACGACCTGGACGACGGCTTCTTCAAAGGAGGCGGTGGTGAGGAGGCCCCAGACGGCGCTTTCGAGGGTATGGCGAACCCATCCGCTGTTGGGGAGGGCGGCGCGGGATTTATGGGGGGCGGCCAGCAGGGCGGCGCGGAGATCGGGCGGCAGCTCGACCTGCTCAAGGGCGGCGGTGACGGCGGCGGCCGGGGCGGTGCCGTGCAGCAGGTGGTAGAGAGTCACGTTGACGAAGATCGAGCCGGCGATGCATTCCGGGTGGGCGTGGGTGACCCGGCTCTGCAGGGCGCTGTCGCGGATCAGCGCGGGCAGGTCGTTCCAGAAGACGAGGGCGACCGGCCAGCAGCGCATGACGGAGCCGTTGCCGGCGCTGTCGGGGAGCGCTTCGGAGGCCTGCGGCCAGGGTTCTCCGGCGGCGATGCGGCTCAGGACATTGCTGGTCTGGATGCCGACGTCGGCGGGGCCGGTTTGATGCCAGGCGACGAAGCGCTGCGCCAGATCGACGGGGTTGAGCGGGCGGGCGGCGAGCAGGCTTTCGGCGAGGGCCAGTGCCATTTCGGTGTCGTCGGTGAAGGCGCCGGCGGCCAGGCGGCCGCGGCGCATTTCCCGTTCCAGGTTGTCGAGAGGGCGGGCCGGGCCGAATTCGAGCGGCATGCCGAGGGCATCGCCGACGGCAGCGCCGACGGCGAGTCCCTGCAGGCGGTTTTGGGTTTGAGGGTCCATGGTTGCTCCTTAGGCTTTTTCTCTGCGTTCCCGAGCTAATAATTATTCAGCCGGCGTTTGAGTTCCTGTTCGACGAAGAGGGCCTGCGGGGCGGTCAGGTCGCCGGCCAGGCGTTCCATTTCACCGGTGGAATGCAGGTGAACGGCTACCTGATATTCTGTGGGGATGGCGACGCCGGATGACATTTGGGAGAAGATATCTTTGATGTCGGCGATTTTGATGCGCTGGTTTTTGAACCAGGGAATGGGTTTGTTTTCAACGATCAGTTCTCCTTTTTGAATGGAGATGGTGGTGTGATTGAAAAACGAGGCCAGGAGATAGGTCATGCCGATCATACTCAGGATAAGAAGCGGGATGATGCAAAAACAGAACATGCTGGTGGGGGCCAGGTCCAGCAGCAGAACTCCGCCGGTGTAAAAGAGCCACAGGCCTGAGTAGATCCAGGATTTGGCGCTGTACCAGCGATAGGTGAGTCGAAATTCCTGGTCGGGTGGGGCGATTTCATATCCTGGCGGAAGGGGCATTTCTCGCAGGGCTTGCAGGCTGTTGCATTCTCCGCAATATATCCAACCGGCCTGTTGGTTATGGGGTTTCAGGTCCAGGGGGGTCTGGCAGAATCGGCAATTGACTACGGGGTGTTGGGTTGGTTGCGACATCTCTTTTTCTCCTTTGCCTGATTCAAGTTGAGATTTATTTTTTTGATTTATGCGGCAGGCATTTTTTGCGTCCCGCAAAGGGCTCTTTTTCGGTTAGATGCGCCGCGCTGGATGGGAGGAGAAAGTTTTTTTGTTTATGTTTTGGTGCGCATTCTGATGCACACCAAAACATAGCCCTTTTCCAGATCCGCCCCTGCATGACCTTCTGTCTGGTACAAAGCGCCGCGCGGTGCGAAGCAGGGAGAGAATTTTTTTTGTTCATTTTTCGACGGCTTTCTGAAGCCGCCGAAAAATGGGCTCTTTCAGAATTATCTGTTTGGATTAAGGCTATTTTAGCCGGGTTTTGCTAAAAATGTAAACGCAGGGGAAGGGTATACAATGTGAAACTTGAAGATTGTTTCCAGGAGGGTGGGATGTCCTATCGATTTAAGCGGCGGGAGATGCGGGGCGGCGGCTTTTTTTCGTTTTATCTGGATGTTTACGATGCCCAGGGGGCGCTGCGTTTTTCGTTGTCGTTGCCCGATCATCCTCTCTCGGGGGGCGCTTCTGTGACCAGTTATTTCAGGATCAGTCCGGACGGCCGTTTTCTGGTGGTCGATTCGGTGCAACGGTTTCTGGGGGAACGGGATTTCAGTCTGAGCGTGTATGCGGTGGAAACGGGCGGGTTGTTGTACGAATCTGACTATGAAGACGATATCCGTTTCAGTGAGGACGGCCGGCTGGCTTATGTGCGGCGGGATCAGTTTTATTTCAACCATGCGACGGTGGTGCTGGATACGGCGACGGCCGGAGTGATCGAGGAGCGCGACGATTGCGGGGCGTTGTTTGAGACGGGGCTCCCGGCTTCGGCTTTAAAAGTGGAAGAAGAAATCGTGGATTGAGGGGGCCCGGGAACCTCTAACTTGCCGTCTGACAGAAAACCTCTACAATCCAGGTTGTCTTTTGTCTGGTACCCGACTCATCGTACCCAGGAGGATGCAGTGGACGAACGGGAGCAACTTCGACAGGCCATGGCCACATTGGAAATGCAGCGGGGGATTTTAGGGGATGGTGTGGTGGAAGCCGCATTGGGCCCTATGCGTGAAAAACTGACCGCGTTGGAGGCCTTAGCGCAGCCGGCGGCGCAACGGCGTAAGCTGGTGACGGTCTTTTTTGCCGATGTCTCCGGTTTTACCTCGATGAGCGAATCTCTGGATGCCGAGGATGTGATCAACATCATGAACATGCTCTGGCAGCAGCTGGATGCGATTATCCTGGCGCACGGGGGGCGGGTCGACAAACATATGGGCGACGGCGTGATGGCATTGTGGGGCGCCGAGACGGCCCGGGAGAACGATGCCGAGCAGGCCGTGCGTGCGGCGCTGGCGATGCAAGCCACGCTGCAGGATTTCAATATGGCCCAGGGACTGGCCGCAGCTGAAGGCGGCCAGTTTTTTATGGGAGCACCGACTTTACAGCTGCGGATTGGGATCAATACCGGCCCGGTGTTGCTGGGCGAGGTGGGGCTGACCCAGGAATTTACGGCAATGGGCGATACGGTGAATGTGGCCTCGCGTCTGGAGCAGGCGGCGCCGCTGGGAGGGGTGTTGCTCTCTCATGATACGTATCGGCATGTCCGGGGTATTTTTGAGGTTCAGACGTTGACTCCGATCCAGGTGAAGGGCAAAACCGATCCGGTAAAGGCCTATGTGGTGCTGCGGGCCAAGCCGCGAGCGTTTCGGATGGAGACGCGCGGGGTGGAGGGGGTGGAAACCCGGATGGTCGGGCGGGAAACGGAGTTCCAGCAGTTGCAGAAGGTGCTGGAAACGGTGGTCGAGAGCCGTAAGATGCGGGCGGTGACGGTGATGGGGGAGGCCGGCGTCGGCAAAAGCCGGCTGCTCTATGAATTCCAGGATTGGGCCGAGACGCTGCCCCAATCTCTGCGAATTTTCAAGGGGCGCGCCAGTGAGAGTCTGGCCGGGTTGCCTTACACACTGTTGCGCGATCTATTTTCTTTCCGGTTTCAGTTTGCCGAGAACGATCCTTTGCCGCTGGCCCGGCAGAAGCTGGAGCAGGGGGTGGTCGGTTTTATGCCCGAAGATCCCGAAGCGGTGATGAAGGCGCACTTTATCGGCCATCTCATCGGGCTGGACTTTTCGGCCAGTCCCTATTTGCAGGGGATTTTGGAAGATGCGCGGCAGATCCGGGATCGGGCTTTGCATTACATGATGCAGTTCTTTTCCGCGGTGGCTACTTCTCCCGGCGTGTATGGGGTGGTGCTGCTGTTGGAGGATTTACAATGGGCCGATGACGGCTCTCTGGATGCGCTGACTTATGCCATGTCCAGCAGCATAGCTCAACCGATCCTGATTATCGGTACGGCACGCTCGACTTTGCTGGAACACCGGCCGGCGTGGGGCAAGATGGCGTTGCATTCCCGGTTGAATTTGCTTCCGCTGAGCAAGAGCGAGAGCCGCCAGCTGGTCGAAGAGATTTTGCAGAAAATGTCGGAGATCCCGCAGGCGCTGCGGGAGCTGGTCGTGGGGGGTGCAGAAGGGAATCCTTTCTATATTGAAGAGTTGATCAAGATGTTGATCGACGAAGGGGTCATTATTCCGACGGCGGAGCAATGGCGGCTGGAGGCGATGCAGCTGGCCTTGGTGCAGATTCCCCCGACGTTGACCAAGGTGTTGCAGGCCCGCCTGGATAGCCTGACGGCGGATGAGCGCCGGGTATTGCAGCAGGCGGCGGTGGTAGGGATGATCTTTTGGGACAATGCGCTGGTCTATCTCAATCGCGACGATCCTGAATTCCCGCCGGCCAAAGTGTTGGAGGTGCTGTCAACGCTTCGCAACCGGGAGATGGTTTTTCGACGGGAGGGAGTGACCTTTGTCGGCACTCAGGCTTATACCTTTAAACATACGATTCTGCAGGAAGTTACCTATGAAAGTGTGCTGCGGCGGGATCGGCGCGCCTATCATGCGGCGGTGGCTAACTGGCTGATGGCGCAGGGCGCGGGGCAGGCCGGCGAGGTGGCGGGTTTGATCGCCAAGCATCTGGAACTGGCCGGAGAGACGGTCCAGGCTCGCGGCTATCTGCGGCGGGCGGCGGAGCAGGCGGCGGCGCAGTTTGCCAATGCCGAGGCGGTCTCTTATTTTACCCGCGCGCTGGAGATGACGCCTGGGGAAGAGCTGATCGAACGTTATAATTTGCTGGCCGGCCGGGATCAATGCTATCTGCGGCTGGGCGATCTGGCCGGGCAGGAGGCGGATACCCGGCAGATGTTGCAGCTGGCGCAGGAGCTGGGCGATCTTTCGCGGCAGATTCGGGCCACGATCCGGTTGGTGGAGCAGACGCTCTATGTGGGAAATACGACCGAGGCTCAGCGGCAGGGGCTGGATGCGCTGGTGCAGGCCTGGCGGGCCGGGGATCGCCGGCTGGAGGCCGATCTGTTGATTGTGCTGGGCAATATTTCGCGGGGGTTGAGTGAGCAGGAGCAGGCCGAGCGTTATTATGCCGGAGCCCTGGCCATCTATCGCGCCATCGATGACCGGCGCGGCCAGGCTCAGAGTTTGCTGCGGCTGGCGACGGCAACGCGGTTGCGCGGAAGGCTGGAGCCGGCTTATGAATATTGTCAGCAGTCGTTGTCGCTTTATCGCGCGTTGGGCGATCGCGCCGGCGAGGGGGCGACGCTCAATGCGTTAGGGATCACCTCGGCGGATCTGGCCGAGAAACGCTCTTTTTACGAGCAATCGCTGGCTATCGCCCATGCGATTGGGGATCGCGATGCCCAGGCCCGGGCTTATAACAATCTGGCGCTGGTCTATTGCAGTCTGGGGTTTTACGTGCAGGCCCGTGACTATCTGGAGGCCGATATCCAGATTTTACGGGAGATGCAGGGTCGGTCCCGGCTGGTTTTCCATCTGGAAAGCCTGGGGCGCGTCTATCTGGAGATGGGGGATTATGTGCGGGCCGAGGCCGTTTTCCAGGAGGGGTTGGCACTGGCGCTGGATATGCAGGATTCCTGGAGCGAGACCATGTACCGGTTGGGATTGGGGCGGTTGATGCTGGCCCGACATGCGTTGACGCCGGCGCTGGAGCAGTTGCAGTGGGCCTGTACGGGGCTGCGAGATATCGGTACCTGGGGCTATCTGGCGAGTGCGCTGGCCTGGCTGGGGACGGCTTATCTGGAAGCCGGGGATTGGGTGATGGCGTATGAGTGTGCTTCCGAAGCGGTGCATCATTTGCAGACGGCCGGAAATGCCGGCGACTATCCGGCACAGGATGTCTGGTGGTTGTATTATCGGATTTTGCGCTCGAAACCGGGGGTGAATGAGGATGACGAGTTGTCGTCGGAGGCCCGGGAGGCTTTGTTGCGGGCTTATGCGGCGATGGATGTGACGCTGGCATCGTTGAGCGATGAGGGGTTGCGGTGCAATTGTCTGGAGAAAGTCCGGATCAACCATGCGATTGCGGTGGAGTGCGATACGAAATTGTAAGAAGAAGTAGACAGCAGTCTGCTTTATTTAATTTTTCGCGCGCCCCCTGAGGGGCGCGCGAAAAATTACAACCTGTGCGGTTAGCCTGGAAAACAAGAGAAAGAAAGGCTATTTTTCGGCGGCTTTCTGAAGCCGCCGAAAAATGAACAAAAATAACTCTCCCTGTCCGCCCAGCGCGTCGTTTTTTACCGGGACGGCGCCGGTTGCGGGGCGAAAAAGTTGTTTTTAATCCATGTTAATTAACAACCGCACAGATCGAAAATTTAAACAAAAGACCCTAAATTTCTTTTAAACTTTTAATTAAAATTTGGTGTTGACAAACTAAAACTTTAGCCTATAATTTAATTAAATTACGGGCTATTTAAGCTGAATTTTAAGGAGATCCCTGGATGGGGCGTGTTAAGATTAGCGACATAGCAATAGAGAGCGGAGTTTCCGTGGCGACCGTCTCGCTGGTGCTCAACAACCGGCCGGGCGTTTCCCAGGAGACTCGCGTTCGCGTCATGGAGACAGCGGAGCGGTTGGGATATACTCCCAAGGCGGTCTCCGGTCCGGTCGACGATAGCCCGATTTCCACCATTGTGATGGCGGTCAAAACGGAAATCAACTGCCCTCCGCAGGCCAATCCTTTCTATTCTCAGGTGTTGTTTGGGATGGAAGAGGCCTGTCGACGGCGGGGGATCAACTTGCTTTTTGTGACCCTGCCGGTGGATTCTCATAACTGCCCGGTGGAAATCCCGCAATCGCTTTACAGCGAGGATGTCAACGGTTTGTTGATGGTGGGTACTTTCGTCGATGAGACGATCACCTCGCTGGGCGGGCGGCGGATTCCTCCAGTGGTGTTGGTCGATGCCTATTCGGACACCGAAAGCTACGATTCGGTCGTCTCGGACAATTTCCGGGCGTCCTATCAGGCCGTGGAATATCTGTTGCAGAAAGGGCATCGGCATATTGCGCTGGTGGGGAGTGAGCCCAATTCTTATCCGAGCCTGCGCGATCGTCGCAACGGCTATCTGCGGGCGCTTAAGGAACATGGGATTGGCGAGACCTATCTGGCCGATTTCAACCTTTATCAGCAGCAGGGGCAGGCGGAAATCGCGACGCTGTTAAAAGAAAATCCCCAGATCACCGCTGTTTTCGGCGTGAACGATCTGGTGGCGGTTTCGGCGATGCGCGTGGCCCAGGAGATGGGGCTGCGGGTTCCTCAGGATCTTTCGGTGATCGGCTACGATGACACCTATCTGGCGATCAATGCGGTGCCGCACTTGACCACAATGCATGTGGATACGACGGCGATGGGGTATGCGGCGGTGCAATTGCTGGCGCTGCGGTTGGAGAATCCTGAGGCGGCCCGGATGACGTTGACGATCCATCCGACGCTGGTGGAACGCGAGTCGGTAGTTTCTCTATAAATAGGATTTTTATTTTTGCCCGCGCCCCTACAGGGCGCGGGCAAAAATAAAAATCCCCTATTTCAAGTTTCCCATTTTAAATTTTAGCCACTCGAAGGAGAGGAGGGACTTTTTATGCCTGGTGCTTTGAGCCATATTCCCTGGGAAGACCGGCCCGCCGGCTGTGCCGATGTGATCTGGCGTTACAGCGCCAATCCCATCATTCCGCGCAATCTGATCCCCACATCCAACAGCATTTTCAACAGTGCGGTGGTGCCTTTTGAGGGCGGTTTTGCCGGGGTTTTTCGATGCGACAACAAGAAGCGGGAGATGAATCTCCATCGCGGCCGGAGCGTGGATGGCTATCGCTGGGAATTAAACCCGGACCCCATTGAATGGATCTCGGAGGATGCCGAGATCGGGCGATATGAATATCGTTACGATCCGCGGGTGGTCTGGCTGGAAGACCGCTATTATGTGACATGGTGCAACGGCTATCATGGCCCGACCATTGGGATCGGTTATACTTACGATTTCGAGAAGTTCTATTTTATCGAGAATGCTTATCTGCCGTACAACCGCAACGGCGTTTTGTTTCCTCGCAAGATCAACGGCAACTTTGCCATGCTCAGCCGGCCCAGCGATCGCGGTCATACGCCCTTCGGTGATGTCTTTTACAGCGAGAGCCCGGATTTGATCTATTGGGGGCACCATCGTTTTGTGATGGAGCCGACCGGCGGCTGGCAGAGCACCAAAGTCGGGCCGGGGCCGATCCCCATTGAGACCCCTGAAGGATGGTTGCTGTTCTATCATGGCGTGTTGACCTCGTGCAACGGCTTTGTCTACAGCTTCGGCGCTGCCTTGCTGGATCTGGATCAGCCGTGGAAGGTTATTGCGCGGACTTCCCCCTATCTTCTCGCTCCGCAGACTCTCTATGAATGCGTCGGCGACGTTCCCAACGTTGCTTTCCCCTGTGCCGCCCTCTACGATCAGCCGACCGGCCGTCTGGCCCTCTACTACGGAGGTGCCGATACGGTTGTGGCGCTGGCTTTCGGTTATATCAACGAAGTTGTGGATTTTGTAAAGCAGAATTCGCTCGTCTGATTTTCTAAATTTATTCAGTCAGCTTAATTTCGAGGAGGAGGTGCGCCGTCCGGACTGTTTTTAATCGCCCTGATTTCAATTTAAAATGTTTTAAAAAGTAAATTAAGTTATTCAAAGGAGAGGATCGATGAACCGCAATCTGTTCAAGATGGTGTTGTTTGCTTTGTTGGCTCTGATCATGGTGGTGTTGCCTGCCTGCGGCGCTCCGACCGCGGCCCCGGCGACGGGGGGAAATGCGACTGAGGCTGCGGTTTCCAATGAGCCGGTTAAACTGGTGCTCTGGTCTACCGGCGACGACAATGATGTCAAGATCCTGGGCGAAGCGGCCCGGCTTTTTATGGCGAAGCATCCCAATGTCACGGTTGAGATCCAGCCGATCTCCTGGAGCGATGCTCATGCCAAGATGCTGGCGGCGGCGACCAGCGGCACCGGTCCCGACATCATCACCGGCGGGCTTTCCTGGGGGATTGAATTCGGCAAGCTGGGCGGCATGATCGATATGAAGGCCCAATATCCCGAACTGGAAGCTGAGATCGAGAAGATCGCGCACCCGCAGGTCATGGCTTCGATCAAGTCTCCCGAGGGCGAAGTGTACGGCGTGCAGTGGGATCTGACCACGATGATGATGTACTATCGCCCTGATGTTCTGAAGGAAGTCACCGGCTCCGATAAGGCGCCCGCGACCTGGGAAGAATATACCGCTGCTCTGGAGAAATTGCAGGCGGCCGGCAAGAAGGGCGGTCTGTTGCAGTGGGGCAATACCCAGTGGCTGCAATATTTCAACTTCCTCTATGCCGCCGGCGGTTCCCTCTATGATTCCGGCTGCACCAAGGCTACCGTCAACAGCCCTGAGGGTCTGACTTCGCTGAAGTTCTTTGCCGATCTCTATACCAAGTATAAGTTCCCGACCGATGCTTCTCCCGACATGGAAACCGGCCTGGCTACGGGCGACTATCCTCTGGGAATTTCCGGCTCCTGGGTGGCCGGCGGGCTCGATATCAGCCATCCTGAAATCGCCGGCAAGTGGGCGCTGGCGCCCCTGCCCGCGGGGCCTTCCGGCAAGCGGACTTCTTTCATCGGCGGCCGGGTGATGGGGATTATGTCCTACTCCAAGAACGCCGATGTGGCGATGCAGTTTATCCGCTCGATCTACACGGATGAGACCATTGCGGCGATGTCGGCCATGGCCAAGAGCCTGAATGTGGTCTATATCCCGCCGTCGGTCAACTATGTGGACAAGATCCAGGCTGCGCCTTCGACCGTCGATGCGATTCGCGTCACGCTGCTCGATTCGATGGGGCCGCCGAACTGCCTGGGCTGGGAAGAGTCCAGCAAGACGCTGGAGCAGGCGATCCAGGAAGTGATTTTGAATGGGGCCGATCCGCAGAAGGCTTTGGATACGGGCGCGGCTGCCATGGATGCCGCTTTGAAGCCGTAGTTTTTCCGTAGCATTGCCAGAGCGCCGGGGGCGCAGAGGAAAAAGCCTGTGTTTTTGCGCTCATAAGGGATGGGACACGCCCGAGATGGTTTAACAGGGCCGGTTTGGGGCGCCCACGCAGGGGCGAAGGGCGCCCACACAGGGGCGCCCCTACATCAGAGGGCCTTTTGTAGGGGCGGCCCGGTGTGGCCGCCTTTGATCCCAGAAGTAAGAAACGACGCGCAGTGCGAAGCAGGGGAATAGTTGTTTTTTTATTCATGTTTTCGGCGGCTTTCTGAAGCCGCTGAAAACAGGGGCTTTTTATTAATGAGGAGTGTGCCATGGCCTCTGTAACTCAAACTGTGAATGTAAAAGCTCGCCGGCAGGCTTCCCGGACGCAATGGCGAAGCTGGATGAATTCTTATTCGATGCTGGCGCCCTTTTTGATCCTTTTCGCCATTTTCGTCGTCTGGCCGATTCTGCAATCGGGCTATCTCAGTCTGACGAAATACACATTGATCAAACCGCCGGAATTTATCGGGGTTCAAAACTATCTCGACGTGCTCCAGGATACGCGGTTTCAGAAAGCGATGGCCAATGTAGTCCTTTTTGTCCTTGGCTCCGTTGCGTTGAATACGGTGCTGGGGCTGACACTGGCGTTGGTTTTCCGGCAGCAGGGCCGGATGAATCAGGTGCTGCGCACGCTCTTTTTCCTGCCGGCGGTGACCAGTTCGGTTTCGACGGGGGCCATCTGGCGCTGGATTTTCAACGGCGAGGATTTCGGCCTGGCCAATACGGTTCGCCATTGGCTGGGGCTGCCGTCGATCAACTGGCTTTCAACGGCTCCGCTGGCCGTTCCCATTATCATTTTGATCGCGGTATGGGGCGGGGTCGGGATGTCGATGATCTTTTTCCTGGCAGGTTTGCAAGGAATTCCACGGGAACTGACCGAAGCGGCCGCGATCGATGGGGCCGATGGGGTCCGGCGTCTCTGGTATATCACCATCCCGCTGCTGCGCCCGACCTTTATTTATGTGTTGATTACCGGCATTATCGGGGCTTTCCAGACCTTCGATACCAGCTATATCGTTTTTTCTACGGTGGAAAATGTCGGCGGGCCTTTGGATTCGGCGCTCTTCCCCGTTCTGTATCTCTATTATCGGGCTTTCGGTCGATTCCAGATGGGCTACGCTTCGGCCATCGCCTGGATCATTTTTGGGATCATTGTGTTGTTTTCATTGATCAATTTGCGCGTGGGCCGCGCCAACGAATCGGATCAGGCGTAAAAGGAGGCCGAAATGATAGGAGAAAGCCGTTTAGACTGGAAGGGAATTTTGCTGCGGGTGCCCTTTTATTTGCTGGCGCTCACCATGTTTATGCCCTATTACTGGATGGTGATCAGCGCTTTCAAGCCGACGGCGGAACTTTCTAAGAATCCGCCTTCCTTTATTGTGACTCAGCCGACCCTGAACAATTTTTACGATCCCACACCTTATGAGCCCAACAGCGCGCTGGGCCTCTTCCAGCGTTTTGAAGGAGCGCCGTTGCGTTTCGGCACCTTTTTCCTGAACAGTCTCTTTATCACCGGTTCGATCACCCTGATCAGTCTGTTGCTCTGCTCGCTGGCGGCCTATGTGATCGCCAAACATGAATTTCCGGGGCGGAACCTGCTGTTTATTATTATCCTGGCTTCGATGATGGTACCGTGGCAGGTCAATTTCATCCCTAATTTCTTGACGATCAAGCAGTTCGGCTGGCTCGATCCCAACTACACTTTTCTGGCGTTGATCATTCCGGCGCTGCCCAAAGCGATGGCTTTTTTCTTCTTGCGTCAGTATATTATGACCATTCCTAACGATCTGCTCGATGCGGCGCGTATCGACGGCGCCAATGAGTGGCAGATCTGGTGGCGGATGATTCTGCCGTTGATCGGGCCGGCGCTGGCGGCTGTTTCGATCACCATTATTTTGAACGAATGGAACAACTTTGTCTGGCCGTTGATCGTGGTGCAGGATCTGGGGCATCAGACCTTGCCGGTGGCGCTTTCGCAGTTGAATACCAATCTGGCCGGGGCGCCGCAGAATATGGGCGTGTTGATGGTGGCTTCGTTGTTGATCTCCCTGCCGGCCGTGATCGTTTTCCTGTCGTTCCAGAAGCAGTTCATCGAAAGCGTGGCCAGCGCCGGGTTGAAGGGGTAGGGGATGCCAAAGGCGGCATGGATTTCATTCCTGCATGGTACGGTGAGTTTTTGTCTGCTGCTTTCGGTTCTGGTCGCCTGTACTGCTCCGCCGGCGGTGCCGGTTCCGACTGAGACGCCGACTTCCACTCCGGCGGCGCCGACCGCTACTTCGGCTCCGACCTTGATGCCCCCGCCCACGCTGTCCCCGGCAAAAGCGGCGACCCGGCTGGCGCTAAAACCGGTCACGCCGGAGCCGTTGATGCGGGCCCGGTTGGAGCTGGCGGTGGAAACCGACGGCGTCTTTGCCAATCCTTTCGATCCGGCTGAGGCCGATCTTTGGGTGACTTTTACTTCTCCGCAAGGGGAAGCGGTGGCGGTGCCGGCCTTCTGGTATCAGGCGTTCGATCCGGCGACGTTGCTCCCGGTGGACGAGCCGGGCTGGCGGGTGCGGTTCAATCCCGGCGCGGCGGGCGAGTGGACGGCCCAGGCGCGGCTGGCGCAGCCAGACTTGCAGAGCGAGCCGGTGACGTTGACGGTGGCGGAGGATCCGGCGGCCCCCGGTTTTGTCCGGATCCATCCGGAGAATCCGCGTTATTTCGCTTACGACGATGGGAGTTTCTATTTTCCGGTCGGCGTGAACCTCTCCTGGTCGACCGGGGATGTACTGGCCGACTACACCCGCTGGCTGGACCGTTTCAGCGCGAACGGCGGTAATCTGGTGCGGGTCTGGATGGCCTCCTGGTCCTTCGGCCTGGAGTGGAAGGATACCGGGCTGGGAAACTATTCGATGCGGTTGAAGCAGGCCTGGCTGCTCGATCAGGTCTTTGCGCTGGCGGAAGCGCGGGGCGTCACCGTGATGCTCTGTCTGATCAACCATGGGGCTTTCAATACGCAGACCAATCCAGAATGGTCCGACAATCCTTATAACGCGGCGTTGGGCGGGCCGTTGCAGAATCCCCAGGATTTTGTGACCGATCCGACGGCCCGGGATTATTTCAAGCGGCGGCTGCGCTATATTGGGGCGCGTTGGGCGGCCTCTCCCGCCCTTTTTGCCTGGGAATGGTGGAACGAGATCAACTGGACGCCGATTGCGGAGGCGGAGCTGCGCCCCTGGTTGACGGAGATGACCGCTTATTTACAGACCGTCGACCCCTATCAACATCTGATCACCCATTCGACCTCGGGCGGGGCGGCGGGGATCTGGAATGCGCCGGAGTTGCAGATCGCGCAGCTGCACGATTACAGCGGGCGGAATCTGGCGCAGACTTTGCCGGCGGCCTACCAGGCTTTTATGGAGGTGGCGCCGGATAAGCCGGTGTTGATGGGCGAGTTCGGGACTTCAGCGAGCGGCGAGGCCAATCCTTACAGCCAGGAGCCGATCCATTTGCACACCGGGCTCTGGGCGGCGCCGTTCAGCGGCTTTGCCGGGACCGGGATGCTCTGGTGGTGGGACAATTACATCGATCCGTTGGATCAATGGGGGCAGTACCGGGGGCCGGCGGAGTTTTTCAGGGGCGAGGAGCCGGCAGTGCTCACGCCGACGCGAGGAATGGTGCCGGCCGGCGGGGCGACGGCGTTGTTGTTGCAGAATGAGACGCGCGTCTTGGGCTGGCTGCACAGCAGCGATTATACGATTCAGGGGGCGCAGCAGGCTTATGAGAAGGCGCTGCGCGATAAGCTGGTCACGGCGGATTGGAAGTTCGCGCCGGCGGTGCGGTCGGGGCTGACCGTGACGCTAAATGGATTGCAGGATGGAGGGTATAATCTTTCCTGGTTTGATCCACAAACGGCGACGTGGGGCGCGACGGAGACGATCACGGTGACGGGGGGCGTGGCGGTCGTTGTCGTGCCGGATTTCGACCGGGATCTGGCGTTTAAAGTAGAAAGTAGACAGTAGACAGCAAGAGAAATCTGCCGGAAGGAAAATTTATGAATTCGCGCGCCTTCTGAGGCGCGCGAATTCATAAACAAATAAATCATCTATAGATCAGGGAGAATCTTAGTTACATGGAACCTTCAACTGCGATCCCATCCTCCATGGTCGATCAGACGGGCCGGTGTCAGCGCTGGTCGCGGGAAATCGAACAGGAATTGCGCGGCAACATCCTTGCGTTTTGGAGCACCCGGACGATGGACCCCGTCCATGGCGGCTTTTACGGCGCCCTCTCCAACGATTTAAAGATCTTCAACGATGTCCCCCGTTCGGCAGTCCTCTGTGCCCGGCTGCTCTGGACCTTTTCGGCGGCCTATCGTCGTTTTGCCGACCCGGTTTATCGGGCTACGGCCGATTATGCGCGGGATTATCTGATGCGGGTTTTCTGGGATACGGAATATGGCGGCGTTTACTGGTCGGTAAATGCAGAGGGGCAGCCGGTCGAGGATCGCAAGCATACTTATGCGCAGTCCTTTGCGATTTACGGGCTGGTCGAATATTACCGGGCGACGGGGGATGGTGCCAGTTTGGATCTGGCGTGCCGCCTTTATGCTTTGATCGATGCCCATACGATCGATCCGATCTATGGGGGCAATCGGGAAGGGTGCAGCCGTGTGTGGGGTGAGCCGGCCGATCCCCGGTTGAGCGAGAAGGATCTCTGGGCGACCAAATCGATGAATACGCTGTTGCATGTGATGGAGGCCTATACCAATCTGCTGCGGGTCTGGCCGGATGAAGGACTGCAAAAGCGGGTGCGTGAACTGATCGAAATCTTTCTGCTGCGGGTGATCGATCCGGAGACGCGCCATTTCCGGCTCTTTTTCGACGACGATTGGCGGTCGCTTGCGCCGGTTTTCTCCTACGGGCACGATATCGAAGGCAGCTGGCTGCTGGTCGAGGCGGCGGAGGTGTTGGGCGATGTGACCCTGCTGGCGAAGGTGAAGCTGGCGGCGTTACAGCTGGCGGAGGCGGTGCGGGTTGAAGGGCTGGAGCCCGATGGGGCGTTGATTTACGAGGGCAACTGCGATGATCCGCATCGTTACGATAAGCATTGGTGGCCGCAGGCTGAGGCGATGGTGGGCTTTTTCAATGCGTGGCAGATTTCGGGTGATCCGCTTTTTGCGGAGGCGGCGGCCGGGGCGTGGGAATTCATTACCGGTCATATGGTGGATCGGGTCAACGGGGATTGGTTTAAGGTGTTGAATCGGGAGGGGGTGCCCTATCCGGATTATTTTAAGGCGGGGCCCTGGGAGTGTCCCTATCACCATGCCCGGGCCTGTCTGGAAATATTAGAGAGAGTAGACAGTAGAAAGTAGACAGTAGACAGCAACGTCTTTGTTTTTCAAGTGAGGCGTGGTTGATGAGTTTCGCTGTCTACTGAAACCTGTCTACTGTCTACTTCTGGAGGATTACGATGCTTTACTACGGGTTTAACTTCCAATGGCTTTTTTCCTGGGGGCCGGGGCGGCTGCCTCAGGAGCCGAATGAGCGGGCGCTGGATTTTCTGGCCGAACAGGGATTTAATTTTGTCCGTATTCCTACGGATTATCGTTTCTGGACGCGGGATTTCGATTATTTTCATCCCGATGAGACGGTTTTCAGTTGTCTGGATCGCATTCTGGAGGCCTGCCGGGTTCGCGGTCTCCATCTGAGCCTCAATTTGCACCGGGCGCCCGGCTATTGTATCAACCGCAACGATCTGGAACGGCATAATCTCTGGCTGGATGCGGAGGCGCAGGATGCTTTTGTTTTTCTGTGGGAGATGTGGGCGCGACGCTATCAGGGCGTGCCGGCGGAGGCGTTGAGCTTCGATCTGGTCAATGAGCCGGCGGGGATCGGGCAGTACGGTCTGACCCGCGATAATCATGCCGCGTTGATCCGGCGGGTGGCGGCGGCGGTGCGGGCGATCGATCCGGCGCGGCCGATTGCTATCGATGGGTTGGACGGCGGCAATCTGGCGATGCCGGAACTGGCGGATTTGGGGGTGTTGCACAGCGGGCGTGGATATCAGCCGATGGCGGTGAGCCATTATCAGGCGGATTGGTGGGACGGCCATGCGGGACTCGTTGAGCCGACCTATCCCGAACTGGATTGGAATGGACGGGTCTGGAACCGGGCGGCGCTGCGGGAATTCTATCAGCCCTGGCGGGAGGTGGCGGCGTTGGGGGTGCCGGTTCATATCGGCGAGTGCGGCTGTTTCAATCGGACGCCCAATGCGGTGGCGCTGCGCTGGTTTGCCGATCTTTTCGGCTGTTTTAAGGAGTTTGGCTGGGGCTTTGCGTTGTGGGAATTTGAGGGGCCTTTCGGGATTGTGGGACATGGTCGCTCCGGCGCGCGGTATGAGCTGTTTCACGGTTTCCAGGTGGATCGGGAGCTGTTGGATTTGATGGTGATGAACCGGCAGTAACGCAGAGAAGAGATAAAATAGCTTTTGTATTATTTCGCGCGCCGAAGGCGCGCGAAATAATACAAAAATTCTCTTCATCAAAGGAGATCCATGGCTGAACGCGACATGCCCAAACTGAGCCCGGGCGAACATCAATACCAGGGGGAACATCCGCTCCGGACCCTCTGGTATCTTTTTGAATCGGAACGGGGCCGGATGGCGACGGCGGTGGTGGTTTTTGTGATCAAGCACAGTCCGGTCTGGATTATGCCGCTGCTCACGGCCAATATCATCGATGTGCTGGTTCAGCGCAAAGAGATCGGCGAACTCTGGTTCAATGCGCTGCTGTTGGTGGCGCTGCTGGCGCTCAATGTGCCGTTGAATTTTCTCTATGTGCGCTGTTTGAGTCTGGCGGTGCGCTCGGTGGAGTTGCAGCTGCGGGCGGCGCTTTGCCGGCGGCTCCAGGAACTCTCTGTCGGGTACTATCACCGGGTCAGTCCGGGGGCGTTGCAGGCCAAGATCGTGCGCGATGTGGAGGCCGTAGAGCAGATGATCCGGCAGTTTGCCGACGGCGGGCTGGCGGCGGTGAGTACCCTGGTCGGGGCATTGATCATCACCGGGATGCGGGCGCCGGTTTTTTTGCCTATCTTTCTGTTGACGATTCCGCTGGCGGCGGCGCTGGTGGGAACGTTGCGCGGCTCTCTGGCCGAGCGCAATCAACAGTTCCGGCGGGAGCTGGAACGGATGGCGGCGCGGGTGGCCGAGATGACCAATCTCATTCCGATCACCCGGGCCCACGGGCTGGAGCAGGACGAACTGGAGCGGGTGGGGAAGACGCTGGTCGAAGTGCGTCACGCCGGGCTGGAGTTGGATTCGACCAATGCCCTTTTCGGGGCGGTGGCCTGGGCTTCGTACAATATCTTCAATGTACTCTGTCTGGCGGGGGCGGCCTGGGCTTCGTACACCGGCTGGGCGCCCATTACAACCGGCGATGTGGTGATGCTTTCCAGTTATTTCGGTTCGCTGACCGGCTGTGTGTTGATTTTGGTCAATCTGGCGCCGGTAGCGACCAAGGGTTTTGAATCGATCCGGTCGATCGGCGAGGTGTTGGAATCTCCCGATCTGGAGCAGAATGCGGGTAAAGCGGCTATTTCCAAAGTGCGGGGGGAGTTCCAGTTTGAGAAGGTGGTTTTCAGTTACGGCGAGAGCGAAACGGCGGCGGTGCAGGATTTCTCGCTTCAGGTTCGCCCGGGCGAGACCATTGCGCTGGTGGGACCTTCGGGCGCGGGGAAATCGACCATTCTCAACCTGGTGATCGGCTTTACCCGGCCTTCCAGCGGTCGGATTCTGATCGACGGGCAGGATATGGAGCGGTTGGATCTGCGGACCTATCGGCGGTTTCTTTCCGTGGTGCCGCAGGAGAGCGTGCTTTTCGATGGAACGGTGAAGGAGAACATCACTTACGGGATGCCGTCGGTGAGCGAGGCCCGGGTCGAGGATGCTCTGCGCGATGCGAATGCGCTGGATTTTGTGCAGAAGTTGCCGGAAGGGTGGAATACACGGATCGGGGAGCGGGGGGCCAATCTCTCCGGCGGGCAGCGGCAGCGGCTGGCGATTGCCCGGGCGCTGATCCGCGATCCGCGGGTGTTGATCCTGGATGAGGCGACTTCGGCGCTGGATGCGGAGTCGGAGGCGCTGGTGCAGGAGGCGTTGGAGCGGTTGATGCAGGGGCGGACGACCTTTGTAGTGGCGCACCGGCTTTCGACAGTGCGGAATGCCAATCGGATTGTGGTGTTGGATGAGGGGCGGATTGTGGAGATCGGGGCGCATAAGGAGCTGCTGGCGCTGGATGGGCTGTATGCGCGGATGCAGGCGCGGCAGATCGGATGAGAATTTTAACGCAGCGGCGCGGAGAAGCAGAGACGCAGAGGATTTTATTAGCTTTATAAAACTGCCTATCGGCCTGTGCGGTTAGCCTGGAAAAGTGAGAGAAAAAGGCCATGTTTTGGTGGGCCCTCACCCCCCGGCCCCCTGCTTCGCACCGCGCGCGGGAGAGGGGGGGGAAGAGAGTGTCGCTGGGACTGCTCTGGAAAAGGCTATGTTTTCGTGCGCATCAGAATGCGCACGAAAACATCAACAAAAAAACCTCTCCCTCCGTCCAGCGCGGTGCAGCTTACGGGGAGAGTGCCAGGTGCGGGATGCAAAAAGTTGGTTGTCAGGCGAGCCAACGAAGCCGGGCCGAAAAATAAAATTCTATCAATTGAGAGGGTAATGCTATGCAGAAGTTTTCTTTAAACGGAACTGGATGGCAGGTGCGGCAGAGCGGCACGGAGGAATGGCTGCCAGCGGCGGTGCCGGGAAGTGTGCATACCGATTTGTTGGCGGCCGGCCGCATTCCCGATCCTTTCGTCGGCGACAATGAGAGCCGCGTGGCCTGGGTCAGCGGAGAGGATTGGGATTATCGGCTGAAGTTTACCGTCACCCCGGAGATGGCGGCCGAGGAGCGGATTTATCTGATCGGCGAAGGGATCTCCACGCTGGCGACCGTCTATCTGAACGGGCAGCGCGTCGGGGAGAGCGAAAATCAGTACCGCACTTACCGCTGGGAGGTCAAAGCGCTGTTATGGCCGGGCGAGAACGAGCTGTTGCTGGCTTTTCGTTCGCCGGTACGTTATATCACGGCCCGGCAGGCGGCGCGGCCGTTGCAACCGCCCTTCGACGCACTGGTCGGCAGTCCCTATCTGCGGCAGGCGGCTTCGCAGTTCGGTTGGGACTGGGCGATGAAACTGCCCGCGGTGGGAATTCAAGGGCAGATGGCTTTGATCGGCCACAGCGAGGCCCGGTTGGAAACGGTGCATTGGCGGCAGTTTCACGGCAAAGAGCGGGTGCAGATCCAGGCGCAGGTGCAGACGGAGGCCTGGGGGGGAGCGGCCTTGGAGGCCGTGCTGGAAGTGGTCGGGCCGGCGGGGGAGCGGTTCGAGGAGCGGGCGGCGTTGGACGACGGTTGCGGAGAGGTGGGCGTGCGCGTGGAAAATCCGCAGCTCTGGTGGCCCAACGGTTACGGCGCTCAGCCGCTTTATCGGGCGACGGTGCGGCTGTGGGCCGACGGGGTTGAGGTGGATGCACGGTCCTTTACGCTGGGGCTGCGGACGTTGGAGCTGCGACGGGAGCCGGATGAATGGGGCAGGTCGTTCACCTTTGTGGTCAACGGGGTGGCGGTTTTCTGCAAGGGGGCCAACTGGGTCCTGGCGGATGTCTTCCCGGCGCGGGTGAGCGATGAACAGCTGGAATTTCTGATCCGCTCGGCGGCGGATGTCCATATGAATATGCTGCGCGTCTGGGGTGGCGGTTTTTATGAGAGCGAACGGTTCTACGATCTTTGCGATCGGTACGGGATTTTGATCTGGCAGGATTTTATGTTTGCCTGCTCGATCTATCCCTTCGACGAGGCGGATTTTGTGGAGAATGTGCGGGGCGAAGCGGTCGAGGCGGTGCGGCGGCTGCGCCATCGCGCCTGTCTGGCGCTCTGGTGCGGCAACAACGAGATGGAACAGGGATGGGTCAATTGGGGCTGGGACAGGCCGGAGTTTGCCGGACTCAAGGCGGCCTATGAGCAGTTTTTCCATCATCAGTTGCCGGGGTGGGTAGCCGGCGAGGATCTCGATCATGCCTACTGGCCGAGTTCACCCTCGGGAGGCGAGTTCCTGGTCGATAACAATGCCGACAGCGGCGGGGATACGCATATCTGGGAGGTGTGGCATGGGATGAAGCCTTTCAGCTATTATCTCACCCGCCATTCCCGCTTCATCAGCGAGTTCGGTTTCCAATCGTTTCCGGAGATGCGGACAGTGGCGAGCTATGCGCTGCCGGAGGAATGGAATCTCACCTCTTACATTATGGAATATCACCAGCGCAGCTGGAACGGCAATGCCAGGATTATTTCCTATCTGGCCGACCATTTCCGGGTGCCGGAGAGCTTTTCCGAGTGGCTTTATCTGACGCAGGTGTTGCAGGCTGAGGCGATCCGGATCGGCGTGGAGCATTGGCGGCGGGAGAACCGGCGCACCTCGGGGGTGCTTTACTGGCAGTTGAACGATTGCTGGCCGGTGGCGTCGTGGTCGAGCCTGGATTATTACGGGCGCTGGAAGTTGCTCCATTATGCGGCGCGGCGGTTCTTTGCGCCGGTGCTGCTTTCGGTGGCGGTCGACGGGCTGCGGCCGGCGATTTTCGTCACGAACGAACCGGTGACAGCGTGGCAGGGAACGGTGCGCTGGTCGTTGGAGCGGTTGGATGGGAAGTCGCTGGCGGGTGCGGAGATCCCGGTGCAGGTTGAGGGGCAGACGACGATCTGTACTGCCACGCTGGATTTTACGACCTTACCGGTTGAGGAGCGGTTTGAGGTCGTGCTGATCTGTGAGTTGCGGCAGGGCGAGGAGCGGCGTGCTTTGACGGTTACGCCGCTGGTTCCGAATAAGCATCTGCGGTTGGCGGCTCCGGAGATCAAGGTGGCGGTGAGGGATGCGGGCGGCAGGGCGGAGATCGAGCTGCGGGCGCAGTCCCTGGCGCGGTTTGTGGCGTTGGAGGTGGAGGGGGCGGAGATGGTTTTCAGCGACAACGGTTTCGATATCCCGGCGGGGCGGACCGTGCAGGTTACCGGTTCCATGCCGGCCGGCTGGACGGCGGAGCAACTGGCGGCCGCACTGCGGGTCAAGTGGCTTAGGGGATGAAGAAGAGAATTCACCACAGAGGCGCAGAGAGCACGGAGAAGAAGAGATGAGTTTTTAAAATTCGACATGTGCGGTTAATCTGGCAAGGCTCTGGAAAAGGCCAAAGAAAGTAGACAGCGGCAAGTAGACAGTAGACAGCCCGCGTCGCTGGGGCGGCTCTGGAAAAGGCTATGTTTTGGCGTTTAGCCCTCACCCCTGCCCCTCTCCCTTGTTTTGTTGTTAAGCAGCGACGCGATTCAGGTTGAATCATTTTGAGGTACAGCTGCGAGCGATGCGGGAGGGAGAGGGGTTCGGAGAACGTTATCAGCATCGAGGTGAGGGGGAGGGCTCAGAGTGTTTCGCCGGGGCGATTCTGGAAAAGGCCAAAGAAAGTAGACAGCGGCAAGTAGACAGTAGACAGCCCGTGTCGCCTGTGCGGCTCTGGAAAAGGCCATGTTTTGGTGCGCCTTCTGAGGCGCACCAAAACATCAACAAAAAAACTCTCTCTTCCGATCCAGCGCGTCGTGTTTTACGGGGGAAGGGCCATTTGCGGGACGTTCCAGGGCCGGCCCTTACCATAGGGGCCTATTTTCAGGACAGAAGGTCATGCCGGGGGCGGCACCCCGAAGGATGAAAATGGGGTGTTCGACGGGGTTTCCTGGGGCTTCACCCCAGGCTACCTTGAGGTCGCCCCTTTGGGGCTGAGAATGCTTAACAAGAAGGCGCCTGCTAACGCGACGGGGGCAAAAAAAGCCTATGTTTTCGCGGGCTTTCTGAAGCCCGCGAAAACATAAACAAAAAACTTTCTCTCGCCATCCCGCGCGTCGTATCTGACCAGGAAGAGATCATTTGCGGGACGTTACAAGGCCGGGGCCATGCCATAAAGGCCTATTTTCAAGACAGAAGGCCATGCGGGGGCGGTATTTTGTGGAAGGAGGAAGGTATGAGCGGCAAATCACGGGGTTTAATGCTGGGGTTGGTGCTGGTTTTGTTGTTTACGTCGTGCCAGACGGTCACGCCGGCGGCGGTGGTTCCTACCGTAACAGCCACATCGGTGGCAACGGCTACGGCGACTGAGGTGCCGGGGGCGGCGTTGGGGGCGCTGCCCTGGTCGTATAGCCCGGCATCCGAAGAGCTTTTTGTGGATGTCGATTGGTACCGGGCGCAGCTGATCGCGACGGCGGATCTGTGGAACGGCGGGATGGGAGCCTATGCCGCCGATTTCAACGGTTGTTTCCATGTCGATCTCACCCGCGATTGGCAGCCAAAGTGGGATTCCCGGCAGGAGTTATCGAGCAATGCGCAGAGCCGGGCGATTTATATGAATGTAGAGGCTTATCGGGCGGCAGGCCCTGAAAAGGGCCAGCGCTTTCTGGATGCCATCAATCGTGGGGTGGACTGTTTGCTCGTCCATTTTCGGGATGAAGAGTACGGCGGCTTTTACTGGATGCTGGATCGGGATCAGAAGGTGGTCGATTCGATGAAGCAGGGGTACGGCAATGTCCATCCGTTGATGGCGTTGGCACAGGCTTACGGCGTGACACACGACCCGGAACATCTGTCCGCGGCGATGCAGCAGTTGGAGGTCATCGAGAGCCGGTTTATGGACCCGGATTATCCGGCGGCGGTGCGTCCCGGCTTCTCTCGCGATTTCAGCGAGATCATCGGCGTCAACAATGTGGATGTCTTTACCCATTATTTTGAGGCGCTGCTGGCGCTGTACGATGTTACCGAGGGGACCGATCACGAGCGGGTCGGGGCCTTGATCCGACAGGAGGGGGATTTTCTGATCGGACAGCTCTATGTCGATCAGGAGGGCTTTACGGATCGGGGCTATGTGGCCTATAACTACGATGAGGAATGGAAGCCTTCGCAGTTGCCTTACAGCCGGAACACGCAGTGGTCGGGGGCGCAACATGCCTCGACGGGGCACAATATCGAGCTGGCTTATCTGCTCAGCCGGGCGGTGGAGCGGGGTTTCGATGAGCGGTGGCTGGCGACGGCGCAGAAGCTGCTTAAGTTTTGCCAGGAATATGCTTTTGATGCAAAATATGGAGCGATGCAGTATGAGACCCTGGCTTATGACGGCAAGCCGTTGGAGGGCAATCCCGACAATCCTTATTTTATCTGGTGGGCGCAGTGTGAGTCAGCCCGGGCCTTTTTGCACTTGGCGGTGGTGCGGGGATGGGATACTCAAGCGGCTTTTAAGCGGCAGGAATCTTTCATTCAGGACTATTTGATCGATCATGAGTATGGGGGGCTTTTTGAGCGGTTGCGGCTCAACAGCGCGGGAGTTCCCACGCCCGATATTATGAACAAAGGGCATATCTGGAAGGTGAATTACCATTTCAATATGTTTATGACGGAAGTGTTGCGGTTGGCTCTGGAATATCCGGATCGGCTGGAGAAATAGCAGGAACGATATTTTCGTGCCCTGAAAGGGCGCGAAAATATCAATAAGAAGGAAAGGAGTTATTATGTTTTTCGATTGGCCGTTGGAACAGTTGCAGTCTTATCTTCCGGCCCGCAAAGAGCCGGCCGACTTCGATGCCTTTTGGGCCGAAACGCTGGCCGAGGCCGAGAAATTCCCTCTGGAGGCCCGGTTCGAGCCCGTCGATTTCGGCCTTCAGCTGGTCGAGACCTTCGATGTAACCTTTAACGGATACGGCGGGCAGCCGATCAAGGGCTGGATGCTGTTGCCGAAAGGCGCGAAGGGGCCTTTGCCCTGCGTGGTGGAGTATATGGGGTACGGCGGCGGGCGGTCGCTGCCCTATGATTTCCTGCTGTGGAGCGGTGCGGGGTACGCGCATCTGTTGATGGATACCCGTGGGCAGGGAAGCGGCTATTCTTCAGGCGACACGGCGGATGTGGAGCCGGAGGGGAGCAATCCTCAGCATCCCGGTTTTATGACGCGGGGTATTCTGAATCCCCAGACCTATTATTACCGTCGGGTTTTCACCGATGCCGTGCGGGCGGTGGCGGCGGCGCGAGCCCATGCCAGCGTCGATGGGAGTCGGATCGCGGTCACGGGCGGCAGTCAAGGGGGAGGGATCTCTCTGGCGGCGGGGGGATTGGCGCCGAATGTCGGGGCGGTGATGGCCGATGTGCCGTTTTTGTGCCATTATCGGGTGGCGACTGAAGTCACCGACAGTTATCCCTACGCGGAGATCGGGCGATATTGTCAGATCCATCGGAATCAGATCGAGCAGGTTTTTGCCACGCTGGAATATTTCGATGGGGTCAATATGGCGGCGCGGGCGAAGGGAGCCGGGCTTTTTTCGGTGGGGTTGATGGATGAGGTTTGCCCACCGCGGACGGTTTACGCGGCCTACAATCATTATGCCGGGCCGAAGAGCATTCGCGTCTGGCCGTATAACCATCATGAAGGTGGGGCGGTCTATCAGACGGCGGAGAAGGTTCGTTTCTTAAAAGAAGTTTTCCCGGTGTAGAGGGATAAAAAGCAGTCGCCGCGCCCGGCACAGCCGGGCGCGGCGACTGCTTTTTATATTCAGACCGAAGTCGGCAGCTGGTTAAGGTACCAGATGTTGTGGGAGAGATCCTGGAAGAGGTCGAAGCTCCCTTCAATGCAGTGGACGCGGAAACAGTGACGGGCCGGCCGGCCGGGGCCGGTTTCAGTCCAGGCGCGCTCGACTGAGTAGATTTCATATTCCTGACCGCGCCAGAGGAAGCGCTGCGGGAAGTAGTTATGGCGGCGGGCCAGCAGGCGGATGGGTTCACGGGAGCGGCGTTCGCGTTTGGGAAACCAATTGGGCATATTCACTTTTTCACCTCCCGAAGCGGGGTGTGGATGGTTTTAGAACTTATGTTCTAATTATAAGACGAACGGGCTTTTTGTCAACCGGTAAACTACGGGGCCTGGGTCTCTTCGACGGGGGTGAGGCGCCAGTAAGGATTTAAGCCGCCTTCGACCAGGAGGATTTCCTCGCCGGTGTCGATGTTGACTTTGTAGATGTTGAAATCGGCGCCCCTTTCGCAGCCTTCCGGAAAGGGCAACATGCAATGGAAAGGCTGTGGTAAAATACCTTTCGGCAAGGGCAAGCAAATCCCACACAATCAGGGAGGACTGAGGATGGACGAACGGTATGCCCGACAAATGGTGATTCCCGAGATCGGTGAGGCCGGACAGCAGCGTTTACGACGCGCGCGGGTGCTGGTTGTAGGGGCGGGAGGGCTGGGCTCTCCGGCGCTCTTTTATCTGGCTGCGGCCGGCGTAGGGACTTTGGGCGTGGCCGACAGCGATCGCGTGAGCCTTTCCAATCTTAACCGGCAGGTGTTGTATGGGGTGGAGGATTTGGAACGCAATAAGGCGCTGACGGCTGTGCAGCGACTGCGGGCGCTGAATCCAGATGTGAAAGGCATTCCATGTGAGGAACGGGTGTTGCGCAGCAACGGCGCGGCATTGGTCCGCCAGTACGATCTGGTATTGGAAGCGAGCGACAACCTGGAAACCAAGGATTTGATGAACGAGTTGTGCGTACAGGCCGGCATTCCGCTGGTCTGGGCGGCGGTGGCCCGCTTTGAGGGACAGTTGGGCGTTTATCTTCCCGGTCACGCCTGCCGGCGGTGTATTTTTCCCAAGAGTGTGAATTCGAGCGCGCTGCCTTCGAATGAAGAATTAGGCATTCTGGGGGCTACGGCCGGCGTGATGGGTTCGTTGGAGGCGATGGAGGCGCTGAAGATTTTGTTGGGAGCGGGAGCGCCTTTGACGGACCGGCTTTTGTTGTGGGATGGATTGCAGGGCCAGTTTGATACGGTCCATGCGGCGCGAGATCCTCACTGTCCCGTGTGTGGAAACTAGTCCAAAGCGTTAACTCTGAAAACGAAGACCCCTGGCCGGATCGACTACGTATCCTGTGCCTGGAAGAAAAGAGTCGCAGTTGGAAGACAAGGAATAAAGAGGGGTGCTATGAATCTGGTTTTGGCGATTGTCGGAAGCTATTTGTTGGGATCGATTCCATGCGGGTTGTTTTGGGCATGGATTATGCGGCGGGTGGATGTGCGGCAGGTCGGCAGCGGCCGGACGGGGGGGACCAATGTCTGGCGGAGTGCGGGCTTCTGGCCGGCTTTTTTGACGGCGCTATCGGATGCTTTGAAGGGTGCCTGCGGCATCTGGCTGGCCAAGGCTTTGGGCGCGGATGCCTGGGGAATCGGGCTGGCCGGTACGGCGGCCGTTGTGGGGCACAATTACTCGATCTATTTGAAATTTCGGGGCGGTGCCGGGACAATGACCAGTGTGGGTGTGGCGGCGGCGTTGTGGGGATTCAATTTCCCACTGCTGGTAGTGAGCGGGATGGCGATTGCTCTGTTGATGGGGCATGCCTCGCTGGCGTCGATTCTGGTGGCCTTTATGCTGCCGCTCATTTTCCTGGTGCGCAATGAGATTCCCTATGCCGTAGGTTTTGGGGTACTGACGATGATCCTGACGTTGTGGGCGCTGCGGCCCAATATCGTCAGGCTTTATCATCGGGAAGAGCGTTTCCTGCCGATCTTCCAGGACAAGCCGCCGTTGTTTCCCTGGTCGAAGCATTCGGGGCCTTCCAAAACTGAGGGGAAGAAATAGCGTTTTCAGAGATCGTATTTTTCGCGCGCCCTTTGGGCGCGCGAAAAAATTATATCAAGAGGGGGAGGCTTCGCGATGGTCAGTATTCAGACAGCTGTCCTTAAATGGGGCATGCGGATGGCACATTTATTGACCGATTCGCCGGGAAAAGAGGTTGATATTCCTGCTCAGCGCAAGATGATTGAGGGGCTTGGTGCGGCTCCAAAACTGGGGCCTGAGTATGTGATGGAACCAGTTTTGGCTAAGGGCGTTGAAGCGGAGTGGATTTATCACAGGCAAACTCCGGGGGATAAAGTCATTATGGATATCCACGGAGGGGGATTTCTCTTGGGCTCGATTAAGATGCAGCGGGGCATGGTTTATAACCTGGCCCGGGCTTCGGGGGCGCGCTGCATTTCGGTGGGCTATCGATTGGCGCCCGAACATCCCTATCCTGCCGGTCTGGACGATTGTCTGGCGGTTTACCGCTGGTTGCTGGAGCAAGGAGTGCCGGCCGGGCAGATTGTGATTGTCGGCGATTCGGCGGGTGGGACGCTGGCGCTGGCGATGATGTTGGCGTTGAAGGATCAGGGTGAGCCTTTACCTCGCGCCGCAGTTTTGATTTCCCCTTGTACCGATATTCAGGGGACCGGTGAATCCGTTAAAACCAAAGCGCGGGTCGAGCCGATGCTGCCGGTCTCTATTTTCTCGGATATACAGAAGCACTATGCTCAGCATAAGAACCTGAATCACCCCTATGTTTCGCCTCTGTATGGGGATTTGCGCGGATTGCCCCCGATGGTAATCCATGTCGGGACCGATGAGATCTTGCTGGACGATTCGACCCGGCTGGCCGAAAAGGCGCACAAGGCTGGCGTGGAGACTGAGCTGCGGATCTGGCCGGGAATGTTTCATGTCTTTATGTCTTTTGATATGTTGCCGGAATCGCGGCAGGCTTTTAAGGAAATGGGGGCATTTATCCGTAAACATTTGGGGACGCAGCCGGTGGGTTCCTGAAGAGGTTAATATTCGACCTGTGCGGTTGTTTATTGGCGTGAATCAAAAACGGTTTTAGCGTCTCGCAAAAGAGTTGTTAGCGCGCACAAGGGATGGGACATGATCGGGGTGTTTTAACCGAAATGGTTTTATAAGGCCAGTTTAGGGCGACCATAAAGGTCGCCCCTACATCAGATGGCCTTTTTGTAGGGGCGCCCGATGTGGCCACCCTTGATCCCAGAAGTTATACGCTCAGCCTAACCGCACAGGTCGGAAAAAAACTATGTTTTCGCGGGCTTTCCGAAGCCCGCGAAAACATAAACAAAAAAGTTCTTTCTTCCCATCCAGCGCGTCGCTTTTTACTGGGAAAGTACCTGTTGTGGGGCGTGAAGATCGGCTATTAAGCAGACTAACAAACAATTGCACGGGCCATGAAAATTAGTTGAAAACTGGCGTTCTTGGGTGAGTGGGATAGAATAATTATGATCATTCCCAGGAGGCGCCAACGTGAATGCAAATTTTGAGTACAGCCGGGCGGTGGAACGGCTTAAATCCACCTGGATTACCCTACAGACTCAACAGCGGCTGGAGTCGATTGCCCGGGACCGGGAACAGGTCCTGGCTCGCTACCAGCCGCTGTTTGCGTCTGAAAATATCCCTCAATTAGGTGAGGCCGATTTCCATTCGTTTTTGTTGTTTGAGAACAACCGGCATTGGGAAGGGCTGAAACGTCACAGTGTCCGGCTGAGGGAGAATATGGAGCGGCTGCGCCAGGCATTGGGATTGCTGGTCGATGAGAGCCTGCCGCTGGATCAACGGCTGGGGGAGGCGATCAAACGGGTGCCCGGTCTGGGGCTGGCGACGGCGACGGCGGTGATGCTGGTGGCCTATCCGGCGAAATATGCTGTCTGGAACAACGCTTCGGAAGGTGGGTTGCGGCAGCTGGGGCTCTGGCCGAAGTTCAGTACGACGACGACGTTGGGGCAGAAGTATGTGCGGCTCAACGAGAAGTTTGTCCAGCTGGCGAAGGATGTGGGCGTGGATCTCTGGACGCTGGATCATCTCTGGCGGCGGCTGGACGAGAAGGTGGATGGTCCGGCGGTCATGCCTGCGGCGTTGGGCGGTTTTTCGCTGGAGCGCCATTTGCAGGAGTTCCTTTGGGATAACTGGGAGAAGACGGTTTTGGGCCAGGAGTGGGTCCGGCATGTCGAGCCGGGCAATCCGGATGCCGGGTTGGAATTTCCCTGCGATGTGGGACGGATCGATTTGCTGGCGCGTCACAAGCAGAAGCCGATCTGGCTGGTGATTGAATTGCAGCGGGGCCAATCGGGCGATGCCATTGTGGGGCAGGTGTTGCGTTATATGGGGTGGGTGAAGCAGAATCTGGCTAAGACCAATGAGTCGGTTTCGGGGATGATCGTGGCTCCTGATTTCGATCCGGCGTTGCAGTATGCGGTGAGTGCCGTAGCGGATCGGGTGCGATTGTGGAAATATGATTTGAGGTTTGAGCTGCTGGAGCAGTCGGGGAGCAGCAAGAAGACCAGTTCATAACGTTAAAAACTCTATTTGTGAGGTCGGCATTTTTTTTAGGGCCCCGCAAAGAGTTTCCGCCCGGTAAAACGCGACGCGCCGGCTGGTTTGAAGAGATTTTTTTGTTGATATTTTCGCGGGCTTTCTGAAGCCCGCGAAAATATCGGTTTTTTCCTCTCACGTTTTCCGGGGTCATTGTATAGGCTGCGAAAATTTAAACAGACAGAACCGGGAGGCCACCGATGAAGCGTTTAGGGAAGGGGTTGGGGATCTTTCTGACGGTTGTCGGGAGTGTGCTTTTTTTCTGGCTGATCGGGTTGAAATTGCTGCGCCGGTTGTGGAATAAGATCGGCCTGGAGACTTTCCCCTGTCCGTCGGCGCTGGGCATTGTGGTTGATAATCCCGTGCGCCGGCGGGCCATGGCTCCGGTGCTGGATCGGTTGGATTTGCAGCAGGGGGAGACGGTGCTGGAATTGGGGCCCGGGCCGGGTGCCTTTACGGTCGAGGCGGCGCGGCGGGTGGCTCCGGTGGGGCGACTCGTCGCGGTGGATATCCAGCCGGCGATGATTGAGAAGGTGCAGAAGCGGGTCAATGCAGCGGGAATTTCCAATGTATTGGCTCAGGTGGGATCGGCCTATGAGCTGCCGTTGCCCGACGGCAGCGTGGACCGGGCCTTCGCGGTGACCGTCATGCCGGAGATCCCCGATCCGGAACGGGCGTTGCTGGAGATTTACCGGGTGTTGAAGCCGGGCGGCCTTTTTTCGGTGACCGAAGAATTCGGCGATCCGGATTATCCGCGAATGGAGACTTCGGTGCGCTGGGCCGAGACGGCCGGTTTTGAGCTGGAGGAGCGTTACGGGAACTGGTGGCAGTATACCTTGAATTTCCGCAAGCCGAGGGTCGACCAGACTTCCCGGGCCAGCGCTTATTATATTTTGCGGCGGCCGGCGCTGCTGAAGGATTTCGACCGGATGGCGGCTCAAGTCCGGCCGGCGTTGCTGAGCCATTACGGCGAGGCGACCGACCGGATGATAGCGGAGACGCGGCGGGAGTATTCGATTTTGATCCCGGCCCTGCCTTATATTGGGACGAAGCCGCCGTTGAACCAGTTGGTGGTGGCGACGGGGTGGTATGTGGCGATGTACCGGGTGATCCGGCGGCGGGAGGGGACGGCGGAGGAGGCGGGGCAGCTTTTCTATGAGCTGGCGGAAGATTTTCTGCGACGCACCCCGGCTCTGGCCCGGCAGTTGATGGGGAAGGTGGCTTTTACCGATCCATACCGGCGCCAGCTTCAGGCTCAGGCGCTGGAATCGAAGAAGCGGACTTATCCGGCCGACTATGTTTTCAATTATGTCGAGGGCGATGGAAAGAGCTTCGATTTCGGGTTGGATTATCTGCGATGTACCAGTTGTGAATTTTTAAAGGCGCAGGGGGCGATGGAGCTGGCACCTTATTTGTGCCGGATCGAGGCTTTGTACTGCGAGATGTTGGGACTGGGGTTGCGCCGGACGAAGACGCTGGCGGCGGGCGATTCCTGTTGCAATTTCCGGTTCAAGGCGGGCAGAAAGCCGGAGCCGGAGTTCCAGGAAAAGAAGGCGGTCGTGGAACCGTCAATGCCGGCGGTTCATAAGCCGAAGTTGATGGCGCGTGACCTGAGCGATGTTTCGGAGACGATGTTGTTTACGCTCTATTTGCGGGCGAAGGAGAGTCAGGAGCCGCGGCCCATTTTGCGCGATCCGCAGGCGATGGAGATGGTGCGCCGGATCGAATACAACTTCTCGCGGTTCGACGGTGAGAAGCTGGATCAGGCCGGCGTGGCGGTGCGACAGCGCAAGTTTGACCGGGCGGCGCGCGAGTTTCTGGCACGGAATCCCGAAGCGATTGTGATTTCTCTGGGCTGCGGACTGGATACGCGGTTCAGCCGGGTGGATAACGGGCAACTGACCTGGTTCGATCTGGATCTGCCGCCGGTGATCGAGCTGCGGCGTAAGTTGATCGATGAGACTCCTCGGCAGCGGATGCTGGCCTATTCGGTGCTCGATCCCGTCTGGATGAGATTGCCGGAATTGCATACCGGGAAGCCGGTGTTGTTGATTGCGGAAGGGCTCTTTTTCTTTTTCGATGAGGAGACGATGAAGAAGCTCTTCCTGGATCTGGAGGCCCATTTTCCGGGGGCGGAATTGCTCTTTGACGGTCAGTCGCCTTTTGCTCAGCGGGTACACAATCTGCAGATGAAGCTGGCAGGGCGTCCCATTCGTTTCGGCTGGGGGATCAAGAGCGGCAAGGAGATGGAATTGTGGGGGCCGGGAATCCGATTGCTGGAAGAATGGTATTTCGTCGATGATCCGGAGCCGCGAATGGGGATTTTGCATGCGCTGGCCGGAATCCCAGCGATGCGGAAGAGCGTGGTTTTCTATCGTTACAAGTTAAATGGGTAGAGGTTTTTTCTGTTTTTCCGCGCTTGTCGCATAAGTCGGTTTTTTTGTTTGGGCGGCGGCTTCAGAAAGCCGCCGCCCAAACTTTTTTCTAAGCGTGTTTGATCTGCGGATGGAGAATTATGGGGCCTGGGTCTCTTCGACGGGGGTGAGGCGCCAGTAGGGATTCAAGCCGCCCTCGACCAGGAGGACTTCTTCGCCGGTTTCGATGTTGACCTTGTAGATGTTGAAATCGGCGACGTTTTTGCAGGGAGTGGGGAGCGGCAACATGCAGCGGTGATAGACGATCCACTTACTGTCGGGGGACCAGGAGGGGATAGGGGGCAGATTACGCCAATTAACCCAGGTGTCTCCTTCGGCAAACCGATAATTAAATTTTGCTTTTACAATACGATGAGATTGATTTTTTTTAAGGTTTATAAGATAAAGTCCATCAGAAGCTGTGTAGACGACCCACTTGCCGTTAGGGGAGATGCTGGGGGCGAAGAATCCTGTTTTATAATAGTTTCCTTTTTCTGAAACCAGGATTTGGGATTCTTGTGTTTCAACGTTAAGTAAAACTATTTCACTGATTATATCTTCTGTTATTGTATCCAATACAATATCATGGAGATAGACAAGGTTATTTTTTGATATTGCGTGAGTTCCTATCATTAATTTGAAGTTTCCGCGAGGGATGGATAAGTAAATTTTTGTATCTTTAGGGTTTAATAAATTGATTCGTTGGATTTTCACTGCATTTCCATCGCTACAAAGTACCATTACATCTGAAGAGTTTTCTATGGGTGAAAGAACTCCGCTAAATTGATGGATTTCCCCAAAACCTTTCAAAGAGCCTGCTTCTGAGATTGTATTTAAAATATCTCTGTCGATATTACGAAAAGCAAGTGAGTTATTTTTATTGATCCATACAGGAGAATATATGGAAGGAAAAACCTCTGTATTTACTGTTCGAAAAGAGAGATTTTGACCATCTTCGTTTATAAATCCTAGTTTGGGTTCTAATGTATAGAAATCATCTTGTTGGAAAACGATGGGTAAGTCAGGTAATGGAGCATCCAATACGGGTGATTGGCGGCAGCCATTCAGGTTTAGCAGTATATAAACTTGACTTAATGTCATTAGAAAGTTTAAAATGTGGTAACATTTTTCTTTAGTTATTTTCCTTGCCATTTTTATTAATTGTGGAAAAGGCATTATTAACATTTTTACAATCTCCTTTGGGGTAGCCACTGCCCGGATTTTTAATTGATTCGGGCAGTGGCAAAATATAGAAGCTAGAGTTTTATTCCGATGGAAGAAGTTGTGGTTTGCTATGAAGCAATAGGTAATAGAATTTTTATGTTTGGTTTGTAGATGATCATCTCATTTTTATAACCCAGGTATGGAGACCACCAATCTTCTCCTCCCCATTTTGCATTGAAGCTATCCCAAGATTCCTTTTGAATTGGTAATTCACCCCGGGCTGGATCTTTTGATGAATCAAGGTAGTAAAATGTATCATTTAATTCATCAAATCCTATTACCAGGACATAATGTCCTCCCCCTTTTATGTTATTGGCTTTATTTTCTGGCCAGATAAACAAAACTGTAACCAGGTATCCAGCTTTGATACAATTGATTAAATCCTCTTTGGTTCCATGGCTTTTCCGTTCAGCTACCCACTGTAGGTTGGCGTCTTGGGCCATTTTATTAAAGGCTGTAACGAGAGCATCGACGGGAGTAGCACCTCCTATCCCTTCAATATTTAATGGAATCCGGTCTGGTTCCATCACTGCTTCAACATCCTCTTTGGGGATAGTGGTCAAGGTATGATTGGCTTCGGTTGCGGCAAGGCTAAGGGCCATAGCTACATTAGTGGGACCGCAGGCATTAATGGAGCTTCCACTATTTTGATATTGATGGAACTGTTCTAGATAGGCAGCGGTTGATCCCCGGGTGTAATAAGGTTTAGTGGAAGGTGCATATACTTTCGGCGGAGTTTTAGGCGCATGCCCATCCCCATCGACATACCGGAGGGGATTGTTGTAGACGTAGGCGTAACGGTTCAGGGCCTGGGGGAAGGCGCCTTCGGGGACCAGGGCATCGGCCTGGATGAAGCGGCCGAGGGCGGGATCGTAGAAGCGGGCGTGGTAGTCGTAGAGGCCGAGGCCGGTGTTGCGCTGGCCGGTGAATTGATAGGCAGTGGGGAAGGTGTCGGTGCTGCTGCTGCGGATTTCGCCGAAGGGCCGGTAGCGTTGATGGCTGAGCAGTCCGCCGTCACTCCCGGTGGCCAGGCTGGACGAGCCCAGCGCGTCGCCGTGGAGGTAGGTGAGTTGCGTCCCTTCCCGTTGGGCGATGGGCTGCCCGCCGATGCGGTAATGGGTCCGCACGGTGCGGCGGTTCCCCGCGGTTTCGATTTCCACCTGCCCCAACCGTAAAATGGTGATGAGGCGGCCGTCGGCTCCCTGCTGTTCTTCTTTGATCCGTACGCCGTCGCCATCGTAATAGTAGCGGGTGACCGAGAGGGTGACGGTGTTGGTAAGGGCGGCGAGCTGGTTCTCGACGTTGTAGGCCAGGGTGTAGGTGACCGGGAGGCCGGCTTCGACGACGACCCGCAGGACCATGTTGCCGTTGCGATCGTAGGCGGCCTGGAAGCCGGCGGAGGTGGCGACGACGGCGAAGGGTTGGGTGAGGGTGGCGCTGCAGGGGAGCTCGCCGCCGCAGCGTTTGAAGGCCAGGGGGAGGTAGGTGCGATAGGGCAGGGTGACGGGGGTAGCGACGGAGATGGGCGTGGTGGGGCGGCCGTAGGTATAGGTTTGCGTCTGGCCGTCGACGGTTTTGGCGGTGAGGTTGCCCATCCAGTCATATTGATAGCTTTCCTGATATTGTCCCTCGCCCCAGGGATCGGTTTGGGCGGTGGTGAGGCGGTCCCAGGCATCGTAGGTGAAGGTTTGCCGCTGGTTCTGGTTGGTGGGGTCCTGGATGGCGGTGACGTTGCCGACGGGGTCATACTGGTAGCGCAGGTCGAGGAGGCCGTTGGAGAGTTGGAGGGCCTGGAGCTGGAGGGTGTCGGGGGCGTAGGTGTAGCGGGTGGTGAGGCCGTTGCCCCAGCTCTGTTGGAGGGGGCGGCCCTGAGCTTCATAGGCGGCCTGTTGCAGGTAGTTTTGGTTATAGGTGCGGCTGTGCATTTGTTGGAGGAGGCCGCGGGCATTGTAGCTGAGATCCAGCACTTCTCCGGAGGGGAGGGCCTGGAGGATGACCTCCCCGGCGGCATTGTAATTCCATTGGGTGGAGTAGGTGGTTGGGCCGAGGGTGCGGTTTTCGCCGACGGGGCGGCCGGCGAGATCGTAGGACCAGG
>CAZCTC010000052.1:0-55612 GCA_964501335.1 uncultured Anaerolineales bacterium | reverse complement strand
CCATGGACGCGCCGAAAAACCTGATGGCCAATCTGCATTACTATCAGATCTTCCTACCCATCGTCGCGCGCAAGGGATAAATTTATAGCCTGCGCAAGCAAGAAAAAAGCCTATGTTTTCGGCGGCTTTCTGAAGCCGCCGAAAACATCAATAAAAAAACTCTCTCCCCCACCCTGCGCGTCGCATCTTACCGGGAAGTAGACAGTAGAAAGTAGACAGTAGACAGCCTGTATCGTCCCGCTACCTCTGAAAAGAGCCCATGTTTTCGGCGGCTTTCTGAAGCCGCCGAAAACATCAATAAAAAAACTCTCTCCCCCACCCAGCGCGTCGCATCTTACCGGGAAAGCACCTGATGCGGGACGCTAAAAAGCACAGTTTATAAGAACGCACCGCCTTAAGTTACCCGATATGCCGCTTCTTCCCTATCCGATACACTATTTCCAAACAAAAAAGCCTCCCGCAAAGCGCCCAAACGCTCCTTTTAAGGTCAGGTAACCTCTTTCAATAGGGTTCGGACCCAATTAAAAAGGTCCCGGACCTCTTTAATCAGGTCAGCCGACCTCTTTAATCAGGTCCCGGACCTCTTCAATCAGGTCAATCGACCTGATTAATTGGGTCTCAGACCTGATTAATTGGGTCCCGGACCTCATTCATCAGGTCGGTCGACCTATTGAATTAGATCTCAGATCTATTTAATAAGGTCGAAAGATCTATTCAACTAGATCCTGGATCTATAAAAACAGGTCCGGCGACCTCTTTAATTGGGTCCCGGACCTGTTACATCACGTCAGCCGACCTCTTTAATTGGGTCCCGAACCTGTTTCATCAGGTCCGATGACCTCTTTAATTGGGTCCTGAACCTGTTTCATCAGGTCCCCGACCTCTTTAATTGGGTCCCAAACCTGTTAAATCAGGTTCAGGACCTATTTAATTGGGTCCCGAACCTGTTTCATATACCATCAGACCCTAAAACAAGAGAAAAAAAGTCCATGTTTTCGGCGGCTTTCTGAAGCCGCTGAAAACATGGACAAAAAATGATATGCCTCACCGCTGCCGGACGATGATCGGCAAATAGAAGAAATAAGAAAAAGGAGACGATACCACAAACTTGCTGAGAAAAGCCCCGGAGACGCCACCGATCGTATGCGTATCCACCCCGCTCACACTCGGATCAAAATCCACCGTCGCAGAGAACGATCCACCTGAATAAAGGTTACCGGCCGCATCGACCGTCAATCCCCCCATATCGTTCCCGCTGCCGCCCCAAACTTTCACCCCATAGAAATTGCCCGCCGCGTCGAACTGGTTTACAAAAGCATCCCGCATCCCTCTGGACGTATGGCTCACCACACCGCCACCCGGATCGAAGTCGACCGTATGGGTAAACCAGCCACCCGAATAGACATTGCCGTCTCGGTCGACCGCCACCCCCATCGCACTGTCGTCGCCAACGCCGCCCCAGGTGCGCGCCCACTGAAAAGTCCCGTCGGGAGCGAACTTACTGATAAAACCATCCTGTCCCCCATTCGTCGAATGGATATCCGGAGTGCCGCCGGGATTGAAATCACAGTTGAGACTGGCATAACGTCCGCCCACATAGACATTGCCGGCCGCATCAAGCTCGACAGACCCCATCGCATCCTCAGTTCCCTGGCCTCCCCAGGTCCTTACCCACTGAAAATCGCCGTTCGAATCAAACTTACTGAGAAAAACATCGACAATGATACCGGAATCATGCGCGGGATGTCCGGTCCCACTGATCCCGCCGGCCGGATCGAAATTGATATTCTGGCTGGCATACATCCCGGCCACATAAATATTGCCGGCGCTGTCCACGCCGACACCGGGACCGTCGTCATAGCCCTCACCGCCCCAGGTTTTCGCCCAGACAAAATTGCCGTTCAAATCGAACTTACTGAGAAAAGAATCAAAGAAAACCACGCCGGTCACGGGAACGTGGTTTTGATGCCAGTCATGGGCGCCCCACGGGTTGAAATCGGTCTGATCGCCCGAGAAATCTCCGACGACATAAAGGTTCGTTCCCGTGACGACCACCGTATAGGCCTCGGCCCCAAAAGAAGCGCGGCCGGTAATCAAGGCCGGCCCCCAGGCCCGTACCCACTGAAAGGTGCCGGCCGGGGAAAACTTGCTGAGATAAATATTGTTCTCGTGGTTTGCATTAGAAGTCTGGGTCACCACCAGGGCCGGATCCGGGTCGAAATCGGCCGTATAGCGATAGGCACCCACCACGTAGACATTGCTGGAGCTGTCGACGCCGACCCCATAGGCCACATCCCGCCCGCTCCCCCCGCCCCAGATCCTGGCCCAGAGGAAATTGCCGGCTGGATCAAACTTACTCAGGAAAGCATCGATCGAATTGTTAGCCGAAGTATGAACATCCGTGGTCGTTAGCGCCGGATCGAAATCCACCGTCCCGGAAAACTCGCCCACCACATAGATATTGCCGGCCGCATCTACCGCAATACGGTTTGTGCCGGCATAACTCCCGCCCCAGGTCCTGGCCCAGGCGAAAGATAAAGAAGGAGCCGCGGTCATTTGCGGCTGCGCCGCCACGCCGGGAAGCGAAATGCCCAACAATACCAGAATCAAAGCCGCCAGAATCACCGAGGCATACAGAAACGCGATCTTTTTCATGGTTTCCTCCGGGGAAAGTTGGGGATACCTCATTATACACGCGAGAAAACATAAACAAAAAACCCTCTCTCCCCATCCTGCACGGCATATCTTACGGGGAAGTAGACAGTATAAAGTAGACAGTAGACAGCTTGCGTTACCGGGGTGGCTCTGGAAAAAGGCCATGTTTTCGGCGGCTTCAGAAAGCCGCCGAAAACATAAACAAAAAACTCTCTCTTCCGATCCTGCGCGGCGTAGCTTACGGGGTAAGTACCATTTGCGGGACGCTACAAAGCCAAAGCCTATTTTCAAGACCATGATAAAATAACAACCGACAGAGAATCTTATGCCGCCGCTCCACCATCGGAAGAAAAAATGCCATCAACCGAATTGCTACAGCTAATCCAACAGGCCCACAAAGAACACTGGACCGAATTGAACCTTGCCGATAAAGAACTGCAAACGCTGCCCTCCGAAATCGGAGAGCTCTCCGGGTTACAAAAACTGGATCTCAGCCACAATGAGTTACAAACTTTGCCCGATTGGCTCGCCCGGCTGCCTACCCTGCACACCTTGAACCTCGATGAAAACCCTCTGGCCCTATCCACCCGCTCATTCAGTCTCCCCAGCCGCCTGCGCAGTCTGAGTCTCCAATATAATGAGCTGACCGAACTGCCGGAAGCCTTAAAATTACTGACCGAACTCCAGGAACTCCACCTCAGCGGGAATAATATAAGCGAACTGTCGGAATGGTTAGGGCAACTGCAAGGATTAAGAGTCCTTAACCTCAGCTGGAACGAGTTAAAAGCGCTGCCGAACGGCATGGCCCGGCTGACCGAATTACAAACCCTGGATCTCGGCCCCAACCAGCTCTCGGATTTGCCGGAATGGTTCGGACAACTGAGCCAATTGCAAACGCTGAACCTCAGCTACAATCAATTAACCGCGTTGCCCGACTCCTTTGCCCGCCTGACCGAATTGAAAGAACTGGCACTCAATAACAATCAGATTTCCGCCCTGCCGGAAGAGATCGGCCGGCTGAATGCTTTACAGGAACTGGACCTCAGCAACAATCAGTTGAGCACCCTACCGAAATCATTTGAGAAATTAACCGGGTTGCAAGGTCTCAGCCTCAACTATAATCGGCTCGCCCACGTCCCGGAAGGTCTCGCAAGGCTGACCCGACTGAAACATTTGAGCCTTCAACAGAACCAATTGACCGTCCTGCCGGAATTTTTAGGCCGGCTCGCTCAATTGGAAGCCCTGAACCTCTCGGAGAACCAACTCACCGCACTCCCTGAATTGTTCGGAGCGCTCACCCACCTGCAATTTCTGGAACTAAACCACAATCAGTTGAGCACTTTGCCGGAATCCCTGGGACAATGGCAGGAACTACAGGGTTTATACGTCAGTGAGAACCGGCTTACCCGCCTGCCGGACTCTTGGGGTTGCTTAGAAAGATTAACCAACCTGAACTTCACCGGAAATCAATTGATCGAATTGCCGGAATCTCTCGGGCAATTGAAACATTTAAAAACCCTCTGGCTTGACTGGAACCGGTTAACGAAACTGCCGGAATCGCTGGGACAATTGAGCGGCTTGCGACATTTAGGAATCAGCTTCAACCCGCTCACTTCGCTCCCCCAATCGCTCGGTCAGCTGAAACAATTACACTATCTGGGCCTGATGGGTACCCTCTTAGAGACTATCCCGGAATCGATAGGAGAATTAACAGGATTGACCCACCTGGGATTAAGTAGCAATCAGCTCAAAATCCTGCCCGCCTCATTGAATCGGCTCACCCAACTGACCTCGCTCTTTATCAGTTACAACCAGCTCACCACGCTTCCCGCCTCGCTGGCCCAACTCCCCCGGCTAGCCTACCTGGATGCCGCTGAAAACCTCCTGGAAACACTTCCGGACTGGCTGGACCAACTGTCCAACCTGGAAACTTTGATCCTGCGCCAGAATCAACTCACCGCGCTGCCCGACAGTTTAAACCGTCTGCCGCATCTGGAATATCTGGATCTCCAACACAACCTCCTTCCACTCCCTGACCAAATCCTGAACGAGCCGCAAAATCCCGCCGCCATCCTTCACGCCTGGGAGAAAAAGCAAAAGGAGCAAGATGGGCCTGACGACCTGGAGTAAACTGAAGAAACAATTCGAAAGCCGCCTGGCCGCAAAGCTCGCCGGCCGGATTGAAATCCACTGCACCGGCTATCCGCACAGCCACGATGAGGAAAAACGGGCCTGGATCGAAATCGATGGCCGCCTGATCCAGAATTTCACCAACAACGCTTACCTGATGCGCCAGTGGTATCTGAAAAACGAACTGGAGAAAAATGGGGAAGAGCCGGCAAAAGCCTCTCAAAAAGCCACAGAACGGCTCAGGGAAGAGGGGCTATTCTCCCTGAACGCCTTCCTGATCTCGCTCAACAGGTTCGGGAACCTCTCCATTGAAGCCGCCCTGGACTCCCCCGACCCCTTGATCCGCACCTGGGCCGTTATCGACCGCCGCGTCGGCCGGCACCGCCTGCTGGAAATCGAAGTTCGCCCCGACGATCCGGCCCTACTGCAAACGCTGCTCGCACTGCGCCTCAATGCCGAGGGATTGGAATAAATAAAAGCGCACCCGCTCCTTATTAATAGTTCGCGCGCCCTGACAGGGCGCGCGAAATATTAATCAATTCCCACCTATAGCTCAAACCGCTATAATTCTATCTACCAGATAAAAGGGATCAGACGATAGCGAACCTTTTGAGTGTACTCACGATACCCCTTCAAATTCGCCGTCAGAAATTTCTCCTCTTCCACCGCTCGAACCCCGATCACAATCGCCAACGGGATCACTAAAGGCAAGGCCATCCAGGAACCCAACGCAAGAGTCGAAAAAATCAACATCAACAGCGCCCCGGAATACATCGGATGGCGCACCACGCTATAGGGTCCCGTCGTAATGACCTGCTGTTCTTTTGCCACTTCGATCACCGCGCTGGTATAGCTGTTCTCCCGAAAGACCAGGAAAACCAGAAAGAAACCAAACGCCACCAAACCATCCGCGATCAAACTCACGAGAGGCGGAACGGCCGACCAGTGAAAGCGATAATCCAGCCCGGTAACGATGAAAAGACTGATAAAGAAGAGACTGGCAAAGCTCTGAATGAGCTTCTGACTCTTTTCAGTCTCAGCCACGGGCCCGGCCTGCGTGCGACTGGCCAGTAATTCAGGGTCATATTTAGCCAGATAAGCGGTAATCAGCAGCGTACAGCCGCCAAAAACCGCCAGATAGACCCACCCCTGCCAAAAATTCAGCGATCCGGCCGGAATAAACAGGGCCAGAGCCAGAATCGTCAACAAAAAAGCAAAACCTGCCATCGCTTTACCGATCAAAGCCCCCATATGTTCACTCCTCACCCCAGGGTTAAACCTCAGTTTCCACCATTGTTACATATATAACTCACGAATAAAAGTACGTTTCGGGTCCTTAGAATCGACAATCACCTTCACCGATTGTCCTTCGATCAAGGACTCCGTCCACTTGCTCTTCATCACCGCATTGCCGCCGGTAAATTCCTGCCCCGAATAATTATAGATGTAATCAATACGACCGCGATCTTTGAAGAAAACAACGCTTTTAATCACCCCCGCAGCTTCATTTCCCCGTTCAAAAACCGCATAAAACAGGTTAATACGCCAGATCAACACGCCGATTGCTATTGCGGCAAAAACAAAACCGCTCGTCAGCAGAATCCAAAAATATCTTATTTCGGAAAAACCCACAATAAGGCTGGCCACCACAGCAAGCACGGGAATAATAGCGGCCAGAAAAGCCATGTAATCCACAAGGACAATCCGCATAAGAGAAGGGCGCTGTCGGTTCATAAGTCTCCTTAATTTCCAGAAATGCAAAAACGTTCCAAATTTACACTCCACTCCCTCGACAAAAGCGGAAATTGCAGCAATCATCCCCCCGCCCCATCGTCTTGGTCCGAATAAAATTGATCTCCGGAGCCAGCTGAGAATAGATCAAATCGTCCATCTTGCAAAAGAGCGACGTCAATTCCGGCGCGCCCAACACCGTCAATACATCACGATAAAGACAACGCTCGCGAATATCAAAAGCCAGACATTCGGGAGAATCTTCCACATAGACCGTTTGCCACCCGGCCGACAGATATTGCCGGGCCATCACCTCACGACACAACACCCGGAACAAATCAAAATTGCCCGGCACCCGTTTGAACAAAGGAAAAATCGCAGCACTTCCCCGGTAAGCCAACGCGAAAAGCCGTTCGGCTTCGGCCAATGCCTCAGCCTCCGTCTCATATCGGGTTCGCAGCACTCGATAAAGCGCCAATCCCGGCAAAATCCCCTTGCGCAAATGATCGTTCAGGACAGCCTGATCGAAGTGCGGCCGCTGCGCCCAAAGCGCATCGTACCGCGCCTGGATCTCTGCCGCCATAAATCCCGCCTGGACAGCACCGTTACGGCGCTCCAACTCACGCTGCCAGATCTCCAGATTCGGCATGGTTGACTGCTTCCGCCTGGATTGCGCCAGCAACCACCCACCGGCCAGTCCTACAGCTAATCCGCCGGCAAAATAACCATAAAACTTAGAATCCTTCATGAATTCATCCCCTTGCGTCCTCGTAACCATAGAATCAAAGCCGCCATCAGGCCCAATACCGCCACACTCCCCCAAAAACTTCGCCAATCCAGCTTCAATTGCGCCCGACCCTCAGGAACCGTCCCGCGAGCCGGATCGATATACCCATACAGCTCATTCAGCGCCGGCGTTTCTACCCCGGCCATTTCGACCAGCACCTGAAATTCATCGGCCAGCAGCTGCATCTCATCACGCCCGGCATTGGCATGGCGCGTAATCACCGTCGTCGCCCATTCAGTCGCCAGCGCCCGTTGCAAAGCCGCCACTAAAATCGGCTCGGGAATCAGCGGTAACAGACGATACTTAAAAGGAGTAATCGGAATCTTCAGCGCCTGCAATACCCGGAACCCCTCTTTGATGGCCCGCGCCATTAATACCACCCCATCGCGCGTCCTGGATAACCGGTAATTATCACCGCCCGCCAGATAAATGGCGTTCGCAACCGGACTGACCACCGCAACATGCGTCTTAAGCCAGGCATCCATTGCATTACTGGTCTCCACCGGAAAACCGGCCATCCGTAACACCTCCGCCATCGCCAGCAACCGGGGAGTAATCGCGCCGTCCAGTTCCCCCAGCGTGGTCGGCTGGATCAGACCCGAAACGATCTCATAGCGCACCACCGCCCCTTCTCGCACGCCCCCCGCCCCCGGAAAAGCCAGGACCACCCGATCCCGCCCCAACCGATCGGCAATCGCCTCCACCCCTGAAGCATTGTTGACCATCAATAAGATATTGGGAGTGGTCCGATTGGCTTCCAAAATCGGTAAAACCTCTTCCAGTTGGTTCTTGCGCACCAGCACCACAACCCAATCATAAACAACATCAGCTTCAAGCCGGTCCACCACAGCTACCGGCGTGATCGTCTGTCGCCCGGTCGAACTCTCCACCAACACAATCCCTCGCTCACGCAGATCGGCCAGCCGCCTCCCCCGAGCCAAAACCGTAACATCATGGCCGGAATCCTGCAACCGGGCCGCATATAAACTACCCAATACCCCTGCCCCGAGAACAAGTACACGCATTATCCAATTCCTCTCTTTTCTTCCACTCGCCGTAACAAAGCCGGCAATTCTTCTTCAATAGCGGAAAACATATCATGAGCCTCCTGTAAACGTTCCGACAGTGCCGGATCCTCGTTTTCCAACAGCCCCAACCCGCGTTCGGCAATTTGATGCAACGAAGCCATCAATCGCAAGTGCATCCGCATAAAAACCAGCCACCCACCCTTAGAAAACCGAAAGGCAACCTGCCGGGGTAAGGGAGAAGGAACTCGTTCAATCAACCCCATTTCATCCAGCAACCGGGTATTGGTGCTGATTGAACTCTTGCTGGCCTGCAAAATCTCCCCTAAATCGATAATCGATTGTTCCGGGGGATTGGAAATCAACAACACCCCCAGAATTCGGCCCGCCATCCGCGGCAACCCCATCTGTTCAAAATAAAGCCCAATATCTTCAACAAAGTGTTTCTGCTCGAAATAACGCTCAGGCATGCTCCACACCTCCCGAAACTGTAAATGAAGGGGTATTTCTTAATTATAGTAAGTTCTGAACGTTTAGTCAATACTGAACGATAAGAATTACAAAGAAGATCCCAAATCTGTTATAATCGGTCTCATGTCATCTTTCATAGCACACGCCGTCACAGCACTTAATCTGGATAGCCTGACGCAGGCACCCACTCCCCGAGACAAAGCCGGAATCGGGGGCTCCCTCTGGCTATTGTTCATATCCATCGCCCCTGACGCCGATTACATCATCGGCTTCCTCAACCCCGCCAACCATGAAGGATTGCGCATCTCTCACGCCCTGGGGTCCATCCTCTTCCTTCCGTTGTTGACAATCCTGATCCTCCAGCTGCCCTTTTTCCACACCTGGGATCGGCGCCGTTATGGACTTCAAGCCCTCTTGATCGGGATCTCGCACCTGTTGCTCGATCTCCTGGTCGGCGTTCGCCCGCAGCCGCTCCTCTGGCCGCTTTCCCCAGCGACCTTCCAGCTGCCGTTCGGCATCCTTCCCAGCGCCGCCTTGCTCAGCCTTACCAATTACTATTTCTACCGCAACCTCTTCATCGAAATGGGGGTGCTGCTGCCACTCTTCGCCGGAATTCATCTTCTGATTCGAAAATCCCCCTACCGCCGGCTCATTCCAATCCTGTGGATCACTTCGATCACCTTCATGGCCTGGGCTTTCACCCTCAGCCGCTAAAAGTCCGTCCTGAAAAGAGCCGGGATTTTTAACGCAAAGACGCAAAGAGGGAGAGACGCAGAGCCAGAAAAAATCAATCTTCCTCTGCGTCTCTTTGCGGGCTCCGCGCCTCTGCGTTGAATCTGACTTTTTCTTACAAACTGGTCAAAGACTTGGCACTGATGTAAAATTGAACCGGGGAAAGCCTCTAAAAAAGGAGCCTGACATGGAAAAAACAACCCTCAATCAAATTCTGGCCCAGGCCGAAAAAGACAACATCACGCACCTGGATCTCACCGCCTGCGGCATAACAGCACTCCCCGCCTCAATTGCCCGTCTCCAATCGCTCCGCATCCTCACCCTGCGACGCAACCAGTTAACCTCGCTGCCCCCGGAAATCGCCGGTCTGACCAACCTTCGAGAACTCAACCTGGGCCGCAATCCTCTGACCACCGTCCCGGAAGTTATCTTCAGCCTTACCAACCTGGAAAACCTGCTTCTCTACGGCACCGGACTGACATCCCTGCCCGCCGCCATCGGTCAGCTAACTCACCTGCAAGGACTCAATCTGTGGGACAACGCACTCACCGAACTTCCTCCCACCCTGGGCTCACTCACCCAACTGATGACGCTCAATCTGGAAAACAACCATCTAACCTCACTGCCGGCCGAACTCAAACAACTTCCCCGCCTGGTTGGGCTCTGCCTCAGCGGCAACCCCTTGCCCATTCCCAACGAACTGCTGGCCTGTGAAACGGATCCCCAGTCCATCCTGGATTTTTACTTCAAATAACTTTATTAAAATTTTCGCGCGCCTTTTCAGGCGCGCGAAAATTTCAATGATGCTCCCCCGCGATCGGGCACTCGCGGTCGTTATGACGTTTACTTCTTCTCTACAAGATAAATCGTATTCTTATCGAATGCCCCGAAAAGGACCCCTAGCCGAATAAACAGCGGCATATCAACATAGTTATCGAACTTCAGGCTATCCAAAAATTCAGCCACCGAATAGATCTCCTCATAGCCGTACACATTGGAAACATACACTTTATCCTGCGCCAAATCCATCCCCGTAACTACCGAATAATGCAACGTATAATTGGGACGCTTCAAATCGTCAATAGCAGCAAAAGAAATCGGCACTGGCATTCCATGCTTTAAACTGGCATGGATCGCCTTAAGAATCTCATGGTTCGTCGCATTGCTCAACATCGTTACCCGATAGCCATCTCCCAAATAATGGTTTAGCTCAGGAGCAAAATTATTGGGAAAAGCCGTAGTGATCTTACCCCCTGCCCCGTCATATAATTTCTGTTCGTCCACTTCCCCCACACCCAAAAAGCGCGTCATCCACTGAATCGTCGCATAACCGCAAGTAATCGAAAGTTTGATCGTTGGAGTATCCGTCACCATCACCGCATCCATCAAGGCTGTGTCATCATAAAGATCCGAGACATCATCATTGATATGGGCCCCAATCCACAAAGCCCGTCCTCCAAAAATCAAAAAAGGCACAATCAAAACCAGGGCCAAAACTCCGCCTACAATAAACAAAACCTTCTTCAACTTACTCACTCCTGGCCAGCCTGGTTTCCCCGCTTGAGAATGCCTCGAATCTGCTCGTGCCCCTCGCACTCTCGGGAGCATCTCTGCCTATCGTACTGATCCCAATCCTTCCGTTCACAGATATTCAACGCTACACCCCGCCGCGCCAACTCACTTAAAATGCGAACCGTTTCCCCTTCAGATTCCCAATCCAGATTCGATACCGGCAAAATCGCCTCTTTCAGCGCCGGCAAATCCAGCAACGGAGAAAAATCCTCCACCGCCGTATAATTGAGGTCAAGTTGCTCCAGAGATTTCAAGCCACGCAAAGGCTCTATATCCACTAAATCGGAATTGGAATTCAAATTAAGCACCCGCAATTTAGAACAATGCCTCAAAGGAGTCAAATCTGTGACCAAATTTTCCAATAAATTCAACTCTTCCAGTTCAGGACAACCGGCCAGGGGGCCCAGATCTTCCACCTCGTTATAAGTTAAATCAAAAGACTTAAGACCGGGACAATAGCGAACCGCATCCAAATCCTGAACCGGATAAGCGGCCGAATCCTCCATCCGAAAACCGGAAAGCTCTTCCAATCCCACCAAATCCTCTGCTGTGAAAGTAGATTTCTCTACTGCCGTTCTGAACACCCGCCGCATCCCCCCATCAGACACAATCAAACTGTTTTTTGCCACAGCACCGACCTCCTTGAGCAGCTTGAAAAACTCATTAATTCCCCCCTAACCATAACGTGAAATACAGCTCTGTCAACTTTACTCCCTGCCTTGAAAGAACCCCAATCTCAGGTACAATATCCTCCATTCCAATAATGGACAAAACTATGAGCGATCGAATACCTCCCCACAAAGCCATCATCTTAACAGATGGCCGCCGCATCAGCTATGCTGAATTCGGCCAAGCTTCGGGAATTCCCGTCTTTTACTTCCATGGTGGAGGAATGGGATCGCGACTGATGGCAAAAAACCTGGAAAAAGCGGCTCTCACCATAGGAGCTCGCCTTATCGCCCCTGACCGCCCCGGAATCGGGCTCTCCACCTTCCAACGCCGTCGGACCATCAAGGACTGGCCTCGAGATCTCCTGGAAATAGCCCACGCCCTGAAACTCGATCAGTTTGCCGTCGTCTCAGAATCGGCCGGGAGTCCCTACGTGATCGCCTGCGCGGCCCAAATCCCGGAGCGACTCATCTCCGCCGGCATCGTCTCCGGCGTCAGCCCCAACATTCCCCATGTTATGCGAACCATGGCCCCCCAATATCGCCTCACCAACACGCTGCTCAGCCTGGCCCCTTTTTGGCTGGCCCGGATGATGATCTCCCCCATGGCCCAAACATTAAAACACAATCCCCAACAGTTCTTTGAACAGGCTATCGCCGGCATGCCGCCGGCCGATCTGGAAGTAGCAGCCGATCCCACCTATCGAGAAATCGCGTTACGCTGTTTTCAAGAGGCTTACCGTCAGGGGGTGGACGGCCCGGCCTGGGATATCCGGCTGGGCTCCCGTCCATGGAAAATCGCCCTGGCAAAAATCACTATGGAAATCCAGCTCTGGCACGGCACGGCCGACCGCAGTGCCCCTCTGGCCATGGCCCTCTATTTAAAAGAAACGCTTCCCCACTGCCGCGCCAACATCTATCCAGAGGAAGGACATATCTCCGTCTTCTATCGCCATAGCCGGGAAATCCTAGCCGACCTTATCGCCGAAAGATAAAGTCCCACACATTGTCAACGGGCGAATCCTGTAAAGGCACGCCCGTTGATAAATATTCGGCCTGTATAAAATAAAAACAGTTTTTACGTCCCGCATTAAATACTTTCAGGTAAAAATCGACGCGCTGGATCAGGAAAGAGATTTTTGGTTTATGTTTTGACGCGCCGCAGACGGCGCGCCAAAACATGGACTTTTATTTCCCCCTCCGCGCCAGCCGGGCGATCTCCTGATAAGCCTCCATCGCCAGCGATCGCTGTAATGGAAACCGCAGCCACGCCAGCAACGCCGCCCCACCCGCCGCCACCAGCCCCCCCAACCGCCCCAGATACCACCAATACACCCGCGGCCGCCGTGTGTGATAACGCATCTCCATAAAATCCAGACTCGGAAAAAGATACCCGACCAAATAAGCCCAATAATCCCTCAGCCCTCGTATCTGAGAAAGGTTGTAAATTCCACTATGCGCCCGCGTAGAATAAGCCGCCGGCCCCGGCAGCGCCTTGACCGTCACCGCATAGATCTTCTCCCACGCCGGTAACGGCGCCGCCGAATTCCACAAATCCAGTAACACCGCCTCCGGCACAGGAGCCCCCAATCCCTCCCGCACCAGTGACAAAATCACGGCGGCCAGTCCTACCCCCTCTCGCCGTAAGATCGTAACCACTTCCGTCCAATCGATCTCCGCCCCCTGCTGCCGCACCAGCTCCGCAATGTCACAATACCAGTTCAACCGATTCACTCCTCCATGGAGCAGATGCCGATGCATATGCGCTACCAGATGGATCAACATCTGCGTCGGGGCCGGAACTCGCACCCGAATACCCTCCCGCTCAACCCACAGCGCCCGCTCCCAAATCCGGGCGGAAAATTCCCCGCTGAGCAAAGACCAGTGCACATCCAATACCAGACTGCCTCGAATCCATTTCTGTTCCGGCTGCCCCCAGGCCCACCGCGCATGCCATCGCGATGGATAGACCGGCAGTTCGATCTCAAACCCCTCCAACACCTCCGGCAATCGTCCCACATCTTCAACCCGCACCAACAGATCAAAATCATGAAACCAGCGCATTCCCCAATCTGGATAAACTGTCAACGCCAGCGCCCCACCTTTGAGCAAAAGACAGGACAGGCCCGCTGCCTCTAAACTTTCCAGCAGCGGGCCCACCTCCCGATAGTATTTCTGCGCGCGTTCGCGATTGGCATGATAATGAAACTGCAACGCTTCCAACACCTGGACCGGAACCTGGGGAAATCGCACCAGGGTAGCATATAACATTCCACTCACGGCGTGATGGCGTGCCGTTTCCAGCAAGACAGCCCAGTCCAGCCGGCCCTCCAGCAACGCGGCGATCTCCCGATCTCGCTCCGCATCCGGATCGGTTCGCGCCCCCGCCAGCAACAGCTGATCCTCCGGCGCCAGCATCGCCCCTTACTTTTCCGGCGGCTTACGATTGGAAAGCCGATTAAAAACCTGACGACCGATCCGCAGCCGCTCCTTTAACGCCGCCTGATTGCGCACGCGAGAAAAACCGGCAATGTAACGCCGGGCATGCCGCACCACCTCCCCCACCGAACCGTTCTGAATCGAACGGACAGCCCGGACCACCCGTAAATCCGTCTTAAGCTGCCGATCGATGGCCGCAATCTCCTCCGAAGTCAACGCCTCGGTATATAAGGGAACGGTCGCCAATGCCGTCCCAATGGTCGCATTGTGAGCATTGTAATAAGGCTCACTCCATGAAAACTCCGGCGCCAGCACCCCTCGGGCCCGCGCCAGCCGCTCCACTCCGGTCCCCGGATAGATAATCGTCGGTGTGATCGAAAAAGCAGTCACGGCCTCACTGATCCGCTCCATAAAGTGGAACGTCTGATAACGCTCTGCATCGGTCTCATCCGGCAGCGCATACATAAAACAGGCCTTCGCCTTCAACCCCAACAATTGACAGTCGCTGAGGGTCTGCTTGACCTGCTCCAGCGAAATCTTCTTGTGAATCGATTCCAAAAGCCGCGAAGCCGCCGTCTCAACCCCAAAAGCCACAAAATAACACCCGGCCTCTTTCATCCGACTCAACAGTGCATAATCAACCGTGTCCACGCGCACCTGACAGGCCCACGAAAATTCCACCCCCTTCTGTTCGATGGCATCACACAAAGCCAGCACATGGGATCGGGAAAGAGTCAACGCGTCATCGTTAAAACGCACACCCTTCAAATTGAAGCGCTCCAGCGCCTCGGCAATCTCATCGACTACCAGCGCCGGATGGCGCCGCCGGGGATAAAGTCCCCACATATGGGTCGCCGCACAAAAAGTACAACGCACCGGACATCCCCGACTGGTCAGAATCGGAACACAGGGCAAATTGATAAAATCCAGCCGATGATCGTAACGTTCCAGCGGAATCTTATCCCAACGCAACGGCGCCAGCGTATCCAGATCCATCACCGGCGGCCGATCCGCCGTGTGGACCACCTGACCGTCTACATTCCGGGAAATCCCCAACACCGAATCGATCTCCTTCCCCTTGTCCAGCTGATCCAACAGCTCGACCAGCGTCGCCTCCCCCTCTCCCCGCACAATGGCATTGATCTCCGGTACATGGGTCAACGTATCCTCCGTCGTAAAAGTAAAGTGAGGACCGCCCACCACGATAAAAAGCCCCGGCGACGCCCGGCGAGCCCGCCGGGCCACCTCAATCGCCTCAAAACGGGTATGCGTCACCGCCGTAATACCCAACACATCAGGCCGCTCCCGATCCAATACCATTTCGATATCCATCGGCGCCAGCTCCAGATCGAACACCGGAGCCTCATGCCCGTGAGCTTCCAACTGCGCCGACAAAGCGTACAACCCATAAGGATAACGATCCCGCAAATTCAAAAACCGCGACTGTGGACTGACCAGTAAAACTTTCATCTTTCACCAACCTCCGAGATAGTAAAAGCCGCCCGGGCGGCAACAACAGGCCACCGCTCTCGAATCTGCTCCCGGATTAAGCCCTGAACTTCATCGCAACTGCAAACGGCATCGATGGTAACCATTCCGTGAGCCTCCACCAGACAGAGAAATTGCTCCCTGACCCGCCGCAAAGTTTCCAACGTCTCATCTCGGGTCAGAGGCTTTCCTCGCATATGAATTCGTTTCAAGGCCGTCTCCTCCGGCAAATCCAACAGGAATGTCAGATCTGGTCGGGGCGCCAGCTCCAAAATCCGCCGCCCCCAGGTAAAATCCACCCCTTGAGCCAGGGCATAGGCTTCATGCGAATAGATATAACGATCACAGATCACCGCCTGGCCGCTTTCCAAAGCCGGCAGGATCTCTTCTCGAATATGCCGCAGACATTCAAAGGCAAAAAGCAACACCACAAATTCCTTGGGAAAACCGCCCGCCGCTTTGATCACCTCCAGCGTTCGAAAAAAGGCCGACCCTTCCCGCTGCAGCGGCTTGATCTGCCGCACCGTCCACCCTTCGCCGGCCAACCATTCCGCAGTCCGCCCCGCCTGCAAAGTCTTCCCCGCTCCATCGATACCACAAAAAGCAATCAAAGGCGCTCTCATAAAAATCATATAAACCACAAATGCCGCGTGTGCGAGCTGTCCCAGTTCGTCAAATCATCCATCGCCGGGAATCGCCCATATAGCTCGTTGAAAATATAGATCAGCCGCGCCCGTTCCTCAATCATCTCCACGGAAGGACACCCCGAATTGGTCGAAAGATTACCATGCTGCAACCAGCTCTCATAAGCGCACCCCCCACCCGAACAATAACGCTGTCGCTCGCAGTAGACGCACGGCTTGAACTTCAACAGCCACCATCCAGATAAAGACAAACAGGCCTGTTCCACGGCCTGCGGAGAATCGCTCACGGTACCGATCTTAAACTCCTGCTCCCCCGCAAAACGATGACAGGTATAAAGATTTCCATCCATTGAAACCAACACATTGCCGCCCCCAAAACCGCAACGGGTGTAAAGCATCGCCAACCCGCTGCAGGGATTGGTATGCCCATTCAGAAAAACCCCCAGCGCCGCCTGCGGATCGCCTTCCTGGTAAGCCCGGAACAGGCTCTGCTGCGCCCGCCGTAAAGCCTCGATAATCTGCTCCACAAACTCAACTTTTGCCGTTACCTCAGCCGGTGCCGCCAGCGCAATCTCAAAAGGCTGATTGAAGGCCGTAAAATGTTCCACCAGCTCTCTATACAAAGGAACATCCGCCCCGCGCAGCGTACAGCGATGCTTGACTTGAAGCCCCGGACGCTCCATCGCCGGCTCACGGGCCAGAACCCGCCGCAATCGCTCTTCTCCCGAAAGCGCCCGCGGCAACAACTCCCATCGCAACCGTTCCAGACTGGCATAACTGCCCAGCCCCAAAGGATCCTCCAGATCGGCCCGCAGAGGGCGATTGCGATTGTGCAATTCCGCCGGACCGTCTGCGCTGAGCGCCAATGAAAATCCCTCTTCAACTATCAACGGTAGCAACCGTCGGGCCCGCACCGTCACCATGCTGCTGTCTAACGCAAAGCGCACCCGTCGTCCTACCCGTGCAAATTGCTGCAAAGCATACTCCGTCCCCAACTGCACCAGTTCCGGCATCTCCGTTGGATCTCCGCCCCACCAGTTGATCAAAACCTCGGGATGTTGTTTGTACTCCGCCACCTGCACAATGAAATCGATCGCCTGCTTCAACCGGGCCACGGAAATGGTCCGTGCTCCCTCCATCCCTTCCGACGCATGAATCGGTCCGGCCTCCGTAATATGGTTGTAGTAACAATAAAGGCAACGACAGGGGCAACGGTTCGTCAGGGAAATCAAAAAACGCGAGAGCGCCGGCACCCCGATGGTGTGATGGGGCAAGGCCGTCTGAGTATAGTCCGGAGCCGGCCCCGTCGGTCGCAGGCTGTGATATTGCAACTGATTGGAAAAAGCATACCGTACCAGCCCGCGCAGCTCCATCGCCGCCAGGAACCGCGCCGGATCTTCATACGACGGCAAAATCCGCCGCAGGACCATCAAAGCATCCTCCAAAGGCTGAACCTCCTCAAGCGTATCGAGAATCTGCTTTTCCCTGGCACTCAACGCCAACACGGTCTTCAGCAGTGGAACGATCAACCCATAAGGAGATTCTGCAACCTCTGCCCGCCCCGTCACATGGACAAGTTCCCGTGTCAGGTCGTCCAGCCGGATAAACCACTGCGAAGGAACCCATAGATAAGTCGGCCGTAAAACGCGCAGGCGTCCGGAACGCAAATCCTGATCGAACACACTGCTCCGCCTCCCCAAATCCTGTCGCATCCCGGCCATCGAGCGGCCCACCCAGCTCTGGGTAAAAAAATAATCGGGAATCATTCCCCCCGGCAACGGCAAAACGCTGTTCAAAATCATGCTGGACTCCTGTTAATCGGACCAATTCGATTGCTGCCCACCGCTTCGATTTGATCCAATGCCGCCCACAGCGGCGCCAACAAGATCTCCCGTGTCCGTTGCAATGCCCCTATCTCAGGAACGAGCTGTTTGGATCGCCCCCGAGCCACACTCTCATCCAAAAAAGCCAGCAACGCTTCCATATACCGGCCTTCCAGAGACTCCAGGCTGCGCCAAAACCGCGCATCGCCCATCCCCATCCGCCAGCGCCACTTCAAGATCCGCAGCCGGGATTCAAATACCTGCCCCGCCTCCATCCAGAGTTCTACCTGACGATACACCCAGGCCGTCCCCACATCGTAAAAGTGATAGACGGGATGCAAGCCGTTCCACCGAATATTCCCTTCCTGCTGCAAACGATTGGCCATCGGCGTCCCGGAAAAAGCAATCAGACGGCTGTGCAAAAGATCCGGAGCCGCCAGCCAGCGATAACGGTTCTCCGCCTTGAGGAAAATAAGATTCTGAGCCAGTTGCTCCAACGTGGTGTAGGGATCAAACATGATAAAACCCAGCCGGGGACGCACGCCGACATGCAATAAAACCGCTAAAGCCCGTACCGCCTGTTCTACGGTCGAACGTTTGTCATAACGCCGCAAAGCCTCCGGCGCCCCCGATTCCACGCCCAGAAAAACTTCATCCAGCCCGGCCCGCTGCAGATAACGAAAGAGCCCGGCCTCCACGTTATCGGCCCGACAGGCAAAACTGAACGGCGTCGTCAACCCCCGTCGCAACAACTCTTCCGCAATCGTTCGCGCCCGAGAGCCCCCCTCCTGGCCGACTCCCATAAAGTTGTCGTCCACAAATTCAAAAGCGGCCGGCGCCCAACGCAAAGCCACCTCAGACATCTCATTGACCACATGGAGAGGAGGGCGCGCCCGCCAGATCGGTCCGGGCGCCAGCCGATAAAAGGCGGCGATACTGCAAAAAGCACACCGGCCATAACACCCCCGACTGGAAGATAAAGAAGCCCGTCCCTTCAAATTCAAAACAGCCGGGAGAGTATCGCGCACGGGAAAAGGCAATTTTGAAAGCACCGCCCCCGATGCCGGCGGATTGATATACAACCCCGCGCCGTCTCGCCCCGCCAATCCCGGAATTTCCCGCCACCGCCGGGGCTGATCCAATCGATCCACCAACAACCGCAGCGGCAGCTCACCCTCTCCCAGGCAAATTGCATCGACGGACTTCCACAGAGTCAACAACTCGACACAACGGAAGCTGGCAAAATGTCCCCCCAACACCACCGGCGTCGTCACTCCGGCAGCCCGCAATTGCTCCAGCAAATGCTGTAAGGGTTCCATGCCCCGCTCAAACGTGGAAATGCCCAGGAGATCGAAGGAATGAGAGGTCAAAAACCGCAGCGTCTCTTCAAAATTGAGATCCATCAACAGGGTGTCCAGGATCTCAACTTCATGCCCCGCCTCACGGAGCAACGCGGCCAGATAAGCCAGCCCCAGATGCTCTCCGGGACCTTCCTCACGGGGAAAAAACAGACTGCCCAGCAATATTTTCATGGGGTGGCTCCCGATGCCGACGCCTCCCAAACATCAACCATGCAGGGCGGGCAACAAACGCCGAAGGGAAAAATTTCCCGGCTCGGGATACTACTATGAGCAAAGGTGGAAAGGCCAGCCTGAATTTAGATGATAAAACAAATGAATTTCTTTAATTCTAACGTCAGGCCGGAATAAGTCAAGCCTGCACCGGCAACCTTTTGACAACCTTTCGCTTCTACCTATAATCTCACTGGTTTCCAGCCTTCTACCCCGCAAACCATACCCTATTCGTCATTCATTCGAATGAATTTAAGGAGGATTCTCAGGTATGAACAGAAATCTTGCGTTGAAAACCCTGCTTGGCGCGCTCGTCATGATGCTCGGCCTGGGGCTATGGCTGGCCACACTGCCTTCTCACATCCAGGCCGCCCCGGCCGCCCCCACCGCTGAAACTTTCATCTACAACGACGCTCTGGCCGGCGGCTGGGAAAATTGGTCCTGGGGCGGTAACTATAACTTAAACAATGCCTCGCCCGTCTTGAGCAACACCACAGCCTCCATCGCCGCCACCATTACTGAAGCCTGGGGGGGCTTCTATATCCACACCAACAGCCCCGTCAGCACCGCCGGGTATCAATATCTCCGCTTCTGGATTCACGGCGGCACCACCAGCGGCCAGCGGATCAATGTCAGCCTGGAATCCGATACCAAAATCGTCCTGACCCTCACGGCGAATACCTGGACCAAAGTTGAAATTCCGCTCACCAGTCTGGGAAGCCCTTCCGTCATCGGAGATATCACCTGGCAGGACAACCAGGGCAACAGCCAGGCCACCTTCTACCTGGATGCCGTCAGCCTGGTCGGAAACGGCGTCCTGCCCCCGCCCCAGGTCCTCACGCTGACCGTCAACGCCCAGGCCAACCGCCACCCCATCAACCCCTACATCTACGGCATGAGCTATACCGACGAAACCCTGGCCGCCGACTTGAACCTGCCCGCGCGCCGCTGGGGCGGCAATGCCACGACCCGCTACAACTGGCAAAACGATACCAGCAACCGGGCCAGCGACTGGTATTTCGAAAATATCCCCAGCGACAACCCTAACTTCACCAATCCCCCCAACGGCTCCGAGGCCGATCTCTTTGTGGAACAGGATCGCCGCACCGGCACCGCCACCCTCTTGACCGTCCCGCTCATCGGCTGGACCCCCAAATCGCGCGAGATCAGCTGCGCCTACAGTGTGGCCAAATATGGAGCCCAACAGAGCACCGATCCCTGGCGCAGCGACTGCGGCAACGGCGTCTACGCCAATGGATCGCTCATCACCACCAATGATCCTCAGGATACCAGCCTCGCCATCACCCCCTCCTTCGTTCAAAGCTGGATCAACCACCTGAAAGAGCGCTACGGCAACGCCGCCAACGGCGGCGTGAAATTCTACAGCCTGGACAACGAACCGATGCTTTGGAACAGCACCCACCGCGATGTCCATCCCAGCCCCACCAGCTACGATGAACTCCGCGACCGCACCTACACCTATGGCGCCGCAGTAAAAGCCGCCGATCCCACCGCCGCAACTACCGGCCCCGTGCTCTGGGGCTGGACCGCCTACTTTTACTCAGCCCTCGATCAGGCCCCCGGCGGCGAATGGTGGAACAATCCCCAGGACCGCAATGCCCACGGCGGAACGCCCTTTGTAGCCTGGTATCTGCAACAGATGCGCGCCTACGAACAGCAACACGGCGTCCGCATCCTGGATTACCTCGACCTGCACTTCTATCCTCAAAACGGTGCCTTCACCGACGATGCCGGCCCGGTCAGTACGCAGGCCCTCCGCCTGCGTTCTACCCGCGCCCTTTGGGACCCCACCTATCTGGATGAAAGCTGGATCAATGACTACGTTAACTTGATCCCCCGCATGAAAGCCTGGGTCAGCGACAACTACACCGGCACCAAACTGGCCCTCACCGAATACAACTGGGGCGCCCACGGACACATCAACGGCGCCGTCACGCAGGCCGACCTCCTCGGCATCTTCGGTCGGGAAGGACTCGATGCCGCCTTCCTCTGGGGCCCGCCCACCAGCGATCAACCCGGCGCCTACGCCTTCCGCATGTACCTGAACTACGACGGTGCCGATCACGCCTTCGGTGAAACCGGCATCCAATCGGTCAGCTCCGATCAGGAAAAGGTCGCCGTCTACGCCGCCGAACGCGCCGCCGACAACACCCTCACCATGATGGTCGTCAACAAAAGCTTCGCCGATCAGGTCGCCCAACTCACCATCAGCGGTTTCACGCCGGCCGCCAGTGCCTCAGTCTACCGTTACAGCAGTGCCAACCTCCAGTCCATCCAGCATCTCTCCAACCTGCCCATCAACGGCAACGTCATCAGCACCACCTATCCGGCCTCCTCCATCACCCTGCTGGTCGTCTCCACTGCCCGGCCCTACACCAACCATCTCTACCTGCCCATCGTCACCCGCAACCGCTAACTCCAAAAACACTCCACCCGGTTAAAATGAGGATGCGCGGGCTTCAAAAGGCCCGCGCATCCTCAAAAAACGCTCACCCAATCCTTACCTCGCCCGGCAATTCCTCGATCCACCGTTTTAATTCCGGCGTCAAAAAAGGCCCTACCTCCCGAGGAACAGAAAAAAACCGCAACTTCTCCAGCTTCATAAGAGAATCCGGCAACGAAGTCAACGGATTACCGCTCAAAGACAGACACTCCAGATTTTTCAGCGTCCCTACGGATTCCGGCACCGTCTCCAATTGGTTGAAATTCAGATGCAAATGCTCCAGATGCTCACTCAATGCCCCAAACGAATCCGGAAGTGCCGTCAGCTGATTACGCTCGAAATCCAGCTCCCATAGATTCCCCATCTGCCCTACCACCCCGGGCCATTGAGAAAACCGGTTACCTCGCAGATGAAATTCCTCCAGCCGGGTCAATTGCGCCAGAGATTCCGGCAGCGAGGTCAACTGGTTATCGTACACCCACAACTCATTCAAATTTTCCAGCTACCCCATCGCCTCCGGCAATTCGGCCAACTGATTTCTCGACATAAACAACCGCTGCAAGCTATGTAAATGCCCGATTCCCTCCGGCAGACGCTGCAACTGATTGCTGCTCATAGCAAGCTCTTCCAGAGCCGTCAAACCGCCGATACCTTCAGGCAATCCGGTCAAAAAATTACCCTGACACCAGAAAAAACGCAATCGCTTGAATTGACCGATCCATTCCGGCAACTCCGTCAGCTGCGCATCATTCAAATCCAGGCTCTCCAGATTGACCAGCGCCGCCATCCCCTCCGGCAGCCTCTTCAAAGGGCCGTGGTCGACACATAACACGGTCAGGTTGGTAAGCTCTCCCAACCATTCCGGCAATTCCTCCAACAGATGATTTTCAATGTTCAAAGACCTTAAATTCGGCGACCGCCTTAACGCCTCCGGCAGCGATTTCAAAGGCACCCCGTCAAACTGAAGATTGCTTAACACCGGCCACCCGGCCATGAATTCCGGGAAACGCTCAATCGCCACATTACAAAACACGAGCGTATTTAAATTGGCAAGATTGCCCAACTCCGCCGGCAGCGAAGTCAGGTCACTGTCCCGAATAGACAGATAATCCAATTGGGTCAACCGGCCGATCTCCGCCGGCAACGAATCCATCTCCAAATGCTCCAGCTCCAACATGGCCCGGCCGTCTTCCTCCGCCTGATCGATCACCTTCAGCAATTCTTCCCGGTTCATCTGCACTCCCCCTTGAATCTAATTGCATCCGCCCCAAAAAGCCTATATTTTCGCGCGCCCGGGTAGGGCGCGCGAAAATATGAACAAAAAAATTTTCCCCAGTTTCTTCCTGTCTACTGTCTACTTTCTACTGTCTACTTCTTTTCAGCAACTTCAGTTACACTATTAGCGTACACTCATAGATCTTCAAACACATCAAAAGAAAGGAAAATCTTATGCGCTGGATTATAATCGGAACCATCCTCATGCTATGCCTGGCCTGCACTATGGGAAACACCCCCATCATTCAAGGCACCGGGCGCACTGTGACCGAAGAACGACCCATTGAAAATGTCACCGCCGTGGACCTCGCAGCCCCCGGAGACCTGACCATCACCCAGGGTGATGAAACCAGACTCACCGTCGAAGCCGACGACAACCTGATGCAATACATCGAAACCAAAGTCCAGGACGGCCGCCTCACCATCGAGATGAAATCCAACATCAGTTTCAACACAATTTCTCCCATCCGCTATAATCTGACCGTCCCCTCATTAGACGAAATCAGCATCTCCAGCAGCGGCAGCGCCCACGCCTCCGACTTTAAAGCCGAAGCCTTCCGCATCAATCTCTCCTCCATGGGCAGCCTGGACATGGGCAACCTGGAAGCCGATTCCCTCGAAGCCCGGGTCAGCAGCTCCGGCAGCCTGACCCTTAAAGAACTCACCGCGGTCAAACTCGATGTCACCCTCGACAGCATGGGCAGCTTCACCATCGACGGCGGCAGCGTCAAAGGCCAGGCCGTCCGGGTCAGCGGCAGCGGCAGCTACAACGCCGGCGATCTGAAATGCGGCGAAGCCAGCGTCGTCCTCAGCTCCATGGGCTCGGCCGACCTGGGAGAAGTCACCGGCGAAGATCTGGACAACCCGCTCTTCAAAGCCGAAGTCAGCGGCTCCGGCACGCTCAATGTGGAAGAAGTGAACGCCGACCGCCTGGAAGCCACCCTCAGCAGCATGGGCGGCCTCAACATCCGCGGCGGTGAAGTCAAACGCCAGACCGTCGAAGTCAGCGGCAGCGGCAGCTATGAAGCCGGTTCGCTGAAAAGCGAAACCGCCGAAATGAAACTCAGCTCGATGGGCTCAGCCACCATTCAGGTCTCCGAATCGCTGAAAGCAAAGATCAGCGGCAGCGGCTCCTTGAACTACTCCGGCAGCCCCACGGTCGATTCCGACGTCTCCAGCATGGGCGACCTCAACCACATCGAACCCTGAATTGAACTAAAAAATCACGGGGCCTGCGGCCCCGTGATTTTTTATTACCCCAAACAAAGCCCTCTTTTCCACAAGGCCCTGTCTACTGTCTACTTTCCCTTTACAACAATTCCTTGTGCTTCTCTTCCGCATAGCGCCGTAACAGCTTGATCCGTTGCTGCGGCACTTCCAGATTCGCCTGCGTCGCCTCGCGCAGCGACTTCTCCCAGCGCGACGGCATATTCCCCAACTCTTCCCACAACCCGGTCAATTCCTGATAGTAAACCTTCACCTGATCGTCGAGATCGATAAAGTGATCGGTAACCTTCTGATTGGCCAGATCCTGCCGGCGCCAGCGGTCTTCTTCACCCACCAACCGCTTCTGCCAGTCCTTCGCAAAGTTAGTCTGCCACTCTTCCCACTGCCGCTTGATCCGTTCTTCCGACAGACGCTGCATTTCCGTACTTTCGCTCTGCCGCTTGTCCAACCGTACCTGGAACGCCTCAAGCGCTTCCAAAGCCTGCTTATTCTGATTGTAAATCAGGGCATATTTCTGCGTCTGATCCACCAACCGGGTCACTTCGACATTCACCCGCTCGGCCTGATCCGCATAGACCTTCATGCGCTGCTCGCGCTGAAAATCCGCCACGCGCAGCTCTTCAATTTTCGGTTCATAGGACTTGGCAATCTGAATCGCCTCTTCCACCCGGCTGGGGATTTTACGGATGGCATCCTCCAACCGCACCAGCTTCACCGAAAGCTCATCGATCCCTTTCCGCAACGGAGGGATTTCACCTTCCAGCGAAACCAGCTTCCGCGCATCCGCCCGACGCTGCTCATCCAGGTAAACGATCAACTGCATACGGTCTTCCGTACGTTTCGAAAGATCGGTCAGGGTCCCCGAAATCTGCTGCACCTGCGCCTGAATCCGTTGCTCGCCGGCCTCCCGGGCCTTCAACGCTTCCTCATACCGGAACAGCGGCCGGATCTTCTTATCCAGCTCCACCACCTGCGAGGTCAACGATTCCACTTCCATCCGGCGCAGCCGCTCCGATTCCCCCTGATTGCGGCGCACCTGTTCCTTCAAATCTTCGATCATCGACGATAGATCGCGATGGGTCTTTTCCACCAAGGCCGGATAATCGTCGGTGCGATGCAAATCCGTGCGCAGAATTGAAAGATCCTGGCGCAATACCACCAGCTCCTTCGCCTGAGTCTCAATCACCTGCAGCTGCTGTTCCAACCGTTCCTGCAGCGCCGAAATCAATGCCTTGTCGCGCTTGCGCTCTTCATCGAGCCAGCGGACCATCTGTTCCATCTGCGAAAGCTCCATCGTCGGGTCCTCCTGATCTTCACCCAGCCGATCTACGCCTGACCCCGCTGAAACAGCGGCGCCAGAATCTTCCGCTCCTCAGGCGCCAGCATTCCCCAGCGCCAGAGGATCAACCCGTAAAGAACGATCCCTCCCAACAGCGCCACGCCTCGACCAAACGGCAACAGCAACCAGGCCGCCAGCCCCATCGCCGTCCCCGCGCCTAACGGTCGAGACAACATCTCCAACCAGTGCAGGTCCCCCAGTTGCCGCTGCAAACCAATAGCAAAGGGTATCAAAAGCGCCAGCTCCGAGAAAATCGTAATCACCGCCGAAGCGGCATAACCGTAAACCGGAATCAACAGCAGATTCGCCGCCAGATTGAAGACCAATCCGATCACAAAAGCCCGCGTCAGATAACGCTGCTGATTCAATGCGATCAACACATAGTTGGTCAGACTGTTGATCCAGCCAATGGGAATCGACCAGATCATCAACTGCAATGCAATCATCGAATGCGGCAGATAGGCCTGAGAGCCCAACAACAGCACCATTTCCTCCGCCAGCAGCGTCCCGACCAGGGCTCCCGGCAGCGCCAGCAACACCAGCAGCTTCACCCCCAACCGATAGAAACGGGTCAACGCCTCACGATCTTCCTGCGCCTGCTGCGAAACAACCGGGAAAACGGCCATGGTAAACATCGACGGAATGATGTTCAACGCATCGAGGAATTTATAAGCGGTGCTGTACCACCCCACCACCTCGCTGCCGCGCATCGCCTCCAGCAACACCACATCGACCTTGAAAAAGAGCGTCGCCAGCAGATGGTTGATCATCAGTGGCCACGATTCCACCAGCATGGCCCGCTGTAACGTTCGATCAAGCTCCCAACGCGGCGTAAAGAAAGACCGCCACGCCACCACCGCCAGAATCGCCATCGTGACCCAGCTGATCACCACCGCCGACCCGGCCAGCCCGACAATCCCCCAGCCCAGCACCAACACAATCACCCCAAAGGTCGCCTTGAGCAGCGTGGAAAGGGTGGTCAGAGCCGCCGGATATTCCGCCTTCTCGTAAGCGTAGAAAAGCGCCGTCAGCCCGGTCGAGAAAGAGCCCGGCACCAGCGCCAGATAGAGCAACCCGATAGTGATCAGGGTCTGGGAATTGAGCGCCGGCGTGATCAAAGCCTGCCGCAACCACAACACCCCTCCCAGCACCGGCAGCGCCGCCAGCACCAGCAAGAACCGCAGCGCCGTCGTATTGAACCAGTAACTGCTGGCCCGATCCCGGCAGCAGGAAACTTCACGGGTCAAATAAGCATTCAACCCGAAATTGGTAAAGATCTCAAACCAGCCGAAAATAACGATGGCGTAATAGTAATCGCCTGCATTGGCCGGCCCCAAAATCCGCAGCATCAACGCCGCCAGCGCAAAATCGATCGCCCGATTGAACAGATTGAGCGCAATGGGCGCCACGCTGTTCCGGGCCACCCGCTTGACCGTGCTGTCCGACTCGTCATCCTGTTGATACCCACGCCGCCAGCCCCAGATCAAGGCAATAAAAACCAGAATCATCCCGGCCAGGAACGAAGTGAAGGCTCCCACCTTCACACTGTCCGGGCTGTACTTGAACCGCACCGTCCAATCGCCCGGCTCCAGCACCACCCCCCGGAAATTTCCGACCATCCGGGCAATCTGCACCTCATGCTCGGCATCCTCAGCCGTCCCCACCGGCCGCACAAAGGCCTTCCAACCGGCGGCATAGGCATCGCCCAACACCAGCCAGGCAGGCTCCGCCGGATGCGCCTCCACGACCACCTGATTCAGCTCATAAGCCACCACGACCTGCGGCTGCGCCGTCGCCTGCGCCGGTTCATGGCAAGGAAGCGTATCACATAGCCCCCGACCCGGTGCAACCCGCGTCACATCCGCCGCCTCCACAATCGCAAAGAACCGCGGATCGTGCGTCTGGATCGTCGCCGAAATGGCATTCACATCGCTCACTACCAGCGTCGCCGTCAACGGCAACGTATAGGCCCGGGGCATCACCGAAAGGTTCTCGTAAACCCGCAAGTCGCCCTGCCGGAAAACTTCCCGATACTTGGGCAACGGAACCTCGATCTCGCTGAAAATGTACTTGACGTTAAGCAGGTCGGTCAGCGGGCTGTCGAGACTGGAGAACTGCGAGAACGAGGCAATCCGGTTGTAAAGCAACTCCCCCTGCGGCTCGATCCACTGCATATACCGCACATACTGCTGAGAGAAAAGACTGTCGTAGCCCCGAATATCCTGAAAACCGAAATACATCCCGGCATTCATATTGAACGTCTTGGCGCCGTGTGGATCGAAAGCCGAGAAGCGCCACAATGTAGCATCTTTCCGCAGGAAATCCACCACCGGCGGCGTCGTCGTCAGCCAGGCCGGATCCGAAGCCGGATTGAACCCCACGCCAAAACTCCACATATCGACCAGCAGAATCACAATGGCCATCGCCTCCCACACTGGCCGCCGCTGCAATCGCGCCGGCAGATAGATCGGACAATGAGCCACCCGCAGCACTACACCCGTCCCCATCAACAACAAAGAGGCCAGCAAAATCCAGGGGAACTCATAGGAATAGAAAGTCCGCACATCAGGGAAAGCCTCAGGCGCCTTCGCCAGCGAGAGGAAAACCCGTTCAATCCCCGGTTCGAGCGTCGGATAGATCAACCGGGAAATCCATAGCCCCGCAAACAACAACACCCCGCCCCAGAAAGAAAAAGCCGCCAGCGCCGAAACCAACCCGGGCGTTGTATTCAGGAAAAGCACCCGCATCCACCAGGGCCGCCGGGGCGACTTCACGCCCCCCCGCCAGCGTTCCTCCAGCGTCGCCCGCAGCGTCCGGATCTCCGAAACGCCCAACGCCGCCAGCACCATCACCGAAACGGTCAGCGGAAAAACCCACCGAAACGGCGAATGGGACTGATTCAAGAATGGCAAAGCATAAACGATCGCATAGAGCGGCGTGCCGTAAATGCAACCCAACGAGAAAAGGCCCAGGAATGAAAAGAAGGGGATATAGGGATGCTCGAACCAACGCCGCACGCGTGTGCGCCAGTTACCCTCTCCAAAGAGCAGCGGACGCAGCACCGCCAGCCCCGCCAGAAAGATCGGCAGCAGACCCAGATAAGCTCCACCCTCAACGTAATTCTTAATGCCCCAGTCGAACGACTGGATCGGCTGTCCCTGGGAATTGACCGTGGCCTGGATCAGCTGACCGGTAAAAACATCCTGCACGCTATGATGCGCCGGATTGCCGAAAAAATTGGGAATCAAAAAAGTAATCAACCGCCGCACAGGATAGGCCCACCCCAACACATCGCTCAGGCTGACCGAACCCTGCCGGAAGCTGGTCTGTATCACATCATAAAGGGGCAACAATTGCACTGCCCCCAACCCGGCCCCCAGCCCAACCAGCAATAATAAGGAAAGAGCCGGTGTAATCACCAGCTTTCGCCAGTTCGACCGCGGCGTCATCAACGCCGTATGGATCAACCGCCACCCGGCAAAAGCACCGGTAACCAGCAAAACAAAATAGGTATTTTCCCCATGTCCCGCCAGGATCTGACAGCCTAACGCCACCGCTCCCAGCAAAGTCCAGGGAATACCGCTTCGCCCCCAACGCCAGAAAGGATCGCGCCGGATGGTAAGCTCCACCAACAACAAAATCAGCGGCAGCCAGGAAGCCGCCGCCAGGATCATCGGGTGAACCACCGAAACAATCAAAAAGCCGCTGAACTGAAACCCAATCCCACTCAGAAAAGCCCCCAGCCGCGGCGCCCGTAACGTACGCGCCAGCAAATACATCCAGATACCCGCCAGTCCCAACTGCACCACGGTAAAAACCCCATAAGCCAGAGGCAAAGGCAAAAGGTAATAAATTACACTGAGAGGATAAAGCGCGGAATGCTGACCATTGGCCAAAAAGGGATGGCCGGAGAAAAGATAAGGGTCCCATAACGGCAACTGTCCGGAACGAAACGCTTCCAGAATCGTCTGCTTCCAGACATAATTTTCCAGCACCAGATCCGCCAGCAGGCCATTGTGGGGCGGCTGAGTCACTCCGAGGGTGGGAGCTTGAGAACGAAACGGCTCAAACGAATAAAGAATATCCGCCGGTAACAGGGTCCTGCCCCCGAAAACTACCGGCGCAAAAAGCAACAGCGGCAACAAAAACAACAAAGCCAGCAGCAGCCCATCGAAGGCACGATGCCGCATCCGATTACTCCGTTGCGCGCCGTGCGGCCGGAGAAAGTCGGCGATGGCGCCAGAGCACTTCCCACACCCGCAAAGCCGCCTCAATCTTCAATTTCAAACTCATCTTCGACTGGCCCACCCGACGATCGGGGAAAAAGATAGGTACTTCCACAATCCGGCTCCCCAATCGGTAAGCCACATAGGTCATCTCGACCTGAAAAACATACCCCTGCGAAAGGATTTGCTTAAAATCGATCATCCGCAACAACCGACCGTTCCAGGCCCGGAACCCCCCCGTCGCATCCTGAATTGGCAACCAGAGAATGGTGCGAGCGTAGAAATTGGCCCAACCGGAAAGCAACTTACGCCCCACCCCCCAACGGGGATCGGTTCCACCGCCCGGCGTATAACGCGAGCCCACCACCATATCGACATCCGGCTTCAATGCTTCCAGCAATCGCGGGATATCCTGAGGCTGATGAGAAAAATCACAATCCATCTGCACCACGACATCCGCACCCAGCGCCAAAACATGTAGAAACCCTTCGATATAGGCCCGGGCAAAACCACGTTGCCCCTGGCGGTGCATAACAAAAACCCGTCCCGCAAAACGCCGACTCAATTCGTCAGCCAGAGCTCCCGTACCGTCTGGAGATTCATCATCCACAAACAACAGATGTAAATTAGAAACGGGAAGCGCCATCAAAGCTTCAGCCATTGGCCCCACATTATCCGCTTCATTATAAGTGGGGATTACAACCCAGACTGCTGGGGAAGATTGTGTCGTCATCTTAACTACCTCTACATAAACTATGGAGTTACGCCACAACAAAACAGGGCCTGGAGAGAACCGTAGTCCTCCTGGCCCTGTCCAATTGATCCACTCCAGTTAAGCTTGGGGCTTACCAAACAAAGCCTGACGCAACTGCACCTGCCCCTCGGGTTGCGGGATCTGTCCCGAAGCCACTTGCGTAATATCAAAAGTGATCCGCGGTAGCGGCGAACCGTCGCTTTGAGTACCGCTCTCCCAATCCCGATAGGGATAGAAGAAAGAGATCGCTTCACTTAACCGTTGATGCAACCGTCCCATAACCACATAGGCTTGACTGACAGGCGAAACAATGGCAAACTCATACGTATCCAATTGCCCTACAAAAGGATCGCTCGCCATCACCTCAGCGGCCGTGTTCTGCAAAATCAGAGCAACCGCTCTCAGAACATCATCATGGGTCACAAAACCGTACGCATCGCTGAACGCATCCATCCCCCGCAAACGTAAACCAATGAATGAGAGGGTGGAATCCCGCGAAACCCGCTCCAATTGCTCTTCGATCAAGATCGAAATTGGCAATCCCGTAACCGGGTGGAGCATCGTATCCACGTTGCTACGGCGCAGGATATTCCGCACACGGTAACGCAATTCCTGGACATCAAAGGGTTTGGTAATGTAATCCACCCCTCCGAGTTCCAATCCCATCAAACGATCAATGCGATCGCGCCGTTCAGTCAGGAAAATAATGGGAATATGCTCCGTGCGACGTTGGGAGCGCAGGCGCCGACAAACTTCATAACCGTCGATATCGGGCAGATGGATGTCCAATACCACCAGGTCAGGAGAATTCTCGGTGGCCTGTTTTAAAGCATCCTGGCCCCACGCCACATGTGACACTTTGTAACTTAAGGAAGAGAAATACGTGGAAAGCATCTCCGCCGTATTCGGATCGTCCTCCACTATCAAAATGTGCCGGGGGATTGCTTCATCAGCGACGGTCACAGCTGGTGCCTCTTACCCAATGGGTTCTTTGTAAACAGCATAGGAGCAGTTCTCATCTCCCATGCCGATGCAGGTGATCTCGTCAACCCGGAAGGTACGCCCACCACTCACCCAGCGCAGCGCTTCTTCCAAAATCCCGGTGGCAATAAAGCAAACCGGGCGGTCGACTTTACGATCCCAGCACATAGAGCAGCGAGCAATAAAGTACGAATAATACTCGCCGCCCGGATCCTTAACAAATGAAGCCTGATCGCTAAGCGAATCAAAAATCTTAGCGATAGCCGGCAGACCCGCCTTCAGCTTGGCCTGCATCGGCAATACTTTGAACGCCAGGTCACTCGCTCCAACCAGTGCGCCAAAATTGGACAATCCCTGGGCGAAAAGCACACGCCCGGCCCGCAATGCCAGACCCCGGCCGCCACGCGGCCCGTACATCTCTTCCAAAGCCTGGTTCAAAGCAGAAATATAGGCAAAGTCGAACCCTTTGTCCATATTGTCTGGCGGGGGATTGTCAATTAAATGCGACATACCGGCCATATTGAGGACTGCGTTCAACCCATTACGCCCCATGATTTCTTCCAAAGCATTCATGAGGATCAATGCGAAACGATTTGGGTAGTATAACCCGCTGGGTTTAGGGGTGATAGCCACAGTAAACCTCCTTGGGTGCTACAGAATGGTGGCCAGCTCCTCAGCGGCCCGACGCATATCCAGGAACAAGAGCCCCAGTTTGGCCTGCTGACGTGCCAGCACAGTCAACACAGCCTCCTCCCCAACTGCGCGGAGGATCACATAGCCCTTCTCGCCCTTGACGTACACCTCATCCAACATACCACGCCCCAATTCGCTGGCAATTCTTTCACCCAGCGATAGCATGGCGGCTGACATTGCCGAAACACGATCCTCCTCAATGCCCTGAGGAAGGGAGGATGCGATGGTCAGGCCGTCCACACTTACAATGGCTGCTGCTTCCACGTCCGGGCTGCTGATCTGCAAGTCACGCAGACGGTCCACCATCTGATCGGTACGCGATTTGTTTGCCATTCGTCTTGCCCTCCGATGTGGGGATTATGCCTCGCGCCAGGAAAAGATCGCGGGCCAGGAAAATCACAGGTTATAAAAAGGTTACCACAGGAATAAAACCTTGTCAAGGAGACCGGTCTTTATTAAAAATTGACGCTTTAACCGCACCTCCCCCCTCAGGTTCTTTCCTCCTGACCGCTACTCGTCATTTTATCACAATATTGCAAGACCGCCAGTCAGGCAATTAACATACCTTGATAGAGCAATGCCGTTCCTGCTTGTATCCGTTTTTCCCAGGCCGATAGATCCTCAGCCTCTCCCGCCAGATAAGAAAGTAGAGAAAATCGCACAAAGCAGGCGGCCAACAATTCACCCGCAATCTGAGCATCCATGTCGCGTCGGAAAATTCCCTCCGCCTGTCCCTCTCGCACCAGCTCGGCCATGGTGTCCGCCATCCGGGGCCCCGGCGGAGAAGTTGGTGGATTAGACCACCCATGCACAAAGGCCTGCTGGGCCAAATCGCGATAAGGAAGCAACAACAACCACAAATGCTTCATGGTTAATTGGATACGGTCCGGCGCCGGCAATCCCACGCCGGGAGGAGCCTGCAATAAGGAACTCAGACGAGAGATCACGACTGCAAAAATCAAGGCATTTTTGTTTTCAAAATAATTGAAAAACGTGCCCTTGGCCACATCCGCCGCTTCGGCAATCTCCTCAACAGTCGTAGCCTCAAATCCTTTTTCCCCAAACAATCGCTCGGCCACATCCAGCAACCGGCTGCGCGTTTCCCCTTTGCGGCGCTCCCGACGTGAAACTACATTTCCCGCGTCTTGCATACCCTTCATTAATGACTCCAGTCAAGATTGACTACAGTCATTATACCACATTCATTAGGTTTACTTATTTACCTGAAACTTTGGCCCAATCAGCCAGGAACTTCTCCAGCCCAACATCGGTAAAGGGGCTGCGCACCATCTGCTTCAACACCGCAAAGGGCATCGTCAAAATGTCGGCACCGGCCAGCAACGCCTCGGTCACATGGATGGTGCTGCGAATGCTGGCCGCCAGCACATTGCACGAAAATCCATAATTGTCGAAGATCTCCCGCGTCTGTCGCACCACTTCCATCCCATCCAGGCCGGCATCGTCCAGCCGCCCCACAAAAATAGAGGCATAGTTGGCCCCCGCCTTGGCCGCCAGGAAGGCCTGATTGGGAGAGAAAATCAGGGTCGCATTGATCCGCGCATTCGGCCATTTGGAAATCACGCTCATGGCCTTGAGCCCTTCAACTGTCGTGGGAATCTTGACAAATACATGCTCGGACCAGGAAAGGATCTGTTCAGCCTCGCCGATCATCCCTGCCGCATCCGTACTGACGACTTCCGCACTCACCGGCCCTTTGACAATATCGACAATCTCCAGGGTCTGCTGTTTCAGATCGGCCGTACCGGCCTGCATCATCAGGGTTGGATTGGTGGTCACGCCATCCAATACCCCCCAGGAAGCAGCTTCCCGGATCTCCTCAATTCGCGCCGTATCCACAAAAATCAAAGCCATACACTCATCTCCTATTTAATGAAGGTTTACCGCCCCATTGTATCACAAAACAAAAAAACACTTTTTTACGCCCCCTACGAAATGATAACTCCTTTGGACAATTTCCCTACCCGTGCTAATATATTTTTTATCGGATACTGTTCCATCACCCCAAAGTATAGTCAAGGAGGGATCAACATGGCATTTCGCTTGCGCTGGCCCACCGAATATGGCACCATTACTCAACACTTCGGTGAACATCCCGAAATCTACACCAAATTTGGGCTCCCCGGTCATGAAGGGATCGATTTCGTCGCCCCTGAAGGCAGTAAAATCTTCGCCGCGGCCGATGGCACCGTCAGCGATGTGCGCCTCGACGGTAGTGCCAATCCCTTGACCAAACCTTACGGCAATCAGGTGCGGATTAAACATGATGAAGGCTATGAAACCGTTTACGCCCACCTCTCCCAGGCCACCGTCACCGCCGGACAAAAAGTCAAAGCCGGCGATCTGATCGGCAAAGCCGGCAATACGGGAAATTCTCTGGGAGCCCACCTCCACATGACGCTCAAAAAGCAAGGAGCCACCGCCGGAGGCGCGACTCCTTTCAAATGTGATATTGTGGACCCGACCCCCTTCCTGGCCCCCTTCAATGCCAATCCCAATGATCCCGCCCCCAAACCCACCCTCCAGCTAAAAGTAGAGAGCCCTGAAGTGGGCTCATTAAACCTCCGCAATCTGCCTTCGACCAGCGGGGTGGCCCTGGCTCAGATTCCCCATGGAGCTACCGTGACCGCCCTGGAAACAGAAGCCGATGTTCGCCGTAAAGTTGGCCAAATGAACCAATGGCTTCAAGTCCGCACGGCCGACGGCAAGCAAGGCTATGTAGCCGCCTGGTATCTCATTCTGCCCGCCGCCACAACAACGCCTCCGGCCCCAACGCCGACCACCTCGATTGAACTGGTGGTCAACAGCCCCGAAGTGGGCTACCTGAATATTCGCAATGCTCCCAGCACGACGGGCACCCTCGTCACGCAGGCCGTCCATGACAGCAAAGTGCTGGCCCTCGAACCGGAAGCCGACATCCGCAAAAAAGTAGGGGTGGCCAATAACTGGATTCGCCTGCGCACCAGCGACGGCTATGAAGGTTATGCTGCGGCCAATTACCTCCGCCTTCCCAGCACCGCCCCCTCCGGAGCTCCGGTCAAATATGTCCTGGTAGAGAGCCCGGAATATGGTCTCAAAGTCCGCCAAAACCCCGACGCCAACAGCCCGCAAATCTGGTGGATTCCCCATCAGACCGTCCTGGAATCGCTGGAAAATCCGGCGGTGACCGGCGGCAAACTCGGTCAGGATAATATGTGGCTTCATGTGCGCACCCCCTCCCACCGGGAAGGCTATGTCTCCGCCCTCTATCTCAAAGCACCCGACGGCCCCGATAATCGAGCGGCCGTTCAAGATGAGGCGCTGCCCTACGGCACCTCTGCCAATATCTTCGGAATGCACATGGCCGGCGTTAACGACGATTCCGGCGACGGAGTCCGGGCTATCTTCCAAAGCCAGGGAAAAAAGGGCTGGGTCTTCTTTACCGAATCGATCGGTAAAAACCCCGTCAATTATCAAAATGCTAACCCCGACATCCGGAGCCGGCTTTGGAACTGGGTCCAACAAGGTTATGGCGTCATCGTTCGCCTCAACCACAGCTACTCCCCCGACGGCACACTGCCTGAATCCGCTTACTACGAAGAATTTGCCGAAACCTGCGCTCGCTGGGTCGAAGTCCATCTCAAACATGACGAACTGGCTCCCTCCAAGTACACCTGGTTCATTCAAATTGCTAATGAAATGAACAACCCCAACGAGCAACCGGGCGGACGTGAAAATCGCCGCGAGACCATCACGCCCGAACTCTACGCCCGGGCCTTCAATCTGGTCTACGCCCGCATCAAGGCGGTCCTGCCCAATTCCATCATCATGCCCGGAGCGGTCGACCCCTATAACCCGGAAATCGCCCGCCCTATCGACTATTTCCAAAAGATGTTGGACAATATCCAGGCAGTCGACGGCTTTGTCCTCCATGCCTACACTCATGGTCAGATGGTCCAGGCCCTCACCCACCTGAACAAATTCGGACCACCGCTCGAAGACCATTACATCGATTTTCAGACTTACACCCTCTTTATGGAACGTATCCCCGGACGCTGGAAGGGCCTTCCCGTGTTGATCACTGAAACCAACCACATTGCTACCGACATGGCCCACGAAGGCGAAACAGCCGGCTGGTCCAACAGCGATGTCGGCTGGGTCCAGGCCGCCTATGCCGAAATCCACCGCTGGAATACCACCCCCTATTACCAACAAATCCTGGGGCTCTTCCTCTATCGCTGGCTGGGGGACCAATGGGCCATCCACGACAAACCCGAAATCCAACAGGATTTCGCCAAAGCCATCGCCCACGATTACCGCTGGCGCAAAGCCCCGGCAGCGCAACCGACCGCCACCGCTACCGCCGCTGCCGCCGCCGGCCTGAACGCGCCCACCGTTTCAGCCCGCCCGGTCCTGCTGATAGCCCCCGCTGAGGCCGGCGCCAATGTCAACTTTGCCCCCTCCTCTGATGATCTCAGCCGGTTGCTGGGCATCAGCCCCAAAACGGCCATTCGACTCAACCTGATGGGCATCGATAGCTTTGCTCAACTGGGCAGCCTCGATGTCAAACTGCTGAAAGACCTCATTAAGGAAGCCGGACTGCGCCTCCGTTATGTCGAGAGCTGGCCCGAACAGGCCCGCCTCGCCGCCGCCGACAACTGGGACGAACTCAAAGCCCTGCAACGGCAACTCAACCCAAAGAAGAAGTAAGTACCCTGACATCGATTTCGAACCATGTTGCGCGCACTCTCAGGAGCGCGCGCAACATGGTTATTAACCATGCTTTCGCGGGCGTCAGAAAGCCCGCGAAAACATAAACAAAGAAACTCTCTCCCATCCCGCGCGTCGCCTTTTACCGGCAAAAGCCCTTTGCGGAACGTAAAAAAGATGTCCCCTTGAAAGAGCGCTTACTAAGGAGTAGAATAGGGCCCGGGGATCATACAGACTGTGGAGGAAAATCATCACATGGAAGAACGTAACTCATTTGATGTCGTCATTGTAGGAGCCGGGCCGGCCGGAATCTTCGCCGCCCTGGAACTAAGCAAACAACCGGGACTGCGTATCGCCATCCTCGAAAAAGGCTCGGATATCGATCGCCGGCGGTGTCCCATCCGGGAACAGGGCGGCGGCTGCCGCAATTGTCGCCCCTGCGCCATCTTAAATGGTTGGGGAGGCGCCGGTGCCTTCTCCGACGGCAAATTGACCCTCTCCCCGGCGGTCGGCGGCCATCTGGCCGAAATCCTGGGAGAAGACCGCGCCATTCAACTTCACCGCGAGGTCGACGAGCTTTACTGCTCTTTCGGGGCTCCCGACAAAGTCTACGGTACCGATACCCAGGCCCTCGATGACATCCACCGCCTCGCCGTCCTCGCTGGATTGCGCTTCGTCTCCGTTCCCATCCGACACATGGGCACCGAACACAGTGCCGTAATCATGGGTCGCATGCACGAAACCCTGCAGGCCCGGGGCGTCACAGTCTTCCCGCGTACGCCCGTCGCCCGCGTTCTCACTTCCAACGGGCAAGTAACCGGAGTCGAAACCACCGCCGGCACGACGATCGAAGCCCAGGCCGTCATCCTGGCCCCGGGACGGGAAGGAGCCGCCTGGCTGGAATCCACCGCCAAAACGCTGCAACTGACCCTGGCCCGCAATCCGGTCGATCTGGGCGTCCGCGTCGAACTGCCCGCCGCCGTGCTGGAACCCATCACCCGCTCGGTCTACGAATCCAAATTTATCTATTACTCGCCCGCCTTCGACGATCAAATCCGCACCTTCTGCATGTGCCCTTACGGAGAAGTCTCCACCGAATTCACCGGCGATGTCATGACCGTCAACGGCCACTCCTTTGCCGATCATAAAACCGCCAACACCAATTTCGCCATTCTGGTCAGCAAAAACTTCACCCATCCCTTCAACAACCCCATCGCCTACGGCAAAAGCATCGCCCAACTGGCCAACCTGCTCAGCGGCGGAATTATGGTCCAGCGGCTCGGCGACCTGGAAGCCGGTCAACGCACCACCCGGGAACGCCTCTCCCATTCTATCGTCCGTCCCACCCTCCCCAGCGCTGCCCCTGGCGATCTCAATCTGGTCCTGCCCTACCGCTATGTAGTCAATATTTTGGAAATGCTCCACGCCATGGATAAGGTGGCCCCCGGGGTCGCCTCCCGCGACACCCTGCTCTACGGCGTCGAGGTCAAATTCTATTCCAGCCGGCCGCAACTGACACCGCGACTGGAAACTGAAATCAAAAATCTCTATGCCTGCGGCGACGGTGCCGGCGTCACCCGCGGCCTGATGCAGGCCTCAGCTTCCGGCCTCGTCGCGGCCCGTTCCTTCTTGAATCAAAACTAACCATCCCTATACAGGTAGCCCGGAAAACAAGGGAAAGAAAAACTCATTTTTCGGCGGCTTCAGAAAGCCGCCGAAAAATGAATAAAAAACTCTCTCTGCCTGTCCCGCGTGTCGCTTTTTACCCGGGAAGCACCTGTTGCGGGGCGCAAAAAACGTTTTTAATCCATACTACTGAACAACCGCACGGATAAAAAAACACCCTGGCGGCAACCTGAAAAACCATAAGATTACAATCTTAATAATTTATTTACCTCTTCTTCACTTATCGTCCTTTTAATAAAAGCGACCGCTCTGCAGCCGCTGCCAACCATAGCTTTCTAACAAGATTTTCGTTCCAACTCTCCCACAATCCGGTCTATGTCAGAGAAATTTCGGTCGGAGTAATTCATGATTGATCAAATCGATCAACAGCTTCAAACATGGATTCAAGAAACCCTGAGAGTCCCTGCAACCTTAAGTGATCCCACCCCTCCTCCCCAAAAACCCTGTATCGTCTTTTCACTTATCGAACTCAGTGAACGTCCGGCCCTCCGCAGCCTCCATCGCCCCCCTCTCCAAATCACGCTGCATTATCTAATCACCGCCTGGGATGATTCCCCCACCGAATCCCACCGCCTCTTGGGCGAACTGATCTTCGCCGCGATGGACCATCCCAATTATGAAGTGGCCCTTGACCCATTGCCGACAACGCTCTGGACTGCCTTTGGCGCCCCGCCCCGCCCCGCCTTTATCCTGCGCGTACCACTGCGCCGTGACCGGGTGGAAACAGCGGCACCGCTCGTCCGTGCCCCTCTCAACTCACAACTTGTCCCCACCGCCCACCTGGAAGGACGCATTCTGGGAAATGGAGATATCCCCCTGGCCGGCGCTATCGTGGAATATCCCACCCTTTCAATTACAACCCGCACCGATTCCCAGGGCTGTTTCCGACTTCCCGATCTCTCCTCTGAACCTGATTCCCCCCGCCGGCTACGAATTCAGGCCCGGGAAAAACACTTTGAAATTACGGTCACCCGATTATCCGGCAAAGAGCCGTTGGTAATTCGGCTGGATCTGTTGACCAAACCGGAAGAGCCCCCAGCCACCCCCTAGTTTCTAAAAGGTCAAAAGGAGTTCTGCATGCCCACCTATCTTGCACCAGATGTCTACATTGAAGAAATCTCAGGCGGAGCCCGTCCGATTGAAGCCGTCGGTACCAGTACTGCCGGTTTCGTCGGAATGGCCCCCGACCTGCAAGCCAATCTCAATCAAGCCATCGCTATCAATAATTGGAGTGAATTTCAGCGCAAATTTATCGCTGAAGGAAATAGAAGCACACCCCTCGCTCAGGCCGTCTTCGGCTTCTTTCAAAACGGCGGTAGCCGTTGTTATGTCGTCAATGTCGGCCGTCAACCGCTCATCGGTGGCCCGGGTCGAAGCGGATTGGATCTCCTTCAAGAAATCGACGAAATTGCCGTTGTCGCCGCCCCTGGCTACACCGACCCTTCCTCTTATGATGCCCTGCTCTCCCATTGCGAACAACTTAAAGACCGCGTCGCGATCCTCGACGGACCCGGCGAGGCCAAAGATCTTTCCCAACTGACCGAGGTCGCCGTCGCCTCCTCTCCCGACGGTAAACCGGCTGGAGATGGTAAAACGCTCCCCGGCCTGCGAGCGCGCCCTTCCGACAGCGGCTACGGCGCCTTCTATTTCCCCTGGATCACGGTACGCGACCCGCTGGCCCCCGACACCCTGATCAACGTCCCCCCCTCCGGGCATATCGCCGGCATCTGGGCTCGCACCGATGCCACTCGCGGCGTCCAAAAAGCCCCCGCCAACGAAATCATCCGCGGGGCCCTCAATGTGACCTACCGCCTGACGCGTTCCGAAGTCGGGGTACTCAATTCCGCAGGAGTCAACGCCATCCGACTCTTTGCCCGGGAAGGAATTCGCATCTGGGGCGCCCGCACTCTCGCCGACAGCAGCAGTGAATGGCGCTACCTCAATGTGCGTCGGCTTTTCAATATGATCGAAGAATCGATCGCCCTCAGCACTCGCTGGATTGTCTTTGAACCCAACACCTATGTCCTGTGGCGCGCCATTCGCCGCGACATCAGCGCCTTTCTCACCGGCCTCTGGCGCGACGGCGCTCTGATGGGACGCTCACCCGAAGAAGCCTTCTTTGTGAAATGCGACGAGGAAACCAACCCTCCCGATGTGATCGATTCCGGGACGGTGATCTCGCTGATCGGACTCGCCCCCGTCAAACCAGCCGAATTTATCGTCTTCCGGGTCAGTCAGTATCGCGGGGGCACTGAAATTGAAACAGTAGGAGGAGCCTGATGGCAGCCAATCCGGATCCCTTTCGTGCTTATAATTTCAAGCTGGATATACAGGGTGTGACCCAAGGTCATTTTACGGAATGTACAGGCCTGGGTATCAAAGTCGAAGCCATCCGCTACCGCGAGGCCGGCAACAATCAGGTTGTCCGGCGAATTCCCGGCCCGGTTGAATATGCCGACGTGACGCTCCGCTACGGCATCACCACCTCCCGCGAACTCTGGGACTGGTTCATGACGGCGGTCAATGGACAGGTGACCCGTAAAAACGTCTCGATCCTGCTCCTGGATAGCGACGGAGCTACCGAAGTCATGCGTTGGGAACTGATCGACGCCTGGCCATCTCAATGGCAGGGCACCCCCCTCGACGCTTTGAGCCACGAAATCGCTATCGAATCACTCACCCTGGTCTTTGAAACTCTGAGACGTCCATGAAATTCTGGCTGGAATGGCTGGCATCCCTGCTGATCCGGCTCGCTCGCCGGTTTGAAAGTTGGGCTGCTGAATTACACCCCAAACCAGAGGGGGCAATCTCCCCGACACAGTCCGATATTCCCCCCGCCCATTGGTTGGCGCTCGTTCGACGCAGTACCGCCCCCCCCGCCCACTGGATCCATTACCTTCACACCCATGCCCCCCCCGATGCAATTTACATCGATTGGAGCCATCAAACGACGGCGGCCCCCTCGCCGCCCCCGCTTCTCAAAGCCAAAGCCCGGATTCACTCTACCCCCCCGCTGCCCCCTCGCCGCTCCTCGGATCTGACCACAACCGCCGCCCCCGACCTTTCAGTAAAATCCCGGCTCCCCACCCTTCCACCATCCGCAAAACCGCAGCTCCTACAGCCCACAATGCCGGTCCATATTCCGCCTCAACCGGCAGTCCGCACTCGCCTGCGTCTCTACCCCGTCGTTCGGCCCCCTCAATCGCAAAAACTAGAGTCCCCTTCCCCTGCATCGCCCGGGCCGACGCCCGTAACTATCACAGAGGCCGCCACGCAACCCGGCTTCCACAAAAATCCGTCGCCCGTGAAAAAACGCGGCCTTGAAATCAAACCGCCGATTTCTCCTTTGTTGCTTCCCACCATCCCGCCTTCCCCCCCGGCACTCCCCCAAACCATGCCGGTTCCTGAACCATCTGGCCGTCCCTTATCTCCGGATCTCCCGATAACCTTCGCTGAAAAAATCCCCTTGAATGCCGACCCGCCGGCCGTTTCTCACCTTTCTCACTTCAATCTTCCCACAGTCATTCCACCACCAGCTTCTACCGTCCCCGACTCTCTGAGCCCCGACAAAATATCCCTCTGGCCCGATCTGCCCCAGGATGCCCTCTCTGCTGCCGCGCAAGAACCGGAGGCCATGATGACACACACCCGCCGCCGTGAAGATCTGGACCGCGAACAGCGAGGAATCCTATGGAACGAGTCGCCTTTCTAATCGAATCGACCAACGAACGCTTCGGCTGCCTGCTCAATCCCGAAAATCTGGTAATGCGCCGGCTGGCCGGCATCCAACCGCGGCGGATCGGAATCGGCACGCTGACCAGGACGGGCCAAAGCGACGCTCCCCTGCTCTTCACCGGCGGTGGACGTACCGAACTGGATCTCGATCTGCTCTTTGATGTCTCCCTCACCGGCTCATCCGTCACCACAGACGACGTTCGCCAGTTAACCGGGCCGCTCTGGAAACTGGCGGAAAATACCGGCCGTGAGGATGAATATCAACAACCACCCCTGGTTCGTTTCATCTGGGGTAAATCCTGGAACCTTCTGGGCATCGTCGTCGCGGTCGCCGAACGGCTCGAACAATTCACCCCCGGAGGCGCCCCTCAACGCTCCTGGCTCCGATTGCGCCTGCTCCGCGTTCCGGAACCTCCCCACACCCCCGCAGAACCTTCCCCACTCCCCATCTCCCTGCCGCCGGAATTTGAAACCGAACCGGAGATGGAATTCAACCTGGAACCCGAGCTCCCGGCCCTGCTGGAACTCACTCCCGACCTGCCCGAAGAGCAAATCCAGTTCCACGAAATTACCGCCGGCGAACGATTGGACGAAATCGCCTTTCAATATTACGGAGACGCCTCCCTCTGGCGCCTGATCGCTCAATTCAACGGTATCGATAATCCGCTCGATTTATCTCCAGGGCAACCCTTGCTCCTGCCTCCCCTGGAATGGTTACAAGGAGCTTATGTCTGAAATCCATACCTTGCCACAACTGAGTCTCGCTCTTAACGGACAGCCCCTCTCAGATCGAGAGCTGGCTGCCCTGTACGAAATCCGGGTCCAACAACGGCTCTCCCTCCCCACACTCTGCGAGATAACCTTTCGAGATCCGCCCGAAACGTTGCAAGATCTGGTTATCCCCGGAGCCTCGCTCCATCTGGAAATCCACTCCATCCCGGTTTCGCTCTTTTCAGGTGAAATCTCCGGGTTGGAATACTGTTATGGCCCGGCTCACGAACAGGAACTTCACCTGCGAGCCAGCGATCCCTCATACCACTTACAAATGCAGCAATCTATCCGCCCCCACATCCAAACGACCCCCGCAGAAATCGCCGCAGAGCTGGCCGCCCCTCTTGGATTGATTGTCGATGCCCCTGATCCGGGGCCACTCTGGCAACAATGCTTCCAGTTCCAAATCTCCGATCTGGACTTTCTCAACCGGATTACCGGCCAAAGTGGGCTTTACTGGACGGTCCGGGAAAATGTCCTGCATCTGACCACACTGGAAGGCTTCGGCCAATCCCTGCCCCTCAAACTGGGAAAGAGCTTGCTGGAAGCCCGCTTTGAACTCAACACCGCCCCCGATACCACCACCGTGACGGCTCGGGGCTGGAACCCTTTGGAAGCCCGGGCCTTCGATGGACAGGCCACTCACCCTCGCAGCGGCCGCACAGCCGCAGGCCTGCCCAATACCCCCACAATGGTTCAGGAATATCAACTACTCAACACCGCCCTGCAAGACCCTCAACATGCCGAAGCCCTGGCCCAGGCCGAATTGGACCGGCGGGCCGCCCGCCGTCTCATCTTCCGTGGCATTGCCGAAGGGGACCCACAACTCCGCCCGGCCACCTCGGTCACCCTTCAGGGAATCGCCTCCACATTGAGCGGTCGCTATATCTTGACCGCCGTCGATCACATCATCAACAGCAGCAGCGGTTACATTTCAGAAATCTCCAGCGCCCCCCCTTATCCTTATCCCCCGGAAGAAAACGATCGCATTGCCCTCGGGCAGGTAACCCGGGTCAACGACCCTCAAAATTTAGGCCGAATTCAAGTCTCCCTGCCGGCCTACAACAATATCGAAACACCCTGGATGCAGGTTCTCAGTCCCGGGGCCGGGGCTCAAAAAGGGTGGGTCATCCTGCCGGATGTCGATGACTACGTTCTCGTCTGGCTTCCGGGAGCCAATCCCGCCGGCGGAGTCGTTTTGGGAGGTCTCTACGGCATGAACGGCCCTTACGACAGCGGAATTGAAGAAAACTCCGTGCAACGCTACAACCTTCGTACCCATGGAGGACATCATATCCGCCTGGATGACACCACCCGCACCATCCGCATCGAAAACAGCTCCGGCAGCTATACCGAAATGGCCCCCGACAAAGTACAGATCCATGCCGCTGCCGATCTGGAAATCGAAGCCCCTGGAAAACAAATCCTGATCCGCGGCCACGCGATCGATTTTGAAGAAGGATAAACCAACATGAAGCTCCTGACCGAAGATGCCGTCATCACCTGTAACCACATCCTGGGCCGGGTTTCCCTGGAACCCGGCCAGACCCTCGTCCGCATCAATCACCGCCGCATCCTCGTCGAAGATGACCCGGAACGAAAGAAAATCACCGGCTGTCCCAACATCGGAGCCACCATCAAACCCTGTCAGCTGACCCTGCGCGTTCAATCCGGCTACTCCGACCTCCTGCGCATCAAAGGACACCGGATCTGCCTGGATACGGTCACCGGCCTGACCGACGGCACGCCGCCCGGCGCGGTCCATTATCAGGTCCGCCAACCCGGCCAGACCCTGATCGATCAAAAAGGATAAGAACAGTCTAATGAAGACATCCCGTTATCACGCCTGGCGTTTCGTCCATCCCGATCTCGATACGGAAGAAAGCAACATCGGACTTCAAATCTCGGCCCACGGCCGGATCGCGATGGTCGAAGAAGCCGATTCCGTTCGCCAATCCCTCCTGCTCCTGCTTTCCACCATCCCTGGAGAACGGGTCATGCGCCCGGACTACGGCAGCCTGCTCTACCGCCTGATCTTTTCCCCCAACGATGATACCACTGCCGGCCTGGCCATTCACTACGTGCGCCAGGCGGTCGAGAAGTGGGAACCTCGCGCCGAAATCCTTAAAATCGACGCCGGCCGGGCCCCCGATGACCCCGACCGGCTCAACATTCTGCTGGAATATCGCGTCCGCGGCCTGCCTCAAACCCAACATGAGATGGCCTTTTCCTTAAATCTGATGCAGGAGGAAAGTTGATGCCACTGCCTTCACCCAACCTGGATGATCGTACTTTTAACCAATTGCTCGAAGAAGCCCGGCGCCAGATTCGCCAACGCTGCCCCGAATGGACCGATCTGACGCCGGGAGATCCCGGAATGATGCTCCTGGAACTTTTCGCCTATCTGACCGAGACGTTGATCTATCGTCTGAATCGCCTGCCCAACAAAGCCTACATTGAGTTTCTACGCCTGATCGGCGTTCGCCTGCAACCACCGGCCGCCGCCGCCGTCACGCTGCAATTCAAACGCAGCCGGGAAAGCACCGCCCCTTTGGAAATCCCCCGCGGCACCCGGGTCACCGTAAACCGCACCACCGGCAGCTCCGCCCCCCCGGTCTTCATCACCGATCGTACCGTCGTCTTAAATCCCGACGCCACACAAATCGAAGTGACGGCCCGCCATTGCGAATTTATCGCCGCTGAAGCCGCCGGCACCGGAACCGGACAGCCCGGCCAATCCCTGTACCTCCAACATCCCCCCATCATCGCCCATACCCCCGACGGCCTGGATCTGATCGTCGGCATCGAAGTCGGTCCTGAAGAACAGGACCCGCAGATGCCGACGATCCGCTATGCCGATCGACGCTACCGGATCTGGCGGGAGGTAAATTACTTTGCCGATCCAGGCCCCGATCGCTTTGTCTATCTGGCCGATCGAATGAACGGCCTGATCCTTTTTGCCCCGGCGGCCCGCCTGCCCCAGGAAGATGACGGCTTGAGCGATGCTGCCCGCCCTCTCGCCGAAGTCCCCGCCGCCGGACGCGATATCCGGGTCTGGTATCGCCGGGGCGGCGGACCGGAAGGCAATGTCGCAAGCGGCACGCTCACGGTCCTTAAAGATACCCTCCCCGGCCTCGAAGTTACAAATACCGAACCGGCTACGGGAGGACAGGCAGCCGAAACTCTGCAAAATGCCCTGATCCGCGGCCCACAAGAACTCCATGCCCTCAACCGCGCCGTCACCGCCCGAGATTTCGAACTGGCCGCCCGTTCGAGCAACCGCAGCGTAGCCCGGGCCCGGGCCCTGACACGCGCCACACTCTGGAGCTATGCAGCACCCGGCACGGTTGAAATCCTGCTGGTCCCCTATCTTTCCGACTCCGAACGTCTGAGCGGCCCCGGTATCCTTGAGCTGCTCCTCCAGCGCCAAACCGACCTGGCCCGCAATCAGGTACAACAGACCATCGACGAACGCCGTCCCCTTGGAATTACCTGTCAGGTTAACTGGACCCGTTACAAAAGGGTCCGCGTTCATGCCCGCGTGGTGGTCCGCCGCGAAGAAGACCCCGCCGTCGTCCGTCAGCAGGTCCTCGATCGCCTTCACCAATCGATCAACCCGCTGCCGACGCCCTTCACAGCCACCGGATGGCCCTTTGGACAGGCCTTACGGGCTTCCCACGTCTACGAAATCGCCCTCGGAGAATCGGGGGTTCTGTGGGTCGATCAAGTGCAATTAGAAGTCGAAGAAGTTCCCGAAAAAGATGTGGCGGCTCTGGCCGCCGATTTCTTCCAGCCCCATACCTGGTATGCCGGCAGTGGCCCCCGGCTTTTCCGTTCTCTGGATGACGGAGAGGGTTGGGAAACGGCAGGCAACTTTCCCGAGGAAACCATCCGTCTGATCCGGGTCCATCAAAGCCACCCCGGGTTGCTCGCCGTCGTCACCCTGACCGCCGATAACAATCAGGCCCGCATTCACATCTCCGACGATTGCGGCGAATCCTGGCACGCCACGGTCTACACCACTGAATTCGACATCAACGATCTGGCCTGGAGTATGCGGGGTGAGACTCCGCTCCTTTGGCTGGCCACCGATGCCGGACTCTATGAACTGGCACTCGCCCCCGACAGCAGCCCGGTCCAACGGATTGTCGAGCCTCAAAATCAACGCCTCGGCTTTTACGCCGTGGCCGTCTCCCGCGACCCTCGCGGATTGGTCAATCTGGCCGTGGCCGCCCAAAGCACCGGCGGCGTCTACCTCTCTTCGACCAGTGAAGATCAACCGGTACGCTTCCGCAAAACAGGGCTCCAGGGAGAAGATATCCGCACCTTGACGATCCAATACGACGGGCCACGCACCTTCCTCTGGGCCGGCGCCGCCTCTGCCGGCCAGGAACCGGGGCGCGGCGGCTTCCGTTGGGAATTGCGGGGCACCGAAGACCCGCCCGACGGCTGGCATCCCTTCAATAAAGGATGGAATGGGGGAAGTTGCCGGGCCTTCGCCTTTATCGGCACCAAAATCCTGGCCGCCTCTTATCGTAACGGCGTCTTGATCCTGGAAACCGCCGGGCAGGACCCCCAATGGCGCACACCGGACGTTCGTTGCGGGCTGCCGCTCCGCGACCCCGGGCGTTTTTATCCAATCGACGGCCTCGCCACCGATCCTCAGGGGCGGCTGGCCATGGCCGGCGGCTCAGAAGGGGTTTACCGCAGCTCGGACGCCGGAGAAAACTACGAACAGGTCTCCCAATGCCTCTTCACCGACAAAGTGACCCTGCCGCCTACCTGGCTCTTCTGTTCAGGAGAACATACTATCACGGCGGTACGCGAAGATGAAGCCGAACCACCCCCAGGCCCCGGAGGTCCAACGCCATGAATTATGAGGAAATTGAAGTCCTATTGCCTGGAATCATCCAGCGAACCATCCTTCCCGGTGGGCCGCTGGATACTCTCCTGAGAATTATGGAAACACTTCACGCCCCCGTAGAAAATATCCTGGAAAATCTGGACAACTGGTTCAATCCCTATCAAACCCCGGAACCCTTCGTTCCTTATCTGGCCCGTTGGGTCGATCTGGAACGATTGTTGACGGATACCCCGGAAGGATATACCCATATTCTGCCCGCCTTTCCTGGCGGCACCGGCCGGCTGAGGGAATTGATCGCCACAGCCGCCTTCCTCTCTAAATGGCGCGGAACCGCCCGCGGGCTGCTGCACTTTCTGGAAATAGCCACCGGCATTTCAGGGTTTACCGTCGAAGAAACACTCACCGATGCTCAGGGACATCCCCGCCCCTTCCATATCCGGGTCCGGGCCCCCGCCGCCGCCCGTCCCCATCAGACATTGCTCGCCCGCATCATAGAAATGGAAAAACCAGTCTACGTAACCTGGGAACTCACTTTCGAGGAAGATTAAACTTATAAAATCGGTCAAGGAGGTTTTTATGGCCAGCTCGTTTGCCATCACCACGGCCACCAACAGCATTCAGCTGGGAAACAATCGCCGAACCGAAGCCATCTTCACAGTTTTCAACGCCAGCGGCCGCCCGGTCCGGGGAAGAGCCAGAGTGATTGCTGAAAATCCTCTGGCCCAGGCCTGGCTTTCGCTCAGTAAAGAGGCCGAACAAGATTTTCAAATCGCCGGGGCGCAACAATATCCCGTCACGATAGTACTGCCACCGGAAGCCCCGGCCGGACAATATACCTTCCGTTTAGATATGATCGGAATCGCCAACCCGGACGAAGATTACACTCAAGGTCCCACGATCACCTTTGAAGCCCCTGCCCCCATCAAATCCAAAACTTTCCCCTGGTGGATTCCCGCGATCGCAGTACTCGTCCTGGTCGCGGCCGGCACCCTGGCCTATTTTCTCCTGCGCACGGTAGCTGTACCCGAAGTGGCAACGCTGAGCATCAGTGACGCTACCGCCGCCCTCACCGATGTCGATCTGAAAGTCGGGCAGACTCAACTGATCTCCGACGACACCATCCCTGAAAATTCCGTGATCCGCACCGAGCCCCCGGCCGGCAGCAAACTTCGGCCGAATAGTCCGGTAGATTTGATCATCTCAGCCGGCCCCCTGCAAATCACGCTGCCCGACGTAGATGACCGACAACAGGCCGACGCAAAAAACATCCTGGAAAATACCTGCACTCCCTCTCCCTGTCTGATCGTTCAGAGCAGTACAGAATCCAGTACAGCCACCGCCGTTGGCCGTATCATTCGAACCGAACCGCCCCGTGGGACGCGCGTCCCTAAGGGGTCTTCCGTCACGCTGATCGTTTCCAGCGGCCCGCCCTCCGCTTCCGCCAGCCTTATCGCCGACGCCGATCGCTATTGGGATCCCCCCAACATACGTTATCTGGTCGGCCGCCTCCCCAAATTTGGTGAGGGCTCCCCCCTCTCTCTCTGGAATTCCTCCACCTTTGGCGGCAATGGCCTGATCGCCCTCCACTTCGATTTGAGCACGCTCCCCGACAAGGCCACAATTCAACACGCAGAATTACAGCTCTTCCTGGAAAGCGGAAACGGTGCCAAAGCTCAGGTCACAGTCCTGCCGGCAACCAGCGATTGGACAGAAAATAAATCGACCCGCCCCAACTGCGCCACCCGGGGGGGGGTGGTTCAAACCGTCGGACTGGCATCCGATTCCTATCATTGGGATATAACGACCCTGGCTAAGTCTCTCCAGGCCCCCGGAGCTAAAAATTTCGGTTTCTGTCTGTTGATTTCCGGCAATGGACTTGAACGTAAATTTACCAGCCGGGAAGGATCACAAAGAAACCGCCCTCGACTTGTCATCACCTATCAACCCTGAATTGCTTAAGGAGGATTTTATGGCAGGCTATTCATTTGCCGTGACCGCTGCCGCCGGCACCATAACACTGGATGCACAGCGACGCGGCGAAGCCGTCTTTACCGTCTCAAACGCCGGCGGGCGACCCGTCCGCGGACGGGCACGCCTCGGCATCGATCCGCCCGCCGCTCCGGCCTGGTTTTCGTTGGCCGAACCGGCCGAACGCGATTATGCCGCGGCTGAAACCCAACAATACACGGTCCAGATCAAAGTCCCGCCGGAAGCGCCCGCGGGGCAGTATCATTTCCGTTTGGATATGATCCAGGTCGCCAATCCTGACGAAGACTATACCCAGGGGCCCGCCGTCGTTTTCGATGTCCCGGTCGCCGCCCCGGTAAAACGCCCCTTCCCCTGGTGGATTCTGGCTGTTATCGCCGCCCTGCTGATCATTGGCGGTGGCCTGGGCTGGTACTTCGGCCTGCGGACCACCACCATTCCCGATGTCAAAGGGTTGACGATCGGAGCGGCCACCACCACGCTGACCGACGCCGGTTTCAAAACAGGAACGATCATTCCGGCGCCCGATCCCGTCATCACCAGCGGGCTGGTGATCAAAACCGATCCCCCGGCCGGCAGCAAACAGCGCCCCGGCACCACCGTGAACTTGGAGGTCTCCTCCGGCGCCGGCATCACATCCACCCCCACCATCACACCAACCCCCACACCCTTGCCGGCCGGCAACATTTTCGTTCTGGCCTATCAACAGGGATCCAAACGAGCCGAAACCTTCACCATCAACCCCGACGGCTCCCATCAGGTACGGCTCGGCAGCTTCCTGCTGGATCCCTCCTCGCCCGTCGCTCCGTCCGATTTCGTCTGGTCTCCCGACGGCAAGAGCTTCGTCTTCATCTCTTACCGCAACAACAATCCCCAGCTCTTCGTCCGTCCCGCCGACGGCTCCTCGGAAATCCAGTTGACCAGCAATCCAGGATCGAACACCGGCCCGGTCTGGTCTCCCAACAGCAATCGCCTCGCCTTCATCTCCAACGACGATGTCTACAGCCTCCGGGCCTCCAACGGCAGCGACCAGATCCGCCTGACCAACAACCAGACCTTCAACTTCGGCATCACCTGGTCTCCCGACAGCAAAAGACTGGTCTTCGCCTCGTTCTATCACCTCGACGGCAACAATGAACTCTTTCGGGTCGAGGCCGATGGTACCAATCTGACCCGCCTTACCACCTCGTCCAACAATGAATACAACGCGGCCTGGTCGCCGGACGGCGATTGGCTCGCCTGCGCAGCTTCCAGTCAGTCCTGGCAGGAAATCTTCACCTTAAAACCCGACGGCAGCAATCTCACCCGGTTGACCAACCTGGGATTGATCAGCTCCAGCCCGGTCTGGTCTCCCGACAGCAAAAAGATCGCCTTTGTCGTTTATCAAAACAACATCAATACGATCTTCGTCGTCGATGCAAACGGAGGCACTCCCACCCAACTCACCAATCTGACAGGCAATTCGTCCCGCCCCACCTGGTCCCCCGACGGCACTCAACTGGTCTTCATCTACGATGACGGCGGAAGAAACGGCATCTACATCCTCAATGCCGTCACTCCCGGCGAGCCGCTCCGCCTGCTCCAGAACAATGAGCCCACCGTCTATGCCCTGGCCTGGGTGCCTTAAACGATGAAACCCAAAACGCTTTTCATCCTCCTGGCCGTGCTGATTGTCCTCTTCGCCGTCGGCCTGACCCTGGGAACGCGCAAAACCGACACACCCAATCTCAGCCCGGACTGGATCAAATCGCTCGGCAAACTGCTCGTCCCCCACCAACCGCTGCGCGCCGCCGATATCCAGTTTGCCCAACCGCCCGACTGCGAAACGGCCCTGTTGCTGGGAAAAATCCAGCTTGCCGAAGGCAGCTCCTGCCTCTGGTTTATCGAAAGTTCTCGTGCTCCGGTACGCACGCAGCCCTTCCAATTGATCCAGGGAGCACAGGCGCGGGTTCGTCTGGAACCGGTGGGAAAAGATCAGCTGACCGTCAATCAAACCCTGGATAGGGAAAAACCGGACCTGGAATTACAAATATTCAAAGAAGGAGCCACCCTCGAACTGACCTGCCGACAGGGAACAGCTCAACGGATCTGTCAGTTCGAGAGTGGCCCCACACCTGCGCCGGCACCGACTGCTACACGATCGCCTTGATGACCGCCAGAATTGCGCCGATCAACAGAATCACCCCCCAGATCAAAGCCAGAATGGACAGCACAATCGCCCCAATCCCATCCGTAATGCTTACCAGAACAACAGGCACCAATCCATGCAAAAAACTCACAATCACATTGGCCAGGAACGAAGTAAGGATCATCAACACCAACCCCCGATTTTGCAGAAATCGCTGTTGTGCCAGTACCAGACAGATCGCAAAGCCCAGCTTGAAAGCCATCAACAGCCCCAGGGCGGCCGCAGCCCCGGCTCGATTGAAGAATCCAAACAGCGCCAGATAGGCCAGGGTCCCAAAAGGAACCGCCAACAACAACGAGATCATCAAAATCACCAGGGCAAAAGCAGCCAGCAACGTCAAAACCGCCGCCAGGATCAGCAACAGCGAAAAAATCAAAGTAATCACACCCTGAATTCGGCCCTGAAGCCGCTCACGGAACAACAACCCCACGCCCATCAACGCAACGGTAAAAAATAAAACGCCGTCGACCAGGGCCATAGCCGGGATCGCCAACCCCGGCGGTCGTCGATCGGAAAGCGCGACCAGCTCCTGAGGATCGGCCGAAGCCATCGCCTCACGCAACTCTGGATCTTCGGCCGTCAAAGCCTGCAAATCCTGAGCTGCCGGCCTCGTCCCTTTCAATATTCCCAACGAACCGAGATCCAACAGAACTACGAGACCACACAACACCAATGCCACGATGAAAAATGGTAACCGCAACCCCTCCATCATCCACCTCCTTATAAAAAAGCCATGGCATCTTCCATAATGAAGATGCCATGGCTGTAAAAACCATCATACAATAAAAATGTCTGATTTTATCCCCCACAAAAAACGCTCCCCCTCCATCGCGTCGCTTTTCGACCTGTGCGGTTAGCTCTAAAAAGCGGAAAAAAAGTCTACGTTTTCGCGGGCTTTCTGAAGCCCGCGAAAACATAAACAAAAAAACTCTCTCCCTGCTTCGCACCGCGCGTCGCTTTTTACCTGGGAATTGCCCGTTGCGGAACGTACAAACCAGTTGTTAGCCAAACCTACGAACAACCGCGCAAGTCAAAGTCTAAAAAGAGTTCCTTTACTCGCCGGGCGGGACGGAAACTCAATCCTTTGAAAAGATAAATACTCGCCACACTCTTGAACATTGTCTTCCAGACATTGGTCCCCCCAAGACAATGTTGACAGTGAGGATGGACAATCCACATCTGTCTAAATCCCTCCCGAATAGATTCGGCCGCCTGCGACGCCAGAATCTCCGCCAGTGAATCCTCTCGCAGGTTGCCCAAGGCCGTCTTGCCGTCATAATCGCCGCAGCAAATGGTCACTTCCCCCGAACTCAAAACGCCTACATTCTCCAACGCATAGCCGCAAAAACCAAATTTCGCCCCATGAATCTTGCGTGAAGTAAAAGCATTGCCCCAATCGGCAAAAGGCTGCGCAAAAACCCGGGTATGCGGATCCACCCAGATAGATTGCGGCTGCACCAGATTCAGCCCCTGCAGATCGTGCGCCACAGCTGCCCGGCTGCGAGGATACCCCACCACCCCGGAAAGATCCGACACAAAAGCTATCAAATTGCGCCGGTAATGTTCCTGAGTTCCACTCAATCGCATCGGACGATCGATATCAAAATAGCGACGGGTTGAAGTATTCATCAAACAAAGCGCCACATCCATCTGCGGAGCATACTGCCGCAAAAACCCCAGCCCCTCCAGCACGCCGGCATAATAACGCTCGAACGTCATCCCCGATTCGCGACAGGCATGCTCATTGGGATCGATAATCTGCACTGAAATCGCCAGATCATCCAGCCCCGCCTCCGCCAACCCTCGCACATGCTCCCGACTCAACAGCGATCCATTCGTATTGATTTCGGTATGCAGCCCCTGGTTCCGGGCATATCGCACCGCCTCAAAGATCTGCGGATAGAGCAACGGCTCACCCAACACATGATACCCCACAATCGGTGCCAGCTTCTTCTCCGCGATCTCATCGATCCCCTTTTTGTAAAGAGCAAAATCCATCATCTGCGGCCTGCGCTTGGATTCGCGAACCGGGCAAAAATCGCAGCGGAAATTACAGGCATTCGTCAATTCAAAGTAAATCTTCTGAGCCGTTGGTTGATTCTTCTCCATCTTTCTCCCTTCAAATCGAAAAAAGCCGTTCCATTCTCAGCTTGCCATCCCTGACGTCACATTGAAACTGGAACTTCCCGGCAATTTTTCGCCCTTCGCCATAAAAATCCTTGCTGCTCGTTGATCGCTCAACTGCGCCAGTGCCACAATCCGATCCATGATCTGCCGGGAAACTTCCCGTACCTGCTCCCGGTCCTCCACCTCACCCTTGAAATAAAGCGGCGCCCCGACCGTCATCGCATAAGGACCTTTCACATACCACGTTCCGACCTCGACCTGTCCATCGACCCGCGTCTCAATCCGTTTGATCAATGAACGCTGCAATCCCATCCCCACGGGCACGACCGGCACCCCCGTCAACAAAGCCAGCCGGGCCGCTCCGGTTCGAGGCACATGCACCCCTCCCTCCGCCGGGCTGATCGCCCCCTCGGGGAAAATCACCACACTCCGCCCGGCATCGAGCAGGCGCCGCCCCGCCTCCAATGCTGATCGTCCATTCGCATGCACCACACGCACATGGCCGGCCCTCTCCAGATATCGCCCAAATACCGGCACCTTAAACAGCGTCTCACTCACCAAAATGCTGACCTGCTCCTCAAGAAGCGTCAAAATGACAAAGGGATCGGTCGTTGTCGGATGGTTGGCCACTATCAGCTTCGGCCCTGCCGGCAACGGAGCCTGCCGCACAACATCCGGATTGAACACGGCCTGCGCATACCAGGAAACCAGTTGCCGCCCCATTCCATACCAGAGGCTTTCCCCCGTCGGTAAATCCACCGCCCACCGCCCCATCTGCAACGACGCCATTTTGATGCTCCTTCTGTCCTGAAAATAGGCCTTTATGGCATGGCCCCGGCCTTGTAACGTCCCG
>CAZCTC010000051.1:0-57060 GCA_964501335.1 uncultured Anaerolineales bacterium | reverse complement strand
TGGGTACCCAATCCTGACGAATCGTCTATTTTCATCTTTCGGGGTGCCGCCCCCGGCATGGCCTTCTGGCCTGAAAATAAGCCTTTAGGGCATGGCCCCGACCTTATAATATCCCGCAAATGGCATTTTCCCCTTAAGATGCGCCGCGCTGGTTCGGGAAGAGAGTTTTTTTGTTTATTTTTTCGCGCGCCGCAGACGGCGCGCGAAAAAATGGACTTTTCCAGAACCACCCCAGCAACACCCGCTGTCTACGTTCTACTTGCGGCTGTCTACTTCCGCTTCCAGCGCCGGACATTGCAACCACCGCGGCCACCGCTCCGCCCAAAACCGCCGGCTCCCCCGCCGATACAATGCCTTAAAGGCCCAAAACGCCGGCCGGGGCTTCCCATCCGGCTCCACCAGACTGAACCCCTGCATCTCCGAATTGCCCCCCGTGCTCAAATTCCACACCGTAAAAAGCGTCACCTGCGACCATTCCGTCCGCACCCGCTGCAACGACTCGACCAGATAAGCCGCCTGCTCCCGCGGCAGCACCGGCGGATGCGGCCCCGGTTCAATCGTATAGCCCAGCTCCGTAATCCATAACGGCTGCCCCCCGCCGGCCTGACGCAACAACCGCTCCAGATCCAACAGCCGCGCCAGATTGAGCCCGCCGTGGGCCCCATAAGGATCGCCCGGCGGCAGCCCGTACCCGTAATCATGCACCGCCAGCACATCAAAACAGCCCACCACCTCCGGCGTCAACAACTGCTCCACAAAAGCCCGGTCATCCATCGCCCGATCGGAAAACTCATTGGTCGGCGCCATCCCGGCCGCCACCACCAACGCCTGCGGATCGGCCGCCCGGATACGCCCGGCCGCCTCGCACAACAGCTCCCCATATTGCGCCGGCTCCGCCACCCAGCCCCCCCACTCGACCGCGAGATTGGGCTCATTTCCCACGATATAGGCCAGAATCCGCCCCTGATAACGCCGGGCCGTCGCCTCCACAAAATCCAGATAGGCCCCCGTATCAAAAGGCGGCCGGGCCGGATCGCCCCACCGGGCCCACTCCGGCGACATATCCAGCCGCACCACCAGCGCCAGCTTCCGCCGCTGCGCCACCCCGACCATGGCATCCCCCACATCCCAGTTATAGCGTCCGGGTTGTGGATTCAAATCCTTCCAGGGGAAAACCTGCACAATCGTATCAAAACCGGCCTCTTTCGCCAGCACTGCCATCCCTTCATCTAAAAAGAGCGTATGCGCCGCCAATCGAAAAGGAGCCGTCGGAACAGACGCACTTGCCGGCATCGCCGGCGGAGTTGCCGGCATACAGCTCACCAGAATCACCACCAACGTCAACAGACTCCATTTCCAATGTAGTCGCATCCGTATCTCCTGAAATCCCAAAATCTGTCCTGAAAATAGATTACGCTGGCCCTCTATCCCCCCTGCCCCCCTTTCCCCCAAAGACGCAGATGGGGGAAAGGGGGGAGCTGTTGTTAAGGGGAATTTGCACGCCTCAGAAGGCGTGCAAATTCCCCTATCCCCCTTTTTTTTGCCTCCGTCGCATTAGCCAGGCGCCTTCTTAAGCCCTGAAAGAGCGGTTTAAGTAAGCCTGGGGTCCGCAGGCCCCAGGAACCCCGCCAGACAAACCATTTTCATCCTTCGGGGTGCCGCCCCCCGCATGACCTTCTGTCCTGAAAATAGGCCGCTATAGTAAGGGCCGGGCCTTGTAACGTCCCGCAAATGATCTTTTCCCAGTCAAACACGACGCGCGGTACGAAGCAGGAAAGAAAGTTTTTTGTTTATGTTTTGGTGCGCATTCTGATGCGCACCAAAACATAGCCCTTTTCCAGAGCCGCCCCTACCCGAACACCGCTAATCATTACTCCCGGACAACAGGTCATCACGTTTCACGTTTCACGCCTCACTTCCCCCCATTGAACGCCCACAGCTCCCCATTCTGATAAACCCACAACCGCCCGTCCCGCGTCAAAGAAAGATGATAAGCCATCCCTCTCCGGGATGGAACCACCGGCAGCGCACTCCACACCCCGTCGGCATAACGCATCACCCCGTCGCGCACCCCTACCCACAACCCGCCCGCCGGATCGACCGCCAGACCGCCCACTTCGCCCCCACGGTCGACCTCCAACGGCGTAAACTGCCCATTTTGATAATGCCACAGCCGCCCCTGGCCCCATTCAAACAGCCACACCCCCCCGGCTGGATCGGGATTGGCAGCCAGATCGGCACTCTCACTGGGCAAAGCCCCCAGATCGCTCCAGCTTTCACTCTGATAGAGCCATAAACGGCCCTCCGCCATCGCATAAACGCCCTCCTCCGCCGCCGTCAATCCGCGATTGTAAATCGGCTGATCCTTAAAATGCTGTCGCCACTTTCCACTCGCCGGTTGATATTCCCACACCCCACACAGCTGAGAACGCCCCCAGACCTTCCCTTGAACATCGACCGTCAGCACATTAAAATCCGGCTTACACTCCGCAACCGGATACGAAATCGACTTCGCCCCCCGGGCATTGATCCGCCAGAGCGACTTCAACCCGGCCGCCCACAAAGTCCCATCCTTCCCCACCGCCATGGACGAAATCGTCGTGGACGAATCCCGCCCCAATCCCGTATACCGCTGCCATTGCTGAGTCCGCCCATTCAACTTAAACAAACCATATCCGGTAGCCGCCCAGACCTGTCCGCTGCCATCCATTGCCACCGACTGCACCGCCGCCACCGGCAAAACACAGGTCGGGGTTCCCAAATCAACCCACCGCAGCTTCCCCGTCTGAACATTAAAAGAAGCCAATCCCTGATCGGTTCCCAACCAGACCCCGCCGCCGGAATCGATTTCCAACGCCGTGACGAAATTGACCGACAACTTCCACTCCTGATTCTTGCCCTCCGCCCACAATCCCAATCGTTTCTCCCGCACCCACCAGACCCCCTGAGGCCCGACCGCCACATTCCCGGGATAAATCCCCAATTTGCTCAAATCGGCTTTGGCCTCATACTGCGCCCGACACTCCTCCTCACTGGAATAATCCACTGCACTGACACTCATCTTCGGCCAGGCGGAACAATCGTAGTTCAAATTATAGAATTCGCTGCTGTCCGGCCCCTTTACCCCCTCAAAAACCCAACTGCCGTCAGCCGGCGGAACTTCAGCCGGCACGCCAAACCACCAGTAATGCCGCCCACTGGGAAAGCTGATGATCAGTTGTCCTTGGGAATCGATCCCTATTCCTAATGGATTGGCATAAGTAACCAGAGCGTCCCTTCCCTGGGAAAACTGGATCAACCGCCAACCGCTCCCGTCGAAAAACTGCACCCCCCGATCGGTCAAAACCCAGAGCTGCTCCCCATCCCACGGCACAAAGCGCCGCACCTGCATCTCCGGCAAAAAAGTCTCCACCTTGCCGGTCGCCAGATCCAATCGCCGCCCCCCGACATCCGTCCCCACCCATAGCCGGGTTCCATCCTGATGCAATCCCCATACCCGTTTGGAATTTTCCGTCGTCATCCAATGATTCCACCCGGGCCGCTCCGCCGAAAGACAGGCCGGACTGGAAACCGGTGTCGGAGTTCCCACCATCGGCACCGCCGCCTCCACCGCCACCGGCCGGCCCGGCCCTGCCATCCCGATCGCCACCATCAACATACCCACCACCACCCATATCCAGAGTTTCATCGCTTACTCCTTTTCTGTTTTGAAAATAGCCTATCCGGAAGACTCACCACTGATCGAAGATATTGTAAATAGGCGCAGAGGACGCAGAGAAAAAATCAAAAAAAAACTCCTCCCCTCTTCTCTGCGATCTCCGCGTGCTCCGCGGTGAAATCTCTTTTAACACCCCGCAAATGATGCCTTCCCCATAAGAATCGCCGCGCTGTGCGAAGCAGGCAGAGAACGTTTTTTGTTGATGTTTTCGGCGGCTTCAGAAAGCCACCGAAAACATCTGTCTTTTCCAGAGCCGCCCCGGCGGCACGCGAATTCCCCATTACGTTTTACGTTTCACGTTTTATTCACGGCTTCGCCGGATCGAACGACAACAACTCATTGCCCCGCAGCACCCAGATCCGCCCGTCGCGAGTGTGGACCACCCGGGTCACACTTTCCTGTTCCGTTGCCGCCGCCTTGAAAACCGTCCAATTGCCGCCCGCGTAACGCTTCACTCCGGCCCGTACCCCCACCCACAACTGGCCCGCATCGTCGACCGCCGCCCCCGCCAGCTCACTGGCCCCCGCGCCCTCTTCCAGAGCCGTAAACTGCCCGTTTTGATACCGCCACAGCGATCCCCCCAGCGAATCCCAAATCCATATACCTCCCGCCGGATCGGATTCCAAAACGGGTACGGATGGATTTCCCGGCAAAACCCCTCCCGACTCCCAGTTGCCTCCCCGATAAATCCACAACTCCTGCCCGGTCAGCACATAAACACCGTCAGGTGCAACGGCCGCTGTCGTGTAATAAGCATCCTTATCCTGTAGATATTGGGCCCATTGCCGGCTTCCAGGATTATAAGAAAGCACGCCGCACCCCTCCGACACCCCCCAAATTTGCCCCTGCCCATCGATACCCAGGGTCAGTAAAACCGGAGAACAGGCCCAGGCCGGCTTCAACATCGCCGACGTCCCCCGGGAATTGATCCGCCACAACGATCTATACCCCGCCACCCACAACGTCCCGTTTCCGTCCACGGCCAAATCCCGAATCGCCATCGTCCCCTCATCCCCCAAACCCGGGTAACGCTGCCATTGATTGCTCCGTGCCACCCAACGGTAAAGTCCGCTGGACGTTGCCGCCCACACCTGCCCCCTGCCGTCAACCGCCACATCGCTCACGGCACCGGTAAGCGTACAGCGATCCAACCCCACATCGATCCAGCGCATCTTGCCGGTTCGCGGATCGAAATACCCCAGCCCCCGTTCAGTTCCCAGCCAGAGGCCTCCGTCAGTAGCCGCTTCCATCACAAACAGCTGGTCCACCGACAGCTTCCACTCTCGATTCTTCCCATTTGCCCAAAAGCCCAGCCGATTGCCGTTCGACCACCAAACCCCCTTCGAGCCAACTTCCAACAAATAGGGATTAATATTAATCCCCCGCAAGGCAGCATCCGCCTGCCGCATGGACAGACAGTCTACCGGCGTCTCATGTCGCCACCAACCCAACGACACCGCAGGCCAGGCATTACAATCAAATTGCCCATACACCGGCCCGTCACCCGACTGCAATACCAGAGCCCCCTCAGCGGGTGGAACAGCCTCCGGCGCATAATACCACCAGCTGCGCCGCCCCATCATCATACTCGTCCAAAATTGCCCCTTCGAGTCCAGAGCTGCCGCATTCGCATTGGCTCCCCCATCCACAAATCGCCAGCCGGCCCCATCGAAAAACTGAAACCCATAGGACGTTACCGCCCATATCCGCCCATCGTCCAACCGTAAAAAATTGCGCGCCGTTACCCCGGGCAAAAAGGTCTCATACTTCCGACTCCGCACATCCAGTCGGCGCACCCCGGCGCCAGAACCAACCCACAACTGATTGCCGTCAAGCTGTAGCGCATAAACCGCTCGCGGCATATACGAAACCGACCAGCTCGACCAGCCGGCCTGCTTCGTCGACAGGCAGACATTGCCCAACGCTACCGGCTTGACCGGGCCAGGAGTCGCCATCACCACCGGTTCTGCCCCGGCCGGCCTACCAACTCCCATACTTCCGACCAGTACCGCCAACATAGCCATAACCACCCATATCCAGCGTTTCATCGTTCCTCCTCCTGTCAATTGAAATTTTTCCACCTGTAGAGTTACCCCTGAAAAGCGAAAGAAAAAAAGCCTATGTTTTGGCGCGCTTCAGAAAGCGCGCCAAAACATAAACAAAAAAATTCTCCCCTATCCAGCACAGCGCTTCCAGCCGAACAAAAGCCTTTTGTGGGACACTAAAAATGCGGACCGCACCTATCGAAAAAACCACCTGTTAAAGACAGCAATCTGGTTATCTATTTCTTTGACTTCTTAAAATCCGGATTCGTTCCCTGACCACAACGTTTCGACCGATAAAAAATTTGGGCGAGGCTCCTGCCCCGCGGCAGAATCCTCGCCCAAAATGCTCTGAAATTTTCTCGAACCGGCTTTAAATCATACTCCCGGCATCCCATCCAGCGTCCCGCTCATCATAAATCGCAACCAATCGATGCCGCCGACCAATACCATCGCAAAGACGACCCCCCACAATAACGGCACAACCGCCTCCTTCCAACCAGCGAACCGTCCGTCATAGCCCAATGCCATCACAAAAATCATCGCCCCCAGCAGCGTAAACATCGTCAAAACCCCCAGCGCACTGTAAATCGCCACCGGATAGAGCAGCCACGGCTCCAGCGAATAGATCAAAGCCGCCTGAACCAGCTCGACCACAATCAAAATCCCCAGCAACTTCCAGTTCAAAGAACGCTCCCCCGGCACCCCATCCTTCCAGAAAGTCTGATTGAACGCCGGAAGCAAAATCACGCTCATCCCCATCCCCGTCAAAGTTCCGCTCAACAACCGCAGAATCGACTGGGGCGCATAGCCGAAAATCCCCTTCTCACTGTTAAAAATCAAAGTGGTATAAGAATTAAGGCCATCCAATCCAAAGAAACCCAGAAACAGCACCAACGGAATAAACAGCTTCCATTCCGGAAAACCGATGGCCCGTCGCCGCCGAAAGACAAACCACTGCAACACCAGTCCGGTCAACACTCCGGGAAAAGTGCCGGTACAACGCGCGCACAAAGGCGTCTGATGGTTATCGATAAAAAAGGAATGAGAGGGGATCCGATGACAAACCGCCGCCCCGACATAATCTGCTTTGCGCAACAGATCCGGCGGAGAAAGGAAAATACCGGCTGCGACAAGAACAATCGCGAGAATCAAACCACTCCAGCTCAACCAGGGTGAAAAGGGGGACCGCATTTTAGCTCCTGCGACTCTGAATATAGAAAAACTTCGAGGAATTATACCCCAGCGAAAAGAAAAAGAACACACCCCGTCAGTAAAAAATTCTTTCGACCTGTGCGGTTAGCCTGAAAAAAAGCTCTTAAACCGTTTTTGATCCACCCTGATAAACAACCGCACAGGGCAAAAAAGCCAATGTTTTGGCGCGCTTCAGAAAGCGCGCCAAAACATTAACAAAAAATGTTACCCATCAGGAAAGCCTGAGATCAACCCGCCCGCAGGGCATCAAGGGCACAAACGCTACCGCCCCCATCTCACGCCATCGAAAATCCTCTCCTTCGCGAACGATCTTCCATAAAGTCTGTTCGCCGCCCGCCGGCCCCAACGGAATTACCATCCGTCCCCTATCACCCAGTTGAGCCAGCAAGGCAGGGGGCACTTCCATCGGTGCAGCCGTCACCACCACCGCAGCATAGGGCGCTCCCTCCATCCATCCCACACAACCGTCGCCCAAATGGCAATACACCTGATATCCCAAAGCGGCCAACCGGTTCCGCGCCTGATCGTAAAGCTGAGGGATCTTTTCCACGGTGTGAACTTCCACGCCCATCTCGGCCAGCACCGCTGCCTGGTACCCGGACCCCGTGCCGATCTCCAACACCCGGCTCCCCGCCTGTAACTCTAAAGCTTCCGTCATCAACGCTACAATGTAAGGCTGTGAGATCGTCTGTCGGTAACCAATCGCCAGGGGAGTATCGCTGTAAGCCACCAACCGGTCCTCTTCTCCGACAAAACAATGCCGGGGAACTCGCTGCATAGCCGCCAGGACTGCCGGATTCCGCACGCCCCGCGAACGGATCAACGCCACCATCGCCTCTCGTGCCTGTACTACATCCCGCTCCATACTCTACCATCCTCGATCCAGCCGGTATCACGCCCCGGCCGATTTTGGACCATTATAACATTCCACACCCCAGAATAAAGGGTGGGTTTTCGTATTAAAATAAATTTCGCGGGCGGCAGGCCGCCCGCGAAATTTATTTACTGAGTCGTCACCGAAAAACCGTTACCGACTGTTTTTAATCACAATCGGCAACACAACCTGATAGTTCCGTACCTGGAAGCCGGCCTGAGCCGAACCGCTCTGGCCATTGTAAGCAAACCAGGCGGTGTTCGTAATCCAGGTCGTCCCATTGGCGAACGAAGCCGGAGTGGTCGCCACCAAGGTGAAGGTCACCGCAGCACCGGCTGTAATCGTGCGAGTTACATCCAGCCCGGCTCCCGACATTCCCATCGGCAGCGTATCCGTGATCCGGACACCCGCAGCATCGCCCAGACCATCGTTGCGCACCACAATGGTGTAAGTCACCCGACTGTTGGTCCAGACACTCGCACCGGTCGACACCATCTTGGTGATAACCAGCTGCGGCGTTACCGTATTTTCCACCTGGAAACCGGCCTGCGCCGACTTCGATTCACTTCCGTATGTGTAGACGGCCGTGTTCGTCACCCAGGTCGACCCCACCGGGAAGGCCGCGCTCAAGACACCGGGCAGGGTAAAGGTCACCGCATCGCCCGCCGTAATATTGCGCGTCACATTCAACGAACTCCCCGTGACACTCACCGGCAACGTATCGACGATCTGCACGTTCGCAGCATCCGCCGTCCCCGTATTGCGCACCACCACCGTATAGGTGACTGCACGCCCCGGAATCGCCGTACCGCCTGCAATTGCCACCGACTTGGTGATCGTCAGGACCGGATTGGCCGTCATGGTAAAGCCCACCGCAGCCGACCGGATTTCCGTCTCATACGTATAGGTCGCCGTGTTGGTAAACCAGGTCGTGCCCGGCATCAAAGTACTGGGAAGAGTTTCCACAATCGTGAAAGTAATCCCCTCGCCGGCAGTCACCATCCCGGTCGTATCCAGGGCAATCAATCCACCCCATCGAGTATCAACGACCCGCACCCCCGCTGCATCCGCGGAGCCCGTGTTGCGCACCACCACCGTATAGGTGACGGGATTCCCAAGAGTCGGAACACCGCCGGGGAAGGTAGCCTGATTGGTGATCCCCAAACTCGGAGCTGCCGTCACCGTAAAGCCGGTAGAGGCAGCCTGCACTTCACCCTCATAGGTGTAGGTGGCCGTATTGGTAATCCAGTTCGTCCCAATGGGGAAGCGCGAGTTGATCACAGCAGGCAGGGTAAAGGTCACCGCATCGCCCGCCGTGATATCCCGGGTCACATTCAACGAAGAACCGTTCACCGTCGCCGGCAACGTATCGACGATCTGCACTCCCGTAGCATTCCCGGCACCCGAATTCCGCACGACCACGGTGAAGGTCACATTGGTCCCCGGAGCCGGCGTACCACCGGCGAAGGCCGTCTGGTTCGAGATAGAAAGCACGGCATAAGGCATCGCCGTGCCGAAGCTCCAGACCGCATTCTCCTGCATCGTGCTGCCGCTGGCAGTCGCCACATAACCGGTGCGGTTCAGAGTCACCGTATATCGCCGGGTCGTGGTCAACGGAACCGTCGGCGTGAAGATCATCACCGTCTTGGTCACATACGGCGCTTCGATGATCTCATCAAATCCGAAGGTGCCGGTATAGGTCTGACCACGAGAATCGACCAGCGTCAACGTCGAAGAGTTGATCTTGGTCAGATCCAGTTGATGGCTGAAGGTCACGCTGATCGGCCGGGCAGTATCCCATACACTCGCATCAGCCGCCGGATAGGCCTCAGCCACGACAGGATCGGTCCAGTTATAAACCGTCACTTCGTGAGTCATCACACCGGTCGTGCCGTAACTCACCATCATATGACGGTTGTTGAGGCCCGTAACATCGCCCCAATACTCCACCGTATCCCAGGCCCCGCGCGTGAACTTATACTGAAGTTCAGTATCTTCCATCGCCGTACCTGTGTAAACCCACAACGTCGGGCTGATCTTGATCATCGGCTGGGCGCCCGGATTCCAGGAAGCCCCAAAGGTCGTGGAATTATCGCCCGCGATGAAGACGGTCGCGCTGGACGGCGTAAAGGCCGGCACCGTGACCCGATACCGGATCTCGACCAGCCGCGGCACAGCCTGCCCCGTCGCCCAGTTGGAAAGCCCGGAAGCGTTAAACGAGGTATCCAGAGCGCGCACACTGTAGGTGTAATAGCGCCCCGCATCCACCGTCGTATCTGTGAAGATCGTTGTGGGCGTAATCACCCGCGCAATCCGCACCGCCTGCGCCGAAGTCTCACCCATGCCGTACCGGTAGACTTCGTAAGCATACAAATCCTCGGCCGCCACCGGATCCCAGGCCGTGGTGATGTGGTCGGGGCCCCAGTGAATGACCTGGAGATTGGTCGGAGCAACCGTCGGCGTGATATCGCCGGTATCCGTCACATGCAGCAACCCAGGATTCGGAATAGACTCAGGATACAGATAGTAGTACCCTGTATTCATATCCCCATAAATCCAATCGCGTCCCCGGGTGACGGAGAAGCGATAAACATAATTGTACTCACCGGGCTCCTCAGGCAGCAATGTCGCTACAAAGGCATCAAAAGCCCCCATACCCGGGTTATACTCCCCATTGTAGGAAGCATCTACCCAGGTCGTCCAGGTATACGGAGAAGACCCCGCCGGTCCATACCCCACCTGAGCGATCAGATTCGGCGTCAAACCAATGACACCCGTTCCCGGCGCTACCATGCCGCCCAAAATGTAAATACCACCAGAGATCGGTTCTGTCGGCACAATCCCCAAAGTCTTGGTAATTTCTGCCGGCGAGAAGATCTCGGCTTCCCAGATATAATCAATGGTGTAATGCGGCAACGCGACCACTTCTTCCGAAGGAGCGCTTTCCAGACCGTTCCCGTCCACCGCAGTTACAATGTAGTAATACCAACTCCCGTTAACCAGACCGGTATCGATAACCGAGGTATCCGTTGTACCGGTAGCCACGCGGGTATAACCGCCGCCGGAGACCAGAGACCGGTAAACATTGTACCCTGCGGCACCCATCACCGAAACCCAGTCCAGCTGAACTTCCGAGGTCCGCTCAGTCGCCACCACACCGGTCGGGGCCACCAAAGGTTCCACCGCCCCGCTCTTCATCACCAACACAGCGCCGTTCATCGCCGGCACATTCGGTACGGTGATCGATCCCGCGGTCGCGGTATAAACCGCATTACTGTTCAAAACCTCGGTAAAGACCGCACCGACCCCCACATATCCGTTCAGATCCACAGTGATGGTCTGAGCTGTGGTCTGGCGGTTAATCAGCACAATGGCCACATCGCTCTGGGGACCGGAAATCCACTTCCGGCCATAGATGTAGACATTCTGCTCATCGTCCACGTGCAGCGTATCAAACGATCCCGTGCGCAGCGCCGGATGAACGTTCCGCAGGCCTGTCAGTTTGATATAGTAATTGCGCAGCAACGACTGCGTCGTTTCACTTTGCAAATGGGTGTAGAAAGGCGTGCCGCTCGCATCCAACCAGGGATACGGCTGGCGATTATAAGGATCGTCTTCCCACTTGCCGCCGGAATAAGCCACCGGCCCGACCAGGCCGACTTCGTCCCCATAATAAATGGTGGGCGCGCCCGGCATCGTCAGCTGCAACAACGCCACACCCTTCAACCGGGTAATCGCATCACTCCAATCGTAATTGGGATTGGTGTAGAGCGTAGGGCTGATCAGATCCGTGTTATGATCCAGCTCAAAGAGCGCCCGGTTGGTATCATGGCTGTCGATCAGATTCATCATCGCCGCGAAAGCCTCAGGCGCATACCGTTCCTGCAAATAATGCAGCCGCTCGTCCAGTTCCGAAGGCTTCAACGGATTGATCTGACCGGCTGAACTGCCGGAATTGTGATCGTTGTCCGTAAAGGGCTCATCCCGCCAGAAACCCATGATCGCCGTCCCGAACTGATAGTTCATGGTGGCGTCCCATTCCCCACCCAGGGTCCAGGAAGAAGCATTGCCCCATTCCTCGCCCACGATGTACGTATTGGGATTGACCGCATGCGTGGCATTCCGGAATCCTTCCCAATAATCATTGGACACATCATTGAGCGTTCCCGGATCGACATCGCCGCCGACATCCAACCGCCAGCCGTCGGCATATTGCATCCAGAATGGCGCCACCGAATTGGTGCCGTCAGCCCAGATCAAATTCCGCGCGGCGGTATTGTTGGCCCGCAACTTGGGCAGGCTGTCATAACCGAACCAGCTCTCGTAAGTGGCACTCTTCGTGCCGCCCTCTCCCGCGCAGGTCCCGGTGCCGGGCGTCACTTCGCGGAAATAGTACCAGCCGCGATAAGGCGAGGTCAGGCTCTCACAGGCTCCCACCTGCGGATAGCGACCATACCGATCGAAATAGATGCTGTCGGAGGAGGTGTGATTGAAAACGCCATCCAGAACCAGATGCATCCCCCGGGCATGTAATTCCTGGGTCAACGAAATGAAGGTGCTCTGATCCCCAAAATTGTCGTCGATCGCCATGTAGTTGGCCGTATCATACTTGTGATTCGAAGGCGATTCGAAAACAGGATTCAGATAGATGGCGGTGACGCCCAGGGTCTGCAAATAATCCAGCTTTTCCCGGATACCTTGCAGATCGCCGCCATAGAAATTCTTGCTGTAGGTCCCGGAGCAAGGACCTTCCGCCCGCGGATCGCAGATCGAGGTATTCCAGTTCACCGCCAGAGAACGGGTGATCGTCCCCCCCGGTTCATTGTAGAAGAAACTTCCCGCCGTCAACAGATTGGAAGCATTGCCGTCCCGGAACCGATCGGGGAAAATTTGATAGAAGATGGCATTCTTGACCCAGTTCGGAGTCTGGAAAGCCGGATCGTAAACGGTCAATTGCCAGTTGATATCCCCAGAAGTGCCGTAATCCATCCCCACGCCGCCCGTCCGGCCCGAGTCGTCCTCGTAATAACGGGTCGCCGTGCCGTCAATGGCGATAAAGCGATACCAGTAGACTGTCGGCAGGCTGCTGGCAGGAACCGCAACTTCCCACCACTCATAGCTGGCATCTTCAGCCACGCGGGTCATCTTCAACGTCGTGACCAGATTGGTCCGATCGTCATAAATCCGCGCCTTGGCCGCCGTCAGATCGTTGTTGGCTGCCCGCAGACGCAGAGTCACCGTCGTCCCGGTAGTTACAGGCCCCCCGGGAGTGCGATACATCGGATCGCGACTGTCGTGATACAAATCGCTGCCCCAAATCACATTGTCGTGTTTGGCCGCCGGCTTCTTCACATCGGGGATCACATACGTAGCATAGAACCGCTGTGTCGTAGGCGTATCCCAACCGGTCGCCTGATCGTCGCTGGGAAGAGTGTCGAAAACGCCCTTGCTGGCCCCTCCTTGAGTTCCAAAGAACTCCAGATTGATGGCATTCCCGACTTTCACATCGCCGATATCGGCAAACGGAATCGTCAGATAAAGGCCGTCTCCCTCACTCCAGGCTACCTTGGCCCCACTCTGGATCGGGCCGTTTCCACTCTCCAACCCGCCCCAGTTGACGCCGCCGCCCGTATTCCAATCACTGCCGTTCCAGGTCCGCAACTCGGTCCAACCGTTGCCCCCGGAATAAACATTGCCCCGAATCATATAATCGGGCAGAATGGATTCAGGAGCAATCACAGAAATAGCACCCAGATTCTGATAAGTAGCCGTATAAGCATAGGTGATTCCATTGCCCCACGGATCGGAGCTACCGCCCCCCGAATGGGTATCGATCGCCAGACCGATCTGGCCCCCTGAAACTGTCTGCGTATAAGCATTCGGAATATAGAGATGAAGCGTGTTGTAATCCGACCAGACATGCAGGCGGGTCATATCCATCCAACCGACAGAAGCCACGCCGGTCATGACGGAAGCCAGATCGTTGGCAGCATCGACCGCCAACGGCACAGAAACCAGTTTGGTTTCCGTCGTCGCATCGTCCCAACCGGACGATTGATCGTCGCTGGGAACGGTATCGTAAGCACCTTTGCTGGTGCCGCTTTGCGTGGTAAACAGCTGCAAATGCACATCGGCAGGATTGGGGTTATTGATACTGGCTAATGAAATGGAAAATTCCACCCCCTGCCCGGCCCCATAAGCGATATGCGTCCCGCTCATGGAAGTACCACTACTGATTCCGCCCCAGTTATCACCAGAGCCCTCCCAATCCGTGCCATTCCAGGTACGGAATTCGGTCCAGCCGTTGTCGCCACCCTCTCTACCGTTGGCTAGATTGCCCCGGATAACAAAATCCGGCAGGACCTTGGCCGGAGGAGCCATGTTATCGACTTTGTTGTAGGCAAAGGCTATAGCATTCCCCCAGGGATCAGAAGTCCCTCCCGAGTTGGGATTGCCGTCCACATCCAACACCAGACCGATCTGGCCTGACGACACAGTAGGTGTGTAAGCGTAGAGCGTAGCATAGACATAGAGGTTAGTGGCATCTGCCGTCACATACAGATCCGTCAGATCCGTCCAATGGGTTCCTTCCCACCCGTTCGGCCCGTTCAGATCCCCTGCTGGATCAGAAGCAATACGAACGTATGAGGCATCACGGACCCCATCCAACACCACGGTCCCAGGTTCTGCCCGGACCGGAAGAGGCGCAACTGCACCGGGAGCTATCGGAGACAGCATCCCGATCAGCATTGCCCACACTAACAGGGTATGCCAGATCTTGCGATTCATCGAACCCCCTTTCAAAGATGGTGAAACATGGAATTTTGTGCACCTGCGCACAAAAAATCTGAGGCTTATTGTCGCACAATAAGCCTCAGATTTTTCCACCCAAAAGAAAAAGTTGAAGAACGCCACGCCACAGCCGTCCGGCACCAAAGCCGATCTGACGCAAAATAAATTGGTCAAAGCATGGGGTCTTCTGCTGCAAAATCGAAGGATTCATTCTTCTTAATCAGAATCTTGAGCTACGAAAAAGGCTGACCCGCAAATCGGATCTCAAGGATTTCCACAACGGTCAGGAGCCGGGTAAGGAATGGTTCCCTGCCATTGCACCACCTGTTCTTCTGAAAGCACCCACAACATCAGGGGAACCGCACGACAACGCGCTCCCTGTACGATAAACCGGCCTTGAGGCGCCTCCGCCCCGGGTTCAATCTTTTCTTGATAAATCTGATAGCGTCCATTTCCACCTGAAACCACCGCCTCTAACGTGGCAGTCCAGGTGCCCAAAGCAGGATCTTCCTGCCAATCGATCAACCGGGGAGCCTCAACAGTCAGCAAAGGAGCCGGCGTCGCGGTCGCAACACGAATAGATCCCGGCAAAGCGGTGGCCGTAGGCAAATCAGCCACCACCACCTTTACCACAATCGGTCCCCCAAAAACTTTTCCATCCCCTCGGCTGACTTCCCAGATTGCGTTATACTCACCGGGAGTCATCGGCGCAATCAACGGCAACAAAAGCTGCGTCGCCGCTCCGGGAAGAACCGGCGCCACGGCCAGGCCTTGAGGAGCGCTCATGATTTCACCGCTCGATAGAGTCAATTGCCCGTCTTCAGGCCAGGCACAATTACCCGTATTGCGCAGGGTCAAATAAGCCACCAAAATGCTGCCCGGCGCTACGCCCTCTCCCGACGGCATCATCCGTATCGGATCGACCCGCATCCGATAAACACAGGGCCCCACCGTCGTCGCCGTGGGAACAACGTCGACCGTTGCCGTCGGCGAGATCTCCGTCACCAACATCCCTGGCGGCGTCGGAGAACCGCTTACCACTACAGGCACAGTAGCCGTCGGATTATTGCCGCCCAACAGGCCGGCTAGCCCGGCAACCTGGCCTCCCGTAATAAACCACCCGACGGCCAGCAATACGATCAACACCCCCAGAGATGAAATCAATGCCGTTCTTACCCAGGTCCGCTTGGGCGGCGCCGGCTCTTCCGGCTGATCGATAATGGGAATATCCACTCCAGCCGGCGGCGGCCAGGTGCGATCCAACACATCATCATCGCTGAAAGCCACTTCTACGCGTTCCGGCCGCGGCCGTACGGTAATGGTCGAATTGGAAATCGGCGGCGTCCCGCCCCCCCGGCTTGCCCCGGGAGCTGATTCGGCCGGGCTACTCATAGCCGGCATTGACGAAGTCGTAATCAATCCCGGCGGGGAATCCAATCCCACCGCAGAGCGCAACGCCATCGCCATATCGGCAGCACTCGCATACCGCTCTTCCGGTTTTTTCGCCAGAGACCGCAGAATCACGGCCTCTAAAGAATGAGAGACCTGTGGAGAAACTTTACTGGGCAGCGGCACAGGATCATTGATATGTTGCATCACCAATCCCATGGGGATTTCTGATTCAAAAGGCAACCGTCCAGTGGCAAGTTGATAGAGGACCACACCCAGAGAGTAAATATCCGAAGCCCCCAACCCCGACTGTCCCATCCCTACTTCGGGAGCCATATAAGCAGGCGTCCCCACCATCGCCCCGCTGGCCGTCAACCCGGAGACACTTACCATCCGGGCAATCCCGAAATCGGTAAGCACCGGTTGACCTTCAGCCGTAAACATGATGTTGGCCGGTTTGATATCACGATGTACCATTCCCCGGCGATGGGCGTAATCAAGGGCATCGGCAATGGCAGCCGTGATGCGCGCCGCCTCCTCAGGCGGCAAAACCCCCTCTTGCAACCGACTCTTCAATGTAGGCCCATCGATGTACTCCATTACCATGTAGTAAACATCATATTCGGCGCTATGATCGAAATCGTATACCTGAACAATGTTGGGATGGCGTAATGTCGCCACCATGCGCGCTTCCCGTTCAAAACGCGCCACAAAACCTTCCTCCTCCGCCAAAAACGGATGAAGGACTTTTAATGCCACCATACGGTCCAGCTTAACCTGCTGAGCTTTGTACACTTCAGCCATGCCCCCATGGCCAAGGTGTTCGACCACCTCGTACTTACTCAGGGTCTTGCCGATCAGGAACTGAACACTGCTCACTCAACGCTCCGTGCTGAAATTTCTACGGCTTCCTGATCTTTACAGGCGCGGATAAGAGCCCGTAAACCTTCCCATGCCCGGTCGAAATCCTCTGCCGGGACCAAAATGTGATCACGTGAAAAAGCGGAAATCGAGAAAATGCTGATTCCCAGCTCAGCCAATGCACTGGTCACAGTCGCCAGATAGCCCACCAGCCCTAAATCCAGAGGGGTATCAAAAGTGATCAATTGATAATCCGGAGATTCCCCACTGATTTCCAACAAAGGTCGAAAATCTTCCCAACGCCCCCGCGGCAATATCAACGTCAATTCATCTTTATCACGGATTAAGGACGAAAAGGCCCCATCGACTTCCATCATAACTCGCGCCGCTTGAGTAGCCTGCGAACGAGGAATGCTGAGGATAACATAAGTTTGGGCATCTGTAAATAAGCGAGTTTGAGCAAGGATATGGAGCAATCCGGGTGGCAAATCCATACATTCACCTCATCGTGCAAAATATGCGTTGCTGAGGATTCTTACGGTTTTTGAGTTTCAGGTAAAAAAACGTAAGAATAAGCGGTCCCCCAATACCTACCCACCATTATACTCTTGAACAAACTTGTGGCAAGAAAAACAAAACCCTTTTCATCCACCGCAATTTATCCGAAAAGCCCCCAACACCGCCCCCCAAAAAGATCCCGTCAGCACCATTACCCCGAAAAATTGAAAACACCCCCCAAAAATTTCGACCTGTGCGGTTAGTCTGGGAAAAAGCCCCTATTTTCGGCGGCTTCAGAAAGCCGCCGAAAATAGGAATTAAAAACAACTCTCTCTCCCCATCCCGCGCGTCGCTCCTTACCGGACAAAAAACCCTTGCGGGACGCTAACAGGCTCCCACCCTAAAAAATATGAATGGTAATCTCCCGGCTTATTTATGCTATAATAGTGATAAAATTATTAAAAATCTATCCATCAAGGAGATCTATCATGTTAAACATCGGCGATCCCGCCCCCACCTTCACCCTGAAATCCGACACCGGCCAGGAAATCAACCTGGAAAGTTTCCGCGGCCAAAAAGTACTCATCTACTTCTATCCCAAAGCCGACACTCCCGGCTGCACCAAACAGGCCTGCGCCATTCGTGACGCCTATCCCCAAATCGAAAACAAAGACATTACCGTCATCGGCATCAGTCCCGATAAACCCGAAGCCCTGGTCAAATTCCGCCAAAAATATCAGCTGCCCTTCCTCCTGCTCTCCGACCCCAACCATCAGGTTGCCGAAAGCTACGGCGCCTGGGGAGAAAAAACCTTCATGGGTAAAAAATATCAGGGCATCCTGCGCAGCCATTTTGTAATCGACGCAACCGGCCGGTTGAGCGCAGAAAACCTCCAGGTCAAACCCGAAATGACCGCCGACCTGGCCCTCAAACTGGTCGCCACCCATTAATCACCCCGGTTGTCTCGGGAGGATATTTTATTATGAAACCCTTACAACGCCGCCAGTTTCTTCAGTTGGCCCTCAGTGGAGCGGCCCTCGCCTTGCTGAACCGCTGTGTCCCGGCCGCCCAGAAAAGTCTCACCCCCAGTCCAGCCCCCGGCATCAGCCCCACACCCGGCCTGCTTCGCAACGAAAACCGCTCCGGCTTCTACATCCGCTTTATCAAAGCCATCCCGCCGCCCGATCCCACAACCTGGCAACTCGCCATCGAGGGGCTCGTCGATCATCCCCAAACGCTCAATCTGACCGACCTGCAAACATTGCCCACAGTGACCCAACGTTCCCGCCTGAAATGCGTGGAGGGCTGGTCGGCTCCGGCCGAATGGCAGGGCTTCCAGGCCCGGGACCTCATGGATAAAGTAGGCGTACAACCCTCCGCCACCTGGATCCACTTCTACTGCGCCGATGAATACTATGAGGCTCTACCGCTCGTCGAATTGACCCAACCCCGCGTCCTCTTCGTCTACGGCATGAACGGAGCCGCGCTGCCCCCCGAACACGGCGGGCCGCTCCGCCTGATCGCCCCCTCCAAATACGGCTATAAAAGCCCCAAATCGCTTCTACGACTGGTCTTTTCAGACAAAGAGCGCCAGGGCTACTGGCCCACCGTAGGCCCCTACGACGCCGAAGGCGAAATCCAGCCCGGGGCCGATTACCCCCTCGACCTGGGAACCGTCCGCACCCTCGAAACCCACGGCGAAATCAGCTACCCCGACGGCATGGAATCAAAACCTTAACGAACTCAACTTGCTACCTCGATAAATCCAGCCCATGATTCAAGATCCGCTGCATGCCATCCAGAAGTAGACAGCAGGAAGTAGACAGTAGACCGCAAAAATCTTCGCCTTACCGGCTTAATTTAACTGAGAATCCGCTGTCTACTGTCTACCGTCTACTAATCCCTTGCATGCAAAAAAGCTTAAATAGAAAGCCCGCCTGTTAAGGGTAGCAACTTGGGTTAAACAAAAAACTTAAGGCAATTGCTCCAGCTCCAGCTGGGCCGGGCCCCACCCCGGATGATACCCCAGCGCCCGTTGAAAATCGCTCCGCGCCCCATCGACATCGCCCAACGCCAGCCGCGCCCGACCACGCCAGTAATACGACTCCTCCAGATTCGGCGTCACCCGCAACGTCTCATCGGCCAGCGCAATCACCTCCTCATACCGCCCCACACCATAATAAGCCGCGTACGGCCCAAACTCATACCAGATAATCCGGTAAGGCGTCCCCAGCGTCCGGGCCTGATCATACGCCGCGGCCGCCTCACTTAACTGACCCAATGCCATATAAGAAGTGCCCACATTGAACCAGGAAAACATCTCCCCATCCCCACAATCGGCATAGGCCACACAGGCCGCCGCCGATGACCGGGTCTCTGCCAGCGCCGTCTCCAACGCCTGTTGAGTGGCCGTCGCCTCATCCATCATCGGCCCGAGCAGCGTCGCCAGCTCCGCCTCCCGCTCCACCGGATAAACCACCAGATAGATCCTATTAAACCCGCGCCACAACTCATCCAGCTCCTGATAGCTCAAAATAATCTCAGGATCGTGCAGAGAATCATAGGTGCTGAACTGCTCAACCGCGTCGTCATAGCCCACCACCAACCGGTAATGCCCCATCTGATCGTTGGCAGTATGGACATACCACGTCTCAATAATCACCGGAAAATCATGCAGCAGCAACTGCTTCAACAGCGCCTCATCGCCGCCGTAACGCACCACCGCCCCCATCCCCAAAGACCGCGCATAATCCGCCATCTCTTCCGGACTGACATTCTTATCCTCCGGGTCCGGCTTCAACACCGGCGCGATCTCCCGCTGCGTCTCGGTACGCCCCCAGAAAGAGAGCTGCATCGCCAGCGTCGTCGGACCGCAATTGTTCCAACCCTGTCGCTCCTGCCGCCCTCCGGTCAAATGATAAGCAGCCGGCAACGGCGTCGGCGAAGGGATCGGCGTGGCGGTAGGCCCGGGCGTGGCGGTTGGAGTTGCCGTCGGCATAACGGTAGCCGTCGCCGTAGAAGTCGCCGGCACAGCCGCAACCGATGACAGAGTAAGCGTCGGCCGCAACAATGTATCGGAATGCGGCACCTGCCGAAATTCCAGCAAAGGCTCCGGCAAATACGAAGCATACCGCCCCGGCATCGCCCGCACCCCCCAGACTAACCCGCCCAACAGCAGGATTAATACCGATAACACTCCCACCGGAATCAACAAAATCCGAATCCAATATTCCTCACGGCTCCGACGCATCTGCCAACCTCCAAAATTATATAATCTACTCCCGCCCTCTGCTGGTCACCAGCTTCGGCAAAGCCATCAACTCTTCCTGCTTAAACCCCACCGCCGCCAGCAAATAAACAACACCGCCGGCGCCGGCACTCACCAGCAAACCCCGCCAGCCATCAAGTCCCGGCAGCGCCCATTGGATTCCCCCAATCGTCGCCACCATCAACAAAGTCGCTACCAGGGTCCGCCCCAGCGATGAAGCCAGCGCCCGGCCTTCAATCCCGCCCAGGGCCGACCGCGCCACAACCAATAAAATCACGACCTGCAAACAGGCCCCGACACTGTTCGCCAAAGCAATCGCCCCCTGAGCCAACACCGGCAACAGCAGAACTCCAATCGCCACATTGACCGTCAATCCCGCACAGGCCGCCCCCAGAGGCGTCCACATATCCCGCCGGGCGTAAAAAAGCCGGCTGACCACCTCCAACGAAGCATGGCCGACCAGTCCCAACCCCAAAATCCGCAGCGCAAATGCCACCCGTTCCGTAGCCGCCGCATCGAAAGCTCCTCGTTGAAAAAAGAAGGCCGTCAACGGTTCACCCAACACCATCAACGCCGCTCCGGCCGGAATCGCCAGCGTCAATACCAATCGCAAGGCCCACCCCCCCGTCCGCCGCAACCCGGCCCAATCCTGAGCATTGGCCCGCTCCGCCAGCGTCGGAAAAATAGTCAGCCCCAACGCCGTCCCGATAATCGTCTCCGGGAACTGCATCAACTGCCAGGCATTTTCATACGCCGAAATCATGCCGGCCTGGAGCGAAGACCCTAAATAGGTCGGCAGGACAAAACTCAAATAAGTAACGCCCAACCCCAACATCCGGGGCCCCATCAATTTCACCACCTGCGGCAAGGCCGGATGGCTGAAGGTCGGCCACCACTGCACGCGATACTTGATCAACCCGGGCACCTGGATGCAGAAATGCCCCACCGTCCCCAACAATCCTCCCCAGGCCAGCCCGAAAATCCCCCAATGCGGCGCCAGAAAGAGCGCCCCGGCGATCCGACCCAACGTGTACGCCAGAGGAGCCGCCGCCGGCAACAGAAAATGCTGATGAGCCTGCAAGGTACTCATCGCCACCCCGCTCAAACAGGAAATCAAAGTCTGCAACAGCACCAACCGCATCAATTGCACCGCCAGTTCGGCGCGATCAGGGCCAAACCCGGGAGCCACCCCGGCAATAATCTGCGGCGCAAAAATCGCAGCCAGCACACTGCAAACCGCCACAATTCCCAAGACCCAGTTCACCACCGCCGAAACCAGCCGCCAGACATCCTCTTTCGTCTCCGATTGAATCCGGGCCGTCAGAATCGGAATCAAAGCCGTCGTCAAAGCGCTCCCGGCAATCAGAGTAAAAAGCCCGTCAGGCAATTCAAAGGCTGCATAATAAGCATCCAACTCCCCCGAAGTCCCAAAAGTCCGGGTGATCACGATATTCCGAAAAAGCCCCAACACTTTATCCGCAGCCAGAAAAAAACCCACCAGCAACGCAGCCTGAGCTACACGAGTTTGGGCAGTAGCAGAATTGCTCAAAACGCACCTCCATACCATAAATAAATGAAAGATGGGAAAAGACAGAAGAGGAAAAACAGCAGCACAAAACGTTGAAACATCTCTTAGCCCTGCGGCAGTATAACCCCAATTTTCACCAGAGCAACCCCCTGCAAATAACGCGCGTCGCCGGGGTAGCTCTGAAAAAAACCATGTATTGGTGCGCCTCAGAAGGCGCACCAATACATAAACAAAAAAATTATCAACCTGTGCGGTTAATCTGGAAAAAAGCCCCTATTTTCGGCAGCTTTCTGAAGCCGCCGAAAATATGAATAAAAATAACTCTCTCCCCCTGCTTCGCATAGCGCGTCATATCTGGCCGGCAAAAGATCATTTGCGAGACGTTACAAGGCGGGGGCCATGCCCTAAAGGCCTGTTTTCAGAACAGATTTCCAAAAGATGTAACGCGACTTATATCCCCCTCCCGCAGCTCTCCCGCTTGAATAAAACCAGGTCGCGCCAATTCCCAAACCGGCGCGCCGGAAAGGACCTTACCTGTAATGAAATATCTCCCCCTATCCTGGAAATCATGGCCCCTCTTGACCGGGCTGGTGTTATCCCTGCTCAGCCACTATCTACCCACCATCCTCGCGCTGCGCCCCGCCCGCGATCCCTACCTGGAACGCCAGGCCGCCGCCCTGCGCCCCGAATTTCAAGGCGATCTCGACGCCCTCAGCGCCGCCCCGCGTTATACCATCAATGCCACCGTCGATCCCCGTACCGCCTCTCTGAATGGTCGGCTGGAACTCCGGTACACCAACACCACCGGCGCTTCCCTGCCCGATCTGATTTTCCAGCTCCTGCCCAACGCCCGCTCCATCTACGGCGGCGGATCGCTGACCGTCACCGCAGCCCAACGAGACGGCCTTCCTATCCCCTTCAATCTGACTCAAAAGGGAATCGTTCTGCACCTGCCGCTCGATCCGCCCCTGGATCCCGGCACCGCCGCCACCATCCAGCTGGATTTCAATGCCACCCTGCCTCGCCACTGCCGTCAGGGATACGGCATCTTCAGCCAGCTCGGCACCATCACCAGCCTCGCCGGCTGGTATCCCACCCTGACCCTCTACCAGAACGGCTGGCAGACCCCTGAAATCCCCCGCGTCGGCGATGCCATCCTGGCCGATATCGGCCTCTTTGAAGTCAACCTGCGCATCCCGGCCGACTACCAGCTGGCCTCAACCGGAACCGTACTGGAACGCCGGCTTGAAGACGGATCGGCGGTCTGGCACATCGTCAGCGGCCCCGCCCGCGACTTCGCCGTCGCCCTCAGCCGCCAGTTTGAACACCGCCAGACCGTCATCGACGGAGTCACCCTGAACTACTACACCCTTCCTACCGGTCGCGCCGGACTCTCCGCCGCTCGCGCCCAGGAAATGATCGCCGAAGCCTACACCGCCTACACCCGACGCTTCGGCCCCTATCCCGCCAATGAACTGGATGTGGTCGATACCGCCGTCACCATCGGCGGCTATGAATTCTCAGGAATGATCTTTGTTGAATATCGCCAGCGGCTCAGCAGTCCCGGCAACTACCGTTACCTGCTCGTCCATGAAATCGCCCATCAATGGTGGTACCATCTCGTCGGCGACAACCAGATCACTGAACCCTGGCTGGATGAAGGACTGGCCTCCTACTCCGCCGCTCTTTACATGGAAGAAACTTACGGCAAAGCCTCCGGCGACGGCATGCTCGCCGCCTGGAAAAGCAGCTACGGCCTGCGCAGCCCCAAACAACCGCCCCTCAACACGCCGGCCACCAGCTTCTCCAACTGGACCAGTTACCGCACTACAGTCTACAGCCACAGCGCCCTTTTTATCGACACCTTGAGAAAAGAACTCGGCGATGAAACCTTCTTCAGCCTTTTACAGACCTATCTGAACCGTTACCGCTATCGGGTCGCCACCACCAATGATTTTCTCCAGCTGGCCCGGGAAATCTCCGGCCGCGACCTCGATGCGGTCATCCAACCCTGGTTCAACTAAAAAACTGATCCCTACCCTTCGCGCGCCCCGGCTGGAGCGCGCGAAGGATATCTCACACTTCAGTTATAGAAAAAAGCGATCACCCCACACCCCACCGCCCAGGCCAGCCAATCGGGCAGCCACTCCCGACTGAACTTCCGGCCATGCCGTAACCAAAGAAGGCCACCGCCCAGCAAAGTCCCTCCTACGCCCAGCATTAACGGCATCGCCGTTCCCAGGCCCGCATAGATCAACAAACTGAGCACCATAGCCGGAAAGACCACCTTCAGACCCCACCCCAAAGCCCGACGGGCCCGCCGCCATCCGGTTCGCGACCCAACCTTCCCCACCCCGTTCCAACGGCGTGCCACTGCCCCCACCCCGGCGGCCAACAGTCCCGCCGCCAGCCATAAACGCCCCAGTTGAAAAACAGCCGCCACGACATACGAACCGATCAACATCGGGACCATCAAAGATTGGAAAAAAGAATCATCGCCTTCGTCGCCCGCAGCCGGCTCTTCCGCCGCCAACTCCGTCACTGCTGCCTGCATGGACTGCAACCGCCCCAGCACCTCGGGTGAGACACCGTCTACCTCCGCCACTTCCTCCAGACTGTGCCAGTGTCCATGGCGGTCACGCGCCGCCACCAACCGCTGCGCCAGCCCTGCATCCACACCCGAAATCATCCTTAGATCCGTCACATCGGCCGCATTGAGATCCACAGCCAGGGGAGCGCGCAACGGGAAATAACGCAGCACCCCCAATCCACCCTCAACATCCTCATTGAGCAGCCAGAACTGCGGCCCCAACGCCGCATCGAGTTGCTGCGCGTCCTGCAACACCGTCTGCTTCAACCCTGCCAGATAACCCGGCTCGGCCCCATGCAATCCGGCCGCCGGATCCATCGTGGCCCCGTGCGTCACTTCGAGAAAAATCTCATAGATCACCCCGGCTTCATCGGGAAAACGCTCCGCATACCCCCGCACAAACTGCACCAGCGGCCCCGGTGCCTCCCCCACCTTCCAATTCACCGACCGGGCCATCACATCGAAGACCTTCAGATAGACATTCTCCTGCGGCGTGAAAAGCTCCTCCGGCCGCACCTGACTCCAATCCGCCTTCCGGTCCGGCAATAAAAAGGGCTCGTAAAAGGCCGGCTCCCGATAGCTCGCCTGCAATCGGGCATCCCCCATCAACCGGTAGAAAAAGGTAGCCACCACCCCTTCACTGGAAAGCTGCTGCGCTCCATTGTTGGACATCGCTCCAGGCTCCGGCGGCACCACATCCCGGTAAAGCTGCGCCTCATAGGCCGGTCGATCGTCGCTCAACAGCTCGCCCGGCAGCTCGACTCGAAGGCTGAACCGGTTCTCCCGCACCCCGCCGTCCCGCAGTTGATTTTCGCCCGGCTCATGCCAGGCCAGAAAGAGCAAATTGGCCGGACAAAAGAGACAGCCCTGGCGCTGTTCCCGATCAAAACGGGCGTACCAGCCGCCATAAACCGTGGGCAACGGCGCCGCCCGGGCCGCAGTTAACGCCGGATGCAGCCCGCGATCCATCGCCTCCGGCTCGAAATGTTCTCCCCACCCTTCATCGAAGGCCTTCCAGGGGTCGGTACGCACGGTAGTGTAATGCACCGCCGCCGTCATCGATTGCGACGTATCTCCGATCAACTCCCGCAGCAGAATATGCCCCAACTCGTGAGGGAAAATCTGATCCGTATCCCCGAAATGATCTCCACTCAGCTTCTCCAGCGTTACCGGAACATCGACAAAGGGCACGTGGCGTAAATCGCGCAACTCCCCGTTCGGTTGCTCCAGCCAGAAACCATCGCCGGGAAAACCGCCCACCCGATCGGAAAGGAAAAAATAAGTCGGTTCGGCCAGGATCGCCCGCTCTTCAACACTCAGGGCCGGATCATGCGCAAGGTAATTCTTAACCAGTTGATGCAGGCGTAAAGAAAAATAAAGATAGCCTCCCCGCTCCGAGAAAACTTCGCTCGCCCGCTGCGCGACCGCATCCGTCGCCAAATCGGCCGGGACCAAAACATCACCCCGCCCCTTGGGAGATGGCACCCGGCTCCGCCGCAACAGAACCACTGCCGGCCGATCCGCCGGCATGACCCACCCATCGCCGTCGCCCGCGGCCCTCACCGAAACCGGCCCATAAGTCAAAACCAACACCACCATCGACAATAACAACCGCACCCCCAGCCACCGCCCTCCAACCCAACGCTTCATAGTACCCCCTCTTCATTCCTGAGAACTGAAAAGAGTCTACCGCACCCCTGTCACCAACTTATAACAAACCTGTCGCAAATTTGTTTATTTTCCAACCTGGACGGTTAACCCGGCAAACAAATAAAAGAAAAAAACACAAACAAAAAACTCTCTTTGCCTGCTTCGCACCGTGCGGCGCTGCGGTCCACACAAAAGCCTTTTGCGGGATACTAAAAGGCTGATCGCACAATAACAAATTCGCGCGTTCTCTTAAAAAGAACGCGCGAATTAAAAATTCAAGCCCGAAGCTTTTGCTAGATCTGAATCCCCAACATACTGAAAATCTGATCGTAAAAGGATTGCGGCGCAAACCACAGGGAAACGGCTACCACCACACAACAAATCAACAACAACCCAGCGCATCCAATCGCCACATAGAGCGCAACCGGACGTGGTTTCGCCGGCGGCGCTTCCGGAATTCCCCCGGCATCCGCCGGCGACGGGTTTAAATTGCCCATATCGGGCGAGGTCGCCGGCCAGGAACGAACCGCTTCCACCGGCGGCTGCGGCGGCCCGGGCTCTACATAATCCCGGCGTTCCATGGGAGGCGGGTAATCATTGGCCAAAGGCGTCGGTCCCGCCGACGGCGGGGGCGGCAGCGGCCGATCTGGCGGCAGCGGAACCGGCGGCGGCGGCCAGGGCACCGTCGCCGCTTGCACGGGCGCTTCGACTCTAAAGCGCACAAAGTCCGCCAGCCCGATCTGATCGCCCACCACGGCCGGTTGGGCCGTGCTCACCTGCGCCCCATTGATGAAGGTTCCATTCGTACTGCCCAGATCCTCCACCAATACCGATCCATCCGAAGCAAAGAAAATCCGGGCATGATGCCGGGAAATGCGAGGATCGTTAATGATAATTGTATTTTCGGGATCACGGCCAATTTCCACACTCGTCCCCGGAATCAGCTCGATCTGCACGCCGATCTGGGGCCCTTCTTCCATCACCAGCATATATCCCGTTGAATTTGTCATCTTCCTCTTCACCATTCTTGAGAAAAATTAAAACGGATCAATCTCATCTCAACCAACAGCCAACCTTGTCAAACCCATTAACAGCATTATACTCCCTCCGTAAATTTCCGCCTATTAACAAAAAGTGATGCATCCCAAATCGCCGCCCGAATCGGAGGAACTATGACTGTACGCATCATCGATGCTCACCTCGATTTCGCCTACAATGCCGTCATCAAAAAACGCGATCTGCGTCTCCCGGTCTCCCAAATCCGCCGCCAGGAACAACAAGCCCCGCCCACCCCCGCTCCCTACACCGGCTGTCTGGCCAGTCTGCCTGAAATGCGGGGAAAGATCGCCCTCTTCGGCGGCAGCCTCTTTGTAGAACCCGCCTCGGAAGAAAGCGAAGGCCTGCCAGTCTATCACACACCCCAGGAGGCCCACCAGCAAGCCATCGCCCAGCTGGACTACTATCACCGGCTGGCCGATGAAGACGAAACCATCTACCTGCTGCAAAAAGCCACCGATCTGGCCACCGTCTTAAACGGGTGGCCCCAGCCACAACCGCGCCTGGGCATCTTCATCATCATGGAGGGCGCCGATCCCATCCTCACCCCCGATGAATTGCCCTGGTGGGTCGAACGGGGCCTCCGGGGCCTCATGCCCTCCTGGGCCCTCGGCACCCGTTACGCCGGCGGGAACAATGCCCCCGGCCCCTTCACCGCCGCCGGAAAAGAACTGCTCAAACGCATGGCCCAATACCCTCTCCTGCTGGATCTCAGCCATCTCTGGGAAGAAGCCGCCTGGGAAGCCCTGGAAAAATACCCCGGCCCGATCGCCGCCAGCCATGCCAACCCGCGCGCCTTCGTCGATCGCCCCCGCATGCTTTCCGATGCCATGCTCCGCCGCATCGCCGAACGCGACGGCGTAATCGGCCTGATCCCCTACAATCGCATGCTCCAGGCCGACTGGAAGCCCGGCAATCCTCGCCTGCCGTTACAGCGCTTCATCGAAGCCATCGATCACGTCTGCCAATGCATCGGTGACGCCGCCCACGTCGGCATCGGCTCCGATTATGACGGCGGCTTTGGCGTGGAATCGGTCCCCGAACCGATCAATACTATCGGCGATCTCGTCCTCCTGGAAAAAATGTTGGAACAACGCGGCTACAACGCCCGCGACATCGCCGCCATCCTGGGCGATAACTGGCTGCGCCTCATGCAGACCGCCCTTCAACCCTTTTAAAAACCCTTGCCTTCTCAGTGAACTGTGGTATTATAGCCACACCCTGCCATGCACGTGATGCCAGACGGGGTTTTGAGCCAACAGTTTATCATAAGGGAGCCCTTGTCCCTATAAAGATAGCGAAGCGGTAGCCCTCGGGCAAGGCGAAGCTATCGGGCAGGTTCCCACCTGCGTCAGCAGGGTCAAAACTTTCGGCACACGGCATGGCGGGGCTTCCTTATCGCCGCCCTCTTCGGAGGGCGGTTTTTTTATTTAAAAATGATTTCACCTTTTTATTTTTATGTAAAGTTGCCTTGACTTTTCAAAGGCCTTATGTTATGCTCTTCCTACCCCGGCTCCCCCAGTACACGGTCACCCGTTGGTGGATTTGGGCAAAACGCTAAAAGCGATATCCTAACTTTATGAACGGTGGTTTATCGAATGCTCTGGGAACGCGTTTCAGAAGAGATTTTTCTGTTCACCAGCGACCGCTATGCAATGGTCAATTCCGTGGCGTTGCTCACCAGTGAAGGTGTTGTGGTAGTCGATACCCTCCCCTTCCCGGATGAGTCCCGCCAGATCGCACGGTTTCTGGAACAGCGGGGAGGCGGACATTTTCACTCCCTGATCCTCACCCATCATCATATCGATCATGTCTACGGGCTCTCCGCCTTTCCTTCAAACCTGGATCTGGTTTCCCACGAACTTTGCCGCCAAAAGCTGCTGGAATTTGGGGAAAAATCGCTTGCCCAGGCTCGCACCAGTGATCCGGCCTTTGAATCGGTTTCCTTACGTATCCCGACGATTACCTTCACGGAAGGGGAAATGACGCTGAAAGCCGGCGACAAAACCTTGCGCCTGATCCACCTTCCGGGCCATACCGCCGACAACATCGGCGTCTTCATTGAAGAAGACCGCGTTCTGATCGCCGGAGATTCCGTCATGGCCATCCCCAGCATCGTCAATGGCGACCTGGAACAGGAAATCCAGACCTTACAGGCCATCAAAACGCTGGCCCCCGAAACTGTCGTCCAGGGCCACGGCGAAGTGATCCTGCGCGGCGAAGTACAGGATGTGCTGGACAAATACATCCATTACCTGGAATGCGTGTACAAAAAAGCCAGCAAAGTCGCCAAAGACGGCAAAGGGGATAAGGAAATCCAGAAAATCCCGCTGGAATCCTGTGGCCTGGAACGTGTACCGCTGGGCATCGCCAGCCATGAGTTGCACATGGCCAACCTGCGTAAAGTTTACGCTCTGGCCAAAACTTCCGCTTAAAAACTCCGGCATTCACTCTGACAGCACGAAAATACAACCATAGAAGAAGTGCCGTCTTAAAAAAAGCCCGGTTACTTTTTGCCGCATTGCATAAAAAACAATCCCGCCGATCCAATCGGCGGGATTGTTTTTATTGGGTTCAACGGAATCTATCCCCCTGCAATCAGATGGATCACCCAGACTTCAGAATCCTCCGGCACCAGCCGGCTTTCGAACTCCTCATCCGGCACCACCACACCATTGACCCGAATGACCAGATGCGGGTGGATATAGTTAAACCGTTCCAGTAACCGCGCTACCGTCAGGCCCTCTTCCCAGGCCACTTCATCGCGATTGTTGACTCGAATCATACCGCGCCACTTACTCCGTCATATGCTGCTTAACAACCTCGACAACCTCGGGATAGTCCATCCCCAGGCTCTGCAACTTCTCCAGCGTTGGAAGTCCGTTGGGAGTCCAACCCCGGCGCTTATACACGGCATCGATCAGCAATTGATATTGGGCCTCGCGATGCTTCCGCAACGCCGCCATCTTCTCCTCAATCGACAGCGCTTCAGGATTCAACCCCAGAGTTTCCCGCAACTGCTTATCATAACGTTCCTGGCGCGACTCATATTCCTCACGGGTCACCGGCCCCATGGCGCGATAAGGGCTCCGATCATGCTCCCGACTCCCATAGCCCATCCGCCAGTTGAAAACCCGCTGAAAGTTATAAACCCCTTCCGACATGGCAATCAGATCCTCTTTCGTCACTTCACGCCCGGTTACCGCCGAAAAGACATTTACATAGTTATCGACATGTTCCGGAATCTTGGCCGGCTCTTCTGTAAACTTATTGTCGCTCGGCACCACATCGTTCCAGGGCAACTTACAGAAACCGCACAGCCCAAACCAGGTCCGCCACATCGGGAAATAGTGCAACGCATTCGCCTTGTCTTCAAAGGTGGGGATCTGGTTGTTGACCTGATCCGTAAAGATCAACCAAGCCTCGTCGTGCTGCGGCCCCTTATTCGTCAACGCATACCCGCCCTGCTGCGCCAGCGATTCCTTGCTGACATATTCCGAATACTCCAGCCCCTTGTTCTCCATCCCGATATCCTCAAGGAAGGCCGGATCCGCCCCGTACTCTTCAACAAAGATCTTCTTCATCCGGCGAATGCCCAGACCGGCAATCTTACCAAATCCTTCGCCCTCAGCCATCTGGTGCAACAGTTTGATCGCCGCCGCGGCATTGCCGAAACGCAGATTCAACCCTCCGGTCTTTTCCAGATCGAGAATGCCGGCCTCGAAACATTCCATCACAAAGGCGGTTGCCGTACCGAAAGAAATCGTATCAATGCCGTAAGTATCGCAATAGAAATTAATTTCCAGGATGGCATCCGGATGGAAAATCCCCAGATTAGAACCACATCCCGCGACGGTCTCATACTCCGGACCGTCCACGATGACCTTCTGGCCCTTGTAGGGTCCCGTCTTCACTTCATGGTTATCCACCGCATGAGCGCAGGCAATGGTACATCCATACCAGCATCCGTCGGGCAGATTCTGAGTGAAGCGAGATTCCCAGGCATCGCGGGCAATTTTAGGCGTGTCCGGGTGAGATCCAAAACGGAAATTGTGCGTGGGCAGCAAATCGTACGCATCCATGATATGCACCAGATAGGGCGTGCCCCGGCTGCGCATCTTATTCTGGACCGGATCGTTGTCATGGACCTCTTTCTGCATCTTGGCCCCGACCCGGGCAATCCGCCCCAGATCCGCCGGCCCGGTCGAATTGCTCCGCACCGCCGGACTGAGCACCACCACCGCCTTGATATGCTTCTGGCGGAAGACGGTCCCGATCCCCCCACGCCCGGCCTGCTTGTAACGAATATCCTGCCGCTTCCGATCGTAAAGGCTGAAATTCAGACAGCCCATCAAGGTGTGATCCGATCCCAATCCCGCCGTAATGGTCGACATCGAATATCGCTCGTCGGCACTCTCCGGCAAATTTTGGAAGAGCCACTTGCCCAATTCATGGGTATCGGCCGGCGCCTCGGGCATTTGCTCAATCGTCACCGTGCCGCGCAGCCCGTCGATCACCACAATCACATCCTCTTCCGCAATCCCCTGCAATTCCAGAGCATCCCAGCCGGCAAATTTCATCAAAGGCCCAAAATGCCCCCCCACGTTGCTGTCAATCGGCACATGGGTCAAAGGAGAAAGTGTCACCACAATCGACTTCCCGGCACCCGGATACTGGGTCACGCCACCGCAGGGACCCGAAGAAATCACCACCTCATTTTCCGGATCATCCCACTGTGTAGTATCTTTAACCGCATGCCACAACAGCCACAAATCGAAACCGCGGCCGCCGATAAATTTCTGCTTCATATCTTCGGTTACAGGCTTCGAAGAAATAATCCCCTCGCCCACATTGACGTACAGTGTTTTATTGGTATACCCGCGCCGGCTCTGAGCCGGTTCATAGAGATATTCAGCCAGAACTTCCCGTGTAATCGGTGCCATAATTTTTTACTTTCTCCACTTTGCTCAGAAAGGCCGTCTCCGGCTAGATTCCCGTCACCTGGGGCAGCGTTTCCAGATCTTCGGTCTCCACAAGGCTCAACGCCTGGGTCGGACAATTTTTGACACATTGACCGCAGGAAACACACTTAAACGGCGTCGCATCTTTGGTCGTGTACTGCATGGCCAGATAAGGACAGAAGCCCACACAGGTCAGACAGCCCACACAATCCGCCTTTCGTAACCGTACAATTCCCTGCTTATCCCGATAGAGAGCATTGGTAGGACATACCGCAATACACTCTCCGCACTGAATACAGAAAGTTGCCCGGAAACCACTCTCTTCCTGGCGGATCCGAATGCTCGAAAATTCAACCGCATCGGACTTAAACCAGGCCTGAGCACAGGTAGACTCACAGGTATGAGCCCCACTACACTTTTGCCGATCGAATACAAGAACCTTCATGAATGCATCTCCTTCATTGAGTCACAGAGATTTCTCTTCAATCTAGCGATGCAAACCGGTCGCCGAGCGCACCTGCACTAAAGTAGGCCGCTCCCCCTTCCGCCAGATAAACTCCACATCCACCGGACCGTTCCAACGTTCGGAAACCGACTGAACCAGGGAGGCCAGCTCCAATGCCTCGATCTCCGTCAAAGCCGTCTGTTGCGGACCCGAGGCCTGAATCAAATAACCTTGAGGGCCGGAAATCTGGATCTTGCTGGCAGGCATCGGCTGCACCGTTACCTGTCCATTCTGGACCACAAAAAGATCCCCCCCATACCCCTGCACCACCGTTTGCCCGGTCCCATACGACGCCTGGATCAAAACCCCCGGCATCGTTGGTACTGGAGAATGGCTGAACACCACCCCCGACCGATCTTCGGCCTGAATCGGCGTCATCGGCTGCAAAATCACCGCCATCCGGGGCAAACCGGTTTTGTATTGCACGCAATAAGCCAAGGCCTGGCGATTGAACGTAGAAGCCCAAACCTCCCGCACAGCATCCCACAGGGCCCGTAAATCATTCGGCACCGAAAGCACCGATTGGAACTGGCCCGCAAAGCTGTATTTGGGATTATCTTCGACGGTCGCGGAAGAGCGCACCGCCCATTGCACGGGAATCGAGGGTAACGAGGAAAGCAAGGAAGCTACCCGATCGAACCAGGGCACGGTCCGGAAAGCCTCCACCACCTTGATCCGCTGCGGTTCGGCCGCATCCAACGCCCGTTGAATCTTGGCCCAATCGTCCCCCGCCTGCTCAAAAGTGGTCCACATCCCGGAGATCAGCTCCTTCACCCCGGCCCGCTGCACCGTCATATCGAAGATCTGCGTCCCAATTACCCAGGTCTCGGGAGCGGGGAATCCATAAGCCGAAAGCCAGTAAAGGCCATACCCCTTACCACCGACTTCGATGATCGGGGGCAAAACCCCCTCATGGCCCAATTCCACGGGTCGATACAACATTGATTCCATAGCCCTACCCCCATATTGAAAATCTTCCTGGAATTGTTCGAACAGTTGATGCCGGAATTTAAGATCAACCTGCCCTCAAAACACGAGGCTCCCTTTAAAGAATACTGCGGAGATGTTAAAAGGCAAGTGACGTTCATCCCTCAGCCTTCAGCGAGCAGTTACCTTATTTCCTCCATTGGTGCGATTACCCCTGAAAAACAGAAAAAAGCCTGTTGCGGGACACACAAACCGGCTGTCAGCCCAACCACAAACAACCACCCCGCTCGGGAAATAATGGTAAAATATCCCCCATGCCTACATTAAAAGAATGGTTAGATCGCTACCTGGATGCTCTGGAACGGGAAAACCTCTCCCCCTATACAGTAAAAAACTACGGCACGGATATCGGTCAGTTCCTCGATTACTGCGCCGAACAAAAAATCACCGCACTCGAAGGCCTGCAACGCGATCTCCTGCGCGATTACCTGGTCGAACTGGCCCAACTGGAATATGTCCGCGCCAGCATCGCCCGCCGCGTCTTCGAATTGCGCGCCTTCGGCGACTACCTGATCCAATCCAATGCCTGGAAAGAGAACCTCTTCCGTCGCATCTCAGCTCCCCGTGTCCCTCAGCGATTACCCCGCTATCTTACCTATGAAGAAATCGATCGACTGCTCACCCTTGCCTTCCCCGACACGCCCCAGGGCCAACGGGATCGCGCCATCCTGGAAACCCTCTACGCCTCAGGCGTCCGGGTCAGTGAACTGGTCGGCCTGGATCTCGCCGATGTGAACCTGAACAGCCACGAACTGCGCGTCATCGGCAAGGGAGATAAAGAACGGATTGCCCTCATCGGCCGGCCCGCCGTGACGGCGATGCGCACCTATCTCGCGGCGGCCCGCCCGGCCCTGATCGGCCGCCGCGTCACCAACGCCTTCTTCTTAAACCGGCTTGGCAGCCGCCTCACCATGCGTTCCGTCGACGAAATAGTTCGTACGGCCGGCGAAGCCGCCGGAATCGATCGCACCGTAACCCCCCACCTCTTGCGCCATACCTTCGCCACCCATATGCTCGACGGGGGGGCCGATCTCCGTGTGGTCCAGGAATTGCTGGGACACAGCAGCCCCACCACCACTCAAATCTACGCCAATATCACATCCCAACGGGCCCGGGAAATCTACCACAAAGCCCATCCCCGAGAGAAAACCTCTTAAAAAACGGTCGATGTAATTATGAATAAAAATAAATTCTCTCTTCCATCCAGCGGGTCGCTCTTTACTGAGAAAGCATCTATTGCAGGGTGCAAAAAACTGTTTTTAATCCACACAAAAGAACAACCGTTCAGGCCATTAAAAATTGGGGCGCGTCCTTAAAAGAACACGCCCCAATTTTTTAATTTCCACCCCTCAAGCTACGGTTTAACAACCCCTTCGGGTTGCTCAGCCCGCCGCAACACCAATCCGGATTCTCCGGCATCGACCACAATCGTCACCCCGGCAATCATCCCTTCCGCCAACAGCATCTCCGAAAGCGGAGTTTCCACTTCCTGCTGAATCAGGCGCCGCAGCGGCCGGGCCCCATATTGCTCGTCATACCCATGCACCGCCAGCCATTCCTGACCCGGCTCCGTCAGCAGCAATTCGCACCCCTGCTCGCGCAGCCGCTCGCGGACCTTCTCGACTTCCAGATTGACAATCTGGCGAATTTCCGGCATCCCCAACGCATGGAAAACAATCACATCGTCCACGCGGTTGAGAAATTCCGGCCGGAAAAGTTTCTTCAATTCATCCAACAGTTTCCGTCGCATATCATCATAAGCTCGATCGCCCCCCGATAAATCGGGTACTATAAAGCCCAACGCTTTGTGGCGCTGAATCTCTTCAGCTCCCACATTGGTCGTCATAATGATAATCGTGTTACGGAAATCAACTTTGCGCCCTTTGGCATCGGAAAGCGATCCCTCTTCCATCACCTGCAATAACATATTAAATGCATCCGGATGGGCCTTCTCAATTTCATCGAAAACGATGATTGAATAGGGCCGCCGACGCACCGCCTCAGTCAATTGCCCCGCGTCGTCATACCCCACATACCCCGGAGGCGCCCCGACCAGCCGGGCTACCGTATGGCGTTCCATAAACTCCGACATATCCAGCTGAACCAACGCCTCTTCGCTGCCGAAAAGGAAAGCGGCCAGCGTCTTGGCCAGTTCCGTCTTCCCCACCCCGGTAGGCCCCAGGAAAATGAAAGAACCGATCGGGCGATGAGGATCTTTCAGGCCGGCCCGGGCTCGCCGAACCGCCCGGGCAAGCGAAGTGATCGCCTCCTCCTGCCCTACAATCCGCTTGTGCAATTCAGTTTCCATCGTCATCAAACGACGGGACTCTTCCTGAGCAATCTGACTGACTGGAATCCCGGTCCACATCGCCACAATTTCAGCGATGTCTTCCGACTCCACCGTCAAGCCGGTCTCGTTCTCCTGCAGACGCCGCAAATGTTCCATTTCCGATTCCAGCGCCTGCTCCTGAGCATCCAACGCCTCAAATTCGGCGTTGTACTCTCCACCTTCAACATTCATACGCGCCCGCTTTAAGCGCAAGGTCTGCAACCGTTCAAAAGCCTCGCGTAGCCGCACGGCAATGGGCGATTTATACATCCGCACCCGCGAAGCGGCCTCATCGATCGCATCGATGGCTTTATCAGGCATAAAACGTTCCGTGACATACCGGGCAGAAAGCCGTACCGCGCTCTCCAATGCCGCATCGCTGATCCGCACCTTGTGATGCTGTTCATAAGCATATTTCACACCGCGCAGAATCTCGATCGTTTCCTCTATGCTGGGTTCATCGACCATCACCGGTTGGAAACGCCGTTCCAGCGCCGCATCCGCTTCGATGTATTTGCGATATTCCTCCAACGTCGTCGCGCCGATACACTGCAACTCCCCCCGGGACAACGCCGGTTTGAGAATATTGGCCGCATCGACGGAAGAACCGGCCGCTCCCGCCCCGACCAACATATGGACCTCATCGATAAAGGTAATAGTATTGGAACCCCGCAGCTCGTCGACGACCTTCTTCAGCCGTTCTTCAAACTGCCCACGATACATGGTGCCGGCCACCAGAGAGCCGATGTCCAGTTGCACCACCCGCTTCCCCATGATCGGCCCGGGTACTTCCCCGGCAATAATTCGTTGTGCCAACCCCTCGACAATAGCGGTCTTCCCCACACCGGGTTGCCCAATCAAGGCCGGATTATTCTTGGTACGCCGCGCCAAAATCTGGATCACCCGTTCGATTTCCTTCTGTCGCCCGATCACCGGATCCAGTTTGCCCTGCCGGGCCTGCTCGGTCAAATCGATGGCCAGTTGATCCAATAACGAAGGCTGCCCACTGCCCCGCCGGGGTTCGCTTTTGGTAGGAGCCGGTTGACTCTGAGATTGTTGTTGCTGAGCTGTATGCACCGGAGTAAATTGATCGATCCGCCGGCGCAGAAGTTCTGACGTCAGTCCAAACTGCGCCAGAATCGCTAAAATGAGTCCCTCCTGCTGACGCAACAGGGAAAGCAAAATATGTTGGGTATCTACCACAGAACTGTTGCGACGGCGAGCTTCATCCACAGCCATCTGCAACAACACTTTGGTACTCTGCTGCAACTCCGGTTCACTGTTTCGCAAAGGCATAGCACTGGAAAGGCGTTCAACAGTCCGTTGTACCTGCTGGGGACGCATCCCCATATCCCGCAATACCCGACCGGCTAAACCTTCGCTTTCCAACAACAAACCCAACAGAATATGCTCGGGCCCGATGGTGGCATGATGCATCCGCGTGGCTTCCATCTGAGCAAAGCGCAGCACTTCTTGTGACGCTGGGGTAAATCTTTCCAAACTATCCGACATGGTTACGTCCTCAATCCGTGTTCCAACCGTGGCCCTGGTGAGCCTACGTTATAAGCCAAACTCTGGGTTTGGTAATCCACAATCAAATAAAGCCTCAGGCTTTACTTCAACTGTTTCCATGCGTTCCCACGAAACGCGACCAAATAAGCAAGTGTCCATCTACATTATACACCCAACCCACCTTTTACCAAAAATACAGGCACCCCCCTGAAGTCTCAGGTTAAGCCAAAGTTTACCAGAAATAGCTTAGACTTTCAAGTCCGACCAAATTTTAATTATTTATCCTTCCGACGCCCTGAAATCCATAATCCCAATGCCGGCAACGCCAATGCCGCCGGCACACACCCGCCCCCACCCGCCGCCGGAGTGACGGGTGGAACAACCGGCGGCTCTTCCACCAACGTCGAACTGATCAAAGCCAGATCATCGATCCACACGGTCCCTTTACCTGTATCCCCGCTCACGGCCAGCCCCGTAATCCGCCCCGGATCTACGGCTTCAGGCCCATTCGGATCTGCCCACTCCGCCCGCTTGAAATCGCTCCACGGAATGGAAATTTGCCGCCAGTCCTGCCCGGCTTCAAATTGGACATCGAAAGGCATGGCGTTTTCAGCGTCTCCGAAGAAAATCGTTAAAATGATCTTACCAGGCGGATCGGCCTGCACCCAAAAAGAAAGCCCCTCCCCCGATTGCCAGTTTTGCGGCCCGTTGTAATATTGCGCGCAATTGCCCCACCCCGTACTAAGGCCGTATTGCATTCGTAAAGAAGGACCGCTTCCATGAGCCACCCTGGAATCCAATTCACAGGTAACCGTTCCCCCATCGCCGGCATCCGCATGCCATTCCCCCAGAATCGTCCCACCGCCGCTGCCGCCGCCGGCCGCTCCACCTTGAGGTTCAGCCGGGGTTGAAACAGGAACCGCCGTCGCCGCTTCCTCTGTCGCCACCGGCGGGCGCTCCGCAGCTCCCCCGGCCTGCCAGCGATGATAGTAATAATTGAGCAACGGCACAAACTCGGCTGTGGCTTTCTGATCCCCTACACTAGAAGGATGGCTGTCCCCACTGGGATAAGCGGACGTATTGCTGGGGGGCCCCTGGACATGCTCGACCGCCTGACCGTTCCACTGATGATGATTGCCCGCCCCAGTCAGCACATGGTAATAATCAAAGACCGCCACATTGGAATAAGGATAAACCGCTAACCAATCGTTGACCAGCCAGTCATTCAAGGCCCGGGCATTGGCGGCCCGATCAGGCGAGGTTTCCTCGGCCCGCAGCGGTGGCGCAGTGATTACAATGAAAAGACGATCCTGTCGGCTCTCAAAATACCCCAACAAAGCCTGATAAACAGCCTTTGCATTGGCCACACTGTACTCATCATTGGGGACCTCCAGCGGCGAATCGTTGGGACTGCCGTAGAGATCGGAATTCGGAAAACAGGATTTAAGCAGGATAATCACGTTTTCGCCGGCAGGTTCCTGGGCCGGCCGCGGCCAGGAACCGAAATCGCCGAAATTCTGACCGCTTTCTGTATAGAGCGCCTGCATATAAAGATCGCGCTCCGGACCCACAAACCATTCCGGCCAATTGGGAATATCGGTACGATCCCCAATCGCATTGGGCCCCCAGCCATAGTTGGTAGCGCTGACAAAATAGTTATTCTCCATCAATGCCCGCCCCAGGCCACCGTAAGGTTGATCGTTATTGGGATCTGCCAGCCAGTTCCCTCCCGTAGAATGATGAATGAAAACAAGCCGCACCAGAGAGGATGGAGGATCGGCATTCAAAGGCGCCTGGGCAACGATAACGCCCGCCGGCAGAACCAGACTCACCAGCAGCAAGAGGGACAAAACGAACCTGTGCATAGCATACCTCCTTAACTAAAGGTGATTCATGGGGACGCCCGTCAATCAAGGTTCAGGGGGCAGGGGTAGAATTGCTACTATCGTAGCACATAAACATAATTTCACCCGCTGCGACAGGCAAATCAGACAACCGGTGCGGTTAGCGGGTAAAAAAACTATGTTTTTGCGCGCATAAGAATGCGCGCAAAAACACAAACAAAAAAAACCAACCTGTGCGGTTAGTCTGGAAAAAAGCCCATATTTTGGGCGGCTTCAGAAAGCCGCCCAAAATATGAATAAAAACAACTTCGCATCGGTTCTTATCGAGAAGTAGAAACTTTACCTAAAATGTGCGTGGCACCTCCCAGGAAAAGCTCCGCCACCTCCCCTTCCGTCTCCGATAGGGTAGGATGTGGATGGATCGAAAGCGCCACATCCTCAGCCAACGCCCCCATCTCCACGGCCAGCACTCCTTCGGCAATCATCTCGCCGGCATCCCGGCCCACAATCCCAAACCCGATGATCCGTTGGGATTCCGGCTCGATGATCATCTTGGTCAACCCCTCCGATTCCCCCATCGTCGTGGCCCGCCCGGAGGCGCTCCAGGGGAAACGCGCCACTTTGATCGGCCGCTGCGCTTTGGCCGCCTCTTCTTCTGTCAAGCCGGCCCAGGCCAGCTGCGGATCGGTATAGACAACGGCTGGAATGGCCCGCACATCGAAAGCCGAAGGTTGCCCGGCGATCACTTCAGCCGCCACCTTCCCCTCACGCATCGCCTTGTGCGCCAGCATCATTCCGCCTACCACATCCCCGATCGCAAAGATCTGCGGATCAGCTGTCCGCATCTCCTCATTGACCTGGATAAAGCCCCGGGGATTGAGCTGCACTTGGGTATGCTCCAACCCCAGGCCTGCCGAATTGGGCCGCCGCCCGACCGAAACCAGTACCCGATCGAACCGCTGCTGCGGCTCTTTAATATCCGCCCCTTCCAACGTCACGTCGACATAGTCCGGGCTTTCCTGCAAAGCTGCCACTTTGGCCTTCAGGTAGATCTTCTCAAACGTCGCTTCAATCCGGCGTAACAACGGCCGGGCCAGATCGCGATCCGCGCCGACCAGCAGCCGATCGGCCATTTCGACTACTGTCACTTTGCTGCCCAACGCCGCATAGACCGACCCCAGCTCCATTCCCACGTATCCGCCCCCGACCACCAGCAATCGCTGCGGAATGTCGGGCAGTTCCAACGCCCCGGTTGAATCCAGCACCCGCCCGCCGGGCTGGGACTCCATGCCCGGCGGCGTAATCGGCGTAGACCCCGTGGCAATGATCGCCTGCTTGAACCGCAGATGGGCAATCTCCGAACCATGCAGCCGCAACTGTTCCGAACTCTCGAACTCAGCCCGGGCTTCGATCACCTGCACCCCCCGCTGTTTCGCCAGCCCATCCAACCCCCGCACCAGTTTGTCGATCACTTTATCCTTCCAGCGACGTATCGCCGCCAGATCGACCTGCGGCGCGCCGTAGGTAATCCCCATCGCCTCCGCCCGTCGCACATCGTTGACCAGCTGGGTCAGATACAACAACGTCTTGGAAGGAATACACCCTCGCAACAGACAGACCCCGCCCAATCGCGGCTCGGCATTGACCAATGTCACTTCCAGCCCCAAATCGGCGGCCCGAAAGGCGGCTGCATAGCCGCCTGGACCACCACCGATCACCACCAGTTGAGTATCCTGCGTCAATTCTCCCATGACCATGGCGTCACGCTCCTCTCATAACGTCAGCAACAGCGTTTCGGGATTCTCCAACAGCTCAGCCACCCGCCGGAGAAAACGCGCTGCCTCGGCGCCGTCCACAACCCGATGGTCAAAAGCCAGAATTAACGGCAACATCAGTCGCGGCCGAATCTCATAATCTTCCGCCCCCTCCCCGATCATTCGCACCACCGGCTCCAGTTTGGCCCGGGCCAACCCCAAAATCGCCACCTCGGGATAGTTGATGATCGGCGCGAAACTCCGCCCGCCCAACATCCCGATGTTGGTGATGGTAAAGGTCCCCCCCTGCATCTCTTCCAACGGAGTCTGCCCATCGCGGGCCCGCAAGGCCATGGCCGAAAGCTCCTTAGATAACTCGACCACGCTCTTCCGGTCCACATCGCGCATCACCGGCACCATCAACCCGCGGTCGGTATCCGTCGCCACGCCGAGGTGATAGTAATGCTTGAGAATCACCTCTTCTCGCTCCATATCCAGACTGGAGTTGAACATCGGGAAAGCCTTGAGCGCCGCCACGGCGGCCTTCAAAGCGAAAACGGTCAACGTCAGTTTGCCACCCTGCTTTTCAACCCCGGCCTGATGCCGACGGCGAAAGGCCTCCAGCTCCGTGATATCCGCCTCGTCGGTCGTGCTGACATGCGGGATCTGCGACCAGGCCAGCGCCATATGCCGCGCCGTCGCCCGTCGCACCGATCGCAACGGCGTAGTCTCCACCGCTCCCCACTTTCCAAAATCGGGCAGGGGCGGCGCCGTAACCTCCCGGACACCCCCTTGCGCCGGCGTCGGGACAGGAGCCGCTTCTTCCACCGTTTCTTTGACTTCCGGCTCGGGCTGCGCCGGGCGAGCCCCTTCTGCAAAACGTCTCACATCCTCGGCCGTAACGAGACCAGCCGGCCCGCTGCCGGGAACCTGATGCAGATCCACCCCCAGCTCGCGCGCCAGCCGCCGCGTCGCCGGAGAAGCCGGCACCGGACCTTCCGTCGGCGACGGCGCCGCTTTCTCAACTGGAGCCGTCGGCTCCTGAGCAGCCGGTACCAGTGTTGGTTTCGTCGTCGGCGGCAATCCGGCCGCCTTCTCCAGCCCCTCCGCCGCGCCCCGGGCCTCTCGACTCTCCGGACTGGTCTTGCTCTTCTCTTCAGGAGGCGTAACCGCAGGCGCCTCGCCGCCCCCGTCAAAAACCATCAACACATCGCCCACATGGACAGTATCCCCGGCTTTGACATTGATCGCCGTAACCCGCCCGCTGTAAGGCGATGGGATCTCCGTCGCCGCCTTATCGGTCTCAACCTCGAAGATCGGCTGCTCTTCTTTGACCATATCGCCGACCGCTACTTTGACCGCAATGATCTCACCTTCATGAATCCCCTCACCCAGATCAGGCAATTTAAACTCACGTGCCATTTTAACTTTCCCCTTTCCTACCCGGCCCCCAACACCTCGCGAGCCGCGCGGAAAACGCGACCGGCGTCGGGGAGATAGGCCTGTTCTCGGGCATATAACGGAAAAATGATCCCCGCTCCGGCCACTCGTTTGATCGGAGCTTCCAGATACCAGAACGATTTTTCAATCAGCCGGGCCACAATCTCAGCCCCGGGCCCGAAACTGCGCGGCGCCTCATGGACGATCACCGCCCGCCCCGTCCGCCGGACCGATTCAGCCAGCGTGACATCATCCAGCGGCGAAACCGTCAACAGATCGATCACTTCGGCTTCGACCCCGTCCTGTTCCTTTAACATATCGGCCGCCGCCAGCGCCGGCCGCATCATCGCCCCGTAGGAGATGATCGTCAACTCCTTACCAGGTCGTACAACCTGCGCCTTGCCGATCGGAAAGATCTCTTCCTCGTCCGGTACCTCTTCCCGAAAAGCCCGATAGATCGACTTAGGTTCATAAAAAACCACGGGATCGGGATCGCGGATCGCACTGAGCAGCAAAGCCCGGGCATTGCGCGGCCCCGAGGGAATGACCATCTTCAACCCCGGCGTATGCGCATAGTAGGCCTCCCGACTTTCGGAATGATGTTCGAGCGCCCGCACCCCGCCGGCATAGGGCGCCCGCATCACCATCGGCACAGAGAAACGCCCCTGAGAACGATGGCGCAGCCGCGCCGCATGTTGTTCCATCTGATAAAAAGCCTGATAGCTGAACCCCGAAAACTGCATTTCGGCAATCGGCCGCAGCCCATACACAGCCATCCCGATCGCCACTCCCGCAATAGCAGCTTCCGCCAGCGGCGTATCCACTACCCGCTCCTCTCCGAAACGGTCGATCAGGCCCTCGGTCACCCGAAAAACCCCGCCGTCCCGCCCCACATCCTCTCCCATCACGATCACCCGATCGTCTTTTTCCATTTCCTGCATCAAAGCCAGGTTCAAAGCCTGAACCATCGTCATCTTAGCCATCGTTCAGCCCTCCTTCCCGGCTGCGGCAGCCCAATCACGTTGCAATTCATCGCGTTCCTCAGCGACAGATGGAGGAATCGTCTCGTACGTGTGCTCGAACATCTTCACAGGATCGACCGGAGCCGACATCATCTGCTCGGCCCGTTCCACCGCCCCCTGGATTTCAGCCCGCACTTCATCTTCCAGCACCGCCAGCTTTTCCTGGGTCAACAGGCCCCGGTCGATGAGATATTTCTCAAAACGCACCAGCGGATCTTTCTTGTTCCAGGATTCCACCTCTTCCTCGGTGCGATAACGTTTGGGGTCGTCGGCAGTGGTATGCATCGCCAGGCGATAAGTAACGGCCTCGATCAGCGTGGGGCCGCCGCCGCTACGGGCACGCTCCACCGCCTCATGAACAGCCGAGTAGACCGCCAGGATATCGTTCCCGTCGACCTGAAGGCCGGGGATACCGTAAGCGAGGGCCTTCTGGGCCAGCGTCTCCGAACGGCTCTGCCGGCTCCGGGGGATCGAAATGGCCCAATGGTTGTTCTGACAGACAAAAACGACCGGAACTTGAAAAACCCCGGCCCAGTTGAGCGCTTCGTGAAAATCGCCTTCAGAAGTGGCGCCGTCGCCAAAGAAGGTCATCGCCACCTCGTCGGTATGACGGTAACGGGCCGCCATCCCGATCCCGACGGCATGCAGCAACTGAGAGCCCACCGGAATCGAAACCGGCAAGGTACGGCTCTCATCCGGAATGCGGCCGGCCTCGTCATAACCGCCAAAATAGGCCAGAATACCCTCCATCGTAAAACCGCGCCACAGAAGCCCGGCCGTCTCCCGAAAAGAAGGCGCCATCCAATCCGTCTCGCGCAACGCGGCAACCGCCCCGACATTGGAAGCCTCCTGCCCCTTAATCGGAGCAAAAGTCCCGATGCGCCCCTGACGCTGCAAACTCAGCATCCGCTCATCAAAGCGCCGGCCCAATAACATGGCCCGGTGCAATTTCATAGCCAGCTCGTCATCTAAATGAGGATCGAGATCCGCATCCAGCTGACCGTTTTCATCTAAAATGGAAAGATATTCCACTCGATAGGGAAGATCGATCGTTTTCCTGGGCATTGCCTGCCTCCTTAACGCAAAAATGAAAGTATGTTGGTGTTCCGTGGGAGGACCACGGAAAAGTTTTGATAAGCCGGTCCAGTGAAGACCGAAAGCTGTAAGGCGATCAACAACCGATTAAATCCTATTTATCAGTTGTTTATCTATTATATAGAGGGACTCCATAGGAGTCAATCATAATAATTCGAAGAAAGCAGGCTCATCAAGCAACTTAAGCCATTTGCGACAGCAATTACCCGGAAAAACGGAAAAAATGAACAAAAAACTCTCTCCCCCCCATCCAGCGCGTCGCGCATGAATAAAAAAGGATCTGTGCGGTTAGCCCTGAAAAGCAAAAGAAAAAACGCAATACCGCATAATTCACTCAGATTTCACCGCAAAGGCGCCGAGGGCGCAGAGAAAAAAGCTCGTGTTTTTGCGCGCATTCTTATGCGCGCAAAAACACAAACCAAAAAACTCTCTCCCCCCATCCAGCGCGTCGCGCATGAATAAAAAAGGATCTGTGCGGTTAGCCCTGAAAAGCAAAAGAAAAAAACTATGTTATCGCGGGCTTTCCGAAGCCCGCGATAACATAAACAAAAAAAACTCTCTCTCCCCCATCCAGCGCGTCGCCTTTTACCAGAAAAGTATCTATTGCGGGACGCTAAAAATACACAATACAATAAAAAAATCTCTTTAGGTTATAATAAGGATGCCACGACGGCCTGAAATTGATCCACCGGCCGTAAAACCAGATCCAACCTATGTTGAGGATGAAAGGGGAAGCGTATTATGTTTGAAGACCCGTCCCAGGAAGAAGCTATCGATCCCGCCTTGAAACGATTCCTCACCGAAGATCAGGATTCGGATATCGTCAAAAAAATCCATGAAAGAGTCACCCAGATTCTCACCAGCGGCGAAGAGATCCTCTATATCGCCGTCCAGGCCAAACCCGTCGTCAACATCAACCCCGAGTGCGTCGTCATGACCACCCGCCGCTTCATCATCTATCATCCCCGACTGCTGGGCCAGGTCGATTTCGAGGATTACATCTGGCGAGATCTACAAAACGCCGAATTGAAAGAAAACGTCATGGGAGCCACCCTCACCCTGATGACGATCGAAGGCCAGCAACTGGTCGTCGATTACCTGCCCAAAGCCCAGGCCCGCCGGCTCTACGCCCTCGCTCAGGAAATGGAAGAAAAAATGCTGGAAGAACGGCGCCAGCGCGAACTGGAAGACAAACGGGCTTCCGCCGGCCTGCTCCTGGGCGGCAATTTCGCCGGCAAGACGCCTACCACCACGCCACCGGTCGCCCCCCGGGAGGATCCGGTAGAACGGCTGAAGCAGCTCAAACAGATGCTCGACAATGGACTGATCAGCCAGGCCGAATATGACAGCAAAAAGGCCGAGATTCTATCTCGGATGTAAATCCAAAAGAGTCCAAAAGAAGGAACCTGTAATGACCAAACAAGCGCTCCCTCTGCCGGAATCCCGGCATTTTCATCTGGAAATGGTCGGTGAAGGTCTCTACGCCGCTATCGCCAGCGACGGCGGCGACGCCCACAGCAATGCCGGCATCGTCGACCTGGGCAACCAGACTCTGATTTTCGATACCTTCCTTACGCCGATGGCCGCCGAAGATTTACGGATTGCCGCGGAAACCCTGACCGGCCGCCCCGCTACCTACGTCGTCAACAGCCACGGCCATTCCGATCACTGGTACGGCAACCAGGTCTTCGCGCCGTCGACGCCCATCCTGGCGACCCACAAAACCCGCGACAAAATGCTGGAAGATCTGGATTACATCAGCCAGTATCAGGCCCAGCCCGACCATCTCCGCAACCAGATAAGCGCGCTGGAAGCGCAGGCCTTCGCTGAATCCAATCACAAACAAAAAGAAGCGCTCGAAGCTCAGATCCAGATGCAGCGCAGTCTGTTGGCCGCCATCCCCATGTTGACCCCCCGCTTCGCCAATCTGACCTTTGAAGAGCGCATTGTCATTCAAGGCAGTCAACGCAGCGTGGAACTTTTCAGCCTGGGCAGCGGGCATACCGCCGGCGACACCTTCATGATCCTGCCGGAAGACCACATCGCCTTCATGGGCGATCTGGCCTTCATTCAAAGCCATCCCTTCTTTGCCGACGGCGACCCGCAGAACTGGATCGATATCCTGCAAAGTCTGGAAAATTTCGACCTGTCGGTCATCATACCCGGTCACGGCCCCTTGGGGAACTTAGGCGATCTGGCCATGCAGGAACAGTACATCATGACGGTGGAACGGCTGGTAACGGAAGTGATCCGGAACCACGGCACAGCCGAGGACGCCGCCCGGGAGGAGATCCCGGCCCCCTTCGATCAGTGGAAAGATGTCTGGGCAGCTGCCGCCTTCGCCAACAATATGCGGATCATGCACGAACGCATGACCAGCGAGTAAGGTTCTTTTATGATTCGAGGCCGCCGAAGACGGCGGCCTCGAATCATTTTTCCATATTTAGCCTCACGGCATAGATTCTCCGTAGTATTCTTCCAATGATTCCCGGATCACCGGATGGATCAATGTCTCGGGATGTCGGGTCTTCACCCAGATCTGCGCCGCCTTCAGGCTCAACTGCTCCGCCTCTTTTAGAACCGCCACGGAAAAAGCTGCCGATCGGCTCATGCCCGCGCCACAGGCGATCAACACAATCAGCCCGCGCTCTTTGCACCCCAACACAAAATCGACGCCCTGGCGGAGCAACGCCGGCGGCAAAGGCTCGCCGTCCTCCACAGGCAAATAGAGCGAGCTGACTCCCGGTTGGTCCACGGCTTCAGCCAGTTGTAACACCGCTCCGATTCGCCGGGCCGCCAGCAAATCCGCATCCAGCGTTTCCCGATATTTGCCGATATAAAGCCAGGGACGGATCATGTCCATGCAGGGCCTCCTGTCTTGAAAATAGCCCCATCGATTCAAACGTTCCACCTTGAAGGCAAACCGCCTGTCCTTGCAAGATCAGAGTGCGTTGCACCTGCTTGGGGAATCCACCTCACCCGCACAAGTCGCTTTCCATCTAAGATATGCCGCGCAGGACGGGCAGAGAGAACTTTTTTGTTTATATTTTCGTGCGCATCAGAATGCGCACGAAATCATGGCCCTTTCCCAGAGCCGCCCCGACGACGCTCTCTGCACCCTCACCTCGATGCCGGCGGCGCATCTTCGCAAAGAATCTCCCAAAAGCCCGCCGGGCCTGTACAACTACAGGGGGGAGGGTTGGGGAAGGGGCCATGCACGAAAACATGGCCCTTTCCCAGAGCCACCCCGGCGGCCTGCAAATTCCCCATTACGTTTCACGTTTCACGTTTTAGACCTACTTCTTAATGATCTGCCGCAAAAAGGTATAGGTCAAAATTTTCACTTCATCATCCCACTTTTCCGACCAAAGCGCATAAAAATTACCCTGGTTATCTAACACCACCGCCGGAGGGCTGTCTTTGCCGCCCCGATGGTCTTCATCGGTAAGAAAATCCCCGGTCCCCCATTCCCCCCCGACAGGCCGGCAGATCATTTTCCAATCCACCCCGCGGTCATCCCCAATCACAGACGCAACCAGACAGAGATCCCCCTGGGCATTCACCGCCCAGGAAGGATAATAAGCAGTCCTGTCGAAATCCTCATATTCAACCGGCCCCTCCCACTTACCCTGCGCCGGCCGCTCTGAAATAAAAAGTGCCGCATTGCCGTCTTTCACATCTCGCCAGGCCAGATAGGCATTGCCCGCCTCATCCAGAATCAGAGCCGCCGGAGCTTCTGCTCAAACCCGATCCCATTTATAGGTAGTAAAATCACGATGATTGCCCCACGTCCCATCAGCGCGCCGGCACATAGCCGTCAACGTCGAATTTCCGGATTCCAAAACGCTGACCCAGGCAGCACAGGCCTCGCCCTTTCGATTAACAGCCAGTGTCGGATAAGCTCCCGATTTCCGCCAAGTATCCGCGAGCAGCTCACCTTCTTCCCATTTTCCGCCCACCGGACGATAAGAGAAGTAGACATCGAACTCATGGTTCAACCACAAAGCATACAGATTCCCGGCCGCATCGGAACGTAAAACCGGAAATTCACGGTTCTCGAAATTCTCATACATCGGGGTGGCCGTCTGCCAGTGTCCCCCTGCCGGCCGCCAGGAAAAGTAAAGATCGTTGAAACTGCCCTGATGGTTTTGCCACAACGCATACGCATTCCCGGCCGCATCCACCGCCAGCGTCGGATTGATAGGAGCTGCCGGCCCCGAATCGTCATAGACTTTTTCCCGAGCCTCCCATTTTCCCAGCGTCGGACGATAAGAAAAATAGAGTTCGGAAGAATTATTCTTATTCTCCTGCCATAATGCATAGACATTTCCCTTCCCATCCAGCGCCAGGGAAGGATTGACCTGCCGGGGCGCAAAAGGATCGTCGCTGATTCGCTCATTCGCGCGCCAGACGCCACTCGCTTTTCGATAAGCAAAATAGATATCGTTGACCCATTCCCGTCCATCCGCCCAGACCGCATAGAAATTGCCCCGGGAATCAATCACCACCTCCGGATCTCTGATTATGCCGATCTCCCGGCGATTATCATCCACACGTTCCCCTAACTCCCATTCTTCGCCGGCAGCTCGCTCCAGAGAATAAACCCACTGAACATCAGAATTGTTTTCTCTGTTGTGCCCCGATCTGAGATCCAGTTCCTGAATGGCCAGGAAAAGATGGATCGTATTTTTAGCATCAATGATCAAAACCGGTGCATCGGCATGATCCAATTTCAAAACATCGTCAATCTGTTTTTCTACAGTCCAATCCCCGCCGGCCAAGCGATAGGCAAAATTGATATTGGTATCGTCCTTGAACTTCTCCAACCACACAACGTAAACCCCGCCCTCCTTATCCGACACCACATCCGGATAATAATCATTCGTAAAATATTTGAACGTTGAAATCCGCTCCGGAACTTCCCACGTTCCATCGACTCCCCGGGATGAAAAATAGAGTCCGCCGTCATCTTTCCGACCGTCTTCCCAAACGGCATAAGCATGGCCAGCCTCATCCACGGTCAAGGCGGGAGCACATTGCTCTCCTGGCGGTATCCGGGGATCCACTGCCACCGGCTCCTCCCATTCTCCGTCGACGGGACGGTAAGCAAAATAAATATCACCCCTGTCCCTACGAAAATCTGCCCACAACAGATAGATATTCCCGGCCTTATCCACAACCAGAGAAGACCCCCCTCCCTGCTCGGTGCCGGGAATCAATTCCCCCGGCCCCCACTCGCCCCCGGCAGGACGGTAAGCCGCATATAACCCATATTCATTCTCAATCCAGACCGCCCAGGCATTGCCCGCCCCATCCATCCCAATCTGAGGCATAAACTGCTCATGATATTGTTTGCTGTTCCCGACCTGAACCGCCGCTTCCCAATCTCCATTCGCCGGCCGGTAAGCGCTATAGACATCGGCATCCCCATGACGATAATCCGTCCATACGGCCAACGCATTGCCGGCCCCATCCACGGCAATTTTAGGCACATATTGCCAGGCCGGCATCTCAGCATCCGAATTCAAATACCGATTCGCCATGGTTTCCCACTGCACTTTTGCCGCATCGACCGAAACAGCCCGCCGGGTAGCTGTCGGAACAGCTTCTGAAGCGGGCCTCTCCGTTGTCCCCTCACAGGCAGCCAGAAAAAGCAACGCCCCCAACAATCCCATTGTGATCTTCCGCATAGAATACCTCATTGAGCAAATTCTCCCCCCCCCATTCATAATAGAAAACAGGAAAACGTCAAGGAAAAATTATTTGAAATCCCTTTTATCTACCACCCTGTCCTCTAAAAAACAGTTAAATCAACTGGCACTCTTTAATAGAACAGGTTACAATTGCTCCATGGCACATCACTTCAGCAAGCATCAATTTATCGTGAGTCTCCTGGCCCTGGCCCTGGTCTTGACCCTGACCAGCCTCCTCCTGCCCTTGCGCACCCTGGCCCAAACCCCGGAGTTGACCCTCACCAGCGACGCGGGACAATATCCGTTAGGCCCCTACCTGGATTACCTGGAAGACCCCAGCGGCCAGTTGACTCTGAATCAAATTCTGCAACCTGAATACAGCCACCGTTTCATCCACAACCAGACCGATTCTCTCAACTTCGGCTATACCACCTCAGCAATCTGGGTACGCTTCCATGTCCGCAATGACTCCACCAGCCGCACTCACTGGCTCCTGCAATTGAGCACACCTGAAATGAACTCCATCGATCTCTACACCTCCGCCGGCTTGATCCGGCAAGGCGGCAGCTATCTCCCCTTTTCCCGACGTGACATGCCCAATCATGAGCATATCTTCAAACTCACCCTCCCGTCCCACCAGGAAGAAACCTTTTATCTACGGTTTCAGACGCATAGTGCCCTGGCCCTGCCGTTGACTTTATGGTCCGAAGAGGCCTTTGCCGCTTCGGAAACCGTCGAACAGTTCGGCCTGGGCCTCTTTTACGGCGCGCTGTTGATCATGAGCGGCTACAATTTCTTCCTGCTTTTCTCCCTACGGGAAAAAAGCTACCTCTACTATGTCGTCTTTATCCTCAGCGTCACCGGCTACCGCCTCTACGCCGATGGATTGATCTACCAATACCTGCTCCCCAATCTGGGCTCCAACAGCCAGTATTTCCAGCCTTTGATCCACACCCTCACGGTCATCTCCGGCATCGCCTTCGTCAGCGAATTTCTCTCGACCCGCACCCAAACCCCTCGCTGGCACACCTTCCTCCACCTGCTCATCGGCAGCTGGCTGATACTGGTCCTGTTGATTCCCTTCCTTGCCCCCGGCCTGATCCTGACCCTGGCCCTGGTCCTCAGCCTCTTCAGCATCGTAGCCATGCTGGCCATCACGTTGTTGCTGGCCTACCGCCGCTATCGCCCGGTCCGTTACTACATCTGGGGATGGATCGGCGTCTTTGTCGGCTGCACCATCACCATCCTGGCCCAGTTCAACATCCTCCCCAACGACGGATTGACTCGCCAGGGCGCCCCCCTCGGCCTGGTCTGGCTGGTGCTCTCCTTCTCGTTGGCCCTGGGCGACCGCATCAACATCGTCCGCCAGGAACACGATCAACTGGTACGCGACCAACAGGCTCAACTGGAACGAAAAGTCGCCGAACGAACCGCCGAATTGATCACGGCCAACGCCACCGCTCGTCAGGCCCAGGAAAAAGCAGAAATGGCCAACAAGGCCAAAAGCACCTTCCTGGCCAATATGAGCCATGAACTGCGTACCCCGCTCAATGCCATCCTTGGATTCAGCCAGTTGATGGGCCGGGATGACAATCTCACCCTCGAACAACAATCCAATCTGGACATCATTGAACACAACGGCGAACATCTCCTCACCTTGATCAACAATATCCTGGAGCTTTCAAAAATCGAGGCCGGCCGGATTACCTTACAGGAAGAGGATTTCGACCTCCCCCAATTGCTGCATACTCTGGAAGAACTCTTCAGCCTGCGAGCCGCCGAAAAGAACCTGCAACTGCTCTTTGAACTGAACCCCTTGACCCCGCATTATCTCCATGCCGATCAAAACAAACTGCGCCAGATCCTCATCAACTTGCTGGGCAACGCACTTAAATTCACCACGGAAGGCGGAGTGACCTTACGGGTCCGGCAATTGGACAGCCTCCCCCTCGCCGAATCCTATCGCCTGCAATTTGAAATCGAAGACACCGGTCCCGGCATTGCTCCAGAAGAAATCGGACAGCTCTTCCAGGATTTCGTCCAGACCGAAAGCGGCCGACAATCCCGGCAGGGAACCGGGCTCGGTCTGGCCATCAGCCGGGAATTCGCCCGCCTGATGGGCGGCGATCTCACAGCCCAAAGCATCGTCAACCAGGGCAGCCTCTTTAAACTGGAAATCGCGGCACGACCGCCGCGGCACGAAACGATCGCCCCACAACAAAACCACACCCGCCGCCATATCGTGGCCCTGGAAACCGATCAATCCACCTACCGACTTCTGATTGTCGAAGATGTCGAGGCCAACCGCCAACTGCTCCTCAAATTGTTCCGCCCCTTCGGCTTCGAACTGCGCGAAGCAACCAATGGACAGGAAGCGCTGGAAACCTGGATGAACTGGCAGCCGCACCTGATCTGGATGGATATACGCATGCCGGTCATGGACGGACACGAAGCGACGCGCCGCATAAGAGATATCTGTCAGAGCCGACCGGAGTTTCTCTCCCCCATCATCATCGCCCTGACGGCCAGTGCCTTCGATGAAGAACGCGCTGAAATCCTCGCCGAAGGCTGCAATGACTTTATCCGCAAACCCTTCCGCGAAACCGAGATATTCGACGCGCTGACCCGGCACCTCGGAATACGGTTTGTCTGCGCTGAAGATTCCCTCCAATCCACGCCGCAACCGCCTCCGAATCTATCCCTGGATCACTTGCCGGAAGCCTGGACTAAAACGATGCTGCGCGCCGTCCGTGAAGGAGATATCGACTGGATGATGGCCCTGATCGAAGAAATCCGCGAATCCGAAAGCGTAACGGCTCAACAACTTACCGACCTCACCCTTAATTTCGAGCTGGTCACCATCCGCAACCTGTTGCAATCTTGAAAAAGATGAGAATGTCATGAACGAAAATTCTTTACCCCCATCCTTACCCCTTGAGTCGCCCGAAGATCCGGTGACTCAAGCACTGCGAATATTGAAGGCCATCATCCTCACGGGAGAGGTGCCCTCTCCGCTGCCCGAAACCCTGACCCACCATCCCGACTTCCAGTTCATCCAGTCCTACCTGCTCGACACCCAACAATTTACCCTGGCCCTCGCCCGCGGCGATCTTTCCCTCAACCTCGACCAGAAAGGCATCGCCGCCGGCTGCCTCAAAAGCCTGCAAGCCGGTCTGCGACACCTCACCTGGCAGGCCCAAATGATCACCAAAGGCCATTTCGACCAACGGTTAAATTTCATGGGCGATTTCTCCACCGCCTTCAACCAGATGGCAGAAAGCCTGGAAACGATGCGCCGGGAACTCTACCAATCAGAGGAATATTATCGCAACATCCTCAGCATTATTCCTGACGGCATCGCCATCACCAATCGGCACGGAGAAATCGAATTCGCTACCCCCCAAACCTATAAATTATTGGAAATTCCGCCCGATGAAACGCTGATCGGCACTCCAGTCCTCCATTGGTTTGACCCGTCCGAACACGATTGGCTTCGCGAACGTCTTACCCATTTAAACCTGATTCAGGGCCTTCGCGAACACAAACTGCTTAAATATGACCGCTCTCCGGTATGGGTAGAACTCTCCTCAGTTCTGCTCACCAACACCGAAGGCGAAGTCACCGGAATCATGAGCGTCTCTCACGACATCACCAGCCGCCGGGAAGCCGAAGAAAATATCCGACAGGCCAACCTCGACCTTCAGCAGCGACTGAATGAACTCTCCACGCTCAATCGCATCACCCAAACCATGAATAAGTTGACCGATCTCGAACAGACTCTGAACGGCATCATCAAAGAAGTTGTCGAATTGCTTGATACCACCGCCGGCGGAGTCACCTTATTAAATGCCGATCATTCACAACAAAGCGTGGTCGCTTTTTACGCCAAAAATGACCCGACCCCCCACACACATATGGGCAGAGATTTCCCCCTGGCCGGGAATCTCTTGCAACAGCCGCCTTTGAACACAGGGCGGGCTCTGATCCTCAATGACATTGCCGCCAGCCCCTTCGCTTTCCATCTTCGCAACTTTTCTATGGGCAACCAGATCAACGCTATGATGATCGTTCCCATCCGTGCGCATGGGGAATCCATCGGAATGTACGTCCTGCTGTCCGACCAACCCGGCAAAACCTTTACGCCTGACGAAGCCGAACTGGCAGAGACAATCGCCGGACAGATCGCCGGCGCTCTCGAAAACGCCCACCTCTACAACCAGGCCCGCCAGGCTCAAGAAGCAGCCGAAAGCGCCAACCGCGCGAAAAGCATCTTTCTGGCCAATATCAGCCACGAATTACGTACGCCGCTCAATGCCATCCTGGGATTTACTCAATTAATGGCTGACAATCCTAATCTCACCGAACAACAACGAGAAAACCTCAGCATCGTCAGCCGCAGCGGAGAACATCTGCTCACGCTGATCAACGACATTCTGGAAATGTCCCGCATCGAAAGCGGTCGAATCGAGCTGCATCCCCGCCCCATCGACCTGTTACGCTTGCTGCTCGACCTGGAAGAAATCTTCCAACTTCCCGCCTCGGCCAAAGGTCTGGGGCTGACCATTTATTATGACCCCACGATCCCCCGGCAGCTCCTGGTCGACGGGGGAAAATTGCGCCAGATCCTGGTCAATCTGTTGGGCAACGCGGTAAAATTCACCCTGACGGGCCGGGTAACGCTGCAAGTCAAACGCAGCCATCCGCCCACGGAACAAACCGCCCCCCAACATCTCTATCTGCAATTCACCGTAACCGATACCGGCATCGGAATCGCGCCAGAAGATCTCCCCCACCTGTTTGAGGCCTTCGCCCTCAACTCTCAAACCCGCCAATCCGGCTCCGGCCTGGGACTTCCCATTTGTAACCAGTTGATACACCTCCTCGGAGGCTCGTTGACGGTGGAAAGCACGGTCAACCAGGGCAGCCGCTTTGAGTTCACGATTCCGGTCGAAATGCAAGCCCTCTCTCTAGAGAAAAATGCGGAAGAACCCACTCACCGGCTCGACAACGCCATGGATAACTCAAAAATCACGGCCGCACTCTCCACGCTGCCGGCCTCTTTACTCCTGGAGCTGAAACAGGCCACCATCGACGGCGATCTGGAATGGATGACCATCCTCATCCATAAAACCGGCGAATATAATGCCGAACTGGCCGTTCAGCTGAATAAATTTCTGGATAACTTCGAATTGGAAAACATCCTCCGTTTAATTCAACAAAGCTTCCCCCCTGATGTCACGACGATTAATAAAAAGGAATAAATTATGAACCCGCCAAAAGAAACCCATATTCTGGTCGTTGATGATACGCCGGCAAACCTGCGTCTCCTCTCTCAAATGTTGATCCAAAACGGCTACAAAGTTCGGGTCGCCAATAACGGTCCCCTGGCCATTGACTCGGTTCGCACCAATCCTCCCGATCTGATTCTATTGGATGTGATGATGCCGGAAATGAACGGCTATCAGGTCTGCGAACAGATCAAAACCGATCCGGCTTTGCGCACCATCCCCATCATCTTCATCAGCGCCCTGGATACCACCGAAGATAAAGTGCGGGCCTTTACCATCGGCGGCGTCGATTACATCACCAAACCTTTTCACGTCGAAGAAGTGTTGGCGCGCGTTCAGACCCACCTCTCGCTGCAATTTCTGCAAAAAGATCTCCAGCAGCGCGTCGCCGAACTGGACGCCTTCTCTCACACCGTGGCTCACGACCTGAAAAACCCCCTCACCGCCATTCTGGGATTCAACGGACTGCTCAAACATAAATACAATCGTATGACACCGGAAGAAATTGAAAAGAACCTGCTGCGCATTGAAAGCGCCGGCACCCGCATGAACAACATCATCGACGAATTGTTGCTGCTGGCCAATGTCAGCAAGCTGGAAAAAATCGACGTCGTCCCCCTGGACATGGCCGCCCTGATCGCAGAAGTGCGGGAACGCATGGTCTACGAAATCGAGCAATCCGCCTGTCAAATCACGCTCCCCGCCTCCTGGCCCGAAGCGATCGGACACGCACCCTGGATCGAAGAAATCTGGGTCAACTATATCAGCAACGCCATCAAATACGGCGGCGACCCCCCCCAGGTCGAACTGGGCTGGGATCTGATCCCGGGCGAAAAACTGTTGCTCCGGGAACAAACCGCCCCCTCAATCCGCTTCTGGGTTCACGATAACGGCGCCGGCCTGACCCAGGAAGAACAGAACCGGCTCTTCGTGCCCTTCACCCGCATCCATCAGGCTCATGCCCAGGGCCACGGCCTGGGACTCTCCATCGTGCGCCAGATCGTCGAAAAACTGGGCGGCCGCGCCGGCGTGGAAAGCACCCCCGGCTCCGGCAGCCGCTTCTACTTCACCCTCCCGGCCAAATAGAAAGTTTGTTTTTGGGGGAATTTGCACGCCTCAGAAGGCGTGCAAATTCCCCCTTCCCCTTTT